>NZ_JBEZFX010000004.1:100659-546028 GCF_040649675.1 Micromonospora parva | reverse complement strand
CGGTGTTCGGGTTGGCGGAGTCGGCGATCTTGACGGTGTTGCCGTTGTCGCGGTAGCCGACGACGCTGATGTAGTGCCCGCCCTCGAAGGAGTGGATACCACCGTCGGTGTCGGTGGTGGTGCCGGCGATGTTGGCGACTACGGCCCGGCCGTCGTCGACGGTGCGGACGATGTCGGCGCGTAGCTGGTCGGTCTGCTTGTCATCCGCGGCGGGCGTGCTGATCTCCACCGAGCGGTAGGCGTCGTTCTTACCGGTTTCCTTGTTCAGCACGGGGGTGATGTCGTTGATGGAGTTGGTGCCGGCCTCGGTGGTGCCCATCTCCTTGGCCATGGCGTCCACGCTGATGTCCTTGCCCTGTACGGACAGGGCGTTACGGGCGGCGGCGGGGCCGCAGTAGTAGAAGTTCGGCTGGGCCTCGTAGCGCACACCCAGCTGACGCTCACCGGCGGGCTGGCGGTCGGTCTGGGTCTGCGACGCCGGCTTGCTGGTGTTCGGGGCGGCGAAAGCGGTGGTGACGGGGCCGGCGATGGCGCCGCCGGTGAAGGCGAGGCCGGCGGCGGTCAGGGCGGTCTTACGGATCAGATCGGTACGCATGATGGCGTGCTCCTCTGCATCGGGGGAGATAGCACAGGCACTCAACCGGGGGTGTGCCCGTGCGGGGGTGTGGCCGTGCGGGGACGTTCGCGGGGTGCCCGGCGACCCGCTGGGGTCGGCGTCGGGACAGGGTGTAACGGTTGGCGGTGGCGGGTCATTCCGCCGGCCCGCCGGCCCTGTTGTGGTGCTCGGGGGCTGGCTGGTTCGGCGTGCCCGGGGCTGGCCGGTGGTGCTTGGCCGTGCGGGGGGTGTAACCGGGGCGGCCTGGCGGGTGTTCCCGGCGGCTGCTCCACCGGCTGGCGGGGGTGCGGTGGTCTGCCAGGTATAACGACCCGGCCCAGTCGGCGATTCCGCCGTCGGGGTGGCCCCGACCACCCGACACTCGCCCCCAAACCGGACACCCTGACCATCGGTCCAACCCGACACGACGGCCGAGGCGGCGTGATCGACTCGGGTTCCTGAAAACCGCGCTGTCCCGGAGCCCAGGATGCCCCGACTTCATGAAACCCGAGTGGATCACGCCCGTCTGCGCCGTTCGTGCCGCCTGGGGGCGGACCGGGCCGGTCCGGGCCGGGGCGGTCCGGGCAGGACGATCCGGGCAGGGCGGGTCGTGTGGGCGTGCCTGGGCGGCCCGTGGCTGGGGACCGTGCTTGGGCGGGCCGTGCCCGGGCAGGCCGTGCTTGGGTGGACCGTGCCTGGGGGCGTGCCTGGGCGGGCCGTGTTGCCCGGGCGGACCGCGCCTGGGTCGACCGGGCCGGGCCGGGCCGGGCCGGGCCGTGCCCCCGACGGGCCGTGCCTGGGTCGACCGCGCCTTGGCGGCCGCGCCTAGAGGGCCGCGCCGGGGCGGACTGGGTCGGGGCGGAGGTCAGGGCTTGGTGGTGTCCGTTTGGGGGACGTTGCGCTGTGTCGGGATGGCCGGTGTGGTGGACCAGGGGATTTCGGGCGCGCGGTGGAAGGTGATGCCGGCGGTCTCCCAGCGTGGGCCGTGGCCCGCCAGGCGGTCGCGGAAGCCGTTCCAGTCGTGGGTCGCCCGGGGCGACCAGCCCAGCTCGGCGATGGCGGGGAGCCGGGGCAGCAGCAGGAGTTCGATGTCGGCCAGCGAGGTGACCGATTCGGTCCAGAGCGGGGCCTCCACCCCGAGTACCGCCTCGGTGGGTACGTCGGCAACGTGCGTGCCGGGATCCCAGTCGTACGCCTTTCGCACGTCGATGAGTCCGGCCCAGTCGTGCCCGATCGGGGTGTCCGGGGCGTACTTCATGTCCAGGTAAGCGTGGTTGCCGGGGGAGATGATCAGCTGAGCGCCACGACGTACGGCCTCGGCGGTGGTGGGGTCTTCGCCGTTCGTGCCCCACCACTGCAGGACCCGCCCGTCGAGGTGGGCGGCCGGTGCGAGCTGGTGCCAGCCGACGACGGTCTTGCCGAGGCCGGCCACGATGCGCTGGACCCGCTCGACGAAACCGGTGTAGACCTCGCCCTTGACCTTGAACGCCTCGTCGCCGCCGACGTGCAACCAGGGGCCGGGGGTGAGCGCGGCCAGCTCGCCCAGGACGTCGGCGACGAAGTCGTACGTCCGCTCGTCGGCAGGGTCGACGTAGCTGAAACCGACCTCGGTGCCGGTGTACGGCGGCGGCGCGATCTTGTCGGGTGCCAGCTCGGGGTACGCGACCAGCGCCGCGTTGGTGTGCCCCGGCAGGTCGATCTCCGGGACGACGGTGATGTGGCGGTCGGCCGCGTAGGTGACGATCCGCGTGTAGTCGGCCTTCGTGTAGTGCCCGCCGGGGCCGCCGCCGACCTCGGTGGTCCCGCCGAGGGTGGTCAGCTTCGGCCAGGAGTCGACGGCGATGCGCCACCCCTGGTCGTCGGTGAGGTGCAGGTGGAGATGGTTGAGCTTGTAGCGGGCCAGGTGGTCGACCACCCGCAGCACGTCCTCGACGGCGAAGAAGTGTCGTGCGACGTCGAGCATCGCGCCCCGGTAGGGGAACCGGGGTGCGTCGGTGATCGTCCCGCCGGGCAGCGCCCACCGTTCGGTGACCGGGTCGCGGCTCTCGATCGCCGCCGGTAGCAGTTGGCGCAGCGTCTGTACGCCGTAGAAGAGGCCGGCGGCGGTGCTGGCGGTGACGCGTACCCCGTCGGTGGTGATGTCGAGCCGGTAACCCTCCGCGCCGAGGTCGACGGTGTCGTCCAGCACCAGCGCGATGCCACCCGCGGGCTCCGGCGTGGTGGCGTCGGTGACCGGCAGCGGGTAGCCGGTGGCCGGACGCAGGAGGTGGGCGAGTTGCTCGGCGACCGCCAGCGCGGCGGGGTCGGCGGTGGCCACGATGACCGCTTCGGCCGGCAGCACCCAGTCCCCGGTCGGGTCCGGCTGGACCTGCTGCGGGGCGGGGACGACGTCGGCCAGCCGGTGTCGGGCCGGCGGGGCGAGCAGGTCGCCCGCCGCCCGCTCGGCGGCTTGGGCCAGTGTGGCCGCGTCGGCCTGGGCCAGTGTGGCCGCGTCGGCCTGGGCCAGTGTGGCCGCGTCGGCCTGGGCCAGCGTGGCCGCGTCAGGTTCCCGCGTCGGCAGCGGCACCGCGTCGGTGGCGGGGACGGCGCTGGGGGCGGAGGAGGGGATGGTCGACACGGCGGCGACTCCGGGGGGTGTATTCGCGTCCGTTATGGCAAAAGTGAGGTTCACCGGCTGGCGTGGCGTCAAGCGTACGACGCTCGGCCGGGATGCGTGATGGTGCGCATGGAAGCGTTCCCAAAAACCGGTACGAACACGGATAGTCGTGATGGCTGTGCCAATTGTCACCGAACGGTCCCAGGTCACTCGATGGTCGCTTAACCTTCGCCCACCGACCGACGTTGACCCCGGGATTACCGGCGGTCCGTCCCGGGGAAGAAGAAACTGAACCTTCGTTAAGTGTCAATCCCGGCGCGTGTGTTGTGGAGGCTCTGGTGGCAGCGCAAGAGACCGTCGATCACAAGTACGTCTACGACTTCTCCGAAGGCAACAAGGACCTCAAGGACCTGCTCGGCGGCAAGGGGGCGAACCTCGCCGAGATGACCAACCTGGGTCTGCCCGTCCCGCCCGGATTCACCATCACCACCGAGGCGTGCCAGGCGTACCTGGCGACGGGCCGGGAGCCGGACGGGCTCGCCGGTCAGATCGAGGCGCACCTGGAAGCGCTGGAGCGCGCGATGGGCAAGCGCCTCGGCGACCCGCAGGACCCTCTGCTGGTGTCCGTCCGCTCCGGTGCCAAGTTCTCCATGCCCGGCATGATGGAGACCGTCCTCAACGTCGGCCTCAACGACCAGAGCGTGGTGGGACTCTCCGCCCAGGCCGGACAGAACGACAGGTTCGCCTGGGACTCCTACCGCCGTCTCATCCAGATGTTCGGCAAGACCGTGTGCGAGGTGCCGGGCGAGGAGTTCGAGCACGCGCTCGACGACGTCAAACACGCCAAGGGCACCCACAACGACCTGGATCTGGACGCCGACGACCTGCGCGGGCTGGTCGACGCGTACAAGAAGATCTTTGTGAAGCACACCGGGCGGGAGTTCCCGCAGCAGCCACGCGAGCAGCTCGACCTGGCCATCCGGGCGGTCTTCGAGTCGTGGAACGCCGAGCGCGCGGTGCTCTACCGCCGCCAGGAGCGGATCCCGGCCGACCTCGGCACCGCTGTCAACGTGGTCAGCATGGTCTTCGGCAACCTCGGGCCGGACTCCGGCACCGGCGTCGCGTTCACCCGTGACCCGGCCAGCGGCGCGCAGGGCATCTACGGCGACTACCTGGCCAACGCCCAGGGTGAGGACGTGGTCGCCGGCATCCGCAACACCGTGCCGTTGCAGGAGTTGGAGCAGCTCGACAAGTCCTCCTACGACGAGCTGCTCGGCATCATGGCCCGGCTGGAGGAGCACTACAAGGACCTCTGCGACATCGAGTTCACCATCGAGCGCGGCAAGCTGTGGATGTTGCAGACCCGGGTCGGCAAGCGCACCGCCGCCGCCGCGTTCGTCATCGCGGGGCAGCTCGTCGACGAGGGCCTGATCGACCTGGACGAGGCGTTGCACCGGGTCAACGGGGCGCAGCTGGCCCAGCTGATGTTCCCCCGCTTCCAGCTCGACCACGACTTCCAGCCGGTCGCCAAGGGCATCGGCGCCTCGCCCGGCGCGGCGTCCGGCACCGTGGTCTTCACCTCCGCGCGGGCCGTCGAGATGGCCGCCGAGGGCAAGTCGGTGATCCTGGTCCGCCGGGAGACCAACCCGGACGACCTGAACGGCATGATCGCCGCCAAGGGAATCCTCACCTCGCGCGGCGGCAAGACCAGCCACGCCGCGGTGGTGGCCCGGGGGATGGGCAAGACCTGCGTCTCCGGTGCCGACGAGATCGACGTGAACGTCCCGGCGAAGCGGTTCACGGTGGCCGGGCAGACCGTCAACGAGGGCGACGTGGTGTCCATCGACGGCACCACCGGCAAGGTCTACCTCGGTGAGGTGCCGGTCATGCCCTCCGAGGTGGTGCAGTACTTCGAGGGCAGCCTCGACCCCGAGCACATCGACAACGCGCTTGTCCGGGCCGTACACCGGATCATGACGCACGCCGACGGCAAGCGGCGGCTCGCGGTCCGCACGAACGCCGACACCGGCGCGGACGCGGCCCGGGCCCGGCGCTTCGGTGCGGAGGGCATCGGGTTGTGCCGCACCGAGCACATGTTCCTCGGTGACCGGCGGGAGCTGGTCGAGCGGCTGATCCTGGCGCGCGGCGCAGATGAGCGGGAGGCGGCCCTGGCCGCGTTGCTGCCGTTGCAGCGGGCCGACTTCGAGGAGATCTTCCGCGAGATGGACGGTCTGCCGGTCACCGTCCGGCTCATCGACCCGCCGCTGCACGAGTTCCTGCCGCCGTTGGAGCAGCTCGCGGTCAACGTGGCGGTCGCCCAGGAACGCGGCGAGGACGTCGCCAAGGAGGAGGCGCTGCTTGCCGCCGTCCGGCGGATGCACGAGGAGAACCCGATGCTCGGGCTGCGCGGCGTCCGCCTCGGCCTGGTCATCCCCGGCCTGTTCGCGATGCAGGTGCGGGCCATCGCCGAGGCGGCCGTCACCTGCGCCCGCCAGGGTCGGGTCGCCAAGCCGGAGATCATGGTGCCGCTGGTCGGGGCCGTGCAGGAGCTGGAGACGGTCCGCGCCGAGGCCGAGAAGATCATCGCGGAGGTGGTCGGGGACAGCGGGGTCGAGGTGCTGATCGGCACCATGATCGAGGTGCCCCGGGCGGCGCTGACCGCCGGGCAGATCGCCGAGGCCGCCGAGTTCTTCTCCTTCGGCACCAACGACCTGACCCAGATGGGCTGGGGTTTCTCCCGCGACGACGTCGAGGGCGCGTTCTTCTGGCGCTACCTGGAGCTGGGCATCTTCGGCATCTCGCCGTTCGAGTCGATCGACCGCGACGGCGTCGGCCGGCTGGTGCGGATCGCCGCCGAGGAGGGGCGCGCCGCCCGGCCCGGCCTGAAGCTCGGCATCTGCGGTGAGCACGGCGGTGACCCCGACTCGGTGCACTTCTTCCACGAGGTCGGCCTGGACTACGTGTCCTGCTCACCGTTCCGGGTGCCGGTGGCGCGGCTGGAGGCCGGTCGGGCGGTCGTGGAGAGCGGCGGGTCGGACAGCCGCTGACGCACGTCGACGGCGGCCCGGACGTCCGGGCCGCCGTCGACGCTCAGATCGGCGGGCGACGCCAGGTGGGTCGGGACGAGCGGCGCAACTGCGCCGGCAGGGTCGCCATCGGGGTACGCGTGGCCAGCGGGGCGTGCGCGTCCGGCACGGAGGTGGCGCCGATGCCCGTGCCACGGACGTCCAGGAACGATCCCGCCCGACGGGCCACCGCCCGCGCCTCCTCGTGCAACGCCTCCAGGTCCCCGACGGTCGACCCGGTGACGACTGTCAGCAGGGCGCTGCGCCCGGCCGGGTAGGTCACCACGCAACCGGTGGTGGTGCAGACCACCGACTCCCGGAACTCACAGTGCCCGACGGTGTCGGCCACCCGGTGACCGAGCCCGAAACTCGCGGCGGCGAGCGCGGCCAGATGGGTGGCGTCGGTGCGGGGCAGGTCGCTGGAGATGAGCAGCCCGTCGGTGCCGGCGAGCACCGCCCCGGCGATGTCGGGGCGGCGGTGGCGTAGCCCGCGTAGCTCCGAACCCATCACCGTGTCTGCGTCCACGAGCGTCACCCCTCATCGGTTGGCTCTGCGTGTCAGTCGCCTGGTCACGTTCCGCGCTGGGAACGCTACCGGTAGCCACTTCCGACCGCGAGCCCGTAACCCTCGGCGATCGGTTGGCAACTGGGGGCCAATCGGTGGTTGTGTGCCTTCCGTCGATGCGTCGCGGGTGCTTCGCGCGGTGGTGGCGGGCGTAATCTTGGCTCCCTCGCACACGGCCGATTGGGCGCCGCGTCGAACGGGAAGAGGTGACTGCATGACCAGTGTCTGGGAGAGCCTGACTGTCGACGCCCGCGATCCCGCCCGGCTGGCCCGCTGGTGGGCCGAGGCGCTCGGCTATCAGGTGGTCACCGAGAAGCCCGACGAGGTGGAGATCCGCCAGTCCGCCGACCGCCTGCCCGGCCTGGTCTTCGTGCCGGTCGCCGAGGGCAAGGAGCGCAAGAACCGCCTGCACCTCGACCTGCGCCCCGCCGACCAGGAAGCCGAGGTCGAGCGGCTGGTCGACATGGGCGCCCGGCACGTCGACATCGGTCAGGGCGACGTCGAGTGGACGGTGCTGGCCGACCCGGAGGGCAACGAGTTCTGCGTGCTCCGTGAGCGCGAGGAGTGAGCCGGTCTTGCGAGCCCCGCAGTCGCGAGTTGCGGAAACCCCGTGAGCGCGAGGAGTGAGCCGGTCTTGCGAGCCCCGCAGTCGCGAGTTGCGGAAACCCCGTGAGCGCGAGGAGTGAGCCGGTCTTGCGAGCCCCGCAGTCGCGAACTGCAGCGAATTGATGCGCGGAAGGGGTGACGCGGCGGACGCGCGGTTGGTCGAGGAGCCGCCCAAGGACACTGGGCACCGCCGGTCGCCGTACGAGCGCGACCGGGCCCGGGTGCTGCACTCGGCGGCGTTTCGCCGGCTGGCCACCAAGACCCAGGTGCACACCGCCGGCACTGACGACTTCCTGCGTACGCGGCTGACGCACTCGCTGGAGGTGGCCCAGATCGCGCGGGAGATGGGTGCCCGGTTGGGCTGCGACCCGGATGTGGTGGACGTGGCGGGGTTGGCGCACGATCTCGGGCACCCGCCGTTCGGGCACAACGGCGAGGCGGCGCTGGACCTGCTCGCCACGCCGTGCGGCGGGTTCGAGGGCAACGCGCAGACCCTGCGGGTGTTGACCCGCCTGGAGGCGAAGGTGCTCGCCCCGGACGGCTCGTCCGCGGGGCTGAACCTGACCCGGGCGTCGCTCGACGCGATCGGCAAGTACCCCTGGCCGCGCCGGCCGGGCGAGCGCAAGTTCGGGGTGTACGCGGACGACGCCGCCGTCTTCGACTGGATCCGGGCCGGTGCGCCGGGTGAGCGGCGCTGCCTGGAGGCCCAGGTGATGGACTGGGCCGACGATGTGGCGTACTCGGTGCACGACGTGGAGGACGGCATCCACGGTGGATACGTCACGTTGCGTCCGCTGTTGACCGACGCCGACGAGCGGGCGGCGCTCTGCGCGGACGTGGCCGCCGCCTATTCCGGGGAGTCCGCGTCGGACCTGGCCGAGGTCCTTGTCGATCTGCTGGCTGGCCCGTTGCTCGCTCCGCTCGCCGGGTACGACGGCAGCCACCGGGCGCAGGTGGCGTTGAAGGCGACCACCAGCGGGGTGACCGGGCTGTTCGTGTCCGCGGCGGTGGCTGCCACCGAGGAGCGCTTCGGTCCGGGCCCGCACCGCCGTTACGGTGCCGACCTGGTGGTGCCCCGACTGGTCCGGGCGCAGTGCGCGCTGCTCAAGGGCATCGCGCTGCGGTACGTGATGCGTCGCCGTGGCTTCCGGGGCCGCTATGAGCGGCAGCGGACGATGCTGGCCGAACTGGTCGCCGCGTTGGTCCGGCACGCCCCGGAAGGGCTCGACCCGATCTTCGCCCCGCTGTGGCGGGCCGCCCCGGACGACGCGGCCCGACTGCGGGTGGTGATCGACCAGGTGGCGTCGCTCACCGACCCGGCGGCGGTGACCTGGCACACCCGCCTGGTCGGTACTGGTGCACCCCCGACCGGCCACCAGCGAACTTAGGCTAACCTAACTGACATGACGGAACGCCCCAGGAACGTCACCTCGGCCCGGGTGCTGCGCACCGAGCGGCCCACCCCGCACCTGATCCGGCTCGTCCTCGGTGGGGACGAACTGGTCGGCCTGCCGGTGGGCGAGTTCACCGACCACTACATCAAGGTGGTGTTCCCGCAGCCGGGGGTGGCGTACCCGCAGCCGTTCGACCTCGCCGCGATCCGCCGGGACATGCCCCGGGAGCAGTGGCCCCGGCTGCGCGCGTACACGGTGCGGCGCTGGGATCCGCTGGCCGGGGAGCTGACCGTGGACGTGGTCTACCACGGCGACGAGGGGTTGGCCGGCCCGTGGGCCGCCGCGCTGCGCCCCGGCGACCCGGTGCACTTCCTCGGGCCGGGCGGCGCGTACGCCCCGGACCCGGACGCGGACTGGCATCTGCTGGTCGGTGACGAGAGCGCCCTGCCGGCGATCGCCGCCGCGTGCGAGCGCCTGCCGCTGGGCGCGCGGGCCCATGTCTTCGTGGAGATCTCCGACCCGGCGGAGGAGCAGAAGCTGCTCAGCCCGGGGGCGGTCGAGCTGACCTGGCTGCATCGCGGCGCACGCCCGGTGGGCGAGGCGCTGGTCGCGGCGGTGCGGGCGTTGGAGTTCCCGGCCGGCCAGGTGCACGCGTTCGTGCACGGCGAGGCGGCCTTCGTCCGGGAGCTGCGCCGGCTGCTGCGCGGCGAGCGGGGCGTACCCCTGGACCGGCTCTCCATTTCCGGCTACTGGCGGCGCGGTATGGACGACGAGGGCTGGCGCTCCACCAAGGCCGCCTGGAACCAGCAGGTGGCGGCCGAGGAGGCAGCGGTCCCGGCGCCGGCCGCGGCGGCCTGACGCGCCGGTCATCCCTCGGGCGTGTTCAGCTCCTGACCGGCGCGGGCGAGGCGCCGGCTGAGCAGTACGGCGTACCCGACGACCGCCAGGGAGAGCAGCGACAGCATCAGCCTCGGCTGGTGCACCGTCGTGGTGATCACGCCGACCGAGACCACCCCGTAGGCGGCGATCGCCAACCGGGCGGCGCTCGGTCGGGTCCACAGCCAGTACAGGGCGAGCCCGCAGACCGTCCAGATCACCATCGCGGCACCCAGCAGCAGCCGCAGCTCCAGCGGCAGTCGGTTGGCGTTGTCGTCGACCAGCCGGACGACCTGCCCGAGCGCCCAGCCGAGCAGCAGCAGCGCACCGCCGAGCGGAATGTGCAGGTAGCTGTACGCCTGCCCGCCGCGCAGTCGGCGCTGGGTCAGGCGGGTGGTGACGAAGGTGGTGTAGACCCACCAGACCGCCGCCGGGATCAGAAAGGCCAACGCGGCGGTGAGGATCATGTGTGGCGGGGGGTGGTCCGGCACGGCGAAGAGCAGGCTGGCCAGCGCGCTACCCAGCACGATGATGGTGAACTGGCCGATCCGTTCCGGCAGGTGCCGGTTGTCCACCGGCCAGCGGTTGAGCCAGCGCACCCCGACCCAGGGGGTGGCCAGCTCGATCACCATCGCGACGATCCACAGCACCGGGCGCAGCTCGATGGGCGCGGCCAGCGACACCAGCCAGAGCGTCCAGCCCGACCCGAAACCGATCAGATAGACCGTCGTGACCATCCGGGCCATCGGGCTGGTGGGACGGGCGCGCAGGTACAGCAGGAGCAGCACGCCCCGCACGATCAGGTACCCGACCGGCAGGAGCACGCTCTCCGGCACCTCGTCGACGCCGAGGGTCATCGCGCCCGCGCCGACCAACGCGACGAGCACCAGCACCCGGTGCAGCGCGTCGTCCGGGTCGAAGCGGGTGTCGTAGTAGACCTGCCCCATCCAGGCCCACTGGACCACCACGAAGAGCCCGATCACGGCCAGCACCGCCCTCGGCGACGGGCTCGGTTCGTCGCCCAGCCGGGCCACCACCGCCGCCAGCGCGTACACGAAGATGAGGTCGAGGAAGAGTTCCAACCAGGTGGCGTGCCGATGCCCGGCCTCGTCCGCACCCGGGGTCTGGTCGGGTAGCCCGACCAGACCGGCCAGCCATCTCGGCAGGCGGAGGGCTTGGGTCCGTACCCGGCGCATCTGGTCATGGTCCCCGCGCGGACCCGGCTCGCGGGTCGGAACCGCCCAGCCGGCAGCGGCCGCCGCCACACCGGCGTCCCCCGGCCGGCGTGTCGTCGGTCCGGCAGGGCAGGATGTACGGGGAGGGGGTGGCGAATGGCTGGGCGGATCCGGGACGAGGACATCGCACTGGTCCGGGAACGCACCTCGATCGGGGATGTGATCTCCGAGACGGTCACCCTGAAGTCCGCCGGCGGCGGCAACCTCAAGGGCCTGTGCCCGTTCCACGACGAGAAGAGTCCGTCGTTCAACGTGTCTCCGGCCCGCAACGTCTGGTACTGCTTCGGCTGCGGGGCCGGCGGGGACGCGATCAAGTTCCTGATGGACGCGGACCACCTCAGCTTCGTGGAGTCCGTCGAGCGGCTGGCCGGCCGCGCCGGCATCCAACTGCGCTACGTCGAGGACGACAAGGGCACCCCGCGGCCCCGCCCGCAGCAGGGTCAGCGGCAGCGTCTGGTCGCCGCGCACGCCGCCGCCGTCGAGTTCTACCGGGCGCAGCTCGGCACCGCCGGGGCCCGGCCGGCCCGGGAGTTCCTGGCCCGACGGGGCTTCGACCGGGCCGCCGCCGAGCGCTACGGCTGTGGGTTCGCGCCGGACGGGTGGGACCTGCTCACCAAGCACCTGCGCCAGCAGGGCTTCACCCACCAGGAGCTGGTCACCGCCGGGTTGTCCCGGGAGGCCCGCTCCGGCACCCTGATCGACCGGTTCCGCCGCCGGCTGCTCTGGCCGATCCGCGACCTCGCCGGTGACGTGATCGGCTTCGGGGCGCGCAAGCTCTTCGACGACGACGACGGCCCGAAGTACCTGAACACCCCCGAGACGCCGATCTACAAGAAGTCGCACGTGCTCTACGGCATCGACCAGGCCAAACGGGAGATCGCCAAGCAGGGGCGGGCGGTGATCGTCGAGGGTTACACCGACGTGATGGCCTGTCACCTGGCCGGGGTGACCACGGCGGTGGCGACCTGCGGCACCGCGTTCGCCGCGGACCACATCTCGGTGCTGCGGCGGCTCCTGTTCGACAGCGACGAGGTGGCCGGCGAGATCATCTTCACCTTCGACGGCGACGCCGCCGGGCAGAAGGCCGCGCTGCGCGCCTTCGAGGACGATCAGCGTTTCGTCGGGCGCACCTTCATCGCGGTCAGCCCGGACAACATGGACCCGTGCGATCTGCGGCTGGCCAAGGGCGACCTGGCGGTGCGGGACCTGGTCGCCCGCCGCGAACCGCTCGTCGACTTCGCGCTGCGCCACGTGATCGGTCGCTTCGACCTGGACACCGTGGACGGCCGGGTCGAGGCGATGCGGCACGCCGCGCCGCTGGTGGCCCGCCTCAAGGACCGGGAGAAGCGCCCGGAGTACGTGCGCAAGCTCGCCATGGACCTCGGCATGGAGATCGAGCCGGTGCAGCGGGCGGTGCTCGCCGCCGGCAACACCGCGTCGCCCGGCACCCGCGACGCCGCCCCCGCCGGCCGGCCCACCTCGGCCCGCCCCGAGCCGGCAGTGGACAGCCCACAGTCGATGGTCGAGCGGGAGTCGCTCAAACTCGCCCTCCAGCAGCCGGTCCTGGCCGGGCCGATGTTCGACGCGGTGGAGGCCACCGAATACCGCCACCCGGTGCACGTCGCGGTGCGTACGGCCATCGCCGCGGCCGGTGGTGCCGCGTCGGCGACCGGCGGCGCGGTCTGGATCGAGTCGGTCCGCGACGCCTGCGACGACCTGGCGGCAGCGGCGCTGGTCGGTGAGTTGGCCGTCGAACCGCTGCGGATCGACGGCGAACCGGACCCGCGCTACGTGTCGATCACCATGGCCCGGGTGCAGTTCGGGTCGGTGACCGGCCGGATCCGGGACCTCAAGTCACGCATCCAACGGATCAACCCGGTCAACAACAAGGACGAGTACTTCGCCGCCTTCGGTGAGCTGCTGTCCCTGGAGCAGCACGCCCGGGCGCTGCGCGAGCAGGCTGCGGGAGGCCTCTAGATGGGACTGTTCAGCCGTAAGCCGAAGCTGCCGCCGGCCGACCGGCCGCCGCTGACCTCCGACGAGCGGGTGCTGGCCTGGGCGGCCGCCGGCAACGGCGAGGGCGACGGGGTGGTGGTCGCCACCAACCTCGGGTTGTGGCTGCCCGGTCGGGGGCAGCGGCTCGGCTGGCACACCATCCTCAAGGCGGTCTGGTCCGGCCGGGAGCTGACCGTCACACCCGCCGAGCCCGTCGCCGAGCGGGACGGCTACACGGTGGTCGTCGACGGTCCGGCGGAGACGTACCTGCTGCTCGACCCGGGAGAGCTGCCGCACCAGGTGCGGGCCCGGGTGACCCGCTCGGTCGCGTACACCGAGCACCAGCCGGTGCCCGGCGGCGCGGCGCGGGTCGCGGCCCGGCGCGTGGCCGGGGTCGACGGTCTGACCTGGACGGTCCGACTCGACCCCGGCACTGCGGCGGACGACGAGGCCCTTTTCGCCGAGACCGACCGGCTGGTCGCCGTGGCCCGCGCCGCCACCGCGCCGGCCGACGTCTGAGCGGCCGGGTCAGCTCGCGCCGAGGTCCTTCAGCGCCTTCTCCGCGCCGCGGTGCAGCGGCACCGGCAGGGTCCTGCGGGCCCTCTCCAGCGAGATCCCCTTGGCCGCCGGGTTGGCCTGGGCCAGCGCGTCGCGCTTGTCGAACACCGTCCGGGTGATCGCGCAGGCGACGTTGGCGTCCAGGTCCTTGCGGACCAACAGCACGTTGGGTACGACGATGGTCGGGGTGTCGGTGGCCGTGCCGTACGCGTCCCGCCCGATCGTGCCTTCCTGGTAGCCGGGGCTCAGCGCGGCCATCTTCGGCAGCAACGGCGAGAGGTCGACGAACTTCACCGAGTCGCCGGCCGTGGTGAACAGGTCGGTGAGCCCTCCGGTGGGCAGACCGCCGGACCAGAAGAAGCCGTCGACGCTGCCGTCCTTGATTCCCTCGACAGTCTTGGTCAGGTCCAGTCGCTGCGCTCGGACGTCCTTCGCCGGGTCGAGGCCGGCGGCCTCCAACAGCCGGTTGGCGATCACCTCGGTGCCGGACTTCGGCGAGCCGGTGGAGATCCGCTTGCCCCGCATGTCGGCCACCGAGGTGATCCCGGAGTCGTTGCGGACCACCACCTGCGTGTAGTTGTCGTAGATGCGGGCCAGCGCCTGCACCGGCTGCGGCGCGGAGAAGCTGCCCTTGCCCTCGACCGCGTTGACCGCCGTGTCGAACAGCGAGAACGCCACGTCGTACTGGCCGCCGACGAGCTGCTCGACGTTCTGCACCGACGCGCCGGTCTCGGCGGCGGTGCCGGTGAGCTTGCCACCGGTCGCCCCGGACAACTGCCCGGCCAGGGCGTTGCCGACCACGTAGTAGACGCCTGTCGCGTTGCCGGTGGCGATGCCGACGCGGGTCTCCTTGGTCACCTCGCAGGTGACCTCACTGGCCGCGTCGTCAGTGGCCGCACCGCCCTGCTGACCTCCGCACCCCGCGGCGCCGACCGCGACGAGGGCGAGCACGCTCAGGCTCGCGGCGAGCCGTACGTCGATTCGTCTCACAGTTGTTCCTCCACAGGATCGGACGGTTGTCGGTCGGCGGACCGGTGTCGCAGGAACACACCCGCTGCCGCGACGGCGGCCAGCGTCGCGCCGACGGTGACCGGAACGGGTTCGAGCCAGAGCAGTGTGACGCCGGCGAGGACGCCCAGCAGCCGTTCCGGGGCGCCGACCGGCCCCACGCCGGGCAGCCAACCACCGGCGGCGACGGCGAGCACGGCCACGCTGAGCGCGGTGACCACGGCGGCGAAGGCGATGCGCCCGACGCCACCGATGCCGAGCAGACCGAGCCCGGCCGGCGTGATGACGAAGGCGATCGGGGTCAGGTACGCCGGCAACGCGTACCGCAGGGTCTGCCACATGGTGGGCACCAGCCGGCCGCCGGTGACCGCGGCGGCGGCCACCGCGGCGAGCGCGGTCGGTGGGGACACCTCGGACAGCACCGCGAAGTAGAAGACGAACATCGCCGCAGCCGGCGCGGTGACGCCCAGGTCGAGCAGCGCCGGGCCGACGATCACCCAACCGATCACGAACGACGCGGTGACCGGCACGGCCAGGCCCAGCAGGCTGAGCGCGAGGGCGGCGAGCAGCGCGGTGAGCACCAGCACCAGCGTCGGATCCGACGTGGCCGCCTTCGCCCCGCCGATCAGCAGCGCCGCCGCCTGCGGCCCCAGGCCGGTCTTCGTGGTGGTCGCCGTGATGATGCCGGCGGCGGCGCAGACGGCGGTGACGGCGAGGACGCCGCGTACGCCGGTGACGAGCGCTGTCACCAGCCTGCCCGGGGTGAGCCGGTGCGTGCGGTCCAGGAAGGAGAGCGCGACGGCCAGAACGGTGGCGAACACGACCGCCCTCGTCGCGGACATTCCCATCGCGAGGAACACGATGATGGCGATCAGCGAGGCGAAGTGGTAGCCGAACCGGCCCAGCAGACGCCAGGGCGAGCCGACGTCGACCACCACCGGGCGTACGCCGGAGCGGCGGGCGTCGATCTCCACGGCGAGCAGGATGCCGAGGTAGTAGAGCACCGTCGGCACTGTTGCCCAGCCCAGCACCTGAAGGTACGAGACGCCCAGGTACTCGGCGATGATGAACGCCGCCGCGCCCAGGGTCGGCGGGGAGAGGATGGCGCCCACACCGGCCGCGGCCAGCATGCCGCCGGCCCGCTCCGGTGGGTAGCCGGCGCGGCGCAGCAGCGGCCAGGTGACCGCGCCGATGCTCACCGTCGTCGCCGCCCCGGAGCCGGAGACGGTGCCGAGCAGGAAGCCGGAGGCGACAGCGGTCCGGCCGGCGGCGGTACGCGAGCGCCGGAACGCCGCGGCCGACAGGTCGACGAAGAACCGCCCGGCCCCGGACAGGTCCAGCACCGCGCCGTAGATGGTGAACAGCACGATGTACGAGGCGGCCACGTCGAGTGGTGTGCCGTAGAAGCCGCTGTCGGAGTTGTAGAACGCGTCGACCAGTTGACTGAAGTCCAGCCCGGCGTGCGCGACCGGCCAGGACTGCGGCAGCAACCCGCCGTAGTAGCCGTAGCCGAGGAACACCAGGCAGATGGCGGGCAGGATCCAACCGGTGGTCCGTCGACAGGCTTCGAGCAGCAGGAGCAGCAGGACGGTGCCCAGCACCAGATCCGTCGGCGACAGCAGACCCTGTCGGTCGAGGAACGCGTTGTAGCCGCCGCCACCGTCGCCGATCCGGATCGGCACGATGGGGTAGAGGCAGGCCGCGACGGCCAGGGCGACGAGCACCCAGTCGGTCACTGTGGGCCGCGTCGACGCGGGTCGCCGCCGGATGCGGAGGCGGGCCGGCAATCGCAGGTCGGCCGGGTAGGCGAGGAAGACCAGCGGAAGGACGCCGGCCAGGAAGATGATCAGGTAATACTTGCTGCCCTGCGACAGGGGCTGGAACACCTGCCACAGGGCGAGCGCGCCGACCGCCAGCGCCGCGATGGTGAGAAGCAGCCCGGTCGGCCCGGAGAGCACCCGGCCCGGCTTCTCGTCCTCGAACTGGGCGGCCAGGTCCCGAGTCGCCTGCTCGGCGACGTCCGGCCCGGCCTGGTCGGGCTTGCCCGGATCAGGGTCGGCCTGGTCGGGCCTGGCCTGGTCGGGTTTGCTCGGGTCGGGCCTGGCCTGGCCTGGCTTGCCTGCGTCGGGCTCGGTCTGGTCGGGTCTGGTCGCCGGGCTGGTGCCGTCGGATTCGGCGGGTTCCGCCGGCCCGGCTCCCGGTCGTGGTCGGGGTGGCCTGCCGCCGGGGCGCGCCGCGCTCTTGTCGGCGGGCAAGTTGGCTGGTCGGGTAGGTGACGACGAACCATCGGGCGAGCTGATGGGCGACACAGGGGGACGATACACGTCGATCAGCTGACGGGTGGGGCATCGATCGGCGTTTCCCCACCGCCGGCACCGGCACCGGCGCTACCGGCCAATGCGGACGTATGTGCGTGGAGGTCTGTCGGACCCGGCGGTTAGTGTCGGGCGGTGACTTCGGGGCGACCACTGATTCAGGCTCGTGGGCTGGTGAAGCGGTTCGGCGATTTCACCGCCGTGGCCGGCATCGATGTCGAGGTCCGCTCGGGTGAGGCGTTCGGCTTCCTCGGGCCCAACGGCGCGGGCAAGTCGTCCACCATGCGGATGGTCGGCTGCATCTCCCCGCCCAGCGGTGGCGAGCTGCGCATCCTCGACATGGACCCGGTGGCTGACGGGCCGGCGATCCGCGCGCGCCTCGGGGTGTGCCCGCAACTGGACAATCTCGACCCCGAGCTGACCGTCCGGGAAAACCTGACCGTCTACGCCCGCTACTTCGGCATCTCCCGCCGGACGGCTCGGGAGCGGGCCGCCGAGCTGCTCGACTTCGTCCAGCTCACCGAGCGGGCCGACAGCAAGGTCGAGCCGCTGTCCGGTGGCATGAAACGTCGACTGACCATCGCCCGCGCGCTGGTCAACGACCCGGAGATCGTGCTGCTCGACGAGCCGACGACCGGGCTCGACCCGCAGGCCCGGCACCTGGTGTGGGAGCGGCTGTTCCGGCTCAAGCAGCAGGGCGTCACGCTGGTGCTCACCACGCACTACATGGACGAGGCCGAGCAGCTCTGTGACCGGTTGGTGGTGATGGACGGCGGGCGGATCGTCGCGGAGGGCTCGCCCCGGGCGTTGATCGAGCAGCACTCGACCCGCGAGGTGGTCGAGCTGCGCTTCGCCGCCGAGTCGCAGGAGCCCTTCGCCGGCAAGCTCGACGGGCTGGGGGAGCGGGTCGAGGTGTTGCCCGACCGGGTCCTGCTCTACGTGCCCGACGGTGACACGGCGGTCGCCGAGGTCGCCGCGTTGGGGCTCCAGCCGGCGAACGTGCTGGTCCGGCGCAGCGGCCTGGAGGATGTCTTCCTGCATCTGATCGGCCGCACCCTGGTCGACTGAGCACCCACGGCTGACCGGCCGCACCCTGGTCGACTGACCGCCCACCCCTGATCGCTGCCAGCTCGGCCGCGACATCTCCGGCGTACCGACGCGGACCCGCGAAGACCCACTCGGCTTTCTGAAAGTCGGGGTGACGCGGCGGGCCCGACAGCCCGATTTCCGGAAACCCGAGTCGATCAAGGAACGGGCGGGGAGTGGGCCGCCGTAAGGTGACCGGCGGTATGCCGTATCCCGAAGGAGCTTCATGTCCGATCTGGTGACCGCCAACCGACGTCAGGCCGGGCTCACCGCCCTCTACCTCGGCTTCTTCGCGATGGTCTGGTTCAGTGTGCCGGCGGCGGAGCAACCGCTGCGCGCCCTGCTCGTGGTGGGAAGCATCGCCGCGTTGCTCACCGCCGTGCTGGGCGGCGTGTTGTCCGCCCGACTCCGGGGGGCCGGCAGCGCCCGGGACCGGGCAGCTGACCGCCCGTACCTGCTCATCGTCGTCGCCGAGTTCGCCGCCGCCGGGCTGGGTGCCGCCGTGCTGGTCGCCGCCGACTGGTCCGAGTACGTTCCGGTGCTGGTCTGCCTGGTGGTCGGTCTGCACTTCTTCCCACTCGCGCCGCTGCTGCGCGACCCGCTGCTTCGCCCGCTCGGTGGGGCGCTGTGCCTGGTGGCGGCGGCCGGGCTCGGCATCGCCCTCGCCTCGGCGGTCTCCGCCGGTCTGGTGGTCGGCGTCGGCGCGGGAGTGCTGCTGCTCGGTTACGCCGTGCAGGCGCTGGTCCGCGCGTACCGACCGGCCTGACCGGTGGCGGCCGTCGAGGTCGACCCGTTCGGATCGTTGGCAGCTCAGCAGCAACCGCTGCCGCGTGTCGCGCTGCTGAGCTGCCAACGATCACCGCTCAGCGGGCTCTGGCCCAGGTGAGGAACCGGTCGCACAGCCGGTCGTTGTCGACCTGGCCGGCGAGGTCCCCGGCCGCCTCGTGGTGCACAGTGGCGAGGTAGATGAGCAGGCTGATCCGGTCCTCGCGGTACTCGCCGAGCAGCGCCAGACGGGCCGGCGAGCAGGGCCACGCCGCACCGCAGACCCGGCAGCGCCAGGACGGCCGGGCCGCCACGTGCGGGCGGTACCGGGGCATCAGTGCCCGCCACCGTCATGAGTCGACCGGGTCAGTGGCACGAGGGAACCTCCGTCGGGTGGGTGGGAGCGCCCCGGATCGGGGGGTCACAGGGCGCTCCCGGCCTGGTTCCGCCCGCCGTCCGATCCCGTGAGCGGTTCCGCTGCGTGACAGTCTGCTGAGGATCCGACTACGGTGGGAGGTTCCGCACGCCGACGACCAGCGCGTACGGCGGCCGGCCCGGCACGGTACGAGGATGTACGGGGGTTGTCCGTGGAGAGTTCGTCCATGCTGGAGCACTTCGCCGAGGAGCTGCGGCTGGCCCGGGCCGCCAGTGGCATGTCGCAGACGGCGCTGGCCGAGGCGCTGAGCTACTCCGGGGCGCTGGTCGCCAAGGTGGAGACGTCCGAGCGGCGGCCGAGTCTCGACTTCGCCCGCCGGTGTGACGCCGTGTTCTCAGCTGACGGTCGGTTCGAACGCATCCAGCGGCGGATCAGCCGCGAGGCCGTGGTGCCGTGGTTCCGCGACTGGGCCGCCATCGAGCAGGAGACAACCGCACTGCGCTCGTTCGAGCCGCTGTGTGTGCCAGGTCTGTTGCAGACCCAGGGGTACGCCCGCGCCCTACTGACCGGCGGCGGGTTGTTCGCGCCGGACGAGGTCGAGCAGCAGGTGGCGACCCGGCTGGACCGTCAGGGACTGCTCACCCGCGACCGGCCCCCACTGCTCACAGCCGTGATCGATGAGCACGTGCTGCGCCGCTCGGTTGGTGGGCCGGCAGTGATGGTCGAGCAAATTCAGCACCTCGTGAAGCTTGGTTCGGCGTTTCCCAGGGTCCGAATTCAGGTGGTGCCAACCGCTGCCGGTGCTTACGTTGGGCTCGGGGGCCCCTTTGTGATCGCTACCTCGACGCAGGGGGAGGACCTCGTTTACCTCGCCGGACAGCGCCATGGGCAGGTGATCGACCGAGTCGAGTACATCCGGCAGATGGTCGAGGTGTGGGAGTCGATCCGCGGTGAGGCACTATCGCACAGGCAGTCCCTCGATCTGATGGCGGAAGTAGCGGAGACATGGATTTGACCGGCGCCCGGTGGCGCAAGACCGTCCGTAGCGGCCCGGATGGCGGCAACTGTGTGGAGGTTGCCGACAACATTCCTGGTGTGGTCGCCGTTCGCGACTCCAAGGACCCGGGCGGCCCGGTGCTCGTCTTCACGCCTGGCGCGTGGCGGGCGTTCGTCGGGTCCGACCCCGTCGGCCGGTAGGTGGCGGTCGTCGCTCCGATCGGTTCCGCGGCCGAACTCGGGTGGACGCTGGCCGGAGGGAGTTCCCGATACCGGTCGACGCCGTCGGCACCGACCCGTCTCGGGTGCGGGTCGCCCCGCTGATCGACTCGACTTTCAGGAAGTCGGGCCGACCCGCGGCCGTTGACACCCCGACTTCTTGAAACCCGAGTTGATCAACGAGCGGGCCTCGAGTGGCGCGCGGCGAAACCCGGGCGACACGTCGGCGGGCCCGTCGTAGGGTGACCGGCGGTCTGTCGTACCCCAGGGGTAGACAGGTCGTGGTGGACGACGCGGTGGGCGGGGTGATCGGGTGAGTGTGGCGGGATCGGCGCGGTTCCCCTGGGTGCCGGCGTACGCGGTGTTCGAGCACTACCTGGTGGGTCTGCGACGCACCTGGCGGGCCGGGGTGTTCTCCTCGTTCCTGCTGCCGGTGCTGACCGTGCTCGGCTTCGGGCTGGGCGTCGGCGCCTACATCGACCAGGGCGTCGGCGGGGTGCGTTACCTCGACTGGCTGGTCCCCGGGCTGATCGCCTCGACCGCGCTCCAGGTGACCGTCGGCGACTCCACCTGGCCGGTGTTCAGCAACTTCCAGTGGGTCAAGACCTACTTCGCGCAGGGCGCTTCGCCGCTGCGGGTGGGTGACATCGTGGCCGGGCACCTGGCTTTCGTGCTGTTCCGGGTGCTCACCACCATC
The DNA here is from genome assembly GCF_040649675.1 of Micromonospora parva. Lineage (NCBI taxonomy): Bacteria > Bacillati > Actinomycetota > Actinomycetes > Micromonosporales > Micromonosporaceae > Micromonospora > Micromonospora parva. Next base: position 525,081 of record NZ_JBEZFX010000004.1, on the reverse strand, counting down.
GCGGCGTTCCTGCTGGTCACCGGGGTGTTCGGGGCGTTGCGCTCGCCGTGGGCGGTGGCCACCCTGCCGGTGGTGGCGTTGCTCGGGCTGGCCGTCGCCGCGCCGACCTTCGCGTACGCCGCGTCGGTGTCGAGCGACAACTGGCTGGCGATGCTGTTCCGGTTCGCGGTCATTCCGATGACGCTCTTCGCCGGGGTGTTCTTCCCGGTCGAGTCGTTGCCCGACGCGCTGCGCTGGCTGGCGTACGTGACGCCGTTGTGGCACGCCGTGGACCTGTGCCGGGCGGCCACGCTCGGTGTCGCCCCGCAGTGGTCGATCGTCGGGCACCTGCTCTACCTGGCCGCTTGGGCGATCGCCGGCTGGTTGCTGGCGGTGCGCGCGTTCCGCCGCAAGCTCGTCGTCTGAACAGCAACCCGAAGAGCGAGCAGAGAGGGTGTCGTGGTCACGCTGATCCTGCCCCGGCTGGTCGACGTCTCCGCCGCGTCCCGGCGGTCGGCGTCGGTGCTCGGGCGCAACGTCGCGGCGCTGAAGTCGGTCTACTGGCTGCTGCTGCTCTCCGGCTTCGTGGAGCCGCTGCTCTACCTGCTCTCCATCGGGGTGGGCGTCGGAGCGCTCGTCGGCGACCTGCCGCTGCCCGACGGGCGGCTGGTCTCGTACGCCGAGTTCGTGGCCCCGGCGATGCTCGCCGCCTCGGCGATGACCGGGGCGCTCGCGGAGACCACCTTCAACTTCTTCGGCAAGATGAAGTACATGAAGCTGTACGACGGGATGATCGCCACCCCGGTACGGCCGTTCGAGATCGCCGTGGGCGAGTTGGGTTGGGCGATGCTGCGGGGCGGCGCCTACTCGGCGGCGTTCCTCGGGGTGATGGTCGCCCTGGATCTGACCAGCGTCGCCCGCGCGCTGACCGCCCTCCCGGCCGCGGTGCTGGTCGGGTTCGCGTTCGGGGCGCTCGGCATGACGATCGCCACCCTGATGCGCAGCTGGCAGGATTTCGACCTGATGGGCTCCGCGCAGTTCACCCTCTTCCTCTTCTCCGGCACCTTCGTGCCGGCGCAGGCCTATCCGACGGTGCTGCACTGGCTCGTCGAGATCACCCCGCTGTACCGCTCGGTGCACCTGATCCGCGGGGTCACGCTGGGCAGCGGCGGCTGGCTCTGGCTGCTCGACGTGCTCTACCTGCTGGCGATGGTGGTGCTCGGCCTGCTGGTGGCTTCCCGGCGAATGGCCAGGTTGCTCTACACCTAGGGGTTATCCGCGCCCGTCGACGGGGCATGACCGGAGGTGACACCACCGACCAGGAGGAGGGGCGATGGCCTCGGACGAGTCTTCCGCCCAGCGCGAGCGTGATCGCGATCGGGCCACCACGCCCGTTGGCCCCGACGCGGGCCCGGACAGCCCCACCGACCTGCCCGGCAGTGGCTGGAAGGCGGCCTTCCGCCGAACGATCACCGAGTTCCAGGACGACAGCCTGACCGACTGGGCGGCGGCACTGACGTACTACGGGGTGCTGTCCATCTTCCCCGGCGTGCTGGTGCTGATCTCCCTGCTCGGCCTGCTCGGCGAGAGCGCGACGGAGGGCGTCAAGGACACCGTCAACCAGGCGGTGCCGAACGACAGCATCCAGAAGATCATCGAGGGCGCGATCGACACCGCGGGCCGCAACGGTGGCCTGGCCAGCATCGCCGCGATCGTCGGTCTGCTGGCCGCGTTCTGGTCGGCCTCCGGTTACATCGGCGCGTTCATGCGTGCCTCCAACACCATCTACGACGTGCCGGAGGGGCGACCGATCTGGAAGACGCTGCCGATCCGGCTCGGCGTGACGGCGGTGATCGGGGTGCTGCTGCTGGCCAGCGCGGTGATCGTGGTCTTCACCGGCCGCCTGGCCGAATCGGTCGGTGACGTGATCGGGGTCGGCTCGACGGCGGTGGCGGTGTGGGACGTCGCCAAGTGGCCGGTGCTGCTGGTCCTGGTCAGCCTGATGTTCGCGATCCTCTACTGGGCCTCGCCCAACGCGCGGCACGGCGGCTTCCGCTGGGTCAGCCCGGGCGGGGTGCTGGCCGTGGTGATCTGGTTGGTGATCTCCGGCCTGTTCGCCTTCTACGTGAGCAACTTCGGTTCGTACGACAAGACGTACGGGACGCTGGCCGGCGTGATCATCTTCCTGGTCTGGTTGTGGCTGAGCAACATCGCGATCCTGCTGGGGGCGGAGTTCGACGCGGAGTTGGAACGCGGTCGCGCGATCTCCGCCGGCCACCCGGTGGACGACGAGCCGTACGTCGAGCTGCGCGACGATCGCAAGCTCCGCAAGAAGCGCAACTCCGCCGGCCGCCGCTGACGGCCCAGCGCCAGGAGCCGGGCCAGCACAGGCCAGCAGAGCGCCAATCGCCCCGCCACCCGAGGATCGGCTGGCGGGGCGATTGCATGTCTGTCGATGAAACTGGCGGCGAGGGGTCGCAGGCCGTCCGTGATCCTTTCCTTGATCGACTAGTAGCTTTTGTTCTTTCGGACAAAAGTTGGTCTCGGAACGGTTGAAGCTCTGGACAGGCGGCGCTGAACGCTCTTACTGTGTCGGACACAACACATCGGCATTGCGTCGATGTGAACGCTGCCAATGAAGAGGGGGCCTCCCCGGTGCGTACCGTCGACCCCCTGCACGTGCGACTGTTGCGGTTGCTCCGCGACGAGGGGGCCGTGTCCCGCGCCGAGCTGGGCGACCGCCTCCAGATGCCGCGTCCACGCATGCTGGCCGAGCTGGACCGCCTGGTGGCGTTGGGTTACGTCGCCGAGGCGGGGCTCGCCGCGTCCCGAGGTGGGCGTCGCTCGACGCTCGTCGAGTTGAACCCGAAGCTGCGCTTCGCCGCCGTCGACCTCGGCGCCAGTTCGATGGACGTCGAGGTGGTCAACGGTCGCCTCGAACCGGTGGCCCACTACGCCGAGGCGGCGGACATCCGCAACGGCCCGAAGGTGACCCTGCAACGGGTCAACGAGCTGCTGCACAAGGCCCGGGTCGACGGCGCGTACGAGCGACTGGACGCGGTGGGCATCGGCGTACCCGGCCCGGTCAGCTTCCGTGACGGCGTGCCGGTCTCACCGCCGATCATGCCGGGCTGGGACCGGTTCCCGGTGCGTGAACTGCTCAGCCGGGAGCACGGCTGCCCGGCGGTCGTCGACAACGACGTCAACATCATGGCGATCGGCGAGCGGCACGGCGGTGTCGCCCACTCGGTGGACGACTTCCTCTTCGTGAAGATCGGCACCGGCGTCGGGTGCGGCATCTACCTCACCGGCGAGGTCTACCGGGGCACCGACGGCTGTGCCGGCGACATCGGCCACATCCAGGTCGACTCACACGGTCCGATGTGCTCGTGCGGCAACGTCGGCTGCCTGGAGGCGCTGTTCAGCGGCGCCGCGCTGGCCAAGGACGCGGCGGCCGCCGCCCGCAGTGGCACGTCGCCGGCGCTCGCCGAGCGATTGGCCCTGCGTGGTGTGGTGACCGCCCTGGACGTCGCCGAGGGCGCCGTCGAGGGCGACCTGACCTGCATCCAGTTGATCCGCGACGGCGGACGGCGGGTCGGCGGCGTGCTCGCCGGCCTGGTCAGCTTCACCAACCCGTCGATGATCGTGATCGGCGGCGGGCTGGCCCAGCTGGGTCACATCCTGCTCGCCGAGATCCGCAGCGTGGTCTACCGCCGGTCGCTGCCGCTGGCCACCGGCAACCTTCCCGTCGTCCTGTCCGAGCTGGGCGGCCGGGCCGGTGTCACCGGCGCGGCGGTGCTCGCGAGCGACGTCGCCTTCGGGGAAGCCTCGTGAGCGCGAGGAGTGAGCCGGGTTTGCGAGCCCCGCAGTCGCGAACAGCGGCCGGCATCGTGAGCGCGAGGAGTGAGCCGGGTTTGCGAGCCCCGCAGTCGCGAACAGAGGCCGGCATCGTGAGCGCGAGGAGTGAGCCGGGTTTGCGAGCCCCGCAGTCGCGAACAGAGGCCGGCACAGTGAGCTGTTCGAGATTCCGTCGTGAGCGAGGAGGAGACTGTGGCCCTGCCCGAGGATGACCCCGCCACCGCGTCGGCCGAGGCCGTCGCCGAGGCGCCGCTGGTCGAGGCTCCCGCCGACACCGTCGCGGGCGAGGTGGTCCTGCGCCTCACCGATCTGGTCAAGACCTTCCCTGGCGTACGCGCGCTCGACGGCGTGCAGCTGGAGGTGCGTGCCGGCGAGGTGCACTGCCTGCTCGGGCAGAACGGCGCCGGCAAGTCCACCCTCATCAAGGTGCTCGCCGGGGTGCACCAACCGGATTCCGGGCTGGTGGAGTGGCGCGGTGAGCCGACCACGTTCGCCAACCCGCAGGCGGCCATGAAGGCCGGCATCGCCACGATCTACCAGGAGCTTGACCTGGTCGAGGACCTGTCGGTGGCGGAGAACGCCTTCCTCGGGCACGAGTACCGCCGCTTCGGGTTCGTCCGGCGCGGCCGGATGGCCCGGCACACCCGGCAGATCCTCAGCCGGCTCGGCCACGGTGAGATTCCGCCGGGGCGGATGGTCAGGTCCCTGCCGGCGGCGGGCAAGCAGATCGTCAGCATGGCCCGGGCGCTGTCGCACGAGGCCCGACTGATCATCATGGACGAGCCGAGCGCGGTGCTGGCCCACGACGAGGTCGGCAACCTGTTCCGGATCATCCGCGAGCTGACCGCGCAGGGCATCGCCGTCATCTACATCTCCCACCGGTTGGAGGAGATCCGCGAGATCGGCGACCGGGTCACCGTACTCAAGGACGGCCGGACCACGGCGGCGAACCTGCCGGCGCGCGACACCCCGACCCGCGACCTGGTGAGCCGGATGACCGGCCGCACCATCGAGTACGTCTTCCCGGACCGGCCGGCCGACGACCCGGCGGGTGCCGACCTGCTCCAGGTGGAGGGGTTGACCCGCGAGGGCGAGTTCGCCGACGTCTCGCTGAACGTGCGCGCCGGGGAGATCGTGGGCATCGCGGGGCTGGTCGGCTCCGGTCGTTCCGAGCTGCTGGAGACGATCTACGGTGCCCGCCTGCCGGAGGCCGGCACGGTGCGGATGGACGGCAAGGTCCTGCGGCCCGGCGTCGGCGCGGCGGTTCGCGCCGGCATGGGGATGGCCCCGGAGGAACGTAAGAGCCAGGCGTTGCTGCTTGGCGAGCCGATCTACCGCAACGTCACGCTGGCCACCTTCGGCCGGTACGCGCGGCTCGGCTTCACCAACGCGGCCAAGGAACGCGCCGAGGCGGACCGGATCGCCGAGACCCTGGAGCTGCGGCCCCGCGACGTCGACCGGCCGGTCCGCACCCTGTCCGGCGGCAACCAGCAGAAGGTGGTGGTGGGGCGGTGGCTGCTCGGCGGCACCAAACTGCTGCTTCTCGACGAGCCGACCCGGGGTGTGGACGTGGGCGCCCGGGCTGAGCTCTACCAGGTCATCCGGGCGTTGGCCGCGCAGGGCGTCGGGGTGCTGCTGGTCTCCAGCGAGGTGCCCGAGGTGCTGGGTCTGGCCGACCGGGTGCTGGTGATGCGGGAAGGGCGGGTCGTCCGCGAAGCCGCGGCCGGCGAACTCGACGAGAACACTGTGCTTGACCTCGTGATGGCGGGGTCCTTGATGGAAGGCGCACCGGCATGAGCGACGCGACTCCCACTCCCACCGCGACACCGGAGCGCCCGCAGCTTCCGGCACAGTCGCCGCCGGTGGACCCGGCGGAGACTGCGGTGGCCAGCGACAAAGCATCCTCCGGGGGGAAGCTCTCCTGGTGGCGGGGTGACGGCGGCGACGGCGCGAAGCGCAACCTCGGTCTGATCGGGGTGCTGGCCGCGCTCATCGTGGTCGGCGCGGTCACCAAGCCCGACCTGTACGGCGACCCGAACTGGGTCTGGAACAACGTGCTGGCCATCCTCCAGTTGGCCTCCGTCGTCGGCGTGGTCACGGTCGGGATGACCTTCGTGATCATCGGTGGTGGTATCGACCTGTCGGTCGGTGCGATCGTCGCGCTGGCCGGGGTCTGGTGCACCACTGTGGCCACCCAGAGCTACGGCGCCGGCGGCATGATCTTCACCGCCCTGGTGGTCGGCATCTGCGTCGGCCTGGTCAACGGTGTGCTCATCTCGTACGGGCGGCTGGTGCCCTTCATCGCGACGCTGGCGATGCTGGTGGCCGCGCGCGGCCTCGCCGCGTCGATCTCCAACAAGCAGACCCAGGTGTCGAGCAGCACCTTCATCAACGACATCGCGGCGCGCAAGGTGATCGGCATCCCGATCCTCGTCTACATCCTCGGCGCGGTGGTGCTGGCCGGGTGGGTGGTGCTCAACCGGACGACCTTCGGCCGGCGGACCATCGCCGTCGGCGGCAACCCGGAGGCGGCCCGGTTGGCCGGCATCAACGTCCGGCGGCACACCATGCTGCTCTACGCGCTCTCCGGTCTCTGCTGCGGCATCGCCGCCATCATGCTCACCTCGCAGGCCACCTCGGCGCAGGCGGCGATGGCCAACCTGTACGAGTTGGACGCGATCGCCGCGGCGATCATCGGCGGGACGTTGCTCAGCGGCGGCCGGGGCACGATCGTCGGCTCGCTGCTCGGCGTCATCATCTTCGCCACGATCACGAACCTCTTCGCCATCAACGGCCTCTCCATCGAGGCCCAGAACATGGTCAAGGGCGGCATCATCGTCGCCGCCGTCCTGGTCCAGCAGTTCCAGTTCAAGTCCGTCACTCGGCTCCTCGCGCGGAACAGGGTCACCACCGCAACCTGACGCACCGCACCGTTGTCCTGGCGACGTCGAGATCTTCGACGGTGGCCGGGGCCCGCACACCCTCACAAAGTCACATCCCGCTCCCAGGAGGTCATTCATGACCCAGCACAGTCGCGACCTGTCGCGCCGCCGGTTGCTCTTCGGTGGAGCCGCAGTGGGCGCTGCCACCCTTCTCACCGCGTGCACCAGCAACGAGACTCCGGCCGCCAGCACCCAGACCAAGGCCGCCGGAAACGCCGAAGGCAACAACGCCCCGGGCAAGAAGGTCGTCATCGGCTTCTCCGCGCCGGCCGCCGATCACGGCTGGATGGGCGCGATCCACGCCAACGCCAAGGCGCAGGCCGCGGCCTACTCGGACGTGGAGTTCAAGGAGGTCGACGGCGGGTCGAACTCCGAGGCCCAGCGCTCCACGCTCGGCACGCTGATCGCCCAGAAGCCGGACATCATCGTCGTGCTGCCGCACGACGGCAAGGAGGTCAACGCCGTTGCCCTCCAGGCGATGCAGGCGGGCATCCCGATCGTGAACCTGGACCGGGCGTTCCCCGACGCGCTGGCCTCGCGGCTGGTCATCAAGGGCGACAACTACGGCATGGGCGTCTCGGCCGGGCACTTCATCGGCAAGATGCTCAAGGACAAGGGTGTCGCCAACCCGGTCATCGGTGAGATCGCCGGTCTGGAGATCCCGCTGACCGTCGAGCGCAGCAACGGCTTCAAGGCAGCCCTGGCCACCTACGGGTTCACGGTGAGCAACCGGCGCTCGGCCGAGTTCACCTCGGACAGCGGCCAGCGCGAGGCGGCCCAGCTGCTCCAGGCGCTGCCGAAGATCGACGCTGTCTGGAACCACGACGACGACCAGGGCATCGGTGTGCTCGCGGCCATCAAGCAGGCCAACCGGTCGGAGTTCTTCATGGTCGGCGGCGCGGGCTCCAAGCTCGCGATCGACGCGATCAAGGCCGACAACACCGTGCTGAAGGCCACTGTCACCTACAACCCGTCGATGGCCTCCTCGGCGGTCTCCCTCGCGCGGCTCATCGCGCAGGGTCGGGGCCTGGGCGACCTGACGGAGCTGCAGGTGCCCAAGGAAGTGACCCTGGCCTCGGAGACGATCACCAAGGAGAACGCGAGCAGCTACGACAAGCTCGGGTTCTGACATACCGGGGGGAGACCCACCTTGTCCACGAACGACAAAGAACTGCGGGTCGGCATGGTCGGCTACGCGTTCATGGGCGCCGCGCACTCGCAGGCGTGGCGCACCGTGAACCGCGTGTTCGACCTGCCGGCACGGGCCCGGATGGCGTTGATCTGCGGCCGAGACACAGCGAAGGTGGCCGACGCCGCCGACCGGCTCGGCTGGGACGCGTACACCACCGACTGGCGTGACCTGATCAACCGGGACGACATCGACGTCGTCGACATCTGCACCCCGGGCGACAGTCACGCCGAGATCGCTCTCGCCGCGTTGGCCGCCGGCAAGCACGTGCTGTGCGAAAAGCCGTTGGCCAACACGGTGGAGGAGGCACGGGCGATGACCGCCGCGGCGGACACCGCCCGGGCCGCCGGAGTGCGGTCGATGTGCGGGTTCAACTACCGCCGGGTCCCCGCGGTCACGATGATGCGCCAGTTGGTCGCCGACGGACGGCTCGGGGTGATTCGACACGTCCGTGCGACGTACCTGCAGGACTGGATCGTGGACCCGCAGTTCCCGCTGGTCTGGCGGTTGCAGAAGGACAGGGCGGGCTCCGGCGCGCTCGGTGACATCGGGGCGCACATCATCGACCTGACCCAGTACGTGACGGGTCAGCGGATCAGTGGCGTCAGCGCGGTCACCGAGACGTTCGTCAAGGAGCGGCCGTTGCCGGCCGAGTCGAGCGGCCTGGCGGCCACCGTGGACGGCGGCAGTGCGCCCACCGGGCCGGTAACCGTCGACGACGCCGCGGTCTTCGTGGCCCGGCTCGACGGTGGCGCGTTGGCCACGTACGAGGCCAGCCGCTTCGCGACCGGCCGCAAGAACGGCCTGCGCGTCGAGATCAACGGATCGCTGGGGAGCGTGGTCTTCGACCTGGAGCGCCTCAACGAGCTGGAGTTCTACGACGCCACCCGACCGGCCGCGGAGCAGGGCTTCAGCCGCATCCTGGTGACCGAGGGCGAGCACCCGTACATGTCGGCGTGGTGGCCCCCAGGCCACATCATCGGCTACGAGCACTCGTTCACGCACGAGATGCGCGACTTCATCGAGGCGGTCGCCACCGGTGTCGACCCGACTCCCTCCTTCGCCGACGCGTTGCAGGTCCAGCTGGTGCTGGACGCGGTGACGCGCTCGGCGGAGCTCGGCTCCTCCTGGGCCGAGGTGGCGCCGACGCTGACCGCGGCGGCCGTCTGACCTTTGACCATCCGCGACGGCGGTGAACGCGCCGCCGTCGCCCGACGGGCTTTCCGACGCCGACCGGCGAGGGACCAGCCACGGATTGCGCCCCGTGGCCGGGACAGAGGTCGGCATCGGGGAGCGTGCACCCGGGCCGTACGGCCCGGTGGCGCACGAGCAGGACGGTCGTCCGGTGTGACCGGACCGGGATTCCCCGGTCGCACCGGAGGACCGCCACCGGTGAGGATCCACAGGACCTGATGAGACCGTCCGCCGCTACCCCGAGCCCTGCCGTACCCGCCCGACGCTTTCCAACGGGTCGTGGTCCGGTCGGTGTTCCGGTGGGCGCGGCGGCCTGAGGCGTCCGGCCGGGGCATGCCAACGCCCCGACCGGCCGGATGCGGGGGAGGCAGGGTCGAGACGCCGACCCGACCCTGCCTACCAGCCCCGTCTGCTCGCACCTGCCGGGACCGGTCCGGCGTCGTCGCCGCCGACGCCGACGTCGGAAGCCGGTGTTGTTCCGGTGCGGGACGGGCGGACGGGGCCCATCCACCCCGGCTGTTCGGAAAACCGGGGCGTATCTTTCCGAAACATATTCTGATATTCCTATATTTAGCGGTACCGACGGTTCCTCGTGAACGGGGAAGGAGCACCATGCGAACAGGTGTCTGGCTGGTAGGAGCGCGCGGGTCCGTTGCGACCACCAGCATCGTCGGAGGGCTCGCGCTGCGGGCCGGTCTGGCCGGGCCGACCGGCTGCGTCACCGAGCTGCCCGAGCTGCGCGGCCCGGCCCTGCCGGCCTTCGCCGACCTCGTCTTCGGCGGGCACGACCTGGCCACCACTCCGCTGTGCAAACGCGCCGAGGCCCTCGCTGACGCCGGTGTCATCCCCTGGCGGCTGGTCGCGGCGCTCCGCGACGAGCTGGGCGTGGTCGAGCAGGAGCTGCGCCCCGCACCGGTGGGCGACACCCAGGCCGACCGGGCCGCCGCCGTGGTCCGTGATCTCACCACCTTCCGGGAGCGACACGAGCTGGACCGGGTGGTGGTGGTCAACGTCTCCGCCACCGAGCCGGCCCCTCGACCGCACCCCGGGCACGCCGACCCGGCCGCGCTGCGCGCCGCCCTCGACGGCCCGGACGAGGTGCTGCCGGTCAGCTCCCTCTACGGCTACGCGGCGCTGCTCGCCGGCTGCCCGTACGTCGACTTCACCCCGTCCACCGGGCTGCGGCTGCCGGCGCTCGCCGCGCTGGCCGAGGAGGCCCGCCTGCCGTACGCCGGCCACGACGGCAAGACCGGGGAAACCCTGGTCAAGTCGGTGCTCGCGCCGATGTTCGCGATGCGCAACCTGGCCGTGGGGTCCTGGTCCGGGGTCAACCTGCTCGGCGGCGGCGACGGCGCGACCCTCGCCGACCCGGCCGCGAACGCGGCGAAGGTGCAGAGCAAGCAGCGGGTGCTCGGTGAGACGTTGGGCTACGTCCCGCAGGGCGGCACCCGCATCGAGTACGTCGAGGAGCTGGGCGACTTCAAGACCGCCTGGGATCTGATCACCTTCACCGGTTTCCTCGGCACCGGCATGCGGATGGAGTTCACCTGGCACGGCTGCGACTCGGCGCTGGCCGCGCCGCTGGTGCTCGACCTGGCCCGACTCACCGCCGCCGCGCACGCCGCCGGGCAGGTGGGACCGCTCGTCGACCTGGGCTTCTTCTTCAAGGACCCGCTGGGCGCGCCCACCCACTCGCTCGGCGAACAGTGGGCCCGGCTGACCGCCTTCACCCGGCAACTGCACGGCGGGGACGGTGCCCATGACAACGTTGGCTGATCTTGCCGAGCTGGTCCGCGCTCCGGCGGCGCTCTCGGTGCCCGGTGACGTGATCGCCGGGGCCGCGGCGGCCGGCGCGTTGAGCCCGCGTACCCCGGCTCTGGCCGGCGCCTCGGTGTTGCTCTACTGGGCCGGGATGGCCGCCAACGACTGGGCCGACCGACGCCTGGACGCCGAGGAGCGGCCCGAACGACCGATCCCGAGCGGGCGGGTCACCCCGGCCGCCGCGGTCGGTCTCGCGGCGGGCCTCACCGCCGCCGGCGTGGGCCTGGCCGCCGCCGTGGGCGGTCGCCGCGCCGCCGCGCTCGCCGTGCCGCTGGCCGCCACCATCTGGGGGTACGACCTGCTGGCCAAGAACACCGCCGCCGGCCCGGCGGTGATGGCCGCCTGCCGGGGCCTGGACGTGTTGCTCGGCGCGTCCGGCGGCCGGCTGACCCGGGCGTTGCCGGCGGCGGCGACAGTCGCCGCGCACACCTGGACGGTCACCGCGCTGTCCCGCCGGGAGGTCACCGGCGCCGACGCCACCCTGCCGATGCGCACCCTGGCCGGCACCGCGCTGGTCGCCGCCAGCGCCGCCGTCGCCGCGCCAGGGGCCCGACGCGCCGCCGCTCGTAGCGCTGAACAGGCCGGAGTCACCGACCGAGCCGGAGCCACCGACCGGGCCGAGGCCGTCGGCGAGATCGGGGTGAGCGCGGGCCGCGGCCGCATGGCCGGGATCGCCGCGGTGCTGCCCGCCGTGCTGGCCGGCTGGTACGCCGCCCGGTACGGCGCGGCCCAGGCCCAGGTTGTCCGGGACCCGTCGGCCGGACGGGTCCGCGCCGCCGTCGGCGCCGGGATCACCGGGCTGCCGGCCCTCCAGGGTGCCCTCACCGCGCGGGGTGGAGCGGGTCTGCTCGGGGTGGCCGTCGCGGCGGCCGCGCCGCTGGGTCGACGGCTGGCCCGGAAGGTCTCCCCGACATGAGCGTCCCCGAGCCCCGACCGGGCGCGCCGGCCGCCGACGCCACGACGCTGCGCCTCGGGTACGGCACCAACGGTTTCGCCAACCACCGGCTCGACGACGCGCTCGCCGTCATCGCCGAACTCGGCTACGACGGGGTGGCGCTCACCCTGGACCACGACCACCTGGACCCGTTCGCGCCCGGGCTCACCCGCCGGGTCGCCGCCGTCGGTCGCCGGCTGGAATCGTTGGGCCTGGCCGTGGTCATCGAGACCGGGGCCCGCTACCTGCTCGACCCGTGGCAGAAGCACGCCCCCACGTTGCTGCACGACGACCCGACCCGGCGCATCGAGTTCCTGCGGCGGGCCGTGCGGATCGGTGCCGACCTGGGCGCGGAGGCGGTCTCGTTCTGGGCCGGCGTCCGACCCGAGGCGGTGCCGCAGCAGTGCGCCTGGGACCGGCTGGTGGCCGGGTGCGCCACGGTGGTCGACGCGGCCGACGCCGCCGGCGTCACAGTCGGGTTCGAACCGGAGCCGGGCATGCTGGTGCAGGACATCGCCGACTGGCGTCGGCTGTACGCCGCCCTCGGCAGCCCGGCCCGCTTCGGCATCACCCTCGACATCGGCCACTGCCGGTGCCTGGAGCCGTGGCCGGTGCCGCAGTGCGTCGCCGAGGTGGCCGATCACCTGGTCAACGTGCAGATCGACGACATGCGCCGGGGCGTGCACGAGCACCTGGAGTTCGGGGTCGGCGAGATCGACTTTCCGCCGGTGCTGGCCGCGCTGCGCGACGCCGGCTACCGCGGCCTGGTCGCCGTCGAGCTGCCCCGCGACTCGCACGCCGCACCCGCCGTGGCCGCCCGGTCGATCGAGTTCCTGCGCGCCGCCGCCGCGACAGCCGCCGATGACCACTCTGCCAGCCCCCTTTGCTCTGCACCCGCCGAGGCGACACCCACTGAAGAGGCCCCGGCGCATATGTAGGTGCAGAGCAAAGGGTGGTGGGGCGCCTGGAGCAGCAAGAGGGAGGAGACGGGATGACACCGGATTCACTACGGGCCGCGCTGGGAGGCGTACCCGATCCCGACTGGCTGGACACGGCGTTGCGCCGGGTCACCACCGAGCCCACCGCGATCACCCGGCTCTTCCCCGCCGTCGGCCGCCGCTGCGGCCGGGCCGCGCTGCCCGACGCCCCCGGCTGGACCGCCGACGACGCGGCCCGGGTGCTGCTGCTGACCAGCCTGCCCGGCGAGCACGCGGAGTACGCCGAGCGCCTCTACCAGCACGGTGACGCGGCCGAGCGGCGAGCCGTGCTGCGGGCCCTGTCGCTGCTGCCGATCGGCGCCGCCGGCGTGCCGTTGCTGCACGACGCGATCCGGACCAACGACACCCGGCTGGTCGCCGCCGCGCTCGGCCCGTACGCCCGGCACCTCGACCCGGCCGCCTGGCGACAGGCGGTGCTCAAGTGCGTGTTCAGCGGCGTCCCCCTGGCCGCGGTGGCCGACCTGGACACCCGGGCCGACGGCGAACTGGCCGCGATGCTGGCCGCGCTCGCCGCCGAACGGCACGCCGCCGGCCGGGACCTGCCCGCCGACGCCACCGACCTGCTCCACCGGCTCACCGCCGCACTGCCCCGGGAGGCGTGACATGCGCATCTTCGACCCCCACATCCACATGACCTCACGCACCACCGACGACTACGAACGGATGGCCGCCGCCGGCGTGCGCGCGGTGGTGGAACCGGCGTTCTGGCTGGGGCAACCGCGCACCAGCGCGGCCTCGTTCACCGACTACTTCGACTCGCTGATCGGTTGGGAGCCGTTCCGGGCCGGGCAGTTCGGGGTGCGCCACTTCGCCACCATCGCGCTGAACCCCAAGGAGGCCAACGACCCGCGCTGCCGTCCGGTCCTCGACCTGCTGCCCCGCTACCTGGACAAGGACGCGGTGGTCGCGGTCGGCGAGATCGGGTACGACTCGATGACGCCCGAGGAGGACGAGGCGTTCGCCGCGCAGCTCGCCCTCGCTGTGGCGTACGACCTGCCGGCGCTGGTGCACACCCCGCACCGGGACAAGGCGCGCGGCTGCGAGCGGACCCTCGCCGTGGTCGCCGAGTCCGGCATCGACGCGGGTCGCGTGGTGGTCGACCACCTCAACGAGGTGACCGTCAAGCTCGTCAGGGACAGCGGCTGCTGGTTGGGCTTCTCGATCTACCCGGACACCAAGATGACCCCGCAGCGGATGGTGGAGCTGCTGCGCGAGTACGGCACGGACCGGATGCTCGTCAACTCGGCGGCCGACTGGGGGCGCTCCGACCCGCTGCTGACCCGGGCCACCGGCGAGGCGATGCTGGCGGCCGGCTTCAGCGACGACGACGTCGACACGGTGTTGTGGCGCAACCCGGTGGAGTTCTACGGGCAGTCGGGGCGGCTCGACCTCAGCGACCTGGACGTCAGCGCCGCCGTGGACCCGCAGACCGGCAACTCGATCCTGCGCGGCGGTAGCTGATGCGGCTGCGACACGCCGGCGGCGAGACCGTCCACCTCGGCTACTGCACCAACGTGCACCCCGCCGAGGACCTCGCCGGCATCCTCGGCCAACTGGACACCTACGCCCTGCCGGTGCGTCAGGCGCTCGGCAGTGACCTGCTCGGGCTCGGCCTGTGGCTGGCCGCCCCGGTCGCCGCCGAGCTGGCCGCCGACCCGACGCTGCGCCGCCGGCTGCGCGCCGAACTGGACGCGCGCGGTCTGGAGGTGGTCACCCTCAATGGCTTCCCGTACGCGGCCTTCCAGGCACCGGTGGTGAAGCAGGACGTGTACCACCCGGACTGGACCACCGAGCAGCGTCTGACGTACACACTGGACCTGGCCCGGGTGCTCGCCGACCTGCTGCCCGACGACGCGGCCCGGGGTTCGATCTCCACCCTGCCGCTGGCCTGGCGGCAACCGTGGGACACCGGCCGCGCGGACGCGGCGCGACAGCGACTGGACCAGCTGGCCGCCGGCCTGGCCACGGTGCAGCGGGACACCGGCCGTGAGGTGCGCATCGCCTTCGAGCCGGAGCCCGGTTGTGTCGTGGAGAGCACCGCTCAGGCCGCCGCGTTGCTGTCCGGAATGGACACCGACCGGTTGGGTGTCTGTGTCGACCTGGCCCATCTGGCCTGCGCCTGGGAGGAGCCCGCCGAGGCGCTGGACCGGCTGCGGGCCGCCGGCCTTCCGGTGGTGAAGGTGCAGGTGTCGGCCGCCGTCGAGGCCGCCGACCCGGAGGGTGGGGCCGAGGCGCTGCGCCGCTGGGTGGAGCCCCGCTTCCTGCACCAGACCCGGGGCGCCGGTTGTGCCGGTCTGGCCGACCCGGCCGACCCGGCGTACGCGGCCGACGACCTGGACGAGGCGCTGGACCGGGCGCTCCCCGGCCCGTGGCGGGTGCACTACCACGTGCCCCTGCACGCCCCGCCCGAGGAACCGCTCGGCTCGACCCTGCCGGTGCTCCGCGCGGCCCTGAGAGCGCTCTTCGAGGGTCCGACCGCCGGCTGCGACCACCTCGACGTCGAGACGTACACCTGGGGGGTGCTGCCGGCCGCCCGACGGCCCGGCACCGATGCGGAGCTGGCCGCCGGCATCGCCGCGGAACTGGCCTTCGCCCGCGACGAACTGGTCGGCCTCGGCCTGACCGCGCAGCGATCCGTGAGTATGGGAGTGACGCGATGAGCCGGCGACTGGTGGTCCTCGACGTGGTGGGGTTGACGCCCCGACTACTGGCGCACATGCCGCGACTGCGGGGAGTCGCCGACGGCGGCTTCCGGGCCGAGCTGGGCACCGTGCTGCCCGCCGTGACCTGCTCGGTGCAGTCCACCTTCCTCACCGGCGAGCCGCCCAGCGGGCACGGGATCGTCGGCAACGGGTGGTACTTCCGGGAACTGGGCGAGGTGTTGCTGTGGCGGCAGCACAACGCGCTGGTCGGCGGGGACAAGCTCTGGCAGGCCGCCCGGCGGGCCGAACCCGGCTACACGGTGGCCAACGTCTGCTGGTGGTACGCCATGGGCGCCGACGTGAACTGGACTGTCACGCCCCGGCCGGTCTACTACGCCGACGGGCGCAAGGAGCCGGACTGCTACACCGACCCGCCGGAGCTGCACGACGCGCTCACCGGGCGGTTGGGCACGTTCCCGCTGTTCACCTACTGGGGGCCGACGGCCGGATTGCCGTCGTCACGGTGGATCTGCCAGGCGGCCGAGCAGATCCTCGCCGACGTGTCACCCGACCTGACGCTGGTCTACGTGCCGCACCTGGACTACGACCTGCAACGTTTCGGCCCCTCGTCGGCCGAGGCCGCCGCGGCGGCGGCCGAGCTGGACGCGGTCCTCGGCCCGCTGCTGGACGCCGCCCGGGCCCGGGACGCCACGGTGGTGGTGCTGTCGGAGTACGGCATCACCGACGTGTCCCGGCCGGTGGACGTCAACCGGTTGCTGCGCGCCGAAGGGCTGTTACGGGTGCACACCCAGGCCGGCATGGAGTACCTCGATCCGTGGACGTCGAAGGCGTTCGCTGTCGCCGACCACCAGGTGGCGCACGTCTACGTCAAGGACCCGGCCGACGTCGCGGCGGTGGCGAAGCTCTGCGCCAACCTGCCCGGGGTGGCCGAGGTGCTCGACGCCGACGGCAAGGCCGCACACGGGCTGGACCACCCGCGCGCCGGTGAGCTGGTGCTCGTGGCCGAGCCGGACGCCTGGTTCACGTACTACTACTGGTTGGACGACGCCCGGGCGCCGGACTTCGCCCGGCTGGTGGAGATTCACCGCAAGCCGGGTTACGACCCGGCGGAGTTGTTCTTCGACCCGGCCAACCCCGGTGCCGCGAAGGCCCGGGCCGGGGTCGCGCTGGCTCGCAAGAAGCTCGGCATGCGCTACCTGATGAGCGCTGTCGGCCTGGACGCCGGCGCGCGGGCGGTGCGCGGTTCGCACGGGCGGCTGCCGGACGACCCGGCCGACGCCCCGGTGCTGCTCTGCTCCGACCCGACGGCGGCCCGCGACAAGATCGCGGCCACCGAGGTCAAGGCGCTGCTGCTGGAGCTGGCCGGATTAGGCGTCGACGGCGCGAGCGGTTCAGGGGAGCGGACATGACGGTCACCGTCGCGCCCACCGACACGAGCGGGCTGCGGGCACGCTTCGACGCGGAACTGGCCGGGTTCCTGGAGCGGCAGGGCCCGGACTGGCCCGACGGCGCGCCGCGTGGCGTGTTCACCGCCCTGCAACGGTTCGTGCTGGCCGGTGGCAAACGGATACGACCGCTCTTCTGCTACTGGGGCTGGCGCGGGGCGGGCGCGGCCGACGGCACCCCGATCGTGGTGGCGGCCGCCGCCCTGGAGCTGTTCCACGCGTTCGCGCTGATCCACGACGACATCCTGGACGGCAGCGACCGCCGCCGCGGTGAGCCGTCGGTGCACCGGCTCTTCGCCGACCTGCACGCCCGCTCGTCGTGGCGGGGTGACCCCGAGGCGTACGGCCGCAACACCGCGCTGCTCTGCGGGGACCTCTGCGCCGCGTGGTCGGATCAGATGTTCCACGAGTGCGGGCTGAGCACCGAGCAGGTGCACCGGGGTTACGGCGTGTTCGCGCTGATGCGTACCGAGGTGATCGCGGGGGAGTACCTGGACCTGGTCTCGGGCGTCGGGGACGGCTCGGTGGCCAGCGCGCTCACCGTGATCCGGATGAAGGCCGCCCGGTACACGGTCACCCGACCCTTGCAGATCGGCGCGGCCCTGGCCGGCGCGGGACCGGAGCTGATCGCCGCGCTGGGCGAGTTCGGTGATCCGCTGGGTGACGCTTTCCAGCTCCGTGACGACGTGCTGGGCGTCTTCGGTGATCCGGCGGTCACCGGGAAGTCGGTCCTGGACGACCTGCGTGAGGGCAAGCCGACGGTCATGATGGCGCTGGCCCGCAGCGCCGCCGACCGGTCGCAGACCGTCCGGCTGCGGGAGCTGTTCGGCAACCCGGCGTTGGACGCCGAGGGCGCGGCGGAGTTGCGCGAGATCATCGAGGCGACCGGCGCGCGGGAGCGGATCGAGCAGATGATCCGGGTCCGGACGGCGGCCGCGCTGTCCGCCCTACAGAGCGCGGCGGTGGCCGACGATGCCCGCGTGGCCCTGGTCGAGCTGGCCGGGCAGGCGATCGACCGACGCGCCTGACCGGCGACTTTCGATCAAATCGACGAAAGTTGATGCTGAACCGCCGGAAGATATAGACACATCGACACATGGGACTTAGTGTCGTGACCAACACGACAATGTTTCGTCGAGGTGAACCGGCGGCGCGGTAACCCATCGACCCCCACCACCGCTACGGCATCCGGCGCGACGGCGCGCGCCCGGCCTGGCAGTCACTCGTCAGGAAGGGGCAGCACAGATGTCCATGAAGGACGTTTTCAGACAACGGTCCCGACGATGGTTCTCCGCCGGATCGGCACTGCTGCTCGCGGTCGCCGCCGGCACTGTCACACTCGCCGCCGGCTCGGCCCCCGCGCAGGCGCACACCATCGTCGCCAGCGACTTCCAGCAGGTCGAGTTGGCCCGCGGCGTGACCGACATGGGTGAGCCGATGTCCCTGGCGGTGCTGCCGGACCGCTCGGTCCTGCACACCGCCCGCAACGGCACCCTGCGCCGCACCGACGCGGGCGGCACCACCAGCGTGATCGGCACCCTGTCGGTCTACACCCACGACGAGGAGGGGTTGCAGGGCGTCGGGGTCGACCCGGGCTTCGCCAGCAACCGGTACATCTACCTCTACTACGCCCCGCCGCTCTCCACCCCCGGCGGTGACGCGCCGGCCACCGGCACCGACTTCTCGGCCTGGAACGGCGTCAACCGGCTCTCCCGGTTCACCCTCAACGCGGACTTCACGCTCAACCAGTCCAGCAAGGTCGACGTGCTCGACGTGCCGGCCAACCGGGGCCTGTGCTGCCACGTCGGTGGGGACATCGACTTCGACGCCGCCGGCAACCTCTACCTGTCCACCGGGGACGACACCAACCCGTTCGAGTCCGCCGGCTACTCGCCGCTGGACGAGCGGACCAACCGCAACCCCGCGTACGACGCGCAGCGCAGCGCCGGCAACACCAACGACCTGCGCGGCAAGATCCTGCGGATCAAGGTGAACGCCAACGGCACGTACTCCATCCCGTCGGGCAACCTGTTCGCCCCCGGCACGGCCAAGACCCGGCCGGAGATCTACGCGATGGGGTTCCGCAACCCGTTCCGGATCAGCGTGGACAAGGCCACCGGGGTGGTCTACGTCGGTGACTACGGGCCGGACGCCGGCTCCACCAGCTCCACCCGAGGGCCGTCCGGCCAGGTCGAGTTCAACCGGGTCGCCGCACCGGGCAACTACGGCTGGCCGTACTGCACCGGCACCAACACCAGCACCGAGACGTACAACGAGTGGGACTTCGCGACGAACACCAGTGGCGCGAAGTACAACTGCACCGGCGGGCCGACGAACAACTCGTTCCGCAACACCGGCCTGACCACCCTGCCGCCGGCCCAGCCGGCCTGGATCCGGTACGCCGGCGACGCCGGCACCCCGACCGAGTTCGGCGGTGGCTCCGAGTCGCCGATGGGCGGCCCGGTCTACCGGTACAACGCCTCGTCGACCTCCACCACCAAGTTCCCGCAGTCGTTCGACGGGCAGTTCTTCGCCACCGAGTTCGGCCGCGGCTGGATCAAGCCGATCCACGTCAACGCCGACGGCTCCCGGGGCACCATCGACACCTTCCCCTGGGTCGGCAAGCAGGTGATGGACTCCGCGTTCGGCCCGGACGGCGCGTACTACGTGCTCGACTACGGCACCGGCTACTTCAACGGTGACGCCAACTCGGCGCTCTACCGCTTCGACTACGTCGGTGGCGGCAACCGGGCGCCCACCGCGAAGGCCAGCGCCAACCGCACGTCCGGGGCGGCCCCGCTCACCGTGGCGTTCTCCTCGGCCGGCTCGTCCGACCCCGAGGGCGGCGCGCTCACCTACTCGTGGGCGTTCGGTGACGGAACCACCTCCACCTCGGCGAACCCGTCGAAGACGTACAACGCCAACGGCACCTACACCGCCACGTTGACGGTGCGGGACCCGCAGGGCGCCACCGGCAGCAGCAGCGTGCAGATCAGCGTCGGCAACACCGCGCCCACGGTCACGATCAACAACCCGGGTAACGGTCAGCTGTTCAGCTTCGGGGACACCGTGCCGTACAGCATCACGGTGACCGACCCGGAGGACGGCACCATCGACTGCACCAAGGTCAAGATGACCTACGTGCTCGGGCACGACCAGCACGGGCACCAGATCACCTCGAAGACCGGTTGCTCGGGATCGATCACCATCCCGGTCGACGGCGAGCACGACGACGCGGCGAACATCTTCGCGATCTTCGACGCCGAGTACACCGACGCCGGTGGGCTGACCACGCACACCCAGCACACGCTGCCGCCGCGGCACCGTCAGGCCGAGTTCTACGCCACCTCGTCGGGGATCAACGTGTTCAGCAAGACCCCGGCCGAGGGTGGCAAGACCGTCGGTGACATCAACAACGGCGACTGGATCGCCTTCCAGCCGTACCGACTGGGCAACGTGACCTCGTTCAACGCCCGGGTCTCCTCGGCGGGTGCCGGTGGCACCCTCCAGGTCCGGGCCGGCTCGGCCACCGGCACGGTGCTCGGCTCGGCCACGGTCCCAGTGACCGGCGGCTGGGAAACCTTCACCACCGTCACCGGGACGATCAGCAATCCGCCGACCGGCACGACCACCCTCTACCTGACCTTCGCCGGGTCGGGCACCGGGGCGCTCTACGACCTGGACGCGTTCACCTTCGTCACCGGCACGCCGCCGGCCAGCGGGACCGGGCCGATCAAGGGCCTGGGCGGCAAGTGCCTGGACGTGCGGGGCGCCGCCACCGCCGACGGCACGCAGATCCAGATCTACACCTGCAACGGCAGCGCGGCGCAGACCTGGGCGGTCACCGCGAACTCGACGATCAAGTCGTTGGGCAAGTGCCTGGACGTCTCGGGTGCCGGCACCGCGGACGGCACCAAGATCCAGCTCTGGACCTGCAACGGCACGGCCGCGCAGAACTGGGCCGCCCAGGCCGACGGCACGCTCCGCAACCCGTCGTCCGGCAAGTGCCTCGATGTCTCCGGTAACAGCTCCGCCGACAGCACCGTGGTCCACCTGTGGACCTGTGTCAGTGGTGCCGCCAACCAAAAGTGGACCCTGCCCTGAGCTGGCGGGAGGGGCCCTTCGACAACGCCTAGTGTGGTGCGAGGGGCCCCTCCTAACCGCAATTAGGAGAGCGATATGCGCAGACGCCTGCGACCCGTCCTCGGTGCGGCAATGGCCGCACTCGCCGTCATCGCCTGTACCACCCCGGCCACCCCGGCCAGCGCCGCCGACGCCCCGTACGACGTGCTGGTGTTCTCCAAGACCGCCGGTTTCCGGCACGACGCGATCCCGGTCGGCATCCAGACCATCCGCGACCTGGGCGCGGCGAACAACTTCACCGTCACCGCGACCGAGGACGCCGCCGCGTTCACCACCAGCAACCTGAACCAGTACGAGGCGGTCGTCTTCCTCAACACCACCGGCGACGTGCTCAACGCCAGCCAGCAGACCGCCTTCGAGTCGTACATCGGCTCCGGCCGTGGGTACGTGGGTGTGCACGCCGCAGCCGACACCGAGTACGACTGGCCGTTCTACGGCAACCTGGTGGGCGCGTGGTTCGCCTCGCACCCGGCGATCCAGCAGGCCAACATGAAGGTGGAGGACCGGGGCCACGCGGCCACCGCTCACCTGCCGCAGACCTGGACCCGCACCGACGAGTGGTACAACTACCGCACCAACGCCCGGTCGACCGCGCACGTGCTGGCCACCCTTGACGAGTCGTCGTACTCCGGCGGCGGCATGGGCGCCGACCACCCGCTGAGCTGGTGCAAGAGCTACAGCGGCGGCCGGTCCTTCTACACCGGCGCGGGGCACACACAGGCGTCGTACGCGGAGCCGGCGTTCCGCAACCACCTGCTCGGCGGCATCCGGTACGCCTCCGGTCGGAGCAAGGCCGACTGCCGGCCCGAGACCGGCTACACCCCGCTGTTCAACGGCTCGACGGCCGGTTGGTCACAGGCCGGCCCGGGCAGCTTCACCAACTCCGACGCCACCCTGACCTCGGTCGGCGGCATGGGGTTGTTCTGGTACAACGCCAAGCAGTTCACCAACTACTCGCTGAAGCTGGACTGGAAGCTGGCCGGTGACGACAACTCCGGCATCTTCATCGGTTTCCCACCGTCGAGTGACCCGTGGTCGGCGGTCGACAACGGTTACGAGATCCAGATCGACGCCACCGACGCGACCGACCGCACCACCGGCGCGGTCTACACCTTCAAGTCCGCCGACATCGCCGCTCGCGACGCGGCGCTGAACGCGCCGGGGGAGTGGAACACCTACGAACTGCTGGTCGAGGGGGAGCGGCTGCAGATCTTCCTCAACGGCGTGAAGATCAACGACTTCACCAACACCAACCCGGTCCGATCGCTGGCCGGCCACATCGGCATCCAGAACCACGGCACCGGTGACGACGCCTCGTTCCGCAACATCCGGATCAAGGAGTTGGGCACCACGCCGCCGCCGACCGGCAACACCACGATCCAGGCCGAGACGTTCAGCGCGGCCAACGGCGTCTCCGCGTTCACCAAGGCGGGCGCCAACGGCGGGCAGACCATCGGCTACATCGACCCGGGCGACTGGGCCGCCTACAACGGCGTCAACCTGACCGGGGTCACCTCGTTCACGTCCCGGGTCGTCTCCGGCGGCGCGGGCGGCACCATCCAGGTGCGCACCGGTTCGGCCACCGGCCCGGTGCTGGGCTCGGTCGCCGTGCCCAACACCGGCAGTTGGACGACCTTCGCCAACGTCACCACGGCGCTGTCCAACGTCCCGTCCGGCACCCAGAACCTGTATCTCACCTTCACCGGTAGCGGCACCGGGCTCTTCGACGTGGACGACTTCACACTGGTCAAGGGGAGCGGCGGCAGCACCGGGGTCGGCCCGATCAAGGGTCTCGCCGGCAAGTGCCTGGACGTGCGCAACGGTGCCACCGCCGACGGCACCCAGATCCAGATCTACACCTGCAACAGCAGCGCGGCGCAGACCTGGACGGTGACGCCGAACTCGACGATCAAGGCGCTCGGCAAGTGCCTGGACGTCAACGGCAGCGGCACCGCCGACGGCACCAAGATCCAGCTCTGGACGTGCAACGGCACCGGCGCGCAGAACTGGGCGGCGCAGTCCGACGGCACCCTGCGCAACCCGTCGTCGGGCAAGTGCCTGGACGTCTCCGGCAACAACTCCGCCGACAGCACGATCGTGCACCTCTGGACCTGCCTCAACGCCGCCAACCAGAAGTGGACCCTGCCCTGACCGACTGATCCCGGAGGGGCTGCGACCCACGTCGTCGGCCCCTCCGCCTCGGCACAAGCGCGACGAGCGGTGTCGCCAACGAGCGTGATGCCTCTGAGTCATCCTGATGACTCAGAGGCATCACTGCTTCGCCGGCCGGCCCGCCATCACCGCTTCGCCCGGCCGCCGTGGGCGCGGGGTTGCGGGGGAGGTCGGAGCCTCGGTGTGGGCTGATCCCCGCACCGCTGCCGGGGCATTCGGATGCGGCACATTGCGTGGACGCCGCCGACCGCTTCACAGCTTGCTGCCGTACCTTGACCAGCATGGGGTTGTTCGCGCAGTGGCGTGGGACGGTGCTGGCGCGAGGCCATCAGCTGCTCGGTGCGCTGGGCCGGGCGGAGGAGCCCGACGACCCGTCCGAGCCGACGCCCAGCCTGAACCGTCTCGACGCCTTGGTGGAGGGCTTCACCGCCGGCCAACCGGTGCGGTGGAGCATGGCCGGGCAACCCCGGCCGCTGCCCGGCCCGGTCGACGTGGTGGCGTACCGGATCATCGAGGAAGCGCTGACCAACGCCTGCCGGCACGCGCCGGGCGCTGCGGTCGGGGTCCGCCTGCGCTACGACGCCGCGGGCATCACCATCGAGATCCGCGACGAGGGCGTCGGGCCCGCCCCGGCAGGCGGCGGCAGCCAGGTCGCCGGGCGAGGTCTGCTCGGGGTACGCAGGCGCGCCGAGCGGCTCGGCGGCACCTTCTCCGCCGGCCCGCGCGCCGGAGGGGGCTTCGCCGTACGGGCGGTCCTGCCCGCCCCCGAGGAAATGATCGGATGAACTGTCGACTCCAGGGCTTCCCCGATCGGGCACCTCGGAAATAGGCTGAGGGCGGCGACCGTGCTGGTGGCCGGTGACCCGGTGGGAGGCGCAACCCGCCGGGCCCAGGTGTGTTCCGCACCCACCGGTGACAGTGCGAACGCCGCGTACGTCCGGTCACCCCTCGCCCCGGTCCGCACAGGGAATCCCCATCACAACAGGGGAGAAGGACAATGGCGCGACCCATCACGCTCTTCACCGGCCAGTGGGCCGATCTTCCGTTCGAGGAGGTCTGCCGGCTCGCCTCCGAGTGGGGCTACGACGGTCTGGAGATCGCCTGCTGGGGCGACCACTTCGAGGTCGACAAGGCGCTCGCCGACGACTCGTACGTCGAGCGGAAGAAGGAGACCCTCGCGAAGTACAACCTCCAGGTCTTCACGATCTCCAACCACCTCGTCGGCCAGGCGGTCTGCGACCACCCGATCGACGAGCGGCACCAGGACATCCTGCCCGGCCGCATCTGGGGCGACGGAGAGCCCGAGGGGGTTCGCCAGCGGGCCGCCGAGGAGATCAAGGACACCGCGCGGGCGGCGGCGAAGCTCGGGGTGAAGACCGTTGTCGGCTTCACCGGTTCGTCGATCTGGCACACCCTGGCGATGTTCCCGCCGGTGCCGCCGGCGATGATCGAGCGCGGCTACCAGGACTTCGCCGACCGGTGGAACCCCATCCTCGACGTGTTCGACGAGGTGGGGGTGCGGTTCGCCCACGAGGTGCACCCCAGCGAGATCGCGTACGACTACTGGACGACGAAGCGGACGCTGGAGGCGATCGGCAACCGGCCCGCGTTCGGTCTGAACTGGGACCCGTCGCACTTCGTGTGGCAGGAGCTGGACCCGGTGAACTTCATCTTCGACTTCGCCGACCGGATCTACCACGTGGACTGCAAGGACGCGAAGGTGCGTACCGGGGACGGCCGGCGTGGCCGGCTCGCCTCGCACCTGCCCTGGGCGGACCTGCGCCGCGGGTGGGACTTCGTCTCCACCGGCCACGGCGACGTGCCCTGGGAGGACTGCTTCCGCGCGTTGAACGCGATCGGCTACACCGGCCCGATCTCGGTCGAGTGGGAAGACGCGGGGATGGACCGGCTGGTCGGCGCCCCGGAGGCGTTGCAGTTCGTCCGCCGGCTCGCCTTCGACGCACCGAGCGCCGCCTTCGACGCGGCGTTCAGCAGCAAGGACTGATCGCACCCCGGACCGACCACGGGCCGGTCGCCCTGCGGCGACCGGCCCGTGTACGTGCGTGTGGTCAGAGCGTGCTGGCGTTCGTGCCCGAGCCGGACGGCTTGGTGCGGGGGTTCGTGGACGACGGCGACCCGGAGGTCGTGCCGACCGTGCTGGTGCCCGCCTTGGCGCCCACGGTGGCGGGCGTGCCGGCGAACGCGTCGTCGGCGGCGGTCAGCTCCTGCTTGCCGGTGCTGCCGTTGCCGGTGCCCAGCTTCTCGGCCAGTTTGGTCTGGCCGAGCTTGTCCTTGCCCTCGCTGTAGAGCTTGTTGGCCTGGGCCTGCGCGACCCCGGCCGCCTCCTGGACGGTCGGGTGGTCGAGCACCTTGCGGCCCCGAACCACGAGCTCTTCGTACTTTTCCCGGCCGGCACGGGCGCCCAGGACGAATCCCGCAGCCAGCCCGCCAAGAAACATGATCTTTCCGCGCATGGCGGCTCCTTCCGTACCTGACGCGCCGTCATCCTCCCGGTGGGTTGCCCCGTCGGAAGGCGACCTGTTCGCGCCTGCGTCCTCTGTCCGCAGCTAACTACCCATCCTGCTCTCCGCTCAAGCATGTCTGGGCCGGGATGGCGATTTACCCTGTATGTCGATGTGTCGTGGCACCTGACCTGCGGATGTCGATCATCAGGTGTCCGGGTGGAACCCACTGGACCGCCACGGGGGAAAGTCCTGTACTCTTGTCCCGTCGCACGGCGTCGGCGAGATCCGATTCCGGGCGGTGCACGATCCCCTGTAGCTCAATTGGCAGAGCAGCCGGCTGTTAACCGGCAGGTTATTGGTTCGAGTCCAATCGGGGGAGCTTCTCCACCCAACGCCCGTCGGCCTGATGCCGACGGGCGTTTTCGTGTGTGTGACCCTGTTTCACCCACCCTGGACCTGCCTGCCCGGCAGGATGGTCGATGTCGACTGAGGCTCCCGCTGCGTCGATTGATGCGTCGATCCTTGAGGTGAGTGCGGATGTCCGGACGAGGCGGCAGGGCCACGCTGATCGCGGTGGCGGTCGTGCTGGCCTGGTTGGTGATCGGCGGCGTGTCCGGCCCGTACGCAGGACGTCTGAGCGAGGTGGCCACCAACGACAACGCGGCCTTCCTGCCCACCGACGCCGAGGCGACCCGTGCCCAGGATCTCGCCGGCGAGTTCGTCGACCGGCAGACCACCCCGGCGCTGGTCGTCTACGAGCGGCGCTCCGGGATCACCGACGCGGACCGGCAACGGGTCAGCGCCGACGCCGCCCGGTTCGCCCAGATCCCCGGCGTGGTCACCCCGCTGCCCCCGCCCATCCCGAGCGAGGACGGCCAGGCACTGCAGGTCGTCGTGCCGGTGGACGACGCCGAGGGCGAGGAGATCGGCGCGGTCGTCGAGCAACTGCGCGACATCACCGGCGGCGGCCGGGACGGCCTCACCGTCGACGTCTCCGGCCCGGCCGGCCTGCTCGCCGACCTGATCGAGGTCTTCTCGGCGATCGACGGCCCACTGCTGCTGGTCACCCTGGTCGTGGTGCTGATCATCCTGCTGGTCGTCTACCGCAGCCCGGTCCTCTGGATTTTCCCGCTGCTCGCCGCCGGCATGTCGTACGCCCTCGCCTCGGTCTTCGTCTACCTGCTCGCCGACGCGGACGTGCTCAAGCTCAACGGGCAGGCCCAGGGCATCCTCACCGTGCTGGTCTTCGGCGCCGGCACCGACTACGCGCTGCTGCTGATCGCCCGCTACCGGGAGGAGCTGCACCAGCACGACCGGCCCTGGGACGCCATGCGCGCCGCCTGGAAGGGCGCCGCGCCGGCCATCATCGCCTCCGGCGGCACCGTCATCGTCAGCCTGCTCTGCCTGCTGCTGTCCAGCCTCAACTCCAACCGGGCGCTCGGCCCGGTCGCCGCCATCGGCATCGGCGCCACCCTGCTGGTGATGCTCACCTTCCTGCCCGCGCTGCTGGTGCTCGGCGGACGGTGGGCGTTCTGGCCCCGACGGCCCGAAGCCGACCAGGCCGACCCACGGGCCGAACACGGCATCTGGAGCCGCATCGCCGGCTTCGTCGCCCGGCACGCCCGGCCGATCTGGCTGAGCACCGCCGTGGTGCTGGCAGTGCTGACGCTCGGCCTCACCCAGCTCGGCGCCACCACCCTCGGCCAGTCCGACCTCTTCACCCAGCGCACCGACTCGGTGGACGGCCAGGAAGTGATCTCCCGGCACTACCCGGCCGGCACCGGCAGCCCGGCCACCATCTTCACCACCGAGCAGACCGCCCGGCAGGTCGCCCAGGTCGCGAAGGACGTCCCCGGCGTCGCCGACGTCCGCCCTCTCACCACCGGGCCGCAGACCGGCCCACCCGAGGCGAACGCCGCCCCGAAGGTCGTCGACGGGCGGGTGCAGTTGGAAGCCACGCTGGCCGACCCACCCGACAGCGACGGCGCCGAACGGACCATCCGCGAGCTGCGGGTCGCCGTACACCAGGTGCCTGGCGCGGACGCGGTGGTCGGCGGCTTCACCGCGATCAACGTGGACACCTCGGACGCCGCGAAGCGCGACCAGAACGTCATCATCCCGGTGGTGCTGGTGGTCATCGCGGTCATCCTGGCCCTGCTGCTGCGCGCGCTGCTCGCCCCGGTGCTGCTGATCGCCACCGTGCTGCTCAGCTTCGCGGCGACCCTCGGTCTCTGCGCGCTGCTGTTCCGC
Source organism: Micromonospora parva (assembly GCF_040649675.1). Lineage (NCBI taxonomy): Bacteria > Bacillati > Actinomycetota > Actinomycetes > Micromonosporales > Micromonosporaceae > Micromonospora > Micromonospora parva. The sequence continues at coordinate 497,028 of NZ_JBEZFX010000004.1, read as the reverse complement.
CACGTCTTCGACTTCCCCGGCGTGGACTCGTCGTTCCCGCTGTTCGCGTTCGTCTTCCTGGTCGCGCTCGGCATCGACTACAACATCTTCCTGATGAGCCGGGTCCGCGAGGAGTCGGTGAAGCGCGGCACCCGCGCCGGGGTGCTCTCCGGTCTCGCCGTCACCGGCGGCGTGATCACCTCCGCCGGCATCGTGCTCGCCGCGACGTTCTCCGCCCTCGCCGTCCTGCCGCTTGTGGTGCTCGTCGAGCTGGGTACCGCTGTCGCGATCGGGGTGCTGATCGACACCATCGTCGTCCGCTCGCTGCTGGTGCCCGCGCTCGCGTACGACATCGGGCCGAAGATCTGGTGGCCGGGCCGGTTGTCCCGGGCGAACGGCGAGCGGGAGGCGCGCGACGCTGGTTGAGACGGCTCGCGCGCGCCGCTGTCAGTCCGGCACGCCGGCGCGTTGCCGCACTCCCCGGGGAATCCAGGACGGCGCTCCGCCGTCCAGATTGCGCTCCTTCTCGACGAACGCCAGGTTGTGGTAGAAGTGCACGCCCCCGATGTCCGGGTCGGTGAAGGCCGGGGTCCGTCCGACGATCTCCTCGTGGTGCAGGCCGTCGACGAGCGTCTTGAGGAACCCGAGGCTCGTCGCCGGGTCGTCGTAGGTCCCGGCCCGACCGCCGAAGGTCGGCCAGTACGACGTCTGCAGGTCCTCCATGACGTACAGGCCGCCGTGGCGCAGGACGGGGAAGAGGGAGGCGAACGAGGCGAGCAGGTGGGCGCTGACGTGGCTGCCGTCGTCGATGACGATGTCCGGCCGGCCCATCACCTCCACCACCCGGGCCAGGTCGGCGGGGGACGACTGGTCGCCCTGCAGCACTGTGACCCGCTGGTCGGTGAGGTGCGACTTGTCGACGATGTCGAGCCCGTAGACGAGCGCCCGGGGAAAGTAGCGCCGCCAGACCTCCAGTGACGCCCCGCCGCGGTGCTGGTCACCGAACCCGCCCACCCCGATCTCCAGGATGGTCAGTGGCTGGTCGCGCAGCGGGCCGAAGTGCTGCTCGTACCGGCGGGGGTAGGTGTGGTGGCCCCACTTGTCGGAGCCGTAGCGGACGCAGAGTTCGGCCAGGCCGATGTCGTACGGCCGGTCCAGCGCGTCCACGAGTCGGCGGACCACGTCGTAGGCGGGCAGTGGGCGGTCGAACGCCGACGGGTCCTCCAGGTGCCCCCAGTGGACCACCCGGCTCGCGCTGGACTGCGCGCCGCGCGGCCCGAACAGGCTGCGGACCACCTCGGTGAGGTCCTGGGTCAGCGACGCGTCGGGCGTCCCGACGGGCTCGGGGAGGTGTGCGATCCCCGCCGACCCGACCTGGAGCCCGTACCGGATCGTCGCGTCGCCGTGCCGCAGTCCCACCTGGACGGCGACGTCGGGGCCCGCCGGCACGTCCGCCCGGTGCAGCAGCTCGCGGACCACGGTGGCGGCGACGGCGTCCGCCCCGAGGTCGTCGATCACCGCCGTGATGCCGTCGGCGCTGCCCCCGGCCGCGGAGATGAGTCTGCCGAGTCCCGTTCGATCCACAGTCGTCTGCATCAGAAGATCATAAATGTCTACAGCAGTGTTTCGGGGTACGTGGCAGACCCGGCGACCGGTCGCCCGGTGCTGTCGCGCGGACCGCTGGACGGGCCCTGACCAGCCACTTTGGCGCATCCGGGCGGGCCGTTGCGGCGGCCTCGCCGTCGCTGGGCCAGCGGATCGCCCAGTTGCGAAAGTTGGAACCCGGGAAATTCCGGGGTTTAACCCCCGTCGATCCGCGCTGACCTGGGGTTTCGCCGGCTGACCGGCCGTCCTGTCGGGTTCGGCCAACCGGTACATCGGACAAAATGCCGCGGCCCGTAGAAACGAATTTAATACGGCCCGACATCGATGCCTTGCCGGGTCCTACCCGGTCGTGATTATCTTCAACCACGCCGCTCGCCGGTACGACAGAAAGACAGTCGCAAAGGCAGGCGGAAGACCGGGTCCGGCACCCTCGCCGGAATATTCAACTGAACGTTGGCTGCGCCTTGGCGTGCCCGTCCGAGAATTGTTGGAGGTGGCGACGGTGGTCACGAAACACGTGATGCCGATCGACTTGGACTCGGTCCCCGAGGTTGACGAAGTGCTGGTGGAGCTGGGTGTCGGCCCGTTCGTACGGGACACTGTCTCTGCTCCAATCGGCCGTAACGACGCCTGGTCGGGAGTCACCGAAAGCGGTCGGGACGTTTTCGTCAAGCGCCTCACCGGACAGGTCGAAGACACCAAGAACAGAATGCGCAGGCTGCTCGACTTCGAAGCCTACGCCGCAAAGGCCAATTTCGAGAATGTGCACTGGCCGCAGTTCATCGGCAGCCACCCCGACCACCGGATCGTCGTTTTCGAACGAATCAACGACGCGGTGAACGGTGCCGCGCTGATGGTCGACGAGACCTTCAGCCTGGCCCACGCGCAGCAGGTCGGCCGGGCGATCGGCCACCTGCACGCGACCCCGCCACCGGAGGGCCTGCGCCTCGACGAGTCGCCGCCCGGGTTTCCGCCGGTCACGTTCCTGCAGGGCCTGCCGCTCTCGGTGTTCCTCAAGTCGAGTGCCGGCGAGATCGAGGCCTGGCGGTTGTTGCAGAACGACCCCGAGCTGATCGCCGCGGTGCAGCGCCTGCGCGACGCCGAACGGGACGCCCCCCGCGTCCCCTCGCACTGCGACCTGCGGGTGGACCAGTTCCTGGTCGCCGAGGACGGGTTGTTCCTCACCGACTGGGAGGAGTTCCGACTGGCCGACCCGGCCCGTGACGTCGGCGCGTTCGCCGGGGAGTGGGTCTACCGGTCGGTGCTCGACCTGGTCACCAACCGGGGCGACGAGGCGTTCGTCGACACCGAGTTCACCCACGAGCTGGTCCTGCAACGCGGTGTCGAGAAGATGCGCCGACTGCTGCCGCTGGTGCACGAGTTCTGGCGGGCGTACACCGACGTCCGGCCGGACATCGATGCGGGCCTCGCGGTCCGCGCGACCGCCTTCGCCGGCTGGCACCTGCTGGACCGGCTGGTCGCTGGCGCCCTGTCCTCGTCGCGGCTGTCCGCCATCCAGCGCGCCGCCGCCGGCGTCGGCCGCGCCGCGCTGGTCAACCCCGAGAAGTTCGCCACCACCCTCGGCTTTGGAGGTGCCCGATGACGTTGCAAGCCCAACCACTGGCCGAGGAACTGGCCCCCGCGATCCGGGACGCGGTCCGTCAGATCCGGGTCTCCCCGGACCGGACCACGGCCGTGATCGGTGGTCGCGAGGTCGTCGCCGACTTCCCCCGCGAGCTTCGCCGGTTGCTCGCCGAATCCATCTACAACGTGCTGCACTCCGGCCAGCCGGACGGCAAGGTGCCGACCCGGTTGCGGGAGGACGCACTCGAGGAACGCTTCACCGCGGCCGTGCCGCACCGGCAGATCCAGGTCGGGGCCGTCGTCCGGTCCACCGTCCAGCGCGACGCCGCCGGACGCGGACGGATCCTCGTCGAACGTGAGGGCCTGCGGATCTGGGCGCCGATCGAAGCGATCACCACGACCGGGTACGCCCCGGGCGAACCGGTGCGGTTGGCCGTACCGCCGTGGCGGGCCGCGCTGTCACCGGGCTTCTTCCTGGTCGACGGTTCCCGGCAACGGGACACCTCCCGGGGTGTGCTGCGGGTCTACCTCAACGTCCTCGACGTGGATCACGCGGTCGAGGCCTGGCGCGAGGTGCTCACGTTCCTCGAGGAGCGCCAGGTGCCGTACCGGGCGAAGGTGCTCTCAGCCCGGGAGCTCTATCCCCGACGCGACGCGATAGTCGTCTACCTGGGCAGCGACTGGCAGCACGTCGCCGCCGACCTGGCGGAGCTGGCCCAGGGCCTGCGCGGCACCGGCCCCGAGACGTCGGTGTTCGTCGAGCGGATCGCCCCCGGCGTCGGCACGGCCTGGGAACCGGTCGACGGCAGGTCCGGCAGGCAGGGGCTGAGCTTCGGCCAGCACCGCGCCACCGTCCTGGCCGCGGCACTGGTGGAGGCCGCCGACGACCTCCAGCGGGTCGACTCGCTGATCGTCTCGCGCTTCCGGGAGGCCGGCATCGACCCGACCAACCCGGCCCGCAACACCACCGTCTGAAACCGACCGACAACACATCGCCAAGACCTGAGCTCGCTTGCTGGGAGGGTCAACAGGGGCGTTCCCAGTTTGGAGCTCAGTGCTTCCCCGAAGGAGAGAGAAGTGAACACGGACATCACCAAGAGCGACAACATCATGGAGCTCGTGTCCAGCTACGAGACCTACCTCGAGGCGGACGACGACCTGGGTGTCTCCGCCGTCGCGGACGCCCCGGCGACCACCTGGTACTGCGCGAGCGCCGCGGTCAGCTTCCTCACCGCCGCCACCTACGAGGCGACCTGCTGACCAGCTCTTCCCCGATCCCGTCCGCGCTCAGGCGGACGTCAGGTAACACCACGCACACAGAGGAGAGGTACATGCAGGAGAAGGCGAACAACATCGAGGAGCTGCTGGCGGGTTACGAGACCTACAGCACCGCCGAGGACATCGACCTCTCGGCCGTCTCGGACGCTCCCGCCACGACTCCCGGCTGCGCCATCGTCAGCGCCGGCGTCAGCTGGATGAGCGGCCAGGTGGTCTCGAAGACCATCGACGACGGCTGCTGAAACGAGTACCAGGTCCGGAGCGGCGGGCCGGAATCCCGCCGGCCCGCCGCTCGGACCCTGCCGACCCCTAGCGAGGTGCACCGCGATGACTGAGATCCCGCCCTTCCAGCAACTGTTGACCATGACCGACCTTCTGGTCCCGGCCGCCGTCCGCGCGGCCGCCACGCTCGGCATCGCGGACCACATCGCGGCCGGCGCCACCACCGCTGCCGAGATCGCCCACCGCGCCGGCAGCGCCCCCGACGTGACCGGGACGCTGCTGCGCTACCTGGTCGAGATCAAGATCCTGGAGAGCGGCCCCGACGGGGAGTACGCACTGACCCCGCTGGGCGACCCGCTGCGCTCGGACCATCCGCAGAGCGTGCGTCAGGTCCTGCGCAACGACGGCATGATCGGCAGCATCACGCTGAGCCTGCTGCGCCTCGACCACACGGTGCGTACCGGCCGGCCGGGCTACGCCGCCGAGTTCGGCCGGGACTACTGGGACGCGGTGAACACCGACCCGGCCTTCGTCGCCGAGTGGCGCGAGCAGGGCGAGGCCGCCGATGAGCTCGACAAGCAGGTGCTCCGCTGGGACGCCGGAAAGATCATTTCCGAGTACGACTGGAGCGGCGTCGACAGTTTCATCGACGTCGGCGGTCACCTGGGCAGCCTGACCATGGCCCTGGCCCGGGCCCACCCGCACCTGCACGGCACCCTGCTCGACCTGCGGAACGTGTCGGCGGAGGCCGGTCGACGCTTCGCGCGCAGCGACGTCGCGGACCGGGTGACGGCGGTGCAGGGCAGCTTCTTCGACCCGCTGCCGCCCGGCAAGGACGTGTACCTGCTCTCCGCCATCCTCGCGGACTGGTCCGACGACGAGGCGGTCCTGATCCTGAAGCGCTGCCGGGAGGCGGCCGGGGCCACCGGCCGGGTGCTGGTCGCCGACATCGCCATGCCGGTCTCCGGCCCCGGCTCGGAACTTCAGCTGCGGTCGATGATGCCGGCGCCCACGCGGACGGTCGAGGACATCGAGCGGCTCGGCGCCGAGGCCGGCCTCCAGGTCTCCTGGCGCGGCCCCGCCACGGCGGTCCGGACCCTGATCGAGTTCACCGCCCACTAGCACAGCTGCCGAACGGAGAATCCCATGCGACACCATCCGCCGGAGGCGCGGCAACAAGCGGACCGGCCGCTGCGCATCCTGCGCGACCTGGCCACCGGGCACCCGGGCACGATGCTGCTGATCGGCCTGCTCGCCCTGGCGTCCACCGCCGGCACCCTGGCGCTGCCCTGGGCGGTCGGTCGGCTCATCGCCACGCTGGGCGACGGCGCCGCCGACCGTTGGACGGTCTGGCTGATCGTCTTCGGGCTCGGCGCGGCACTGGCCAACACGCTCGCCACCTTCCTGCTCTCCCGGCTGGGCCAGCGGATGATCTGCCGGCTGCGGGTCCGCACCATGGGTCACGCGCTGCGTCTGCCGCTCGCCGACGTACGACGCGAGGGCAGCGGCAACCTGGTCACCCGGATCACCGCTGACACCTCGCGGGTCAAGAAGCTGATCGACGTCGGCCCGATCCAGCTCCCGATCGCCGGGCTCACCGCCATCGGCACGTTGGTGATCATGGGCTTCCTGGACTGGCTCCTGCTGGCCGTGACGGTGGGCGCGTTCGCGGTCGCCGGCGGCCTGATCACCCTGGTGGTCAAGCGACTGCGGCGCAGTTACGTCGCGGTGCAGGAGTCCACCGGCCTGCTGGCCCAGCGGTTCGTCGCGGCCGTCGACGCCGTCAAGGTGATCAAGGCGTACCGGGCCGAGGAGTCGGTGAGCGCGGACCTGGCCACCCACGCCGAGACCGTCGCCCGCCGCGAGATCGACGCCGCCCGGATGGAGGCCCTGATGACCCCGGTGGTCAACCTGGGCCAGCAGATCGCACTGGTCGCGGTGATCACCGGGGGCGGCGCGCGGTTGGTCGCCGGCACCCTGTCGCTGGCCGACTTCGTGGCGTTCCTGCTCTACCTGCTTCAGCTCACCGGCCCGTTCATGATGATCGCGGCGGGTGTCACGGCACTGAAGATGGGCACTGTCGCCCGGGAACGCTTCACCGGCCTCTTCGAGAAGCCCCAGGAGTCCGGCGGCGAGACCGCGCAGCCGGTCACCGTTCCGGCCGGTCCGGTGCCGGCGGTGCAGTTCGACCACGTCGACTTCAGCTACGGCAGCACGCCGGTGCTGCGGGACGTCTCCTTCGAGGTGCCGGCCCGTGGGCTGACCGCCATCGTCGGCCTCTCCGGAGCGGGGAAGAGCACCGCGGTGGAGCTGATCCAGCGCTTCGCCGACGTCACCTCGGGCAGCATCCGGGTGCAGGGCCGGGACACCCGCAACTGGCCACTCGCCGACCTGCGCGCCCAGGTGGCCTACGTGGACCAGGCGGCCAGCTCGGTGCAGGACACCGTGCGCCGCAACCTCACCCTGGGCCGTGGCGACGCGGCGTTCTCCGACGGGGAGCTGTACGCGGTGCTGCACCGCGTCGGCCTGGCCGACGAGATCCGCCGCAAGCCGCAGGGCCTGGACACCGTCCTGGCCGGCGACGTCGACCTCTCCGGCGGTCAGCGTCAGCGGCTTGCCATCGCCCGGGCCATGCTGACCGACGCCCCACTGGTGCTCCTCGACGAACCGTCGTCGCACCTGGACAGCATCAACGAGCAGAAGCTCCGTGACCTGGTCGACGACCTGGCCGCCACCCGCGCCGTGCTGGTGGTGGCGCACCGGATCTCCACGATCCAGCACGCCGACCACGTGGTCATCCTCCAGTCGGGCGAGGTCGTCGGTCAGGGGCCGCACGACGAGCTTCTGCGCAACTGCTCGAACTACACCGATCTGGTCCGTGGCCAGATGCTGGTCGGAACAGGAGCCCTGGCATGACGCACTACTCGATCATGATGCCGTTCGCGCCGCGCCGCCCCGAGCAACTGCTGCCGTTCGCCGCGCTCACCCAGTGGAGCGAGGCATCCTGCCTCTGGCAGGGGCAGGGCAACGTCGGCGACACCCACATCAGCTTCTCGTACGCCGCGGCCAGCGGTTTCCGGGTCCCGATGGGCACCTCGGTCAACCTCATGCCGTTCCTGCACCCGTACGACGCCGCGCTGCGCGCCCAGACCCTGGCGGTGGCCACCGGGCACCGTGTGGTGGCCGGCTTCGGCCCCGGTGGCGCGTCGTTGCAGCGCGGCACGCTCGGTGCCCCGTACCGCAGCCAGCTCGGCGCGGTCCGCGAGTACGTGACGATCGTCCGGTCCCTGTTGGAGACCGGCAAGGTCAACCACCAGGGCGAGTTCTTCTCCTGCGGCATGGAACTGGGCACGTTCCCCCGCCCGGCCATCGAGATCGGGCTGGGCGTGCTGCGGCCCCGGATGGCGGAGTTGGCGGGTGAGGTCGCGGACGTGGCGATCACCTGGCTGACGCCGGCCTCGTACCTGCGCGACACCGTGGTGCCCGCGCTGCGCCGGGGTGCGGAGCGGGCCGGGCGGCCGATGCCGCGCGTGGTCGCGATCGTGCCGATGGCGCTGCGCACGCCCGACCGCGACCCGGTCGACCTCGCGCTGAACAGCAACTCCGGGCACATGCGCCTGCCGCACTACATCGACATGTTGAGCCGCTCGGGCATCGACGTGGACATGGCCGACGACCCGCGGGCCAGCGGTCGGGCCCTCGTCGAGGGTGGCGCCTTCCTCTACGGCGACCAGGAGGAGCTGACGCAGGGCATCAAGGAGTTCAGCGCCGCGGGCGCCGACGAGGTGGCGTTCAACCTGGCCGGGGTCTGCGTGACCTACGGGGCCAAGACCACGCTGGGCGAGCTGGAGACCATCCTCGGGAACGTGGCGCGATGAGTGCCGGGCCACCGCTGGAGTTCCTGGAGACACCGGAGCTGGAGCTGAGGCGGCTGCTGCTGGTGATCACCGGCTCGGCCGCGGCCAGCAACGTGCCGACCTGGCTGAACTGGCTCCGGGAGACGTACCCCCGGCTGGAGGTGGCAGTGGTCGCCACCCCCAGCGCCCTGCGGTTCGTGACCCGGCAGGCGCTGAGCCTGCGGACCGACCACGAGGTGCTCGTCGACACCTGGGAGGACTGCGAGCGGGCTCGGCACGTCGAGCACGTCGAGTGGGCGGACGCCATGCTGGTCTACCCGGCGACGTTCCACTTCGTCGCCCGGCTCGCCCTCGGGCTCGCCGACAGCCCCGCGCTGCTGGCGATGCAGTGCACCTCCGCGCCGGTCGGCCTGTCACCGGCGCTGCCGCCCGGTGGCCTGGACAGCCCGGCGTTCCAGCGGCACTGGGCGACGCTGGCCGAGCGGCGCAACGTGGCCCTGATCCCTCCGCTGCCCGCACGCAGCCTCACCACCGGCCGTGACGACGGCTGGGTGAGTCCACCACTGCCGGAGGCGCTGCGCAGGCTGGAGGCCCGCCGTCGCGAGCTGGCCGAGGTGGACGTGCCGGTCCTGACCGGGGGAGCGACCCGATGACCACCGCCACGGTGACCGCGCCGGCCGGCCGGGACTTCGGCACCGGCCTGCTGGTCACCGCGGTACGCCCGGAACCCGCCGGTGGCTACCGGTGGCGGCGCGCCCCCGGGCCGCTGGCGCCCGCGCAGTTCGTGCCGACCGGCACCGCACCGCGCCGGCTCGGCACCGCACGACCGGGCGCGACGTCGGTGCACTGGGTCGTGGGTGAGCCCGACGGCGACGCCCGCACCTACCGGGTACGGGGCGCGACCTCGGTGGCCGCCGTCCTGTTGGGCAACGGCCCCGAGCCGGCGATGGCGTCGCTGTTGCACGGGCTCGGCCAGGCGCTGCGGGAGCTGCACGCGCAACCGCTCCCGCCCGGTGTCGCGGCAGGGGGAGCGCCGCGCGGGCTGGTCCGGTTCACCCGCTGGCTCAACGGGCGCTCACCGCACCCGCGCGGCGCGTACGCCGAATCCCTGCTGCGCTCCCGGCTCGGCGGCGCGGCCCTGGCCCGGGTGCGGGAGCACACCGCCCAGATCGCCGCCGACGACGAGCGCGTCCTGTGCCACGGTGCGCCCGGTCTGGGCTCGCTCATTCCGGCGGAGGGGGAGCCGGCGGCCGCCGACGCGCTCATCGGCGAGGACGTGTGCGCCGCGCCCTGGTACTACGACCTGGGCTGGGTCCTCGGTGAGCTCGTCGAGTTGCAGTGGTATCTCGGCGGCGACCGGCCGGCGTGGCAACTGTTGATCAACGCGTTGCTCGACGGTTACGGCCGCGAACTCGACGACCGGTGGCGCGAGACCGTCGCGTTCCGGGTGCTGCTGCACGTGCACGACTACATCAGCTACGTCGGCTGGGAGCCGAAGGTCTTCGACAAATACACCGGGTTCGCCCGGCACCTGCTGTCCTCCTGAGGAAAACCCATGACTGTCCCGGTTGGGTCACGGCCCGCTCATCCGCTGCACCGGCGCACGCTGCCGAACGGCCTGCGCGTGGTGCTCCTGCCCCACTGGCCGACCCCCCGGTGCGCGGTGAGCGTCCACTACGGCACCGGCTTCCGGGCCGAGTCGCCGGGCAGCGAGGGGATCGCCCACCTCGTCGAGCACCTGATGTTCCGGGGCAGCGAGAGCCTGCCGGACGGGCGGTTCTACGACGACCTGCACCCGCTCGGCGGTACGGCCAACGGCACCACGCACGCCGACTACACCGACTACTTCCAGGTGGTGCCGGCCGCGGCGCTGGAACAGGCGCTGTTCCGGGAGGCGGACCGGATGCGCGCGCCGCGGTTCACCGACGCCGAGCTGGCCAGTCAGCTCGTCGAGGTGGGCCGCGAGATCGAGAGCATGCGGGACAGTCGGCTGTACGGCAAGCTGCCGTGGCCGGGCCTGCCCGAGGTGATGTTCCGGTCGTTCGCCAACGCCCACGACGGGTACGGCGACGTGGCCAGGCTGCGAACGTTGACGGTCGACGACTGCGCCGCCTTCTTCGACGCGCACTACGTACCCGCGAACGCGGTTCTCACGATCGTGACCCCGCACCCGGCGGCGGCGGTCTGGCCGCTGGTGGAGCGGCACTTCGCGGGCGTGCCCGCCCGGCCGGCGGACCCGCCGCCGTGGATCGCCGAGCCACCGCCGGACTCCGACCGGCAGGTCCGTCAGCGGGTCCCCGACGCGACGCGGACCGCGCTGGCGCTCGGCTACCGACTGCCTGATCCGCTGCGGGAGCTGCCGGACTACGTGGCGTGCATGGTGCTGGGCTGGATGACCACCCGGTGGCGGCCGCCGCGCTCCGGCGTACGCGCCAGCGCCGGCTGCGGCTTCTTCGGGCCGCTCGACGCGTTGGCACCGGATGCCTTCGTGGTGACCGCCGTGCTGCCGGACGACGTGACGCCGGACGGCTTCGTCGCCGACCTGGCGGCCGAGTGGTCGGGCCTCGGCGATCCGGCGCGGGCCGGGGCCGGAGTGCGCCGGGCGGTTGCCGAACTGGCCGGGCAGCACCGCCGGCGGCATGCCCGGCTGGAGGAGCGCTGCCGCGCGCTGGGCCGCTTCGAGCTGCTGTTCGGTCGGGCGGAGCTGGTCGACGACCTGCCCCGCCTGATCGCGGACACCTCGGCTGAGCGGGTGTCCCGGGCCGCTGCGGCGCTTGCCGCCGCGCCGAGCGCGCTGCTCGTCGCCGGCCCGCACGGGGAGGATCGGCCCATCCGGCGGCCGGACTCCGCAGCGGTCGGGGCGCCGGGCCGGCGTCCGGGCCGGGCCCGGCGCACCGCCGCGCAGCTCGGTTCCAGCCCTGGCGGGCCGCGCCAGCTGCCCGAGCTGGGCGCGGCCGTCCCGCCGACGCTGACCGGGTCGCGGGAGATCAGCCTCGGCAATGGTCTGCGGGTCATCGCGATCCCCGATCGCCGGGCCGAGCTGGTGGAGCTGCGGTTGCGGCTACCGCTCGGGCCGGACGGCTGGCGTGATCCGCGGCGGGCCGCCGAGCTGCTGCGGGTCCTCGGCGCGCACACCGACGCGGCCCGGCGGGTCGCCGCCATCGGCGGTGAGGTGCAGCTGGCGCAGGACGGCCAGTGGGCCGACCTGAGCGCGTGGGCGCCGGTCGCGCAGTTGCCGGCGCTGCTGCGCGTGGTGGCCGACGTGCTGGTTCCGGGGCCGCTGCCCGAGTGGCGACCGCTGCCGCCGGCCCGGCCCGTGCCGGTCGCCCCACAGCAGCGGATGGACGAGGCGCTGCGCCGGCACTGGGCCGGTCGGACCGGGCCGGCAGCGGTCGACCCGAGCGCGCTGCACCGGCGGGTGTTCCGACCGCAGCACGCCACGCTGGTCATCGTCGGCGCCGCCGACGCCGAGGTGCTCCTCGCCCCGGTCGCCGACGTCCTGGGCGGCTGGCCGGCCGGGCCCGCTGCCCGACCGGCACCGGACGATCCCGGGCCGCAGCTGCTGCTGTTGCGGGAGGCGGCCGGCGACACCGTCCATCTCACGCTCTCCGGGCGTGAGCCCGAGGTCGGGTCGGCGGAGCCCGCCCGGTATCTGACCACCGCGCTGCTGGGCGGGCACACCTCCGCCCGGCTGGCCGAGCGGTGTCGTCGCCTGGGCCACCCCGATGTCATGGTGGCGCGTCGCGACGTGCTGGCCGGGTACCGGCGGGCGTCCGTGCGGCTGGCAGTGCCGCGGGGCCGGATCGGCGAGGCGGTGGCGGGGGTCCGTGCGGAGGTTGCCGCGCTGATCGCCGAGCCGCCGTCGCAGGAGGAGCTGGCGGCCGTGCGCCGGTACTGCTCGGCGCAGTTGCTGTCGGCCTTCGACTCACCGGCGGGGCTGGCGGACGCGCTGCGGCACACCACGGCCTCGGGGCGCGGACTGGACTGGGTGGTGCGACGGCCCGAGCTGCTGCGTACGCCACGACCCGTGGACGTGTCCGCCGCCGCCCGGGACCTCTTCGGCGCGCTGAGTCACACCGTCGTGCTGGGTGACCCGCCCGCCGACTTTTCGACCTATCGACTTGCCGCTGTGGAAAGTCGAGCCTAGACTTTCCATTATGGAAACAGGAGGAATCATGAACCGGATAGGCCCGCAGGAAGCGCGCCAGGCACTGGTCCAGGTCGCCGGTGGCCGCGAGATCATCGCCGACCGGGCCGTCGCGCCCTGGTGGTACCACCTGGGTATCGGCCTGTCCCTGCTGTGGGCGTTCGCGGCGGTCTCCATCGGCTGGGCGTGGATCCCGTACGGCGTGATCATCGGTCTGCTGGTCGGGCCACTGCTGTTCAACCTCGCGGCCAACCACGTCACCGGCATCTCACTGGACCGCTACCACGCGACCCCCGGCGCCCGCCGGATCAGCGTCCGCGCCGGTGCGGCGCTGCCCGTGCTGATCGTGCTCGGGCTCGCCCTCGAATGGGGTGCCGACCTGCGCGGCAGCATGGCGGTCTGCGGCGTCGTCATGCTCGTCATCACGATCGTCGCCGGCCGTCGCATCGACGCGGCGCTCGTACGTGACCTGGGCCGGCGGGCATGAGGTCCGGCTTCGACGAGGTCATCCACCCGCTCAACCGACTGCAGATCTGCGCCATGCTCAGCCGCGTCGAGTCGCTGTCGTTCTCGACCATCCGCGACGCCCTGGCGGTCAGCGACTCGGTGCTCAGCAAGCAGCTCAAAGTGTTGCAGGAAGCCGGTTACGTGACAGTGCGCAAGGAGTCATTCAATTCTCGAATCCACGCTTGGGTGGCGCTCACACCGCTCGGTAGAACTGTCTTCACCGCGCACATGGCCGAGCTTCGCCGAGTCGCCGACAGCGTGGTGACCGACGACCGCCCCCGTCCGTAGCGACCCGATCGTTCGCACCGGCGGCGGCCAACCTGGAAGAGGGGGGAACGACCGTGACGCCAGCCCACTCGCCGCCCGGAGCCCACATCGCCTTCATGTCCGTGCCGCTGCACGGTCACGTGAACCCCATGCTCGGCGTGGTGGCGGAGCTCGTCGGCCGGGGGCACCGCGTCACCTTCGCCACCGCACCCGCCTTCGGTGCGCTGGTCGAGGAGGCGGGCGCCACACTGGTGCCGTACACCTCGACGTTCCCGTCGCCCGGCACCCCCGGGCGCGGATGGCTCGCCACCGACGACGACGGCCGGCAGGCCGCCGCGGTCTTCGCCCGCGAACGCGACGTCGCGCTGCCGCAGGTCGCGGCGGCGTACCAGGGCGACCGCCCGGACCTGATCGTGTACGACACCGTCACCGCCCACGCACCGCTGCTGGCGAGGCACTGGCGGGTGCCGGAGGTGCAGTTCTCACCGACCCACGTCTTCTACTCCGGCAGCGAGGAGCAGATCGGCGCCCCCGTGCGGGTCGCCCCCGACGTCAAGCCGTGCGTGGTGGCGATGCCGCGATCGTTGCAGGTCAACGCCGCGCAGGTGGACGACTCGTACCTCTTCGTCGGCCCGGTGCCGTGGCGTCGACGCACCGACGGTGACTGGACCGCCCCGCCGGGCCGCCCGGTGGCCCTGGTCTCGCTCGGCACCACGTACAACACCCGGCCCGGTGTCTTCGCCGACTGCGCGGCGGCATTGGCCGGCGACGGCTGGCACGTGGTGATCGCCACCGGCACCACAGTCGATCCGGCCGCGCTGGGCGACCTCCCGGCCGGCGTCGAGGTGCACCGCTGGGTGCCGCAGGTGCGGGTGCTGGAACAGGCCGGCGTCTTCGTGACCGCCGGCGGCACCGGAAGCGTCCTCGAAGGGCTCACCCAGGGCGTGCCGCTGGTGGTGGTCCCGCAGGGCGTCGAGCAGTTCGTGACCGCCGCCCGCGTCGAGGCCCTGGGCGTCGGCCGGGTCGTCCCGCCCCGGGCCTTCGACGCGGAAGCCGTGCGCGACGCGGTGCGGGCCGTCACGACCAGCCCCGAAACCCGGGTACGGCTCGACGAACTGCGCGCCGAGATCGCCGCCGCCGGTGGTGCCCGCGCCGCCGCCGACCACATCGAACTGCACCTGCCCCTGGCCGGGGCAACCCCTGTCGAGAAAGGACGCGCGGCATGACGAGCACTCTCACCGCACCGGATCCGGTCCGGACCGCCCCCGCGGAGCCGCCGCCCGTGGTGCGGGTAAGCGGGCTGCGGATGAGCTACGGCACCCAGCAGGTGCTGCGTGGCATCGACTTCACCATCACCCAAGGCCAGATCGTCGCCCTGCTCGGGCCCAACGGCGCCGGCAAGAGCACCACCATCGAGATCCTGGAAGGCTTCCGGCTCCGGTCCGCCGGTGAGGTCAGCGTGCTCGGCGTCGACCCCGCCCGTGGCGACGAGGCGTGGCGGGCCCGGCTCGGCATCGTCCTGCAGTCCTGGCGTGACCACGGCAAGTGGCGGGTCCGGGAGCTGCTGTCGCACTTCGGCTCCTTCTACCGGCCGTACGCGACCGACGGCGTGACCCGGCCCTGGGATGTCGACGAGCTGCTGGCCGCCGTCGGGCTGACCGAGCAGGCCGACAAGCCGATCGCCGCGCTCTCCGGCGGGCAGCGCCGCCGCCTCGACATCGCCGTCGGCATCGTCGGCCGGCCCGAGGTCCTCTTCCTGGACGAGCCCACCGTCGGCTTCGACCCGCAGGCTCGGCAGGAGTTCCACGAGTTGCTCCGAACCCTGGCCGACGCCCGGATGACGATCCTGCTGACCACCCACGACCTGCACGAGGCCGAGAAGTTGGCCGACCAGGTGCTGATCCTGGCCGGCGGTCGGATCGCCGCCCGGGGGACCGTCGCCGAGCTGGCCCGCGAGTTCGGCGGGGAGGCCGAGGTGACCTGGACCAGCGGCGGCCGGGCGCACAGCGCCCGTACCGCCGATGTCTCCGCGTTCGTGCGGCAGCTGATCCAGGATGGCGCAGAGGTCGACGACCTGCGGGTGCACCGGGCCGGTCTGGAGGAGATCTACCTGTCCATGGTGGCGGGCGAGGAGGCGAAACGATGAACGTGACGGGCAACGCCGTACGGCAGGGCCTGAGTCGTGGCGGCACCGAGCTCCGTCAGGTGCTCAGCAACGGCCAGGACCTCGGCAGCAACCTGGTGTGGCTGATCGGCCTGCTGGCACCGATCTACTTCCTGCGCGACAACATGCTCGCCGGCACCGACGTGTCGGTGGCGGCCTTCGTCCTGCCCAGCCTGCTCAGCATGTGCATCGGCTTCAACGGCCTGCTCAACCTGGCGCAGCAACTCGTCGTCGAACGCGAGGACGGCACGCTGCTGCGACTCAAGGCGCTGCCGCACGGGATGGTGTCGTACCTGATCGGCAAGGTGCTGCTGGTCGCCGGCATGGTCCTGGTCGCCTGGGTCGCGGTGCTCGGCACCGGCGCGCTGCTCGTCGACGGTCTGCACCTCGGCGAGGCCGGGCGGTGGCTCACCCTGCTCTGGCTGCTGCCGCTGGGCCTGCTGGCGATGCTGCCCCTCGGCGCGGTCTTCGGCTCGCTGATCGAGAGCCCGCGCAGCATCGGTCTGATCATGCTGCCGGTCTTCGCCCTCGCCACCATCTCCGGCATCTTCCACCCGATCGCCGGTTTCCCGACCTGGTTGCAGGTCGTCGCGCAGGTGTTCCCGCTGTACTGGCTGGGGTTGGCGGCCCGGTCCGCGCTGCTGCCGGAGAGCGCCCTCGCCGCCGAGATCGGCGAGTCGTGGCGGCACTGGGAGACGGTGGCGGTGCTCGGCGGCTGGGCGGTGCTGGGCATGCTGGCCGCGCCGGTGGTGCTGCGCCTGATGGCCCGCCGCGAGTCCGGTTCCACGATGGCCGCCCGCCGCGACCGCGCCCTGAGCCGCCGCGCGGCCTGACCCTGATCCACCCGTAGCTGTTCGATGTTCATCCGATCCCACCGAGGAGAGTGCTCATGTCCCGACTGGCCGAAGACCTTGTCCTGCTGCTGCTCGACGACGAGAGCGGGCGCAGCACCGTCGACCTCGGCCGCCGGTACCGGGCGGTCGGCAGTGCCGTGCTGCTCGACCTGGTGCGGGCCGGTCGCATCTCGATCCCCGCGTCGGACGACGCCCGGGAGGCCCGGGTGGTGGTCTCCGACGGCACCCCGACCGGCGACCCCGCCCTGGACACCGCGCTGGCGAAGCTGGGGGAGAAGCCGACCAAGGTCGGCTGGGCCGCCGAGAACCTCGGGCACGACTGCTGGAAGCCGCTGCTGGAGCTGCTCACCGCCGACGGCGCGATCCGGGTCGAGGAGAATCGCGTGCTCGGCCTGGTGAAGACCCGCAGCTTCCCGACCGCTGACGGTTCGCGGGAGCGGGAGATCCGGGCCGGGATCGACGCGGCCCTCAACGGCGCGCGGCCCGACGAGGAGACCGCCGTGCTGATCACGATCCTGCACGGCATCGGCGCGGTCCCCGGTGCCCGGGACGAGGCGACCCGGCAGCGGGCCGCCGAGATCGCCCGGACCGCCTGGGCGTCCGGCCCGCTGCGGGACGCCTTCCACGGGCTGGACACGGCACAGCTCCTGATCCTGTTCGCCGCGAGCTGACCGCCGTGTCACCCGCCGCCGACCTGGTCCTCGTCGTCGACCACCAGCTGCCGACACCCGACCGCGACTCCGGTTCGTTGCGCCTGCAACGCGTCATCGACGAGCTGCTCGCCCTGGGGCGTCAGGTCGTGTTCCTTCCGCAGAACGGGACGGCCGAGCGGCAGTACGCGGACCGGTTGCGGGCGGCCGGCGTCGGTGTCATCACCGACCGGAGGCAGCAGGTCCGGTTCCTCGCCGACCAGGGGCACCGGATCGGCCTGGCGCTGCTCTGCCGGCCCGAGCCGGCGGTGCAGATGCTGGCGCGGGTGCGCGACGCCGCGCCGGGCTGCCTCGTCGCGTACGACACGGTCGATGTGCACTTTCGTCGACTCGACCGGCAGGCGGCGCTGGCCGCCGCGCAGGGCAGCCCGGACCGGTACGCGCTGCGGGCCCGAGCCGACAGCATGCGGGCGGTGGAGTTGCTGCTGACCCGGGAATGCGACGTGACGCTGGTGGTCTCCGACGAGGAGCGTCACCTGCTGCGGGAGTTGGTGCCCGACGCGTGGGTCGAGGTGCTGTCGAACATCCACCGGCCGGCGCGGACCACTGCGCAGCGGGCGTCGACGCCGAGGGTGCTCTTCGTCGGCAACTATCTGCACGAGCCGAACGTCGACGCGGCCCGCTGGCTGTGTACCGAGATCATGCCGCTGGTCTGGGCCGAGATGCCAGAGGTGACGGTAGATCTGGTCGGTGACGCGGCGCCGCCGGCGGTCAGGGCCATGGCCGGTGACCGGGTCACCGTGCACGGCTGGGTGCCCGATCTGGCACCGATGTACCGGCAGGCCCGGGTGGCGGTCGCACCGCTGCGCTACGGCGCCGGCGTCAAGGGCAAGGTGGGTGAGGCGATCGAGTACGGCGTACCGGTGGTGGGCACACCGATCGCCTTCGAGGGCATGGGCCTGGTGGCTGGCGTCGACGTCCTGGGCGGGGAGACCGCCGCGGAGCTGGCCGGCGAGTTGGTCCGGTTGCTCCGCGACGACGAGCTGGCCGGACGCCTCGCCGCGACGGCCGGAGCGGGGCTGTCGGCCCGGTTCGACGCCCGGGTGGCCCGGGGGGTGCTGGACCGGTTGCTGAACCGCTCACCTGCCGGTGCCGCACCGCGCCAGGCGTCGTCGCCCGGTGTCGATTCGAAATCTTCAATAGCGACTTGTCGGACTGCGTCGGTTTCGGTGGGATAGAGGGGAGCAGGCGCGACCCGCCCGGAGGTGTCCAGTCGGACCCCGTCGGGCAGGTAGCCGGGGCCAGTCATATACCGGAGTCATCACCTCCGGGCCGTGACGGGTCCCGGCCCCCGCGAGCACCTTCCCCCGGGGTTGCTCGCGGGGGCGTTCACCGCCCCCGCTCCCGTACCCCGGTATGGTCCCGGCAGAATTCAGCGCGGGCCATTCGGCGGAGGCGATGCGTCGGCGTGCTCGGCGTATTCTGCTCCCTGGTCCAGCGTCGGACCGCGTCGTATTGGATTACGGAAAGGCACACGAGGTAGTCGCATGGCCACGCAGATTGCTCAGCCCGACTTCGGGCGACGGCTGCGACGCCTCCGCACCGAACGCGGAATGTCCCAACGGGACCTTGCCGTGGGTGCGGTCAACCAGTCCTACATCTCGCTGCTCGAGTCCGGCACCCGGGTGCCGACGCTGGAGGTCGTCGCCCACCTGGTCGGTGTCCTCGGCGTACCGATGGCGGCCCTGGTCGACGACGCCGCCCTGGACCCGGCGCCCGCGCCGACGCCGGGGCCGCGACCGTCCGACGACGGTGCGCGACCGCCAGTGGAGGCCGCCCGGCTCGCCCAGGAACTGGTCACCAGCAGCGCCATCGAACAGGGCGATCTGGTCCGCGCCGAGCAGGGGCTGACCAGCGCCTACCGTGCCGCCCGGGAAGCCGGCGAGGCGGCGTCGATGCTGAGCCACGGCCTGGCCCTGGAACGAATCCTGGAGCAGCGCAACGACCGGGTCGCCCGACACGCGCTGCTTGAGGAACTCGTCGAGGTCGCCGAGAAGACCGGCGTCCCGGAGGCGCTCGTGCGCGCCCGCATCGCGCTGATCGGGGCGGCCCGTGACGTGGGCCGCCTCGACGAGGCCTTCACCCACATCGAGCTCGCCGAGCAGGAGATCACCAGCACCGCGTTCGTCCGTGGCAGCGAGCACATTCGCCTGTACGCGGTGCACATCTCGGTGCTGAGCGACGCCGGCGGCGGGGCCGAGGTGATCCGGATCGTCGAGCGGATGATGGCGATGGCGCTGGAGCTGGACAGCCCCGCCATCACCGGTCGCGCGCACTGGGTGGCGAGCATCGCGATGGCCCGGATGGGCGAGGTCGAGCGGTCGCTGGAGCACCTGCGCTCGGCACGGGAGATGCTGGCCAACCCCACCACCTCGCTGCGGGACTGGGCGCGGTTCGCCGCCGCGGCGGTGTCCGCGCTGATGGACGCCGAAGCCGACCTGTCGGAGATCACCGCGCACATGGTCGCCGCCCGCGCCGCCATGTCCGCCGCCGATCTCGCCACCTCACCGTCCGCCGCCGCCAGCCTGGAGGTCCGGTACGCGGTGGCTGTCGGCGAGCCGGAGCGGGCGCTGGAGATCGCCAGCACCGTCGACGAGGCCGACCTGTCGGCCATCGAGCGGGTGCGTTTCGTCCTGGCCGTCGGCCGGGCCCAGCGCCGCTGCGGGCGGTCCGAGGAAGCCGCCGGCTCGTTGCGCCGGGCGGCTCAGCTCGCCGAGGCGGCTTCGGCGTACCGGCGGGCGGTCCAGATCTGGCGTGAGGTGGATGACGCCCCGGCGTCCTGAGCCGGGTCCGTGAACAAGCGGTGGGCACATGAAGAAGCCCTCCAGCACCGTCAGGTGATGGAGGGCGCGAAGCCGGCCGCGGCTCCCTCGCTGCCGCGACCGGCTGATCGAGCGTCGTCGTTCACCAGGGCCAGTCGGCCGACGCCGGGGCCGCGAGCTCCGGCGCGTCGGCGACCGCGACGACGCCGGTCTGAGACGTGTCGGTAGCGGCCTCGTCGGTGGCCTCCGAGCCGGCGAGCGCGATCGCGGCGAACGCGATCGCCGGCATCACCAGGCGGCGAACGAGGCGGGAGTCGTCAGTGGCGGCGGCTGCGGTGTGCTTCGTCATGCCTCTATGTCTAGTGGCTCGCGTCGCGCCGGTGGAGTCTGGTTCGAATTTTTTGGAGCCAGGCTGATCGGGGGTGGCGTAAGGCAGCCGGCTGCCCTTAAAATCGCGCGCCGCCCCGCCTGCGGCTGGGCTGCTCTTTCAAGAGTTCGATATGGCGTTGCCCGCCCCGTCACCCGATGGCTGAGATTGCTTCGGCGAGAGCACGGCAATGTGATCGGTAACCTGCCGCATCATTTCCGCCGCGCCGCTTCCCGAACCATCGATCGGTATTCGGAGGCAATTCATGTCCCTGTCAGGAAAAGTCCGCCGGGTGGTCACCGCGACCGTACTGATGACTGCCGCCGCGGTCTCCGTCGCCGCGCCCGCGCTCGCCCGCCCGTCCGCCACCACGTCCGTGCTGCCCCTGGCGTGGCAGGTGGCCTATGACGGTGCCACGGCGAGCGGCACCCAGACCGTCCAGCAGGACCCGCTGGGCGTCGGCCAGAAGCGTACGGTCAAGGGCATCATCACGACCGGCACCGCCACCGGCTGCTTCCACGTGCAGATCCAGCACGGCGGCACCACCTGGGAGTCGCCGGTGACGTGCGCCGGCGAGAGCCCGCAGTCGTTCGTCACGACCTTCCAGACCTTCCTGATCGGTCGGCCCTCCGCCACCGCCCGGCTGTGCGCGGGCACCGCCTGCGGCGCTTCGACGACGCTCTGGTGACCAGTGCCGGGTGCGCCGCCGCGGCCCGCTGGTCGAGGTCGGGTGTGGGCGGCACCGACAAGCGGTAATCACGAGGACCTCCGGTCGAGGTGGGACTGCCACCTGCGACGGAGGTCCTCGTCGTCGTGCGGGACGACCGACCGCCAACGGCGGTCCTCGTCCGATCCAGTCATCGGGTATGACTCACTCTCCTGTAGCGCATGACTCTGATGGAGTCACCACACGTTGGCTGTGTACTTCCTGAAAGCTGCTCTGACCGGGCACGATGCGGCTGGGACTTCCGCCGGACGGTATTGACCGGCATGACGAAAGTCATTACTCTGATGACTGCCTGGTGATGACAAGCCAAGCGGAGCCAGTCGATATTCGGGGGTATCAGGTGAACGAGCGCGAACTACAGGCCTTCGTCGCGGTGGCCGAGCACGGACGGATGGACATGGCGGCCCGGGCCCTGGGCTACTCGCAGCCCGCAGTGAGTTACCAGATCAAGTGCCTGGAGATGACCCTCGGCACGAAGCTGTTCGTCCGTACTTCCGCCGGCGTCACGCTGACCCGCTCCGGCGCGTTGATGCTGCCGTCCGTCCAGGCCGTCCTCACGCTCATGCGCGGCATCAAGGCCACGACCGCCGATCTGGCGCTCGCCGGTTGACGTTCCCTCCCGAACCCCGGGGCCTCGGACCTGCCGAGAACCCGGGGTTCGTTCGCGTCCACGTACTCCTCGCCGTCCGTGGCAACCACCGAGGTCGCGCTGCTGATCGGCTTAGGATGAGGGCATGGGCGCTGAGGTCGACGTCGTCATCATCGGCGGCGGCCTGGCCGGCCTCGCCGCCGCCCGCCGACTGCACCGCGCCGGCGTGCCCTGGCGGCTGGTGGAGGCCAGCGGCCGACTCGGCGGTCGAGTCGCCACCGACGTGATCGACGGTCACCTCATCGACCGGGGTTTCCAGGTGCTCAACACCGCCTACCCCCGGCTCGGCACGCTGCTCGACACCGGCCAGCTCAACCTCGGCTACTTCACCTCCGGTGTGCTGGTCCGCAAGGGCGACAACCTGCTGCGGCTGGTCAACCCAGTGCGCGAACCGACCGGCGGGCCCGGCACCGCGCTCGCCGGGGTCGGCTCGCTGTTCGACCGGCTGCGCTTCGCCGCGCTCGCCACCGGCTGCGCCACCCTGCCCACGTCCCGGCTGCTCGCCGCGCCGGAGACCAGCACCGAGACGGCGTTACGCCGCGCCGGCCTCTCCGACGCCTTCATCGAGGAACTGCTGCGACCGTTCCTCTCCGGTGTCTTCATCGACCGGGAGCTGTCCACCTCCAGCCGCGTACTGGCAATGGTGCTGCGCTCCTTCGCCCGCGGCCGGATCGGCCTGCCCGCCGAAGGGATGGCCGCGCTGCCACTGGCCATCGCCGCGCCGCTACCCGCCGACCTGCTCGACCTGGACACCCCCGTCGCGGAGGTCGCTCCGGGCCGGGTCCGCACCCAGGCCGGCGACATCCGCTGCCGGGCCGTCGTGGTCGCCGTCGACCCACCCGCCGCGTCCGCGCTGCTGCCGACCCTGGCGACGGTACGCATGCACAGCTACACCACCTACTACCACAGCGCGCCCGAGCCGCCCCTCACCGAGCCGATCCTGCTCGTCGACGGCGGCCGGCGCGAACTCGTCGCCAACACCGTGGTGCTCAGCAACGCCGCCCCCACATACGCGCCGACCGGACGACACCTGATCGCCACCTCGGTGGTCGGCCCGACGGCCCCACCCGAGCCGACCATCCGGGCCGAGCTGACCCGGCTGTACGGCCGCTCCACCGCCGACTGGACCCACCTCACCACCGTCGCCGTCCCCGAGGCGCTACCCGCCGCACCACCACCGCAGGGCAAACTGCGCAAGCCGGTGGCGTTGGGGGAGGGCCTGTTCGTGGCCGGTGATCACCGGGACAGTCCATCGATCCAGGGCGCTCTCACCAGCGGCTGGCGCGCCGCCGGCGCCGTGCTGGACGAGCTGCGTGCCGGCTGACAGGCGTACCTGAGCACGCTGTTATATTCCTGTTGCCCATCGTGCTGGCGCAGGCGTGGGCGCCGGCCGGCGCGGTGCTGGCTGCTGACCGCCGAGCGGGATAAGATCCGGCGCGGTGTTCGGGGCGGTAGCTCAGCCGGTTAGAGCAGGGGACTCATAATCCCTCGGTCGCGGGTTCGAGTCCCGCCCGCCCCACCAGCCGTCCCCCCGGTCAGCCATGCCGCCGACGACCCGGAAAACCACCGTCAGTGCCGGCCTTCAGGTCTCGCCAGGAGCGTGCCCGAGATCCCCCCGGTGGCCCGGAGAACGATTTGCTGGGCTGCCTGGGCGGGCGTGAGGTGCGTGGTGTCAACGACCTCGGCCTCGGCATGCAGCCAGGTGCGGGCCGCCTCGGCGTAGGGCTCAAGGTATTTGAGGCGGAACGGGGAGGGGACGGGGTGTTCCCCCTCGATACGCCTACGGAGGGTGTCCTGGTCGGCGTGGAGGACGAAGTGCCTCACCGGTATGGCGTGCTGCGCGAGGCCTCCTCTGATCTCGCGCCAGTACTGCTCGACCAGGACGGTCATCGGCATCACCAGAGTGCCGCCGGTGTAGTCGAGCACGCGGTGGGCGGTCTCGACGACGAGCTGCCGCCACGGCGGCCAGTGCTGGAAGTTGTCCGTCGCGGGCAGCCCCGGCGTGATGTCCATGAGTGTCTCGCCGACCTTCTCGGCGTCGAACACCCGTGAATTCGGGACCAGTTGTTGCACGAGCGCGCTGGTCGTCGTCTTGCCCGCGCCGTGGGTGCCGTTGATCCATACGATCACGGCGCACCCTAACGCGCATGAGCAACCGGGCGGCGTTATGGACGCGATCCTGAGTCGGGACGATCCCCGAGTTCGGACAGAAAGGCGCGAACGGCGGCGGCGAACTGTGCCTGAGCGTCGTGATGCACCACGTGACCCGCGGGCAGCTCGGCAAGACGAGCCTGGCCGGCGCGACGGGCGATCATCTCGCGAGCGTGGTCCGCCGCCAGTTCATCGCTGCGCGTACCACGGATCAGGAGAGTAGGGCAGCTCACCGAAACCCAGTCCTTCCAGTGGTCACCGCTGAGTGCCTGCTGGGACGCGACCGTGTCGCCGATGTCGAATGAGAAGCCCCATCCGTCCGTGAACTGGCGGAAGGAACACTCCAGGTAGGGCGCCGCCGCGCCCAGTGCCGAGGTCAGCGCATCGCGCGACGGCGCGTGGCGGGGGAGGCTGGTCGTGAACGACCAATCAACGTCCACGTCCGCGCCGATGTCCTCGACGATCAGCGCGGTGACCCGGTCCGCGTACCGCCCGGCGTACTGGTAGGCGTTGACTCCGCCAAGTGAGTGGCCCAGCACCGCCACGGGGCCGACCTGCAGGTGCCGGTGGAACGCGGCGAGGTCGGCGACATAATCGTCACGCGCATAGCTCTCGGCACGGTCCGACGCTCCGTGCCCGCGCTGATCGAGCGCGATCACCCGCCACTGCGGTGCCAACGCCTCAGCCAGCGGCGCGAATGCCGACGCCTCGTTGTAGTGCCCGTGAAGAGCCAGGAGGGGAGCACCCGGGCCACCGAAGTCCAGATAGGAAAGAGTCCGACTCCCAACGGTGAAGAACCTACGCATGACCTGGGATGTTAGACCCGTGGTTCCCCGCGCGTCGGGAGCGGTGTGGGGGTCCGAGTCCCGCCCGCCACACCACGGAATCGCCCAGACAGTCGACCCTCCAGCGTCAGCGCGTCCGGTTGACGGAGGAGACCCTCGGGTCCACGGAGTAGCGGCGGACGACGTCGGCGGCGTCGCCAGCGGTGGCACCGGGATCGAACAGCACCTCCAGGCACGGTGCCTGCGGCCCTTCGGACCCGAAGCCTGCTACCACGCCGTCGGGGTCGAAGCGGTGGCTCTCGCGCACCAGTTCGTCAGCGGATTCCCCCTGCCGCACGCACACCACCGCTTCGGGCTGACCACCACCCCAGGCCAGTGCCGGAGCTGACACGCCGACGGTGAGCACCACTGCCGACCCCACGCCGATCACTGTCATCCGGCCAAGCCCCGGCCGGCTGGTCGGCGAGACCACCGCCACCAGTGCGGACAGCACGTACACCCAGAGCGCCCGCTTGTCGGCCGAGTCGTGCAGACCCAACGCGACGACGCCGGCTCCGACGGTCTGTGCGGCCAGGCTGACCAGCCGGAACCTCGGCGAGTCGACCAGCGCCGCCGGTATCGCGGCAAGCGCACCAAGCAGCAGGAGAAGCACGACAAGCCCGTACGCACTCCATTCACGGCGCGCGTCCAGGGCGAGCAACACCAGTGCCACCACGTGTCCGCAGACGACAAGCGGGGGGCGGAGGTACGCCAGCAACCGTGCGACCATCGGACGACCATACGTGATGTGACCCACTGTGACAGGGATTCGCATCCAGTTCGCGGGCCGTCGACGGACGGTGGGGGAGCGATGTGAGACGAGAACCAGCAGACCTGGCCCACGGCACCCGCGACGACCTGATCCACCGCCTGGCTGAGGCGGTCGGGTCCGTGACCGTCGCGCACCCGACGCGGGTCGCCGTCGACGGACCACCCGCCGCCGGCAAGACCACCCTCGCCGACGAACTGGCCGTCGTCCTGCGCGACCAGGGCCGCGACGTCATCCGCGCCTCGATCGACGACTTGCTCTTCCCCCGAGCACAACGCTATCCGCGCGGCGAGTACTCGGCCGAAGGCTGCTACCACGACACCCACGACAACGACGCGCTGAAAAGGGTCCTGCTCGACCCGCTCGGGCCGGGCGGAGATCGGCGCTTCCAACACGCGGTCTACGACCGCGCCGCGGACGCTGTGCTGTCCCCGCCGGTCACGACCGCCCCACCCGACGCCGTGCTCGTCTTCGACGGCGTCTTCCTCCTGCGCGCGGAGTTGGTCGATCGGTGGGACCTGCGCATCTTCGTGTCCACGGCACTGGAGAAGACAGTGGATCGTGCCGTCATCCGGGAGCGGCTGGTGTCACCTCGGGCCGACGTCGAACGACGCTGGCGCGAGCGTTACATCCCTTCTCAGCAGCTCTACTTCGCTACGGCCTGCCCGACCCAGCACGCCGACATCGTCGTGCACAACGACGAGCCGCAGCGACCGGTCTGGGAGACCGCCCGCCGAGAAGATCCGTTCACCGAAACCCCGGGCGGCCGGTGAGGGAGTCGCGGCTACGAGTGATCCGAGGCCGGGTGCTCCACGTAGTCGCCAAACGGCTCGACGGACCCATCCCACCCGTTCCAACCTCGCTGGGTCACCTGCCCGTCCGCGTAGGTGTACGACCAGCGGGCCCCGTCCTCACCCTCGATCTCCACGGTGCCCTCGCTAACGAACGGTGCAATCGCGACGTAGAAGGCGGTTGCCCGGTCCGACCACTTGGGATCGCCCTCGTCGTCGTGCCCGAACTCGATCCAGTCCCCGTCGCGGACGATGGAGGCGCGGGCCGCCTCCGCGAGGTCGACCAGCGTGCCATCGGACGGAAACCCGTCCGGCCCGTACCAGTCACCTCGTTCAGCCAGCGCGGCCTGGACGGCGATGGCCGCGGCGGCGTCCTCCGACTCCGGGAGGTGCAGACGGCCTGACGGTGACACTGTGTATCCCACGGCGGGCACCCTACAACGGTCGATGCACACCACGCCGCAGGCGTTCGCTGCCGTCGATGCGACCGACGCGCGCCACCGTCACCACCCCCGGAGCAATTCACGCGGTGGCGCACGGCTTCACTTCAGCACGCGGTAGGTCACGTGCAGCACCGAACTCGCCGCCCGCGCCGTCACCTGTTCGAGGTTCAGTGGCGGAACACCCTCGAACAGCCGTACGCCGGTGCCGAGGGTGAGCGGCGCGATGTGCAGCCGCAGCTCGTCGACCAGACCGGCGGCGAGGTACTGGTTGATGGTGGTCGAGCCGCCG
Organism: Micromonospora parva; assembly: GCF_040649675.1. Classification (NCBI taxonomy): domain Bacteria; kingdom Bacillati; phylum Actinomycetota; class Actinomycetes; order Micromonosporales; family Micromonosporaceae; genus Micromonospora; species Micromonospora parva. The sequence goes on along the minus strand of NZ_JBEZFX010000004.1, from coordinate 470,082 downwards.
TGGATCAGGACGTCGCCGTCGCCGGCCGCCGCGCGCGCCTGCGCGAGCGCCGACTCGATCCCGTCCGTGACGAAGTGGAAGGTGGTGCCGCCCTCCATCGGCTGCGGCTCACGCGCGTGATGGGTGAGCACGAACACCGGCTTGTGGAACGGCGGATCGTCACCCCACCAGCCGTTCCACTGCCGGTCCCACGCGCCGCGCACCGGGCCGAACATGTTGCGCCCCATGATGACCGCTGAGGCGGCTCTGGTCTGGTCGAGTTCGGCCCGGTTCTCGTCGGCGGCGTCGAACATCCAGGAGTGCAGCCCCGCGCCCCAGCCGTCACCGCCGTCGTCGCCGAACGGGCGTTCCTCGGTCTGGTTGTGACCGGCCGAGTACCCGTCGGCGGAGATGGTCTGGTCGGCGATCACCTTGCCGCTGCGTGTGGTCACTGCGCTCTCCATCGACGACTCAGGGGCGAGTGGTCAGCCTACGACGCGTGGGCCGAGTGCTGCCGGGCTCGACAGCGGATCGTGTCCAGTGCGCGACGAACAGACCGAGCTCGCTGGGCTCAGGAATAGCCTGACCTGGTGATCTCAATGGCTGGCACTGGCGTGCGCGTCAGGCTGCTCGGGCCGGTGGAGGTGGTCGTCGCCGGCAGTCCGCAGGCGGTGAACGGCCTGCGCCGCAAGGCGGTGCTGGCGACGTTGGCGCTGCACGTGGGCCGGGTGGTCAGCGTCGACCGGCTCATCGATGTGGTCTGGGGCGACCACCTGCCGGCCACCGCGGCGAACACGTTGCAGCGTCACGTCTCCTATCTGCGCGGGGTGCTCGGCGAGCCGGGATCGATCGTGGCGCGCCAGCCCGGTTACCTGCTCGACACCGGGCCGGACTCCACCGACGTGCAGGTCGCCGAACGCCTCATCGAGCTGGCCCGGCGGTCGACGGACGGCCACGAGCAGGTGAAGCACCTGACGGCGGCGGTGGCGCTGTGGCGGGGTCCACCGTTGGCCGACGTGGCCGGGTCGGCGTGGCTTGAGGAGCAGGCGGAACACCTGGCACGCCTGCGGTTGGAGGCCGAACGGTCGCTCGTCGAGGCCCGGTTGTCCGTCGGCGAGCACGCGGGGCTCCTTCCCGGGTTGGAACGGCTCGTCCGACAGCACCCCTTCGACGAGCACCTGCACGCTCAGCTGATGCTCGCCCTGTACCGCGACGGCCGGCAGGGCGAGGCGGTCGCCGCGTACCGACGGCTGCGCGACAACCTGCGGGAGCACCTCGGCATCGACCCGGGTCCGCGACTGCGGGACCTGGAGTGCGCCATCCTGCGCCAGGACACCGCCATCGCCGCGCCCGCACCCGCCGCTGCCGCTGTGGCGCCGGTGGCGGCGCAGCTGCCTCCTCCCGTACCGACGTTCACCGGGCGCACCGCGGAGCTGGCCGCCCTCGACGCGCTCGTCGAGCGGGGCGGTGCCGTCGTGGTCTCCGGGACCGCCGGCGTCGGCAAGACAGCGCTCGCCGTGCACTGGGCGCACCGCGCGGCCACACGCTTTCCCGACGGGCAGCTCTACGTCAACCTGCGGGGTTTCGACCCGGCGGCCACACCGACCGACCCGGCGCGGGCGTTGCACGGCTTCCTGGAGGCGCTCGGTGTTCCGGCGGCACGGATGCCCGGCGACCCGGACGCGATGGTGAGCTTGTACCGCACGACGCTCGCGGGCAAGCGCCTGTTGGTGGTGTTGGACAACGCGCGCGACGCCGAACAGGTCCGGCCGCTGCTGCCCGGCTCACCGCACTGCCTCGCGATCGTCACCAGCCGCGACCAGCTCATCCCGCTGGTCGTCACCGAAAGCGCCCAGCCGGTGCCCCTCGATCTGCTGAGCCCTGGCGAGGCCCGCGACATGCTGGTCCGTCGGCTCGGCGAGCGTCAGGTCGCCGCCGAACCCGCGGCGGCCGACGACATCGCCGACCGCTGCGCGCGGCTACCCATCGCCCTGGCCATCGTGGCGGCCAGAGCCGCCACCAACCGGCAGTTCTCGTTGGCCGCCGTCGCCGGTGAGCTGGGCGACCTGGACGCCTTCCACGCGGGTGACGAGGCCACCGACGTCCGGGCGGTCTTCTCCTGGTCGTGCCGGACGCTCAGCCCACCCGCTGCCCGACTGTTCCGGTTGCTGAGCCTGCATCCCGGCCCGGACGTGTCCGCCCCGGCCGTGGCAAGCCTGGCCGGCGCTGACGGGCCGGCGATCGGTCCGCTGCTCACCGAGCTGACCCGGGCGAATCTCTTCACCGAGCACACGTACGGGCGTTACGCGTTCCACGACCTGCTGCGCGCGTACGCGGCCAGCCTCGCCGACGAGGCGGAGCCGCCGGCCGAGCAGCGGGCCGCCGTGCACCGGCTGCTCGACCACTGCCTGCACACCGCGCACGCCGCCGACCTCGCACTGCACCCGCACTTCAGCGCGATCAGTCTCCCGCCGCCCCGCGCGGGCGTGCTGCCGGAACGACCCCGGAACCGGTCGGCCGCCGGGGCGTGGTTCAGCACCGAGGTTCCCGTCCTGCTCGCCGCGGTGCCGCTCGCGGCGCGGTCCGGGTTCGAGGGGCACGCCTGGCGGCTCGCCTGGGCCATGGCCGGCTTCCTGCACCGGCAGGGGCACTGGCAGGACTGGCTGGGCACGCAACGGATCGCGCTGGCCGCCGCGTCCCGCATCGGGGATCAGGCCGGGCAGGGCCACGCGCACCGCAGCCTTGGTCTCGCCTGCTCCCGGCTCCGACGGTACGACGAGGCCGACGACCACCTGCGGCGGGCGCTCGACCTGTTCACCGACGTCGGCGACGACGCCGGACGAGCACACACCTGCCTGAACCTTGGTCAGCTGGCGGAGCGGCAGGGCCAGCACCAGCAGGCGCTCACCCACTCCCGGCGGGCGCTGGCCCTGTTCCGGTCGGCGGGGAACCGGGCGGGTCAGGGCTACACCCTCAACGCGGTCGGTTGGCAGGAGGCGCTGCTCGGCAACTACCACAGCGCCCTTGCCTCGTGCGGTGAGGCGCTGCGGATGTTGCAGGAGGTGGACGACGTCCAGGGGCAGGCCGACACCTGGGACAGCCTCGGCCACGCCCACCACCAGCTCGGTGACGACCGGCGGGCGATCGCCTGCTACGAGCACGCCCTCGAACTCTTCACGCAGGTCCACGACCGGTACGCCGAGGCGAGCACGTACGTCAACCTCGGCGGCAGCCACCGGGCGCTCGGTGACCTCGGTGCCACCCGTGCCGCCTGGCGGCGGGCCCTGACCATCCTCGACGAACTCGGCGATGCCGACGCCGACTCGATCCGCGCCAACCTCGACCAGCTCGACGCGAGTCGACTGCACTGACGTACCCCGCTTTCAGCGCCGTTTCCGGGCCGCTTCAGCGCGGCCCGGCACTCTTCGGACACCAGTTTCTTCCGCACCAGGAATGGAGCGTTCGATGAGTCTTTTGGCACACCGCCTCGCGGTGATCGGGGTGGCCAGCGCGACGGTGCTGGCCATGTCCTCCGCCGCCGTGGCCCAGACCGTCAAGCCGCCGCGGAAGGGCGCCGACTGCGTGGTCCAGCACGTCGACGAACGCGGCGGAACCGTCCGTACCGAGACAGCGCCCGAAGGCAAGGAGTACGGCGCGTTCCGCTGCGTCGGCGGACTGTGGACGTTCGGCTGGGCGCCCTTCGCGGCCGACGACATGATCACGGCCGGTGAGATTCAGGTCGACCCGGCCGGTGCCGTGTCGGTCCGGCGGTTCACCGGCCCGGCGCTTGGCAACGACCTCACAGTGGGCGAGATCGCCGGCATCGCCCAGGCCGTCAGCGGCAGCCGGGAGGTGTTCGTCGACCGCGCGATCGTGGCGGTCGACGACGGCAAGCAGCGGACCCCGGAGCAGGTCGCGGCGCTGCTGGCGGGCAAGGACGACACCGGCGTACGGGTGCTGGACATCGTCGAGAAGCCGGACGCCGCCATGTCGACGAAGGAGATCATCGACGAGGCCGGCGGCACACCCGAGACGACAGTCGTCTACTTCAGCCTCTGGGGAGCGATCAAGTCGGTGTTCGCCTGGATCGTCGACACGGTCGGCGAGATCGGTGAGTGGATCGACGACCACTGCGACTGGGGATCCCCCAACGACGTCGGCGACATCGTCACGTGCCGCTGGTAGCCCGACCGACAGTGCTCATCGAGACAGTGAGGGGAAGAAGATGACAACTCTGCGGGACATCACCAGGCGCGTCACCGTCGTCACGACCGCCCTGATCGTCGGGCTGACCGCCTCGTACGCGCCGTCGCAGGCCGCCGACGGTGCGGCCCGGACGACGATCACCGACCACCCCGGTGCGCCGGGGACGATGCTGCAACGGTTCGAGGAGCTGACCGGCCGGCCCGTCGGCGACCTGGACAAGGTGCTGGCCGTCGACACCGGCGGGCGGAACCTCACCGGCGACGAGCTCGAAGCGCTGGCCACCGGCAAGGAGGTCGACGGTGTCACTGTCGTCGGCACGATTGCGGGCAGCCGGGGCGTCCTCGGCACGACCATGGCCGACCTCGCCGACGGGACGTACGACGGCACCGGCGACAGCCCGACGGCGACCTCACTGCTCTTCGCGTCGTCCGCCCCCGACGGCCGGGAGTGGTGCCTGACGATGTGCGTCGCGTCGGGCAAGTCCATCTGGGAATGCCTGCTGTCGCGCCGGACGGGCGACCTGATCCTCACCCTCGACCTGGCCGGCGGCACCACGATCGGCGAGACGAAGGCTGCCTTCGAGAAGGCCAACGGCGTCGCCGTCGACGGCCCGGACACCGTGGAGACCCTGGTCGGCGAGGGTGAGCCGTCGGCGGATGAGATCAAGGCACTGCTCGACGGCAAGGACGTCGAGTCCTTGCGGCGGGTGGCGACAGTGGACGGGCCGGATCCCGGGTGGGCGCTTGCGGACATCGCGGAGAAGTCCGGTGTCGTGTACGCGAAGACCAAGGGGCACCTTTTCACCCTCAACCTGCCGATCCTCGGCAAGATCCTGGTGTTCTGCGTTTCGCAGGATGGCGGGAAGACCTGGAAATGCTCGGCCCGGCAATGGGGCGGGTTCTGACGGGTAGGCCGTCGGACGGTCCCGCTCCGGATCGACCCCACCGGTCGAGGCGGAGCGGGACCGCATGCCCGCGGCTGCTGGTCACCGGCGACAGCGCCAGCGCGTGTCCGGCAGGGACAGCCGCGAACCGGGCGTGCCCCGATACTCCTCAGGTGATCAGCAGCGACCCTCGCCTCCCGTGGCCGTCCCGCTCGTCCCACCCGGCGGACAGTTCGACACTGCCGCTCTACATGGTCCTCTTCTTCGTGCTGGGCCTGGTTGCCTTCGCCGCGCACGGGGCGGGCGACGGCCGGGAAGCACTCATCATCGCGAGCATCGTCTCGGGGGTGTTCTTCGCGTGTTTCCTGATCCTCTTCGCGGTCTACTGGATCGGATACCTGCTCAAGGAGCACGCCGTCTGGCTGGCCGGGCGCCAGGCTGAGTCCGGTGGGGCGGATCAACAGCCGGAGGAGTGAGTAGCCTCCGCCGAGGAGTCCGCGACCGGGTCAGGACACGCCGGTGCGGATCTCCGATCGGGTCGCGACGACGCGGTGGCGGCGGACCGGGTACAGCACCGGGTGGGAGATGCTCCAGGCGGCGCCCGCGCAGACGATCTCCTTGTAGCGGGCCGCCAGCTTCCCGGTGAGCAGAGCCGGCTTGGCCCGGTCGTCGGCGGTGACGTACTGGATGATGCCGTCGCGGCGGCCGAGGCTGATGCACTGGTTGAAGTAGCGCAGCGGGGCCTTGGGGAACTTCGTCCGACCGGTGAGCCGCGCGGCGATGGCGTCGGCGGCCTGCCAGGCCATCGGGATGCCCGAGGCGCACGACATGCGCAGTGGCTTGCCGCCCGGTCCCGCGGCGATCGCGGCGTCGCCCACCGCGTACACCTCGGGGTGGGAGACCGACCGCATGCTGTCGTCGACGATGATCTGCCCGGTCTCCGCGACCGCCAGGGTCGTGGCGGCGGCGATCGGGTGCACGGCGAAGCCGGTCGTCCAGATTGTCACCTGGGCCGGGATCTCCCGACCGTCGCGGGTGAGCGCGCCGGTCGCCTCGACCCGCGCGATGTCGGCGTGCTCGTGCACGGTGATGCCGAGCCGGTCGCAGACGCCGCGCAGGTGCTGCTGCGCCCTGCCGTTGAGCCAGTCACCGAGACCACCGCGGGCGGCGAGCGCGACACGGAGGTCCGGCCGGGCCTCCGCGATCTCGGTGACCGCTTCGAGGCCGGTGAGGCCGCCGCCGACGACGAGCACGGTCCCGCCGGCCGCGAGGTGGGCGAGGCGGTCGCGCAACCGCAGCGCCGACGGCCTGCCGGCGATGTCGTACGCGTGCTCGGCGACCCCGGGGACGCCATGGTCGGCGGCGGTGCTGCCGAGGGCGTAGACGAGCGTGTCGTAGGCGATCTCGTCGGTGCCGTGGTCGTCGGCGAGCGCGACGGTCCGGCGGTCGGCGTCGACGGCGGTGACCCGCGCCAACCGGAGCGTGACGTCGGTGCCGGCGTAGATCTCGCTCAGCGGGCGGGGTTTGAGGTCCTGCCCGATGGCGAGTTGGTGCATGCGGACCCGCTCGACGAAATCCGCGTCGGCGTTGACGACGGTGATCTCGGTGTCGCCGGGGTGCAACCGCTTGGCGAGGCGCCCAGCGGCCATGGCTCCGGCGTAGCCCGCTCCGAGGACGACGATGCGGTGCTTCATGGTGGCACTCCTGTCTCGGTGGTGGTCGCTTCCTGAACCGGACAGCGCCCCGATTCCTGACAGGAGCGGGCTATGAGCTGGATCACCAGACGTGCAGGGCGGGATCCTCGTGCTCGGAGACGGACCACTGCCGGCTGGCGCGGCCGAGTTTGTCGGGGTTGACCTGGTTGTGGATGGCGGTGACCCCCTCGGGCGTCACCTGCAGCGACATCACGCCGATGACCCGGTCGTCGACCACGACCACCACCGCCGGAGCGCCGTTGGCGGTGGCGACGTGCAGGGCGGGGCTGCCGCCGACCAGGTCCCGTTTGACGTCGGCGGGCTTGAACAGGCCGCGCAGGAACTTCGCCACGGCCAGTGCGCCGACGATCGGCGCGGACCGGGCCGGGATCTTGCCGCCGCCGTCGGCGGTGCTCGTCACGTTGTCGGTCAGCAACTCGACCAGCCGCTGGATCTCGCCGTTGTTCGCCGCCGTGAGGAACTCCGCGACGATCTTCCGGGCGGTGGCCCGGTCGACCTCCGCGCGGGCCCGCTCGGCGCTGACGTGTTGCTTGGCGCGCCGGTAGGTCTGTTGGCAGTTCGACTCGGTGATGCCGAGGATCTCGGCGATCTCACCGTGCGAGTAGCCGAACGCCTCCCGCAGCACGTACACCGCGCGCTCGTTGGGCGACAACCGCTCCAGCAGGGTGAGCACCGCCATCGAGACCGATTCGCGTTGCTCGGCGGTGTCGAGGGGGCCGAGCATCCGGTCCCCGGCGAGGACCGGTTCGGGCAGCCAGGTGCCCACGTAGGTCTCCCGCCGGGCCCGCGCCGAGGTGAGCTGGTTGAGGCACACGTTGGTGAGGACCTTCGTCAGCCACGCCTCGGGCGTCTCGACGTGCTCCCGCTCGGCGGCCTGCCAGCGCAGGAACGTGTCCTGGACGGCGTCCTCCGCGTCGCTGGCCGAGCCCAGCAGGCGATAGGCGATCGCCTCCAGGCGGGCCCTGGAGCGCTCGAACAGCTCCACCTCGTCCGGACTGAGCGGCATGGTTCGATAGTCAACCACGCCCGCGACCTCGCCGGCCGATCGACGGCGTACCCGACAGCGTCGATCATGGAAGACTGAGGACTTCCGGTGTCGCCGTCAGCACCGCTCGGCAGCTAAGGACCCGCATGCCCGTCGACGTCGAACCCTATCGAATTTACGTGCCGGAGTCGGAGCTGACTGACCTGCGTGTTCGGCTGGCGCGTACGCGTTGGCCCGAGGCGGCGACGGCGTCCGGCTGGACACACGGCATACCCCTGCACGAGGTGCGGAGCCTCTGCGGGTACTGGGCAGAGTCGTACGACTGGCGGGCCGCCGAGGCGCGGCTCAACGCGGTCCCGCAGTACCTCGTCACCGTCGACAGCTTGACGATCCATGTGCTGCACGCCCGGTCGTCGTACCCGGGCGCGATGCCGCTGGTGCTGACCCACGGCTGGCCTGGCTCGGTGTTGGAGCTGGTCGACCTGGTCGAGCCGCTCACCGACCCACTGAGCCATGGCGGCACCGCCGAGGACGCCTTCGACGTAGTGATCCCGTCGCTGCCCGGGTACGGCTTCAGTGGCAAACCCATCCGCCCTGGGTGGGGCATCGAACGGATAGCCGCCGCGTGGGCGGAGATCATGGCGGCGTTCGGCTACACCCGGTACGGAGCCGCCGGCAGCGACTGGGGCACCAGCGTCTCCAGCCTCCTCGGGGCACTGGACGGCGAGCACGTGGCCGGCGTTCACCTCGTACCGCCGCTCGCGGGACCGGACCCGGCCGCCGCCGAGGACCTCACCGATGCCGAGCGCCAAGCGTTGGCTCACCTGCGCCGACGCGGCGTGTCCAGCTCGGCGTACTCGGAAGCCCACCGCACCGCGCCGCAGACCGTCGGGTACGCCCTGCTGGACTCGCCGGCCGGCCTGTGCGCCTGGATGGGCGAGAAGTTGATCAGCTGGACCGACCCCGCTGGCCCTTCCGCCGGCCTCACGCGGGACCAGATCCTGGACCAGGTCACGCTGTACTGGTTGACCGGGACGGCGGCATCGTCAGCACGCCTGTACGCGGAGAGCATCGACCGGGTGTCCGGGTGGATCAGCGGCGAAGACGCCACTCAGGTCCGCGTACCCGTCGGTGCCTCGATCTTTCCCGCCGAGCTGCCCCGGCCGTCCCGGCGCTGGGTGACCCGCCGCTATCCGGACCTCCGGTACTGGAAGGAGCACGATCGCGGTGGGCACTTTCCCGCGCTCGAGGTGCCGGAGCTGCTGATCGCCGACCTGCGCGCCTTCTTCCGGCCGCTGCGCGCAGGTGCTGCGATCACGTGATCGAGCGTGCTGGTCGTACCCTTGCTGCGGTGACGTCCGATTCGCTGCGCCGTGCCCTCACCGCACCCGCGGACCCGCCGCTGCGGCCCCTGCCCGAGCAGGTCGTCGCCCTGCTGGAGACCCTGCACGCGCCGCCGCGTCTCGCCGCGCACCTGCGGGCCGTGCACGAGGTCGCCGCGCAGCTCACCGACGCGGTGGCGGTCCGGTTCCCGCAGCTCCCGTTCGACCGGGAGGCGGTGCTCTTCGGGGCCGCCACCCACGACGTCGGCAAGGTCCGGCACCCGGAGGAGTTGTCCGGTCCCGGGTCCGCGCACGAGCCCGCCGGCTACGAGTCGGTCTTCCTCGACCTGGACGACATCCTCGACCGGATCGCCGCCGACGCGGACCTTCGGCTCGCGTTCCAGGCAACCCATCCGGTACGCGGGTGACAGCGGTCAGCGGCTCGCCGGGCTCGTTCCGGCCTTCCGGTGCGGCGGGGCGGGCATGGTCGGCGTCTGGCCGAGCGCCGTCGACCGACGGGTGACCGTGGCGGCCACCGCTGCTGTCAGGCAGATCGCCGTGGCGACGACGAGCGGCGGGCGGGCGCCCAGGTGCACGGCAGCGGAGCCGAGGGGGATCGCCGCGACGAGCGGTCCGAACATCGCGGTGTTGGCCGTCGCGGCGACCCGTCCCAGCAGCGCCGCCGGCGTGTGGGTCTGCACGGCGGTGACGGCCGCGACCAGGGTCGCGGGCAGGCCCACGCCGGCCACCACCGCCCCGAGGACGGTCGCCGGCCACCACGGCAGGCAACGTGCCAGGCAGCCGAGCGCGAACAGCGCCGTGCCGGCGACACCGACGGCAACGGCACCCCGGGCCGCGATGAGCCGGCCGACGATCAGGCCACCGAGAATCGAACCGGCCCCCTGCGCGCTGGCCAGCACACCGAGGAACGTCGTCGGCAGCCGCAGCTCGGTCACGACGATCGCGTAGATCCCCGCCGTCGTGAAGCCGGACATGGCGATGGACACCGCGGCGAGCACGACCGGCAGACGTGTCGCCCGCTCTCCGAACAGGGCCACCAATCCGGTACGCGGGCCGCCGCCGGGTTCGATCCGCTGGTCGGCGGGCGTCCAGCGCAGCCGGAGCACCGCGTACAGGACGGCGACCAGGATCGGCATCGCGGCGCTGAGCACGGCGACGGCGGGACCGCCCCGCCACGCGTAGAGGCCGGCCCCGGCGAGGGGAGCGACGAGCTTCATGCCCTCCTGCGCGCTGGAGCGCCACCCGTTGACGTCGCCGAGTTCAGTGGGTGCGAGCGCCGACGGCAGCAGCGCCGTCTCGCCGGCGTCGATCAGCACGTAGCTGACGCCGTACGCGCACGAGACGGTGAAGATGAGCCAGGTCTGCCCGGGCCCCCGCACCGTGAGCAGGGTCAGCAGGGCGGCTGCCAACAGGAGGTTGACGGCGATGACCAGCGGTCGCCGGGGCACCCGGTCGAGCAGGCCGCCCAGCCAGGGCCCGGCGAGCACCGGGGCGTACACGCAGAGCCCGGCGAGGGCGGCGAGGCCGGTGGAGCCGGTGAGGTCCAGGATCCAGATGCCGTTGACCAGTGACATCGCGCTGCTGCCGAAGCCGGACAGCAGGGAGATCGCCACGAACAGGCTCGCGTTGCGACGCATGAGCGCTCCGAGTTGAGTCGAGGTGACTCACATCCTCAAGCGTGAGCTGAGTGCGCGCAATGCTGCTCGATCCTGTCAACGCTCCGTTGACAAGGCGGCATTGATCGTGGTTGCCGCGGTTCGGGCGGGCGCGGGCAGTCGCTCGCCCGCTTCGGTGAGGTCGGTGGCGAGGTGCACTGCCAGCGCGTACAGCGAGCCCGGGGCGGCATCCAACGCGGTCTCCACAGTGCTCCGGACCAGAGCCGCGCGGCGAAAACGGTTGTCCCACCGCTGATCGGCGCCGATCCACCGGGCAAGGTCGGCGACCGCCGTCCGCAGTGCCGCGACCTGCGGAGGCAGCCGGAGGTCTAGCTGCTGCCGCCGCGACCACCGCGCCGCCACCAGCCGCTGTCGCCGCTGCTCGGCGGCCTGTCGACTGCCGAGGCCGAGGGCTGTCGCGATCTGCGCCCAGGTCGCACCGTCGTGGCGCGCCCGATCGATGATCTCCAGCTCCCGCTCGTCCAGGCGAGCGCGGGCGGCGCGCACCTCCGCCAACCGCGCCAGCTCCGACGTCATGTGTCAACGTTACATTGACAGGCCTTCGGCGCTGATCATCCTGGGCGCGCGGACCAGGAAGACGTCCACCGGATCCTCGGCGTCGACGGTGAAACCGTGCCGCTCGTACAGTCGTCGGGCCGGGCTGCCCCGCAGCACGTTCAGGCGAACCGGGGTGCCGTCGCGATCGCAGCGCTCCAGCAACTCGCGCAGCACGGCCGTGCCGATGCCACCGCCCTGTAACCGTGGGGCCAGGTAGAAGTGCTCCAGCCAGTGGGCGTCCCCGTCCGGTCGCAGCGCCACGCAGCCGGCGAACGCGCCGTCCACCTCGACAACCCAGGTGTACGCCGGCGCGAAACCGTCCCGCAGGCGCTGCCGCACCCGCTGGTCGTCGTACCGCCCCAGCCGCTCCAGGTCGGCACGCAGCACCACCGCCCGCAACTCGGCCACCGCCTCGACGTCCGCCGCCGAAGCCGGCCGAAGCTCCCAGTCCGCCATGATCAATAAGTTATCGCGGCCCGGCGCCCTCGCCGGCCACCCCGCCGTCGCCTCCGTCACTTGTCAAACGGAACAGCGTTCCGTATCGTTCGTAGCGGAACGTGGTTCCACTTGCTCAGGATGTCAGAGCCGGTGGGCCAGTGTCACCTCAACCTTCCGTGGAGGAACAGTCATGCAGTACCGCACCCTCGGGCGCACCGGCGTCCAGGTCAGCACCCTCGTGCTCGGCGCAATGAACTTCGGCAAACTGGGGCACACCACCCAGGGCGAGGCGACGGCGATCGTCGACGCCGCGTTGGAGGCCGGGATCAACCTGATCGACACCGCCGACATGTACAGCCAGGGGGAGTCGGAGGAACTGGTCGGCAAAGCCATCGCCGGCCGTCGCGACGACATCGTGCTGGCCACGAAGGCCGGCATGCCGATGGGCGACGAGCGCAATCAGCGGGGCAGCTCGCGCCGCTGGCTGGTCACCGAGTTGGACAACAGCCTGCGCCGCCTCGGCGTCGACCACGTCGACCTCTACCAGATCCACCGGTGGGACCCGACCACCAGCGACGAGGAAACCCTGTCGGCGCTGACCGACCTGCAACGGGCGGGAAAGATCCGCTACTTCGGCTCCTCGACCTTCCCCGCGTACCGCATCGTCCAGGCCGAATGGGCTGCAAGGGAGCACCACCTGGGCCGGTACGTCACGGAGCAGCCCAGCTACTCGATCCTGCAACGGGGGATCGAGGCCCACGTCCTGCCCGTGACCGAGCAGTACGGGCTCGGCGTGCTCGCCTGGAGCCCGCTCGCCTCGGGCTGGCTCTCCGGCGCGATCCGCGCCGGCCGGGAGATCACCACCAGCCGCTCGGCGATCCTGCCCGCCCGCTTCGACCTCAGCATCCCGGCCAACCAGGCCCGACTCCACGCTGTCGAGCAGCTGGCCACCGTCGCCGACGAGGCGGGGCTCACCCTGATCCAGCTCGCACTCGGGTTCGTCACCGCGCACCCGGCCGTGACCAGCGCGATCATCGGCCCCCGCACCATCGACCACCTGCACGCCCAACTCGCCGCCGCGGACACCGTGCTCCCGGCCGACGTGCTCGACGCGATCGACGCGATCGTCGCACCCGGGGTCGACCTCGCCGCAGGCGAGAAGTTCGACACCCCGCCCGCCCTGCTCGACCCGGCGCTGCGGCGTCGCTGAGCCAACGGGTGCGGTGGGCGGCGCCGTTGGTCCCGCCGCTGGTCTGGCTGCTCCAGACCGCCCCGCCGACCATCTCGACTGAACGCCAGCACCGACGGCCCCTGGCCTGTCGTATCGGTCCGGGATGGTGCAGCCGGTGTGGGCGAACGGTGACACGTACGAGGCGTACGTGGGTCGGTGGAGCCGCCTGGTCGCTGTGTCCGCCGCCCGCTGGTCGGACGCGCCCTCGCCTACGGGCGCCGCGCGACCAGCGGGGCCGGTGCCACACCGCTCTCGCCCGTGCGGGACGCTCGGCGGACGGCGGGCACGACAAGCGCCGCCACCACTGCCGCGAGCGAGGTGACGGTCAGCATCTCGAACCCGTGGGTGAACCCGGACTCGTACGGCAGACCGTCCGGACGCAGGTGGCCGGTGACGATGCTGCTCATCACGGCCGCCCCGATCGATCCACCGATGGTCCGGATGTTCGCGTTCATCCCCGCCGCCACACCGGTCTGCGCGGCCGAGACGTTCTGCACGATCAGGTTCGTCATGGACGCGTACGCCAGGCCGATGCCGACCCCGAACACGGACGAGGCGACCACGATCTGCCAGCGTGCGTCGTGGGCCACGGCGAGCAGGGCGCACGAGACCACGCTGAAGGCGGAGCCCGCGGCGAGTTGTGCCTTACCGCTGAGAATCCGCTCCATCCGGCCGCTGACGATGCCGGTCAGGAACATGGCGACGAGCATCGGCACCAGCAACAGCCCCGCCTCGGTGACGCTGGCCCCGAACCCATAGCCCGCGACCGTCGGAGTCTGCACGAACTGCGGCAGGAACGCGAGGATGGCGAACATGCCCGCGCCGAAGAGCAGCGCGACCAGGTTGGTGGTCCACACCGTCGGCAGGCGCATCACCCGCATGTCGACGAGCGGGTTGGTCGAACGGGTCTCGGTGATCACCCAGGAGGCGAGGACGAGCACCGTGACGAGCAGGAGACCGAGTACCCTACCCGAGGTCCAACCCCACGCCGGGGCCTTGCTGACCGCCAGCATCAGCGCGACGAGCCACCCGGACAGCAGTACGGTGGCGAGCCAGTTGATCCGGCCCGGCGTCCGTACGGGCGACTTCGGTATGAGGAAGTGCGCCGCCACGGCCGTCGCGATCAGCACGACCATGGGGATCCAGAAGAGCCCCCGATAGCCGAAGGCGCCGACGATCGGCCCGGCGAGCACGGTGCCCAGTCCCCCGCCGGCGGCGAGCAGGGCCGACATCGCCCCGATCGCCGCCGTGCTCCGGGCCGCCGGGAACTCGTCCCGGATGATCCCGAACGACAGCGGGAAGACGGCACCACCGACACCCTGCACGATCCTGGCCACGATGAGCACGCCGATGTTCGGTGCGATGACGGCCAGCAGGCAGCCGGCGATGAGCGCGACCAGGGAGACGACGAACATCCGCTCCTTGCCGACCATGTCACCGATCCGTCCGAGGATCGGCGTGAAGACCGACGCGGAGAGCAGGTACGCCGTCAGCACCCAGGTCACGGTGTTCTGCGAGGTGTGCAGGTCGTGCTGGATCGTCGACAGCACCGGGCTGACGAGCGACTGCAGCATCGCGAAGAAACCGGCGCCGGCCGCGAGGACGGCGAATGTGATCCGGTAGGGGGTACGGGTGGTGGTCCGAGCCACGAAAAGACTCCAGTTCTCGGTGGTCGGGAGCAGACAGCGGTCCTGCTCAGACCGCGATGGTCTTGTGCTCCACGTACTGGGCCAGGCCGACGGTTCCGAACTCGCGGCCGATACCGCTGCCCTTGTAGCCGCCGAAGGGCGCGTCGAAGCCCGGGTCGGCGCCGTTGACGGTGAAGAAGCCGGTACGGATCCGGCGGGCGAGCGCCAGGCCACGCTCGACGTCGGCCGTCCACACCCCACCGCCGAGCCCGTACGGGGAGTCGTTGGCGATGCGTACCGCGTCGTCCTCGTCCTCGTACGCGATGACGACGAGGACCGGTCCGAAGATCTCCTCCTGGGCGATGCGCATGCCGTTGTCGACGTCGGCGAAGACCGTCGGCCGTACGTAGTAACCGCCCTCGAGCCCCTCCGGCACCTCGGGACCGCCGGTGACGAGACGCGCCCCCTCGGAGATGCCGAGTTCGATGTAGCTCCGGACCCGCTGCTGCTGGTCGGCGCGGACCATCGGGCCGATCCACGTACCCGGGTCGGCGGGGTCTCCCACGACGAGGCTCTCCGTCATGGTCTTCACGGCCTCGACGACCTCCTCGTAGCGGCTGCGCGGGGCCAGGATGCGGGTGTGCGCGACGCAGGATTCGCCGTTGTTGCCGAACGACAGGAACCTGAGTCCCTCGACCACGGCCGAGAGGTCCGCGTCCGGCAGGATGACCGTCGCGGACTTGCCGCCCAGCTCCAGGCTCACCCGCTTGAGCTGCTGGCCCGCCACGGACGCGATCGTGCGCCCGGCGGCGGTCGATCCGGTGAAGGCGACCTTGTCCACGTCGGGGTGCGCGACGAGATACGCGCTCGTCTCCCGGCCCGCCGGCAGGATGCTGACCACGCCCTCCGGCAGCCCAGCCTGCTCGAAGATCTCGCCCAGCACCAGCGCGTCCAGCGCGGTCTCGGGCGACGCCTTCAGGATGACCGTGCAGCCCGCCAGCAGCGCCGGAATCATCTTCACCAGTGCCGACTGGTGCGGGGCGTTCCACGGGATGACCGCGGCGACCACACCGACCGGCTCGCGTCGGATCAGCGGGCCGGATTCGGTTGCCCGTTCCTCCCACCCGAAGGCCTCGGCGGCCCTCAGGTAGGCGCCGGTCTGCTCCGCCAGTGCGTGCAGCGTCCACCGGGTGAACCACGACGCGGAGCCGTTCTCCGAAGTGATCAATGCGGCCAGTTCGTCGGCCCGCGCCGCGTGTAGTTCGTTGAATCGGGCGATAACCGCCTGGCGTTCCCGCGGCGTCATCCGGGGCCACGGCCCGTCGTCGAAGGCCTTCCGCGCGGCGGCGACCGCTCGGTCGACGTCGGCCGGTGAGGCCTCGGCGGCCCGCCCCACCAGCGACTTGTCGTGTGGCGAGTGGACGTCGAGCAGGCCGCCCTCGGCGGGCGCTACCCACTGGCCACCAACGTAGAGCTTGTCGTGAACGATCACAGTGACTACTCCCTTATTGCAGGTTTTGGGCCGATTCGTAATCGGCGTCCGGACTGCCGCCCCCGCCGCGTACGCGTTCCGCGCCGCGATCATCGGGGGGCACAACGATGTGGCGCGTCGTATGTCTAGCTGCCACAAAACCGTAGCGCTTATCTCTGGTTTCGCCACCAACGTGTGCAACTAGCGGCGTGACCTGCCACACAGGGGTAGAATTGACGGCACTATGAGAGCCGACGCAGCCCGTAACCTCGACACGGTCCTCCACGTGGGTGCTCGGCTGCTCGCGCAGGATCCGGCCACCAGCATCGCCACGATCGCTGCCACGGCCGGCGTCGACCGGCGCACCGTCTACCGCCGATTCGCCACCCGGGAGGCCCTGCTCGCCGGGGTCTACCAGGCCAAGCTCGACGCCTCCGAGCGCGCGCTCGACGACGCCCGGCTGACGGAGGCACCGGTCGCGGTGGCCCTGCACCGCTATGTGGAGGGCATCATCCCGGTCATCCGGCGGTGGTCGATCCAGGTCCTCAAGCCAATGATGAACATGGACGTCGAGGCCGCGGCCCGGAGCAAGCAACTCGGCGAGCGGCTCGACCGGTTCATCCAGCGCGCCACCGACGAGGGGCTACTCCGCGCCGACCTGCCACCGGGCTGGGTCAGGACGCTGCTGGACCAACTTGTGAACGCCACCGCGGAAAACTTTCCCGACCTGGCCGCCGCACCCGCCGCCGACCTGGTCGTCGACGCGCTGTTGCGCGGCGTCGGGCGAAGCTGACGGGCAGGCACTGAGCGTCTGCACGGATGGGTCGCTGGGGTCCGTCCCCGCACGGCGTGGGCTCGCTCACCTCGTCGTTCAGCCGCCCAATGAGCCTTTCCGCGTAACGGTCCCGGCGGTGGGTGATCAGGTCCTGCGGGGGACCTTACTTACCAGGGCCTGAGGGCTCGGGGTTCTCGGCGAAGACCTGGGCGGCGACCTGGTAGCCGTCGAACGCGCGTGCTACGCCAGCGTAGGCCGCGACCTGAAGAAAGACTTCGGCGATCTCTTCCTTGGTGGCGCCGGCGTTGAGCGCGATGCGCAGCTGACCACGGAGGGGCTCCAGGACACCGAGCGTCGCCGCGATGGTGACGGACACCAGTGCCCGCGTCCGTGTATCCAGGTGCTCGGTGCGCGGCCAGACGTCGCCGAAGGCGTGCATCGTCGCGATCCGTTTGAAGTCTGCGCCGTTGGCTGGCTCACCAGGGGTGGCGCCAAGAAAGCGCTCCAAGCGGAAGCCCAGCAGACGCTCAGCCGTGTCCAGCGCGGCGGCGTACCCCGGGTCTGTCGCCGCAGATGCCGGATGATTCGTCGTCATGGTGCTCACTCTTCCATGCACAAGGACGAAGTAGACGATATCTGGCATTTCGAAACGTGACTGAAGGGCCGTACGCGGCATGCCGCCCGAGTAA
Organism: Micromonospora parva; assembly: GCF_040649675.1. NCBI lineage: Bacteria > Bacillati > Actinomycetota > Actinomycetes > Micromonosporales > Micromonosporaceae > Micromonospora > Micromonospora parva. The sequence continues at coordinate 452,526 of NZ_JBEZFX010000004.1, read as the reverse complement.
CCGTCGCGCCGAGCCCCACCGGAGCCTTGTCGCAATTCGGACAAGACGGTAAAGCCCCTGGTAGAGCACTCTTGGGGCAGGTGGAGGTAGACGGGTGGCGGGCCACATCCCGATCCTCCGGCCCGGTTCGGACAAGATCGTCCGTACCGGTGCCGCCCTCACCCAGCCCGGCCTCGAAGCCGCGACGGTCACGGCACAGCTGCCGCTCCGATCGCGCGTACGACAGGCCGAGGCTGCCACCGACACCCTGCGGGCGCCCGCAGCGGTGCCTCCGCCCACCGGGACAGGGACGTCAGCACCGTCGGCTGTCAGGCAACGCCGTCCGCCGGCCGTGCCGCCGCCCCCGTGCCCCGCCGGCCTTTCGCACCGTGGACCCCGCCGGGGTCCGGCGTCGCTCGACCGCGCGCCGAGCCCTGGCGACCGAGCCAGAAAGGGCCCGACATGGCCGCTCCCACCGCGACCGCAGCCTTGAACGCATCCGTCTTCGCGCCGGGTGACCAGATGCTGCTGACCGTGACCTACTCGGACGCCGACACCAAGCCGCTGACCGTCACCATCGTGGTCACCGACGCGCAGGGCAACAGCAGCGCGCCGGTCAAGGTCACGGCGGTCATCGACCCACTCACCGTGACCGTCTCCGACAACTCCGGGCGTACCTGGACCCGGGTTTCCGACAACGGCTCCGTGGCCGTGTATCGGTCGGTGGCGTGATGCCCCGGGTCACCGTCCAGGTCCGTGACGCCGCCGGCAACACCGCGACGGCCGCCGCCGACTACAGCCTGGGACAACCGGTGCTCGGCGGCTACTACCTCTCCGGGGGCGCCGATCCGACCGCCGACATGGCCGGCGGCAACTTCCGGTCACTCACCCAGTACCGCAGCCTCGCGGACGGCTACATCTTCCCCGGCTACAACCGGCCCTGGCTGGTCAACCTGGGCAAGGCCGGTGTGCAGATGAACATGGTCCTGGAGTTGAAACACTACGGCGCCTCGAACTACGGAACGCAGAGCTTCTCGGTGGACGGCACCAGCTACACCGTGCCGGCACCGACGATGACCATCCAGCAGCGACCCGGCACGACCTGGCCGAGGGCGTACGGGTACGGGCAGGTGATCAAGGGGCAGTGCGACGGGTTGCTGGCCCGCGCGCTGTCGCAGTACCGCACGCTCGGCTTCGGGGTGAACATCCAGCTCGCCTCGGAACTGGACACCGACCACGAGTTCGGCACCACCGAGGACGGCAAGGCGTACAGCTGGGCCGAGTCGGACGCGCGGGCGGTGCAGGCGATGAACTACATCCTCACGTGGTTCAAGGCGCGGACGCTGCCGGCCGGCACGACCTTCTCGGTGGGGCTCGGCGGTTTCGACAGGGCCTGCTTCCAGCGCACCCACCCGGAGTCGCTGATGTCCCGCCTCGACTATCTCCAGTGGAACGCGTACGCCACCAACGCCAGCCACACCGCGCTGGCCCGGTTCCGTCGCACCAAGGACTGGGCGGTGGCCGATCTCGGCCCGGTGGCGCTGTCCCGACCGGTGATCATCGCCGAGTGGGGGGTGCGGGTGGCCGAGATCCCGAACCAGGCCGCCTGGATCGCCACCGTGCCGGCGGCGATCGCCCAGCTCAACGCCGAGCGTGGACCACGGATCGTGCGGACCAACTACTTCAACTCCGGTTGGGGCACCCTGACGCCGAAGGCGCCCGGGTTGACGGCGCTCCGCGAGGCGTACGCCAAACGGCCGTACGTCTGAGCTGACGCCGGCGGTCCGGTCGGCATAGCGCCGGCCGGGCCGACCGGGGAACCCTATGCTCGGATCATGGAACTTCGGATCTTCACCGAGCCCCAGCAGGGCGCCACCTACGACCAGTTGCTCGCCGTCGCCCGGTGCGCCGAGGACGCTGGCTACGGCGCGTTCTTCCGCTCCGACCACTACCTGATGATGGGTGACGTGAGCGGCGAACCCGGCCCCACCGACGCGTGGACCACGCTCGCCGGCCTGGCCCGGGAGACCAGCCGCATCCGGCTCGGCACGTTGATGACCGCCGCCACCTTCCGGCTGCCCGGCCCGCTGGCGATCACCGTCGCGCAGGTCGACCAGATGAGCGGCGGCCGGGTGGAGCTGGGCATCGGCACCGGCTGGTACGCCGAGGAACACAGCGCGTACGGCATGCCGTTCCCGCCGCTCGCCGAGCGGTTCGACCGGCTGGAGGAGCAGCTCGCCGTCATCACCGGGCTCTGGTCCACCCCGGCGGGGGAGCGGTTCGACCATGACGGCCGGTACTACCCGGTCCGCGACTCGCCCGCCCTGCCCAAGCCGGTGCAGCAGCCGCGCCCACCGATCCTGCTCGGCGGGACGGGTCCGAAGCGCACCCCTCGGCTGGCCGCCCGCTACGCCGACGAGTTCAACCTGCCGTTCGCCTCGGTGCCGGACACGGCGGCGCAGTTCGACCGGGTCCGCGCGGCCTGCGCCGAGATCGGCCGGGACCCGGCCGACATGGTCTGGTCCAACGCGCTGGTGCTCTGCTGTGGGCGCGACGACGCCGAGGTGGCCCGCCGCGCCGCGGCCATCGGCCGCGAACCGGACGAGCTGCGGGCCAACGGTCTGGCCGGGACTCCCGCCGAGGTGCTCGACACCATCGGCCGGTACGCGGAGATCGGCAGTGAGCGGCTCTACCTTCAGGTGTTGGACCTCAGCGACCTGGAGCACCTGGAGCTGGTCGCCAGCGAGGTGATGGCGAAGCTCTGAGCCGGGCGGATGGTGGGGAGCGACGCCGCCGGTCAGGCCCGGTGGGCGCCGCTCCCGACCGCGTCCGGGTCGCCCAGCACGGTGTCCAGCCGCCCGTCACGATCACTGTCGACGTAGGTGATGTCCGGGACACCGTCACCGTCCACGTCGATCTGGACGACGTCGGCCACGCCGTCACCGTCGAGGTCGGTGACCACCTCCACCGAGCCGTCCAGGTGACGGGTCACGATCGTCTGGGCGCCGGGGGCGCGCGGTGGCGGACCGGGCGTCGGCACCGGTGTCGGGGCGGGCGCGGGCGCCGGCGTGGGCCGGGGACCGGGTGTGGGGGACGGGTGACTCGGCAACCCGTCGGCCGGCGGTGCGCTGGCCTGCTCGACCCCGGTACCGGTCGGGTCAAGCTCCTCCTCGGAGGGGTAGACGTCACCTCGGGCGGCCGGATCACGGTAGCTGCTCATGGGCGTAGGGTTCCCCGACGATGACGAGAACAACCGTGCCCGATCGTCCGGTGTCCCCGGTGCCCGGTTTGGCGGAAGATGCGGGGACCGACGCCACGGTCATGAACGGGGGTCCGAGCGTGGAACTGCGCCGGAGTCGGGGCGCCCGGGTGCTCGCCCTGGTCTGCGTACTCGGCGGGGTGCTCTTGTTGGTCTATCCCAGCGACGGCGCCCTGCTACGGACGATCATCGCGGTGGGGGCGATCGCGCTCGGCGCGGTGGCGCTGGTCAGCGCGTTGCGCCCGTTCCGTTTCGGGATCCACGCGGACGGGCTCACCATCCGACGGCCCGGCCTGCGCCGGGACATCCGGTGGGCCGACGTCGGCGTGCTGGTCCTCGACGAGCCGCCCCGACGCGACGGTCGTCCCGAACCGCCGCGACTGCTGCTGGTTCCCGCGCCGGGAGTGCCGCTTGAGCCGGTGACCGCCCGTCACCCGATCGACGGCCGACCCGCCATCGAACTGCTCGTTCTCGACCAGGTCCGGGAGCAGCCCGACCAGGTGTCCGCCGCGCTCACCCGCTATGCCGGAGGTCGTTTCGTCGACCTGCTCGCGCTGCGACGCGCCGCCTTCGACACCCCGGATCTCCCGGTCGGCCTGCGCGGGTACCACATGGACCGGGTCGACCGGTTGATCCGACGCGGCCAGGACGCCCTGATGTCCGGGGACGCGGCGACCCGGCAGGCGGCCCGGGGTGAGATCGAACGCGCCAGCGCGGCCGGCCTGCCGATCGCCCAGCGTGGCTACCACACGCTCCAGACGGATACCGTTCTGGACGCCCTCGTCGCCGCGTTGGCCGACCAGCAGAGCACCGATCGGGAGACCGCCACATGACCGCGCAGGCACCGCACGCCGCGTCGAGCACCGACGTTCCGCGCCGCAACTGGGCCGGCAACGTACGGTACGCCGCGAAGGCGTTCCACCGGCCCACCTCCGTCGACGACCTGCGCCGGCTCGTCGCCGGCAGCAGCCGGATCCGGGCGGTGGGCAGCGGGCACTCCTTCAACAGCCTCGGCGACACCGACGGCGACCTCGTCAGCCTCGCCGGGCTGCCCCCGGTCGTCGAGGTGGACCACGAGCGCGGGCAGGTCACCGTGAGCGCCGCGATGCGCTACGGCGACCTCGCCCGACAGCTGCACACCCAGGGGTACGCGCTGGCGAACCTCGCCTCGCTGCCGCACATCTCGGTGGCCGGCGCGGTGGCCACCGCCACCCACGGGTCCGGTCAGAGCCATGGCAACCTGGCCAGCGCCGTCGCCGGTCTGGAGCTGGTCACCGCCGACGGCGACCTGCTGCGGGTCGACCGCGACACCGACAGGTTCGCCGGCATGGTGGTCGGGCTCGGCGCGCTCGGTCTGGTCACCCGGGTCACGCTGGACGTGGTGCCAACCTTCGCGCTGCGCCAGTACGTACGCCTCGACCTCGACCGAGCGGCGCTCGACGAGGCGCTCGGCTCGGCGTACAGCGTGAGTGTCTTCACCGACTTCCGGACGCCCCGACTGCGCGAGGTGTGGCGCAAACAGTTGGCGGACCAGCCGCCACCCCCGGCGGACTGGCTCGGCACCACAGCGGCCGACCAGCCCCGGCACCCGGTGCTCGGGATGCCGCCGGAGAACTGCACCCCGCAGCTCGGCGAGGCGGGCCCGTGGCACGAGCGGCTGCCGCACTTCAAGCTCGGCTTCACCCCCAGCAGCGGCGACGAACTGCAGTCCGAGTACCACGTCGCACGGGCGGTGGCGGCTGACGCGCTCGCCGCGCTGGACGACGTGGCGGAGCTGATCGCCCCGGTGCTGCTGGTATCCGAGCTGCGCACCGTGGCGGCCGACGAGCTGTGGCTCAGCCCGAACTACCGGCGGGACAGCTTCGTGCTGCACTTCACCTGGGTCGACGACACCAGGGCGGTGCTGCCGGTGGTGGCCGCCGTGGAGGAGCGCCTGGCGCCCTTCGCGCCCCGCCCGCACTGGGGCAAGGTCTTCGTCACCGATCCGGCCGAGCTGGCCGCCCGCTACCCACGCCACCCCGATTTCGCCACCCTCCTGACCGACCTGGACCCCAAGGCCAAGTTCCACACCGAGGCCCTGGCCCACTACTTCCCCCGCTGACCTCGGTTGATCATGGGGTTAGCGATACCGATGTCGGCGTGTCGTGCCCGCTAACCTCATGATCACCGAGAGCTGGCGAGGGTGCTGCGTTGGACGGCTCGGCTGATGTCGCTGGGGGAGATGATGCCGGTCAGGCGGCCGTCTTCGGTTATCACCAGGGCTCGGCCGTCGGCGCACTCGGTGAGGCGGGGGAGCAGGTCGTTGAGCTGTTCACCGGGCTTCGCCAGCACCAACTGGTCGGCGCGGCAGGCCACCTCGGCCAGCGTGGTCGACGCCCGCCGCTCCGGCGGTACGCCCCGCACCCGGTCGACGGTGACCAGGCCGGTCGGCCGGCCGTCCTCGGTCAGCGGCAGCGCCGAATGCCGGTACGCGAACAGGTAGTGGTCGACGAAGTCCGCGACAGTCATCTCCGCCGAGGCGGTCTGCGGCTGCGGGGTCATCACATCGCCCACCCGGATCCCGCGCAGCGCGGTGCCGGTGCGGGCCTGCCGTTCCTCCATCCCGGCCGCGCCGATCAGGAACCAGCCGATCAGCGCCAGCCACAGCCCGCCGAACCCGACCCCGGACAGGAACTGCCACAGCCCCAGGCCGATCAGCAGCACCCCCAGCACCCAGCCGGCCCGGGCGGCGACCACCGACGCCCGGGTTCGGTCACCGGTGGCCTTCCAGACCGCCGCGCGCAGCAACCGTCCACCGTCCAGTGGCGCGGCCGGCAGCACGTTGAAGATGGCCAGCAGCACGTTGATTCCCGCCAGCCAGGCCACCGCCCCGAACAGCAGCCCGGTCTGCCCGGCCAGTGCGAGCACCGCCGCGATGGCACCGAAGAACGCCCCGATCAGCAGACTGACCAGCGGGCCGACGCCCGCGATCCGTAACTCCGCGCCCGGGTCACGCGGTTCGCCCCGCAACTCGGCGACGCCGCCGAACAGCCACAGCGTGATGCCGTCGACAGTCAGCCCGTTGCGCTTGGCCACCACCGCGTGCGACACCTCGTGGGCGAGCAGGCCGACGAAGAAGACCACCGCCGCGGCCAGCCCGGCCAGCGTGTACGCCACCGGCGAGTGATCGGGGTACGAGCGGGGGAACTGGTTCGCTGCCAACCCCCACGCGATCAGCGCGAAGATGACCAGCACGCTCCAGTTGACGCCGACCGGCACTCCCGCGACCCGGCCAAGCCGGAAACTGGCCCTCATCCGAGCGGGGTACCCCGCCAGGCCGTGGGCATGCGAGGGCACTTCGCCTGATCGGTCAGCGGCGGGGGGCTTCGCTGGCGATGGTGGCCTCCCGGGGCAGGGCCGCCGCCCGCAGCGCCCAGTCGAGCGCGTAGTCGGCGATCTTCTCCCAGCCGTCCTGCCCGACGGTGAAGTGCGAGCGGCCGGCGAACTGCTCGTACGCGGTGAGCGCCCGCGACTTCTGGTAGAGCCCCGCGTTGGCGCGGACCACCGACGCCGGCACCACGTGGTCGACCTCGCCGGCCATCAGCAGCAGCGGCGCCCGGTCGTTACGCCCGACGTCGACCCGGGCTGGCGAGCGCGGGTCGAGGTTGGCGAACGCGCCCTCGAAGTAGACCCGCCCGGCACCGGGGACGGCGTAGCGTTGCCAGGCCCGGTCGGAGTCCTCCCGGCTCATGGCGTTGCCGAAGGTGTAGGCGAAGTCGTCCGGGGTGAACGGGACGGCCTTGTTCCGGTTGGCGGGGCTGCGCAGGATCGGGAAGCCCGAGCGCAGCTGACTCAGCGGCACCTTGAGCACGCCCTTCACCTGCGCGGGGTGCACTCCGACCGCCGCGGCGCCGAGGCCCCGGTCGACGAGGATCTGGGTGAACAGGCCGCCGAACGAGTGCCCCATGATGATCGGTGGTCGCGGCAGCGCCCGGATGATCTTGTCGTAGTGCGCGACGATCGTGGCGATGCTCTGCTCGGCGATCGGGCTGGGATCGTCCCGCAACTGCTCCACCGACCGGTCCATGCCGGGCCAGGCGGGGGCGATGACCTGCATGCCACGCTCGGTGTACCGCTGCGCCCACCCCTCCCAGCTGCGCGGCGTCATCCAGAGCCCGTGGATCAGCACGACCGTGTCGACCTGGCCCTGCGGCGTGGCACCCATCTCGTCCCCCCGGTGTCGCGGCATCCGGGGCAGCGGTTACCCGCTGCCGTGCCGGGAATTCCTCCGCCGGTTGCTCGCCTCGGCGGGTCGCGTTCGGGAGGCGGACGTGGCAGTGAGCGTGATGACACAGGGGCATCGTGATGACTCAGGGGCATCACGCTCGTCGCGGTGTTTGCTCGCACGGAGGTCACTCTCCGTGGCGTCCGGCCCCTGACAAATGTCACGGCCGGGAGGTGACGACCGCTCCGGGCACCGGGGTACGCCCCGCCGGAGTATCAGTGCCATGACCAGTACGCATCCGGCTGTCGAGTTGGACGGCCTCAGCAAGAGCTTCGGCGCGGTCACCGCTGTCGACGGGTTGAGCCTGCGGGTGCAGCCCGGCGAGGTGGTGGCGTTCCTCGGCCCGAACGGGGCGGGCAAGACCACCACCATCGACATGCTGCTCGGGCTGTCCCGCCCGGACGCCGGCACCGTCCGCGTCCTCGGCGGCACCCCGGACGACGCGGTGGCCCGGGGGCGGGTCGCCGCCGTCCTGCAGACCGGCGGGCTGCTCAAGGACCTCACGGTGGGCGAGACGGTGCGGATGACCGCCCACTTCTACCGGCACACCCGCCCGGCGGTGGAGGTGTTGGAGCGGGCCGGTATCACCGACATCGCCGACCGGGTGGTCGGGCGCTGCTCGGGTGGTCAGCAGCAGCGACTGCGCTTCGCGTTGGCCCTGCTGCCCGACCCGGACCTGATGGTGCTCGACGAGCCGACCACCGGCATGGACGTCGAGGGTCGGCGCGACTTCTGGCAGGCCCTGCGCCGCGACGCCCGACGTGGACGGACCGTCATCTTCGCCACCCATTACCTGGACGAGGCGGACGCGTACGCCGACCGGATCGTGCTGGTCCGGCAGGGGCGCATCGTCGCCGACGGCACCACCGCCGAGATCAAGAACCTGGCCGCCGGTCGTACCGTGCGGGCCACCCTGCCCGGCGCGGACCAGGCCGCGCTCGCCGCACTGCCCGGCGTGGACGCCGTGGAGGTGCGCGGCGACAGTGTGCTGGTGCGGACCGGCGACTCGGACGCGGTCGCCCGGCACCTGCTGACCCGGACCGCCGCCCGGGACGTCGAGATCACCTCCCGCAACCTCGAGGACGCCTTCCTCGCCCTGACCACCACGCAGACCGGAGCCTGAGATGACCACCTCCACCTCCACGCGCGCCGCTGTCACGACGCCGGACCGTCGGCTGCCCGCACTGGGCGGGTTCGCCCCGGGTGCCCTGGGTATCGAGCTGCGCCGGGTGCTGCGCAACCGCCGCACCCTCGCCTTCACGCTGATCATGCCGGGCGTCTTCTTCCTCATCTTCGGTCTGCCGCAGGGCGGGCAGTCACTGGACAACGGCCGCCCGGTGACGGCGTACGTCATGATCAGCCTGGCCGTGTACGCGGCCATGGTGGCGACCACCAGCGTCGGTGGTGCGGTGGCCACCGAACGGGCGCTGGGCTGGAGCCGACAGTTGCGGCTCACCCCGCTGCGCCCGGCGGCGTACGTGGCGACCAAGCTGATCACCGCGATGAGCCTGGGCCTGCTCGCGGTCGTCATCGAGTTCCTGGTGGGCGCCGTGGCCGGCGTTCGCGTCCCGGCGTACGTCTGGCTGCTGTCCGGGCTCGCCGCCTGGGTCGGCTCGCTGGTCTTCGCCGCGTTCGGTCTGTTCATCGGGTACCTGGCGCCGGCCGAGAACGTCATGCAGATCATCGGTCCGGTGCTGGCGGTGCTGGCCATGTTCGGCGGGCTGTTCGTCCCGGTCGAGGTGCTGCCGGACGTGCTCCAGCAGGTCGCGACGTTCACCCCGGTGTACGGCATGGGTGTGCTGGCTCGCGCCCCCCTCACCGGCGACGGGGTGAGCATGGCGGCGGTGGTCAACCTCGTCGTCTGGGCACTGGTCTTCGGCGTCGGCGCGGCCCGGCTGTTCCGCCGGGACACCGCGCGGGTCTGACCGGCCGGGCCGATAGCGTGATCCCGATGGACCTCTCGACGGGGCAGCCCTGGCCGGTGAGCCGCCACTGGCGGTACACCGGCTGGCTGCTGGCCGCCGTCTGGTTGTTCTTCCTCAACGTGCCGCTCGCCACCGCGCTGCACCAACCGGAGCCGTGGCGGCGGATCCTCGGTGTGTCGACCCTGGTCGTCTTCAGCGTCGGTTACGTGCTGCTGTTCCAGTGGGCCCGCAAGCTGCGCCAGTCCCTGCGGCCGATCCCGGCGGGCCGGGCGCGGGCCGGGCTGGCGTTGCTGCTCGCTGTGGGCCTGGCCAGCCTCCCGGGCACCGGCGGGGACTGGCTGGCCACACTGGTCTACGTGGCCGCGGCGGCGGTCTTCCTGCTGCCGCAGTGGGAGGCGTTGGCCGTCGTGGCGCTCTGCGCGGTGACCCCCGTGCTGGCGTCGTGGCTGGTGCCGGGGTGGGAGGCGGAGCACGGCATCGTCTTCGCGGTGCTGCTCGCCTCGTTCGCCATGTTCGGGGTGTCCCAGTTGGCCCAGCGCAACAGCGAACTGCGGGCCGCCCAGCAGGAGATCGGTCGGCTCGCGGTCGCCGAGGAGCGGGCCCGCACCGCCCGCGACCTGCACGACATCCTCGGGCACTCGCTGACCGTGGTGGCGATCAAGGCCGAGTTGGCCGGGCGGCTGCTCGATGTCGACCGGGAGCGGGCCGCCGCCGAGATCGCCGAGGTGGAGGCGTTGGCTCGGGCCGCGTTGGCCGACGTACGGCAGACGGTCGGGGCGTACCGCGAGGTCAGCCTCGCCGCCGAGGTGGCCGGCGCCCGCTCGGCGCTGGCCGCGGCGGGCATCGCGGCGGACGTGCCGACCGAGGTGCCGGACCTGCCGCGGGAGTGGGACCGGTTGTTCGGCTGGGCGGTACGGGAAGGGGTGACCAACGTGGTCCGGCACAGTGGGGCGCGGTGCTGCGTGATCCGGGTGCACCCGGATCGGGTCGAGATCAGTGACGACGGCCGTGGTCCGTCCACTCCCGACGCGAGCGGGCACGGGCTGGTCGGCCTGCGGGAGCGGGCGCGGCGGCTGGACGCGGTGGTGACCGTCGGTCGCCGGCCGACGGGCGACGGCTTTCTGCTGCGTGTGCACAGCCAGGAGGCGGCCCGGTGAGCGGCGGTCCCACGCCGATCCGGCTGTTGCTCGCCGACGACCAGGCGCTGGTCCGGGGTGCGCTGGCCGCCCTGCTCTCGCTGGAGGAGGACCTGACAGTGGTCGCCGAGGTCGGTCGGGGCGACCAGGTGGTGCCCGAGGCGCGACGCAGCGCCCCGGACGTCGCCCTGCTGGACGTGGAGATGCCCGGCCTGGACGGGATCGCCGCCACCTCGGCGTTGCGGGTGGCGCTGCCGACCTGCCGGGTGCTGGTGGTGACCACCTTCGGTCGACCCGGCTACCTGCGTCGGGCGATGGAGGCCGGTGCGAGCGGGTTCGTGGTCAAGGACACCCCGGCCCGGCAGCTCGCCGACGCGGTCCGTCGGGTGCACGCGGGCCTGCGGGTGGTCGACCCGACGCTGGCCGCGGAGACCCTGGCCACCGGCGCGAGCCCACTGACCGAGCGGGAGACCGAGGTGCTGCGGACCGCTCGGGGCGGCGGCACCGTCGCCGACCTGGCCCGGGCTCTGCACCTGTCCGAGGGGACGGTCCGCAACCACCTGTCGGCGGCGATCGGCAAGACCGGTGCCCGCAACCGGGCCGACGCGATCCGGGTCGCCGAGCGGAACGGCTGGCTGCTCGGCGAGTGACCGGCTGTGCCGGCGCTCAGGCGGTCGGCGGCGGAGCGGCCAGTTGGTCGACCACCACCACGCTGCTGCCGGGGCGGACCTCGGCGAGCAGCTCCCGCTGCCCGGAGCGGGTCAGCCGGATGCAGCCGTTCGTGGTGTTCTCGCCCAGCTCGTCGTCGTTGTGCCAGGTGTGCACGCCGATGTGCGCGCCGCGCAGCCCGTCCGGCACCGACTCCGGATCGTCCGGCACCGAACCGAGGGCGTAGATGTCCACCCCGCCGTAGACCGACTCCGGCGGTGGGGTGCGGCCCAGGATGAAGGTCCGCCCGAGTGGAGTCTCCTGGCCGGACTGGCCGAGGCTGACCTCCCAGGAACGCACCGCCTTGCCGGCCCGGTACCAGGTGAGCCGGTGCGCCTTGCGTTCGACGACGATCTGGTCGCGCAGCGGCACCGTCTCGAACCCGCCGGGTGGCAGCCAGGCGAGCCGCCGGTTGGCCGAGGGCAGCAGGACGGCGGTCCAGCCGGCCCGCCGCTGGGCGATCGGCATGGTCAGCTCCACACCGCGGATCGTCGGTTCGAGGAACGCGCGCGGACGACCACCGGGCGCGTCGTACGCGGCGATCCGTCTGGTCGGGTGCGCGCCGTCGGTCAGCGGCGTGACGTCCATGGTGGCCGGATCGGCGGGGAACCCGCCGGGTGCGGGGTCGTAGTCGACCACCGGCAGCCCGTCCGGGGCGGGCGCGGCCGGGGGGACCGACTCGTCCGGGCTCTGCTCCACACTGCTCGGGGTCGGGTCGGCCACCACCACGTTGCTGTCGTCGGGGGCCGTCGAGCTGGGGGTGAGGGCCTGGCCGACCAGCAGCGCGGTCACCAGCAGCGCGGGTACGCCGATGGCGGCGGTCACCCAGACGCCGCGACGGCGGGACGGAGTCTTTCGGTCAAACGACACGAAATCACTCTATGGTGGCGATTGCGCCGGGGCCCCCGGTTCGGCGAAATCCGCCGCCCGGAGGCCCCGACCGAATCAGATTCGTGCGCCGATGTGGATGGCCACGGCGTCGTGCGCGGGCACGTTGGCCGCGAACCAGCCGTTACCGTCCACCGTGATCACTGGTCCGCTGCACGTGCCGCCCGCGTACGTGCCGTGGATGACGTCGCAGTACCGGCCGGCGGGCAACCCCGTGTAGTACGAGCGACCGTTCACCGCGGCGTCCTCGTCGTTGACGGTGATGAAGCCCTTGCCACTGCGGCTGAACGCGATGTGGTTGTTGCCGTTGTCGTACCAGTTGGCCACCCCGGCGCCCTCGGTGGCGTTGCGGAAGCCGACCATGTTGGCGATCACCGGCCAACGGTGCTCGCACTCCCAGCCGGAGTAGCAGGTGGTGTTGAGTGTCTTGTTGGCCCCGTCCGACGGCGGGCCGGCGTCGCGGCTGCTGAAGGTGTAGCTGGACATGACGGTGGGGGAGCCGTACGGCCAGGCCAGCATGAAGGCGTTCGCCAGGGCGTAGATCCCCCGGTCCTTGTAGGTCAACACTCCGCCGGAGTCGCGCTGGGTGTCGTGGTTGTCGACGAACACCGACGCCGGGCCGGTGGGCAGGTGCCCCCAGCCCTCGCCGAAGTTGCGCAGGTACGCCAACCGCTCGGACCGGAAAACCCGGGCCAGGTCCTTGCCGTAGCGGAACTCGTGCACGTCACCGTTGCCGGTGTACTCGGTCGGCTGGACCGGCTCGCCGGCACCGTAGATGACCTCCTGCACGATGTACGCGGAGCGGGACAGCTTGCCCCTGATCGCGGCGATGTCGGCGGCCGGCATGTGCTTGCTGGCGTCCATCCGGAAGCCGTCGACGCCGAGGGAGAGCAGGTCGTTGAGGTACGAGGCGATCTTCGTGCGGACGTAGTCCGACTCGGTCTTCAGGTCCGAGAGGTTGACCAGCTCGCAGTTCTGCACCTCGTACCGGTCGTTGTAGTTGGCGATGTCGTCGCCGCCGTTGCGCCCGCAGTGGTGGAAGTCCTGGGTCTGGTAGATGCCCGGGTAGTCGTAGTGCGAGTAGGACGAGCCGGCCCAGCCGATGCCGCCGTTGTCCTGACCGGACATGTGGTTGACCACCGCGTCGACGATCACCTTGACCCCGGCCGCGTGGCAGGTGTTCACCATCGACTGGAACTGGGCCCGGGTGCCCTTGCGGGACTCGATCCGGTAGCTGACCGGCTGGTACGCCAGCCACCACTGGTTGCCCCGCACGTGCTCCTGCGGGGGTGAGACCTGCACGTAGCCGTAGCCCTTCGGGCCGAGGGTGCTCTGGCACTCGTTGGCCACCGAGGGCCAGTTCCACTCGAAGAGCTGGACGATGACCTTCTTGCCGCCGGACGGGGCGGCGACGGCCGGGGGTGCCGTCACTGTGGTGGGGACGAGCAGGCTGGCGATCAGGCCGAGGGCGAGGAGCGCCGAGCCGCGTCGACGTCGGTGCATGGGGACTCCTGACGGGAGCGGGAGCGGGGGTGGTGGTGCGGTGGGGGAACGCCCGGTTGCCGGAATCTTGCAACCCGGACTGAAATTTGCTGAAAGGTTACAAGCGTGTTGCACGGAGTGTCAATGCATGCACGTTCGTCACTGTCCGATCTGGTGGGTGGGAGCGGGGTGCAACGCACGGCCGTGCCCCTCGGTTCGATCTCGGCCCAGAAATTTTTCGCGGCGGGTGATCCGCGCGCCCCGCCGGTCCGTACTGGATGGGGGAGCAGGGGTCGGCCGGTGGTACGCCGCCGCGAGACGATCGAGGAGCAGATGGCCCGGGCACAGCAGGACAAGAAGGCGACGATCCGGACCACCGCCAGCAGTCGGGGGGTGCGCACCCCGTCCCGGTCGGCGAGCGCCCTGCTGATCGCTTCGGTGCTCGCCGCGCTCTGGGCGGCGATCATGCTGACCGGCACCGGTCAGACGGCGTACGCGTACGGCTTCTTCTTCACCGAGTTCTTCGCCGGGGTGGTCTCCCTGGTGTCGTTGAGTCTCACCGTCATGCTCGGTCTGCTCGCCACCGACCGGCTGGTGCTGCGTATCCCGCACCGGGTGCTGATGCAGTCGGCGCACCGGGCCACCGGTGTGCTGGGGGTGGCCGGGCTCGGCTTCCACGTCCTCACCAAGATCGGCACGGGGCGGGCGGCGGCGACCGACGCGCTGGTGCCGTTCGTCGGCGGCGGGGGTTTCTACGTCGGGCTCGGCACCGTCGCCGCGCTGCTGATGGTCAGCGTGATCTGGACCGGCATCATCCGCGCCCGCTTCGCGGGCGTCGGTCCGAGGTGGCTCTGGCGCGCGCTGCACTCGACCGCGTACCTGGCCTGGCCCTTCGCCATCCTGCACGGCCTCAACGCCGGTCGGGCCGCAGCGCCCTGGGTGATGTTCAGCTACCTGGGCTGCGTCTTGCTGGTGGTGCTGGCCCTGCTGGTGCGGTTCTCGGTCACCATCGGTCGGCGCAGCCGCGAGCAGCACCAGGCAGCGGTGCGCAACGCGGTGATGGTCGGCCGGGCTGAAGAGGCGAAGACCGCCCGATCGCTGCTGGCCGGGTTGGGTCGGCGCCCGAAGGCCACCGACAAGCGTCCCGCCTGGGCGGACACCGCCACCGCCACCTGGACCGCCCCGCCCGCCCGCCGCGACCCGGAACGGTTCACCGTCCCGGTGGTGCCCGAGCCCGGCTCGCTCGTCGAACCGACCCGGCCCAGCCGACGCCGACGGGAGGAGGAGCCGGCGGCCTACCGCGACACCGAACGGTCCTCGCGCGGCCGGCGCGCCGAGGAGGAGCCGACGACCCGCCGGTCGACCCGCCGCAGCGTGGACGAGACCGACATCCGTCGACGCGACGAGGAGGAGGCCGAGCCGGTGACCCGGCGGCGCGCCTCGCGTACCCGCGACGAGGTGGCACCGGCCGGCCGGCGGCGCGTCGACGAGCCGGCCGCCGAGCGGTCCCGTCGCCGGTCCCGCAGCGAGGACGACGGCAGCCGCTACTCGGCGCCGCCGCGGCCGACCCTCGACGAGGCCGAGGAGCCGTGGGACAGTCCACGCCGGTGGCAGGCCGACGAGCCCATCTCCGCCGGCCCGGTCTCCGTCGAGCCGATCTCGGCCGGCCCGATCTCCAGCAGCCCGATCTCGTCGGCGCCGCGCAGCGGCAGCGGCCGGCACAGCGCCGAGGACGACCTGCCCGAGGAGCCGGACTACTGGCGTCCGCCGGCCCGGTACGTGCCGGACGAGGTGCCCGTCGACGACACCCCCACCCTTGTCGACCTGGCGTCACGGCGGGCCAAGCGGGCAGCCGGCGAGGGCCGGTCCAAGCGGCGCAAGGCCAGCGCCGACGCGGTGGACGGGGCGTACTGGGCCGGGCTGCGGGGTGAGGCGAAATGATGCGCACCGCCGTGCCACCGGTCGCCTGTGTGGGCGAGCCCCGGCTCACCGCCGGCTTCGCCGAGTACGGCCGACTCGACCTGATCGCGCACGAGGAGGTGCACGGACCGATCGGCCCGATGGAGCCGGCGCAACTGCTCCGGCTCGCCGAGGGCATGCAACTCAAGGGCAAGGGCGGGGCAGGGTTCCCGTTCGCCCGCAAACTGCGCGCGGTGCTGGAGTCCTGCGAGCGGCAGGACCTCGCCGCCGTGGTGGTGGTCAACGCCACCGAGGGGGAGCCGGCCAGCTGGAAGGACAAGGTGCTGCTGACCCGCGCCCCGCACCTGATCCTGGACGGGGCGGCGCTGGCCGCGTACGCCCTGGACGCCGACGAGATCGTGATCGGCGTGGCGGACGACGGGGTCGGCCGGGACTCGCTGATGGACGCCCTCGACGAGCGCCGGATGCCGGTGCAGACAACGATCGTCACAGTGCCGCACCGGTTCATCTCCGGCGAGGGCGGCGCACTTGTCAACGGGATCAACGGGCTGCCGCACATCCCGCCGGGCACCAAGAAGCGCTCCAGCGACTCCGGGGTCAGCGGCCTGCCCACCCTGCTGTCCAACGCCGAGACGTACGCCCAGCTCGCCGTCGGCGCCCGACTGGGCCCGTACGAGTACGCGGCGCTCGGTACCGACGACGAGCCGGGCACCGTGCTACTCACCGTGACCGGGGCGGCTGGCCGACCGGCCGTTGTGGAGTGCACCGCCGGCATGCCGCTGCGCGACGTCCTCGACCTGTGCGAGGTGCCGGACGTCCAGGGCATCCTGATGGGCGGCTACCACGGCAAGTGGATCACCCCGGAGGCGGCGGAGAAGGCCGAGGTCTCCCGCAAGGGCCTGGCAGCGGTCGGCGGCACGCTCGGCGCGGGCATCATCGTCCCGCTCGGTGTCGACACCTGCCCGCTCGGGGAGGCCGCCCAGGTGGTGCGCTACCTGGCCGGTGAGTCCGCCGGGCAGTGCGGACCGTGCAAGATGGGCCTGCCGGACCTGGCCCGCGCGGTGGACCTGGCCGTCGCCGGCAGCCAACCGGCCGACGTGGTGCGGGCCGCGGCCGGCGAGGTGAAGGGCCGGGGCGCGTGCAGCCACCCCGACGGCACCGCCCGGTTCGCGCTCTCCGCGATCGAGGTCTTCGCCGAGGACCTGCGGCTGCACAGCACCGGCGACGGCTGCGGCCGGCGGGTCAAGGGCGTGATGGGGCTGCCGGGCGCACCCGACGCGAACCCGCAGAAGCTCACCCTGGACTGGTCGCGCTGTGACGGGCACGGCCTGTGCGCGCACGTCGTCCCGGACTTCATCCGCCTCGACGCGAACGGATATCCCGCCTTCCCGGCCACCCCCGTGCCGACCTGGCTGCGGGAGGGGGCGCTGAAGGCGGTCAAGGTCTGCCCCGAGTTGGCCCTCCGACTCGCCAAGGCCGAGTAGGTAGGCCCCAGGTCCAGCAAGGGTCCCTTCCGGACCGGAGACGGAGGAACGGATGCGGATCAGCAGGAGGTGGACGGCGGCCGGGCAGCTGAGCCGCTGGGCAGCGGCCGGGCAGCTGAGCCGCTGGGCAGCGGCCGGGCAGCTGAGCCGCTGGGCAGCGGCCGGACAGCTACGCCGTGGTGCCACCGCTGGGGCACTCGTGGTGGCCCTGCTCGGCGTCGCCGCCTGCACCGGCACCGCGCCGGGCGGACCCACCGCCGCCGGATCGGCCCCGCCCGGTGCCGCGCCGACCGGGACACCGCCCTCGCCGACCGCCTCGCCCACCGGCGGACCGCAGGCCGCTCCGGTGCAGGTCCCGGACGTGCTGCGCTTCACCGGGACGACCCTCGGCGGGGCCGCGTTCGACGCGGCGCAGCTCGCCGGCAGACCGGTGGTGCTGTGGTTCTGGGCGCCGTGGTGCGCCACCTGCGCCAGTCAGGCCTGGACGGTGGCCGAGATCGCCCCGAAGTACCGGGACACCGTGCCGATCGTCGGCGTGGCCGGGCTGGGTGAACGGAAAGCCATGAAGGAGTTCGTCACCGAGTTCGAGCTCGACGGCACACCGCAGATCGAGGACAGCAAGGGAGTGCTCTGGAAGCGGTTCAAGGTGACCGAGCAGAGCATCTTCGTGGTCATCGACCGCAGCGGCACGGTCGTCCACCAGGGATTCCTGGACGGTGAGGCGCTCACCGCCAGGGTCGCCGCACTGGCCGGGGCGTGACCGGCACACTGCTGCTCGCGCTGACCGCCGGCATGCTCGGCGCGGTCAACCCGTGCGGCTTCGCGTTGCTGCCCGCGTACCTCTCGCTGTTGGTCGCCGGGACGTCGGACACTCGCGGCGCGGTCGGCCGCGCGCTCACCGCGGCGGCCGGGCTGACAGTGGGGTACGTGCTGGTCTTCGGCGCGTTCGGCCTGGCGCTCGCGCCGCTGGCCGGCTGGTTGCGGCCCCGGCTGCCGTGGCTGACAGTGACGCTCGGCGTGCTGCTGGTGGTGGTCGGCTGCTGGTTGCTCGCCGGTCGGCGGCTGCCGACCCCCGGCTGGTCCGCCCGGGCGCCCCGGCTGACCCGGTCCTGGCCGTCGATGGCGCTGTTCGGCGCGGCGTACGCGCTGGCGTCGCTCGGCTGCGCCATCGCGCCGTTCCTGGCCATCGTGGTGACCAGCCTCCAGGCCGGCTCGACCGGTCAGGGGTTGGCGCTGTTCGGCGCGTACGCCCTCGGGATGGGTCTGGTGGTCGCTGTCGCCGCGCTCGGGGTGGCGCTGCTGCGCGACGGCCTGGTGGCCCGGCTGCGCGTCGCCGGGGCGTTGGTGCCCCGCCTCAGCGGCCTGGTGCTGCTGCTCGCCGGCGGTTACGTCGCCTGGTACGGCTGGTACGAGCTACGGCTGGCCGCCGGTCGCCGCGACGCGCTGCACGACCCGGTCATCCGGGTGGCCGCCCAGGTCCAGCGAGCCCTGGCCGACGCCCTCGACCGGATCGGCCCGGCGGTGTTGCTGGCCGCCCTGGCCGCCCTGCTCCTGGCCGCGCTCGTGGCGAAGCGCGCCCACCGCCCTCGTCGTCCCTGAGGCGACGACGTCGGTCTTGACATCCGGAAACGATCACCGGAGGCTGTCTGACAACGTTGTCACACCGAAGGACCACCATGCGCATATCCGAACTCGAGTTGAGCCGGCGGCGGTTGCTCATCCTTGGCGGCGCCATCGGCGCTGGACTCGCCATCGCCCGACCCGCCGTCGCCCAGGCCGCGCCATCCGCCACCACGTCACCGGCCGCGGCCATCGGCCCGGTTGCCAACACCTACCACGCGCTGCTGCTCGCCCACACCCGATGGGCCGAGGAGCAGTGGGATCCGGCGATCAACGCGTACCGCCTCGCGGACTTCAGGTTCGCGGTCGTCCTCGGTAACGCGGTCCTGCTCACCTCGCCCGGGTACGACGCGGCAGCGGCAGGCGTCGACCGGGACACGCTGCACGCCCGTACCGTCGCCACCATCCGCCGCTTCGCGGCCACCAACCGGCTCACCGGCGGCACCGAGTGGGGCCGACAGCTGTTCTGGGACAGCACCTTCGAGCTGTACTTCGTCCTGGCCGCCCGACTGCTCTGGTCCGACCTGGACGAGGTGACCCGCACCAACGTCGACCGCATCGCCCGCGGGCAGGCCGCGTACGCCCACTCCCTCGGCACCGGTAACGACCCGCTCAGTGGCGGTTGGACGCCGAACGGCCTCACCGGTGGCTGGATCGGGGACACCAAGCTCGAGGAGATGGGGGTCTACGCCCAGGCGATCGCGCCCGGTCTGGCCTGGGCGCCGGACGACCCCGCAGCCGCGGCGTGGCGCGAGCGGTTCTCGATGTGGACGCTCAACGCGACCGGACTACCGGCAGCCGACCGTGCCAACCCCGCCGTCGTCGACGGGCGGGCGGTCGCGGACTGGAACACCGCCCACAACATCCACGACACGTTCCTGGTCGAGAACCACGGCTCCTTCGGCCCGCACTACCAGGAGGAACTGTGGCGCACCGCGGGTCGTACCGCGGCGCACTTCCTGACCGCCGGCCAACCGCTCCCCGAGGCACTCACCAGGCAACCCAGCGGTGCCGAGCTGTGGCGGACCATGCGGCTGCTGGCCAGCGACGCCGGCGAACCCTTCATGCCGATGGTCGCGGACCGCTACCACCTGTACGGCCGTGACGTCCTGCCGCTCGCCTTCCTCGCGCAGGTCCAGGGCGACCGGCACGCCGCCCGGGCCGAGGCGGACCTCGCCGACCGGCTCATGCCCTACCTGAACTACCCGCCCGAGAATCGGCTCACCAAGTTCAGCGGCGAGCCGAAGTACGAGCCCGAGGCCCGGGCCGAGGTCGCCATCAGCTATCTCTTCCATGCCTGGCGGGCAGCCAACGGCGGCGTGGTCCAGCCGGTCGCCAGCACCGCGTTCTTCGCGGCGGCGGCGGGCACCAGGGACTTCGGGGAGCAGGCCGGGCTGACCGCCCACCAGAGCGCGACCGCCTTCGCCGCGGCGGTCAGCAAGACCGGATTCGTCTCGTTCCAGTGGGCCCCCGCCCACGACAACTGGTTGTTCGACACCCGGGCCGCCTCGCTGCTGCCGAGGCAGTCCGCGCCGGTCCTCGGCCGCACCTCCGCCGCGTACACAGTGGCCCGAGACGGTGTCGACGCCACGGCGACCGTTCTCCGCGTCGCCGGCGGCACCGCCGGATACGTCACGCTGCCCACCGGAACGGTCGTGTACGCCACCACCGGCATCGGTGCCGACGAGGGCGCGCTCACCCTGTTCAACCTGGACATGCCCGGCGTACCCGGGCTCACCGGCACCCGTACCTTCACCGGCGAACAGGGGTCCGTCACCCTGGCCGGACAATCGGGCGTCGGCGACGGCGGAACCGACCAGATCAGCTTCGCGCCTCGTCCCGCCCGGTACGTGCGGATGCTCGGCCGATCCCCCGTCAACCAGTACGGCTACTCGCTGTTCGCCTTCGCCGTGCTCGACGCCGGCGGGGTCGACCGCGCCATCGGGCGGCCCACCACGGCCTCGTCCGCCGACCCCGCCTACCCCGCTGCGCGCGCGACCGACGGCAACCCCGGCACCCGCTGGGCGGTCGCCCGCGAGGAACGCGCCCGCGCGGACAGTTGGCTCGCCGTCGACCTCGGTGAGCCCATCGACATCAGCGGCGTACGCCTGGACTGGGAGGCCGCGTACGGCACCCGCTACGTCATCCAGACCTCACTCGACGGCACCGACTGGAGCGACGCGGCGGTGGTGCCGGACAGCCCGACCATCACCGGCTCCTGGCTCGACGTCGACGGACGAGCGGGTCTGGTGGTCCACAACGCCCAGAATCCGATCACCGTGACCGCCACCACCGTCACCCTGTCCAGCGGGCCGGCCACCGGCAGCACCCGGCTGATCATCGAGGGGTACGCGGGCGCGGACAGGTCGGCCCTGGCCGCTGCGGCGTCGCGAACAATGCCCAGCGGCGGTCCGGAGGCGTTGCGGGTGAGTGACGCCGACGGATACCTCAGCCTGTTCAACCTGTCCGACGACGACATCACGGCGGCCGTCACGCTTGCGCAGCGCGCCACGCTGCGGCTGTACCACGGAAGCCAGGTCACCGGATCGGGGACCAGCACCTACCAGGTCGACCTCGCCGCATTTACCGCACGCGTCGAGCCGCCCCGGTTCACCGCGACCGCGGCACAGCCGGGGAAGGCGATCCCCGCCGGTACCCGGTTCGACGTCACCGACTCGCACCACCTCCGAATCACCGCGCCCGCCGGGCACATCGTGAAGGTGCAGGTGGAGTCCGCGGCCGGCGGCGCCCGACAGCGAGTGACGGTTCCCGCCGGACACCGCAAGGACGTCGCGTTCGCGGGTGGGACGGTGACGCCGACACGTGACCTGGCCCGGTCCCGGACGACCTACCCGACGTCACCGCTCCCGGCCGGCATGACCGACCCGTCGGCCGCCGTCGACGGCGACCCGGGGACCGCCTGGCAACCCGGCCCGAACGGCCGACTGGTGATCGACCTCGGATCGCTCCGGGATCTGGCATCGGTCCGCCTGACCTGGACCCCCGGTCGGCGGCGGCCGATCACCGTGGCCACCTCGGCCGACGGACTCGGCTACGTGACGGTCGCCTCGGTCCCGAAGCCGAAACCCGAGACCACGGTCACGACCAGGTCCTCCGGACGGTACGTGGCGATCGCGGTCGCCGACTGGCAGCCCGGTGACGCCCGGCTGACCCACGCGGAGGTGTTCGGTGCCTGAACCGGCGGGATCGACCACGGTCTGACACCCGTGGCCCGAAACGACGACGGCGGGGCTGGTGCGGATCGCACCAGCCCCGCCGCCGACTGATTCAGCGCAGGGGGGTCAGCCGGTCGGTGCCCAGGCGCTCCTGGAGGACCTTCGGGACCAGGACGCTGCCGTCGGCCTGCTGGTACTGCTCCAGGATGGCCGGGAAGAGCCGGCTCGTCGCCAGCGCCGAGCCGTTGAGGGTGTGCACGAAGCGGGTCTGCTTGCCGCCCGGCTCGCGGTAGCGGATGGCCGCCCGACGAGCCTGGTAATCGCCGGCCCAGGACACCGACGACACCTCCTTGTACTTGCCGGTGCTCGGCATCCACACCTCGATGTCGAGCGTCTTCTTCATCGAGGCGCTGGCGTCACCGGCCGAGAGCAGCGTGCGCTGGTAGTGCAGACCCAGCCCCTCGACCAGGCTCTCGGCGTGGGCGAGCATCTCCTCCAACGCCGCGTCGGCCTGCTCCGGCAGGGTGAACTGGAAGATCTCCACCTTGTTGAACTGGTGCCCCCGCACCGTGCCGCGCTCGTCCGAGTGCGAACCGGCCGACTCCCGCCGGTAACACGGGGTGTACGCGAACGCCTTCAGCGGCAGCTTCGGGGTCTCCAGGATCTCGTCCTGGTACGCGCCGAGGATCGCCGTCTCCGACGTGGGCAGCAGGAACTGGCCGCGCGGGGCGGACGCCGCATCCAGGTGGTAGACGTCGTCGTAGAACTTGGGGAACTGCCCGGCGGCGAAGCCGGCCGAATCCAGCAGCAGGTGCGGCGGGAGCAGGAACTCGTAACCGGCCTTGATGTGCTGGTCGACGAAGTAGTTGAGCAGCGCCCACTCCAGCCGGGCGCCGATGCCCGTGTAGATCCAGAAACCGGACCCGCCGAGCTTGACGCCGCGCTCGTAGTCGACCAGGCCCAACGCCCGGCTCAGCTCCACGTGGTCGCGGACCTTCTCGATCACCGGAGGCTCACCGAAGGTCTTCACCACCCGGTTGGCTTCCTTGCCGCCGGCCACCACGTCGTCGCTGGGCAGGTTGGGCAGCTCGCTCATCGCGTCGCGCAGCCGGGCCTGCACCTCGTCGAGCTGGGACTCCAGCTCGGCGAGCTGCCGACGCTCCGCCTCCGGCGCGGCGACCTGCGGCTCCTCGCCGGCCCGCTTCGCCTGCGCGTACGCCCGGGCCTCGGCCTTGCGGCGCTGCCGCTCGGCGTCGATCTCCGTGATCAGGGCGCGGCGTTCCTGGTCGAGCCGCTGGATCTCGTCCAGGGCACGGGTGACCTCGGCGGGATCCAGACGCTTCGCCAGCGCGGTCGCCACCGCCTCGCGATCCTTCCGGATCAACTCCATGTCGAGCATGCTGCTCCGTACGCCTCCGTCCGGGGTCACAGGTGAACCACCAGATGCTACCGTCGCGGGCTTTTCCGCCCGGGACGGGGAGGTTCTAGAGCCGGATCGGCATCAGCACCGAGTAGGTGTCCGCGTCGTCCGGTCGGCGTACGGCCAGCGGGGCGATCGGCCCGTCCAGCTCCAGCACCAGTTGCGGCGCACCGGCCGCGTTCAACGCGTCCAGCAGGTAGCCACCGTCCACCCCGACCCGCAGCGCGTCGGTGCCAAGGTCGGCGGCGGGGAGCAGCCGCAGCCCGCCCCGGTCGTCGACGCCGAGCACGGTGACCGCACGGGTCGTGCCGTCATGGTCGCGGGCGACGGTGGGGGCCGCCGGGTCGGCCAGCGCGGCGCGCAGGGAGGCCACGTCGACCGGGATCCGGCGCGCGGTGGACCGCTCGCCGACCGCCTTGCGCAGCAACCGGCGGTAGTCCGGGAAGTCGTACGGCAGGGCGGTGCCGGTCACCGTGCCCTCGGCCACCCGCACCCGCAGGTCCGCGCCCGCCACCGTCAGCCGGACCGGCCAGGTGTCGGCGGCGTCGAGCAGTGGCCGGAGCTGGTCGACGAGGGCCACCGGCACGAACACCCGCACCGGCGGGCCGTCGACGTCGGCAGCGGCCCGAGCCAGCGCCAGTCGGTACCGGTCGGTGGCGACGAGTCGGACGCCGTCGGTCTCCACGTCGAACAGCACGCCGGCGAGCATCGGCATCTCCGGGTCGACGGTGACGGCGAAGCGCACCGCGTCGAGCGCGGCGGCCAGGGCGGCGGGGGAGACCAGCAGCGTGGTGGCGGTCGGCGGGGTCGGGTCCAGCAGGGCCCGGAGCCGGTCGACCTCACGGCGGGCGTCGTCGAGCCCGTCGGCGAGCCGGCGCAGGTGCGTGTCGAGCAGCTGGTGCACCACTGCCGGCTCGGCGCGTACCGCGGTGGCGATCTGCGGCACCGGCATGCCGATCCGGCGCAGCCCGGCCACCAGCCGGGCCGGCGCGACCTGCTCGTCGGTGTACCAGCGGTAGCCGGTCACCGGGTCGACCAGGGCCGGCTCCAGCACGCCGGCCGAGTCGTAGAAGCGCAGGGCGCTGACCGTCAGGCCGCTGGCCCGGGCCAGCTCGCCGATGCTGTGCAGGTGACTCACGCTGGGCATCCTGCCCCCTCGACCCGGTCGAGGGTCAAGCCGAGCGTTCCAGCACCCGGAAGGTGAGGCCGGCCCGGACCAGCCGGTCGAGCAGCGCGTCACCCATCGCGGCCACCGGGGTGAGCTGCCCGGCGGTCGGCGGCAGCTCGTCGAGCGCCAGGCACAGCGCCGACTCGCCGAGCATCTTCGCCGTCTCGTCGTAGCCGGGGTCACCGCCGGCGACCTCGGTGACCACCCGCTGCCCGCCGCCGGTGCCGACGAACCGCACCCGGAACCACGACGACGCCCGCTGCTGCGCCGTGGGCCCCTGCCCGGACGCGAGCCGGCCGAGCAGCCAGCGCCGACTGGGCGGCAGCTTCACCAGCCCGACCAGCGCGCCGAGCCCGGCGGCACCGACAAGCACTGTGGGCAGCCGCTTCACCGCGGCGAAGTGCCGGTAGCGGAAGTCCGGGCCGTACTCCGGGCGGGCCGCCGCCGAGCGGCGCACCACCTGCGGGTCGATGGTCGGCAGCGGCACCGTCCAGATGCCCAGCTCCGCCGAGCGGGCCAGCCGGCCCGGCACCGCCCGGACTCGACGGTCGGTCGGGCGCGGCTCGACCGCCCGGCGCTCCCGGGCGGCCCGGCTGGCCTGCCCGCTACGGGAGAACGCGGTGAGCGCCGAATGGTAGGTGCCGGCGGAGAACCGGCCGCCGGCGCGCACGTACCCGTCCACGGTGATCGGGACGTCGGCGGGCAGCTGCTTGACGGTGAACCAGACGCCCACGTCGTGCGGGACGGAGTCGAAGCCGCAGGCGTGCACCAGCCGCGCGCCGGTGCGTGCCGCCTCGGCGTGGTGGCGCACGTACATCAGGTCGACGAACTCCGGCTCACCGGTGATGTCCAGGTAGTCGGTGCCGGCCCGGGCGCAGGCGGCGACCAGCGGCTCCCCGTGGTGGACGTACGGGCCGACGGTGCTGGCCACCACCCGGGCGTTCTCCGCCACCACCCGCAGCGAGTCGGCGTCGGTCACCTCGGCGGTGAGCAACGGCAGGTCGGCCAGGCCCGGGTCGATGGCCGCGAGCCGGTCCCGGACGGCGGCGAGGCGCTGCGGGTTGCGCCCGGCCAGCGCCCAGCGCAGCCCGGCCGGTGCGTGTCGGGCCAGGTACTCGGCGGTCAGGCCGCCGGTGAACCCGGTCGCGCCGAACAACACCA
The DNA here is from genome assembly GCF_040649675.1 of Micromonospora parva. NCBI lineage: Bacteria > Bacillati > Actinomycetota > Actinomycetes > Micromonosporales > Micromonosporaceae > Micromonospora > Micromonospora parva. The sequence goes on along the minus strand of NZ_JBEZFX010000004.1, from coordinate 426,936 downwards.
CGTCGTACGTTCGCTCCACGGCCATCCCCGGAGTCTGCCATTCGCCCCCGCCGATCGACACTCGTCACGGCGTGAACACGGCCCGTACGCAACCGTCGGCCCGGTCCCGGAACAGCGCGTACCCCTCGGGGCCCCGCGCCAACGGCAGTCGGTGGGTGGCCAGGTGCTCGGTCCGCAGCTCGTCGCGGGCCATCCGGTCCAGCAGCATCGGCACGTCGCGCAGGTCGGGCCGGCCCGCACCGTGCAGCGTGAGCCGCCGTTCGGTCAGCGCACCCAGCGGGAACGCGTCGACGAACCCGGCCGTCCCGCCGAGCACCACCACCATGCCGCTCTTGCGGCAGGCGTGCACCGCCTCCCGCAGCGCGTCCGGCCGGTCGGCGTGCTGGCCGCCGAAGCGGTCGGCCACCGACCGGGTCGGCGGCGCGCCGACCGCCACCACGCACACGTCCGGCCCGCGCCCACCGCTGCGGTCGCGCAGCTCGGCGGCGATGTCGTCGCGGCGGTAGTCGAGCGGCTCGGCGGCGCAGTGCCGCTCGGCCATCCGCAACCGCTCCTCGTACCGGTCCACGATCAGCACCCGGGTGGCACCGCGCCGCACCGCCGCCCACGCGGTCAACTGGCCCACCGCCCCGGCGCCCCAGATCGCCACCACGTCGCCGGGGCGCACCGCACCCACCTCGGCGGCGAGCCACCCACTCGGCGCGGCGTCGGCGGCGAACACCGCCCGGTCGTCGTCGACGCCGTCCGGGACCCGGAACGCGCTCACGTCGGCGTACGGCACCCGCACGTACTCGGCGTGACCGCCGGCGAAACCGCCGGCCGCCCTCGGCCGGCCGAAGCACCCGACGTCCGAGCGGGCCCAGTCGGGGTCGGCGCTGGCCAGGTCGGCATGGGCGTTGTCGCAGCAGGAGTGCCGGCCCTGGCGGCAGTACCAGCAGCCGCCGCAGGCCACGCTCGCGCCGACCACCACCCGGTCGCCGACCCGGTGTCGGCGAACCCCGGGGCCGACCTCGACCACCTCGCCCAGGAACTCCGCGCCGAGCACGTCGCCGGCGCGCAGCAGCGGGTGCCGGCCGGACAGCAGCGGCAGATCACCCCCGCTGGTGGCGCTGCGCCGCACCCGCACGATGACGTCCCGCTCGTTGCGCAGCTCCGGGTCGGGCACCTCGCGTACCCCCAGCTCACCGGCGGCCACCCAGCACAGCGCCCTCACCCGGGAACCTCGGGGCGGTCCAGCGCGGAGCGGTCCGCGCGGAGCACCTCACCGGTCTCCACCCGCTGCTTGACCTGGCGCAGCGTCCGGCGGACCAGCAGAGCAGGGTCGTCGCCGACCAGGTGCGCGGCCAGCCCGGTGGGCGGGGTGACGCCGGCCAGCGGCCGGGCGGCCAGCTCGGTGCCCCGATCGCCGGGCGCCGGCCGCACCCGCACCTCGATCGCCCCGTCCAGGCGGCCTAGCGGCTCCGGCCAGCGGCCGTCCGGAAGGACCTGCTCCGGGGGCCGGTCGACGGTCACCACCTCCCACCGGGCCGGCGCGGCGGCGTCGCCGTCCGCGCCCGGCCGGCCACCCCCACGGGGTACGCGCAGCAACCGTGCCGCCCTGGCCAGCGCCGCGCCGCCGAGGGCGGGTCCCGCCCGTGCCAGCCGTCCCATCGGCACCACCCGTCCTCCCGGTTCACGTCCCCCGATCGTCGGTCGCGGCCGGGTGAAGCGCGCTCGCCCGGAAGGGGTGAACCGGCCCGGGTCGGGTAACCGCTCGCCGACCGGGGGCGGAGCGTGTGGTGGGGGTGGGGCTGGGTGCTGGAACAGAATCAGGTACGGGTCGAACCGGCGCCGGGGCCACCGCTGTTGGCGTCCCGGCTGACACCGGCCGTGCCGCCGGAACCGGTGGTGGCCCGGCCCCGCCTGCTGCGCCGGCTGGACGAGGGCAGTGCGGGACCGGTGACGGTGGTGGCCGCCCCCGCCGGCTGGGGCAAGACGACACTGCTCGCCTCCTGGGTGCGGCTGGGCGGCGCCGCACCCGACGTCCAGCCCGGCGAGGTCGTGCCCGACTCCGGCGACCTGTCGGTGTCGCCCGCGGACACCCCCGTCTCGGCCTGGATGTCGGTCGAGGCCGGCGACGACTCCGACCGGCTCTGGGCGTACCTCGCCGCGGCGCTGCGCTCGGCGATCGGGTCGACCGACGACGGCCCGGTGCCCGACCGGCCACCGCGCCCCGACCAACTGGAGGCGTTGGCCGCCAGGCTCGCCGCCGCCGACCGGCCGGTGCTGCTGATCCTTGACGATCTGCACCGGGTCACCGACCCGGCGGCGTTGACCGGCCTGGAGTTCCTGCTGCGGCACGCCGGCCGGCGGCTCCGGCTGGTGATCGGCGCGCGCGCCGGGCTGCACCTGCCACTGCACCGGCTGCGCCTCGCCGGTGAGCTGACCGAGATCGGCCCGGACGAGCTGGCGTTCACCGACGACGAGGTGGCCGATCTGCTCACCGCCCACGCCGCCGCGCTGCCGGCGAGCGCCGTGCACCGGCTTCGGGAGCGCACCGGCGGCTGGCCGGCCGCGCTGCGCATCGCGGCCCTGGCGGTCCGCGGACAACCCGACCCGGAGCGCTGGGTGGGGCAGTTCGGCGGGGACCAACCGGAGATCGCCGGCTACCTGCACGAGGAGGTGCTGGCGACGCTCGACCCGGGCGAGGTGGACCTGCTGCGGCGTACCGCCCTGGTCGACACCGTCTGCGCCGACCTGGCCGAGGCCCTCACCGGCCGCGCCGACGCCGGGCAGGCGCTGGCCGACCTGGCCGGAACCGGTGGTCTGCTGCACCGGGAGGACACCCGGCCACCCTGGTACCGGTGTGAGCCGCTGCTCGCCGACCTGCTCCGCGCCGACCTGGCCCGGTTGCCCGCCGACGAGCTGCGCGAGCTGCACGTGCGGGCCGCCGACTGGTACGCGGGCGACGGCCGGCCCGCCGACGGACTACGGCACGCCCTGGCCGCCGGCCGCTGGGACCTGGCCGGTGACCTGTTCGTCGCGCACTGGCCGGAGCTGACCCGCTACGACAGTGGCCCGGTGCACGCGCCGGCACCCGCGCCGCCGCCAGCGGAGGTGATCCGCGCCGACCCGGAGGTGGCGTTGGCCTGCGCCGCCGAGCGGGCGTACGCCGGTGACCTGCCGGCGGCCGACGGTCACCTGCGCGCCGCCGCCGGGCACGCCGCGGGCCTGCCGGTGCCGCGCCGGGACCGGTTCCTGCGGTTGGTCACCGCGCTGGAGCTGACCGTGGCCCGGCTCGCCGACGACCGCGGTGAGGTGCGGGCCGCCGCCGCTCGCCTGCTGCGTACCCGCCCGTCGGACGCCACGCCGACCCGGGTGCCGGACAGCCCGCCGACCGGTGTGGTCAGCTCCGCCCCGACGGCCGGTGGCGGCGGCGCTGCGGACGACCTGGACCTGCGGGCGTTCACCGGCACCGCCCTGGGGCTGGTCGAGATGGCCGACGGCGAGCTGCCCACCGCCCGGTTCGTCCGGGCCCGGGCGGCAGCTCGGGAGGCTGAGCGACCGCGCACCGAGCTGGTCGGTGCCAGCCGCGCCGCGCTGCTGCTCGCGGTGCGCGGCGAACTGCGGTCGGCCGAGCAGGCGGCCCGGGACGCCCTCGGCATGCCGCCCTGCCGGGGCTGGTCCTGTCGGCTCGACTGCGGCTACGCGTACCTGGCTCTCGCGGTGGTGGCGCTGCTGCGCGACCAGCCCGACGAGGCCACCGCGAACCTCGCCCTCGCCCTCGCGGCGCTCGACGTGGCGGGCGGTTGGTCCGGCGACGCGGAGGTGGGCGACGAGTGGCTGGCCGCCGCTTCCGGGGAACCGGTGGCGGCGGCGGTGGCCGCGTTGTGCGGGGCTCAGCTGCGCCGCGACTCCGGCGACCCGGCGGCCGGCCAGCGGCTGCTCGTCCGGGCCCGGGAGGCGTTGGCCGACCGGCCGTCCGCCGCCAGGTTGACCGGTCTGCTGCTGGCCGCCGAAGCCGAACTGCGTGCCGCGCGGGGCGACCTGGACTCCGCCCGCGACCTGCTGACCGACGCCGCCGAGGAGGGGACGGACCCGGTGCTCGCGGTGACGTTGGCGAAGATGCAACTGCTGGCCGGCGACACCGCCGCCGCCGCGCGCACCCTGCCGGCATGGCAGGCGCCGGCCGCCACCGCCTGGCCGTTACCGGTACGGCTGGACGCGGGCCTGCTGGACGCGGTGCTGGCCGAGCGGGCCGGGGACGGGCGTCGGGCCGGCCGGATCCTGGAGCAGACGCTGGACCTGGCCGGCCCGCAGGGCTGCCGGAGGGTCTTCACCCGGGCGGAGCCGCCCGTGCGGGACCTGCTCGCCGCGCACCTGGACGCCGGCACCGCGCACTTCGCGCTCGTCAGTGACCTGGTCCGGGGTGCGGGGCAGAGCACCGCCGGGCCGGCCACCGGGATGCGGGGCGCACTCGACGAGCCGCTCACCGAGCGGGAGCTGACCATCCTGCGCTATCTGCAGAGCATCCTGTCCAACGTGGAGATCGCCAGCGAGTTGTCCCTCTCGGTCAACACGGTGAAGACCCACGTCCGCAACATCTACCGCAAGCTCGACGCGACCCGCCGGCGTGAGGCGGTCCGGCGGGCGCGCGAGCTGCGGCTGATCTGAACGGACACGGGTCAGGCGTTGGCGGCGGCGTCCACGGCCGTCAGCAGGTCGGGCAGGTCGTACCCGCCGTCGTGCCGGACGCCGTTGACGAACAGGGTGGGGGTGCCGTTCACCCCGCTGCGGATGCCTCCGACGAAGTCCCGGCGCACCCGGTCCGCGTGCGTCCGGTTCTCCACCTCGGCGTTCAACTCGTCCGGCGGCAGGCCGACCTGCTCGACACCGAGCGAGAGGTGCACCGGGTCGAGCTGGTCCTGGTGCTCGTAGAGCCAGTCGTGCATCTCCCAGAACCGGCCGCGGACACCGGCGGCCTCGGCCGTCTCGGCGGCGCGTTCGGCGTACGGGTGCACGTTGGCGATCGGGAAGTAGCGGTAGACCAGCCGGACGGTGTCGGCCCGCTGCCGCAGCAACTCGTGCAGGTTCGGGTACGCGGCACCGCAGAACGGGCACTGGAAGTCGCCGTACTCGACGATGGTCACCGCCGCGTCGGCCGGTCCCCGGATGTGGTCCTCGGTGGTCACCGGGTCGCGAAGGCGGGCGGTGACCTGCAGTGGCGTGCTCATCCGGCCATCACCTTCCGATCGGCGGCGAGTTGGTCCAGCGCGTCGAAGATGCCGTCGGCGCCGGGGTTCACGTCGGGCGGCGACAGGTAGCTCCAGGTCACCGTCCCGGCCGGGTCGAGCACGACCAGCGCGCGGGCCGCCTCGCCCCGCTGCGGCAGGTACGCGCCGTAGCGGCGGGCCACCTCGCCCTTCGGCTCGAAGTCGGACAGCAGGGGGAACTCGATGCCCTTGCTCTCCGCGAACGCCCGGTGCGACCAGATGCTGTCCACCGACACGCCGAGCACCACCGCCTGGTACTGAGCGAAGACGGGTGCCGCCGACTGGTAGAGCGACATCTGGTCCCCGCAGACCGGGCTCCAGTCGGCGGGGTAGAAGGCGAGCACGACGGGCCGGCCACGGAACTGCTCAGGCCCGACGAGAGCCCCGTCCGGGGTGGCCGGCAATGTGAAACCAGGCGCGGTACGTCCCGGTTGGATCAGCCCGTTCGGATCACTCATGCCACCAGCCTGCTCCCGGGGCGGGTGAGGCGGGCTCACCCACCCCGGGTGGTTCGGCGCCCGCTCGGCGCTGGCGGGCTCAGCGCAGCACCGGGGCGACCGCGATGTGGTTCTGCACCTCCCGGATGCCCGGCGCGGACCACGCCACCTGCTCGACCTCGGCCCGTTCGGGCATCGAGTGCACCAACCCGGCGAGGATCGCCGTGTCACCGTGCACCCGGACGCTGATCCGTTCGGCCTCGGTCGCTCCGGCCCGGGCCAGCGCGTCGACGATCCGCTCGGCCAGGTTGTGGCCGTCCGGCGCGCTGGCCGGTCGGACGGTGATGCCGTTGCTGACCCCGCGGACGCCGGTCAGTCGGGCGACCGCGCGTTCGGCGGCTCGGCGCTGGTACTCCCACTCGACGTCGCCGTGCAACGTCACCCAGCCAGCCGAGACGGTCACCTGGAGTTTCTCGATGGGCACGAACGCGTCCCACTCCAGCCCGTGGCTGGCTGCGGCGGCCAGGTCGCTGTCGGCGCGCTCGGTGCTGTCGGTGAGCTGCACGGCCACGTCGTTGGCGACCGCCCGGACCGAGGTGACCCGGTGCGCGGCCCGTTCGGCGGCCCACTTCTTGGCGTAGCTGTCCACGCGGCCGGTCAGGGTGACGACGCCCTCGGCGACGGTCACGCCGATCTCGTGCGGCTGCACCCGCGGTTCCCAGGTCAGCTCGTCGAGGACGGCGGACTGGATGTCCTGATCGGTGCGGTTGATCTCCGCGATGGCCATCTGTCCTCCTCCGCTGTGGCGATGGCGGACCTGGCGCTGGTCGCGGCCGGAGGTCCGCCGTGCCGCCAGCCTGCCGCCGCCCGAGGTGAGCCGCCCTCGCCCGGACCGGGTGAGGGCGTGGCCCGACCTGGGCGGCCCGGCGTGGAGGCGAGGACCAACATCGATGATGGGAGCGCTTCCAAAGCGAGCGGCTTTCGGTTACGGTAATCGCGTTCCTCGATCGCGGGAGCCGTCGCGTCGGGTGATGGAGCCAGGGCAGCTCCGTCCGTCCCCGTCGTCGTGCTCGTCCCCCGGGCCACGGCGTCACCAGGCGATCGACCCCGTCCCCCGGGGCTCCATCGAGAGGAACCGCAGATGCGGAGAAGTCTCGCCGGCACCGTCGTGTCCGTGCTGGCCGCCGCCACCGCCGTCGTGGTGGTCCCGTTCACCGCCGCCGGGTCGTCCCCCGCCCCGGCCGCGGCGGAGGCGTACACCTGGCGGAACGTCCCGGTCGGCGGCGGCGGCTTCGTCCCCGGCATCGTCTTCAACCCCACCGAGAAGAACCTCATCTACGCGCGCACCGACATCGGCGGGGCGTACCGCTGGGAACAGGGCAGCCAGTCCTGGACGCCGCTGCTCGACTGGGTCGGCGCCGACCGGTGGGGCTACAACGGCGTGGTCAGCATCGCCACCGACCCGGTGCAGACCAACCGGGTGTACGCCGCGGTCGGCATGTACACCAACGGCTGGGACCCGAACAACGGCGCGATCCTGCGTTCGACCGACAAGGGCGCCAGCTGGCAGGCCACCGAGCTGCCGTTCAAGAACGGCGGGAACATGCCGGGCCGGGGAATGGGGGAGCGGCTCGCCGTCGACCCCAACCGGAACAGCATCGTGTACTACGGCGCAGAGGGCGGCAACGGGCTCTGGCGCAGCACCGACCACGGCGCGACCTGGGCCCGCGTCACCGCCTTCCCCAACGGCGGCAACTACCGGGCCGACCCCAGCGACCCGAACGGCTACAACGGGCAGAACCAGGGCCTGACCTGGGTCAGCTTCGACAAGAGCACCGGCACCGCCGGCTCCACCACGCAGACCATCTACGTGGGCGTGGCGGACAAGGACAACCCGGTCTACCGCAGCACCGACGGCGGCGTTACCTGGGCGCGCATCCCCGGTCAGCCCACCGGCTACCTCGCCCACAAGGGGGTCGTCGACCCGGTCGGTGGTCACCTCTACATCGCCACCAGCGACACCGGCGGCCCGTACGACGGCGGCAAGGGCGACGTCTGGAAGTTCACCAGGTCGACCGGGGCCTGGACGCGGATCAGCCCGGTGCCGTCCACCAGTGCCGACGCCTACTTCGGCTACAGCGGGCTGACCATCGACCGGCAACGGCCGAACACCCTGCTGGTCGCCACCCAGGTGTCCTGGTGGCCGGACGCCATCTTCTTCCGCAGCACCGACGGCGGGGCGAGCTGGACGCGGATCTGGGAGTTCAGCAACTACCCGGAGAGGTCCCGCCGCTACACCATGGACATCAGCTCGGTGCCCTGGTTGACCTTCGGTGTCAACCCGGCGCCCCCTGAGGAAAGCCCCAAGCTCGGCTGGATGAACGAGTCGGTGGAGATCGACCCGCACGACTCCAACCGGATGATGTACGGCACCGGCGCCACCATCTACGGCACCACCGACCTGACCAAGTGGGACACCGGTGGTCAGTTCACGCTCCGGCCGATGGTCCGAGGGCTGGAGGAGACCGCCGTCCTCGACCTGGTCAGCCCGCCCAGCGGCGCACCGCTGATCAGCGCGCTCGGCGACGTCGGCGGGTTCCGACACACCGACCTGGACACCATCCCGTCGATGCTGTTCACCCAGCCGGTCTTCACGAGCACCACCAGCCTGGATTACGCGGAGAACAAGCCCGCGGTGCTGGTACGCGCCGGCAACTTCACCGACGCCGACCGCCCCAACGACAGTCACGTCGCATTCTCCACCGACGGCGGCGCCACCTGGTTCCAGGGCACCGAACCGTCCGGGGTCAACCTGGGTGGCACGGTGGCCGCCGCCGCGGACGGCAGCCGGTTCGTCTGGGCACCCGGTGACGCCGGTCAACGCGTGGTCCACGCGGTCGGTTTCGGCAACTCCTGGGCGCCGTCGACCGGCATTCCGGCGAACGCGACGATCGAGTCCGACCGGGTCGACCCCGCCCGGTTCTACGGCTTCAGCGGCGGGCGCTTCTACCTCAGCACCGACGGCGGGGCCAGCTTCACCCCGACCGCGGCGACCGGTCTGCCCACCACCGACGTGCGGTTCAAGGCCCTGCCGGGCCGGGCCGGCGAGGTGTGGCTGGCCGGGCCGGGTGGCCTGTGGCGCTCCACCGACGCGGGTGCGAGCTTCACCAGGCTGAGCGGCGTCAGCGCCAGCGGCAACGTCGGCTTCGGCAAGGCGGCACCCGGGCGGACCAACCCCGCAGTGTTCCTCTACGGCACGGTGAACGGTCAACCCGGCGTGCACCGCTCCGACGACACCGGCGCGACCTGGGTACGCGTCAACGACGACCGCCACCAGTACGGCAACCCGACCGAGGCGTTGACCGGCGACCCGCGTGTCTACGGTCGGGTCTACCTCGGCACCAACGGTCGCGGGATCCTGGTCGCCGAGCCCAGCGGCGAGCCCCCGACCACGCCCCCGCCGACCACGCCCCCGCCGACCACGCCGCCCCCGACCACGCCGCCCCCGACCACGCCGCCCCCGACCACCCCGCCGCCGACGACGCCCCCGCCGACCACCCCGCCGCCGGCCGCCGGTTGTGCGGCGACCTACCGGGTGACCGGCTCCTGGTCAGGCGGCTTCCACGCCGAGTTGACGGTCAGCAACACCGGCAGCGCCCCCATCGCCGGGTGGACGCTGGGCTGGACCTTCACCGACGGCCAGCAGGTCAACCAACTCTGGGGCGGCACCCACACCCAGACCGGGGCCGCGGTAACGGTCCGGGACAGCGGCTGGAACGGCGCGCTCGCCGCCGGGGCCAGCACCACCGCCGGTTTCCTCGGCTCCTGGACCGGCAGCAACACGCCCCCGACGGCCATCACCTGCACGAGTCGCTGAGCGGGTGATCCGGGTCGGGACCCCGGATCACCACCAGACACCGGTCCGCCGGGCCGCCTGAGGGGTCCGGCACCCGGCGGACCGGTTCCACCCCAGCACCACGACGGGCTCCACCCGACCCAAGTCGAGTGGAGCCCGTCGTGGCGCTGTCGTTCAGACGGCGGGGGAGTTGGGGCGGTCGACGTCGACGAACTCCACGTCGTCGACGGCACGGTCGTCGCGGCTGCCCGCGGCCCGCGCGGCGGAACCGACCGCCCAACCGACCGCCGCGCCGGCGAGCGCGGCGCCGATCAGCAGCGTCCAGGGCAGTGCCGGCTGGCGGCCGGCGAGCGCGTCGAAGGCCAGCGAGGCGCGGCGTCGCGCCTCCTCGGCGGCGGATCCCACCAGGTCACCCGCCCCGTCGGCGAGGTCACTGCTGTTGCGACGGGCCGAGCGGGCGGTGTCCAGCACACTGTCTCCGGCGGAGCTGACCGCCGAGAGCAGGTGCTCCCAGGCCTGCTCAGCGATCCGCTCCGGCTTGCTGCGGCGGTCCAGCAGGTTGGTTCCGAACATCGTGGTTACCTCCTCGGGTGCCGAAGCCGCCGGCCACTTCGGACTTCGGCGTCTTTCCAGCGCGTCACGGTGTCGTCCACCCCGCAGTGCCCCGCGTCAGCCGGGCGCAAACCCCGACCGCCGCGGAGCACCGCCAGCTCGGCGCGCCGGCAACCCGGCGCGCCACCGACTCAGCGCACCGCTGACACGGTGACGCCGCGGGCGAAGTCGTCGTCATCGTCGTCATCGTCGTCTCCGCCACCGAAACCGCAGGCCAGGACGAGGGCGAGCAGAACGCCGACGCCGGCCAACCCGGCAAGTCGCTTGATCATCGAAGATCCTCTCCGTCACGGCGGGTGTCCCGGCCGATGCTAGGGCGCGTGGGCAACCGGCGGCACGGATCACACCCGCCGACCGGGTGCGACACGCCGACGGCGCACGGGGCTGGCGTACGTCGGGGGCCGGTTGTCGGGCGTGCCGCGTCCGGACCGCTACCCTGGTTCGGCGGCGCGTCGGTCCCGACTGATCGTCGATGTTCAGATAACAAAAACTCTTGAGTAATCAAATACTGAAAAGTGCGGATATGGGCAGCTTTTTGGGCCCGGATCCGCGAATTGCTCATCCCGAGGGGTGGCGACCGAGGCCATCGGAGGAATACTCTCGGTCGCGGCCCGCGTACTGATGAGGCGCCCGGGGGACGGGCGGGTGGAGGTGCTCGCGTGAGCCTGTCGATCGTGAAGTCGGTTCTGTCCGGTGGTGTCGTGGAGATCGCCCCACGGGGCGAAATCGACGTCGACACCGCGTACGAGGTGCGCGAAGCGATCGCGGAGGTGCTGGCCAAGGGCCGGCCGCTGCGCATCGAACTCAACATGAGGCTGGTCACCTTCATCGACTCGGTCGGCATCAGCGCCATGGTGGCCGGCTTCCAGACGGCCGAGGTCAGCGACGTCAAGCTGGTCGTCACCGAGCCGAGCCGGTTCGTGCACCGGCAGCTCTGGGTGACGGGCCTGCTCGGCCTCTTCGGCGCCCCGGAGCCCTACTTCGCCGGCGCCGCCACCCCCGAGGTGCTGCCCGGCGCCTGAGCGCCCGTCAGGGCTGCTCGTCCAGGCCGGTCAGGTCGATGTCGGTCGCCTCGGTGACCGCTCGGACGGCCGTCACCGACGCGTACCCGGCGGCCAGCAACGCCACGTCCGTGCCGGGCTGTGCGGCCTGCCCCGGTTCCTCCAGCGAGGTACGGACGAAGCCGTGGCCGGATTCGGCCACCGTCATCTGCACCTGGCCGAAGCTGGCCAGGCTGCCTCGCCGCACCCCGCGAAGCTGCCCGTGCGGCAGGTCCGGGGCGTTCACGTTGAGCACGCTCTCCGACGGCGCGGAGGTCAACCGGGGGAGCAGGTCCAGGGCGACCCGCGCGGCGGTGCTCCAGTGCCGCTCGGCGTCGCGTACGCGGGCGGCGGCGTCCACCGCGGCGCCACCGCTCGCGGCCGTCGCCTCGCCGGCCGAGAGCACGTCGAGGGAGACCGCCATCGCCCGGCACCCGTTCGTGGCGGCGGTGAACGCGGCGCCCACGGTCCCGGAGTGCAGCACCGCCCGGCCGGCGTTGGCACCCCGGTTGACCCCGGAGAGCACCACCGACGGCGGTGGACCGAACGCCCCGTGCAGGGCGATCAGCGTGATGAAGCCGGGGGACCCGGCGACCCCGTACGCCGGCACACCGGCCAGGTCCGGCAGCGGGTGGTCGTTCACGACGACCCGCCCGTCGCGTTCCATGGCGCTCATCGCGGCGCTGGTGCCGCTCGCCTCCTCCATCGGCGCGGCGACCACCACGTCCAGGCCCCGCTGTCGGGCCGCCCAGGCCAGCGCCTGGATGCCCGGCGCCGCGATCCCGTCGTCGTTGGTGATCAACACTCGCAGTGTCATCGCTCGGCCACCCGGTCGGCCAACTCGTCCGGGGTGGTCCGCTCCTGTTGCCGGCTGTCCGCCGGCACCAGTCGGACCCGGTCCACCAGGCCGGTGATCGAGTCCAGTCGTCCGGTGCCCAGGCCGTGCCGGGTCACGTTCAGCGCGCCGGCGGCGGCGCCGGTGCGGATGGCGGTGCGGATGTCCCCGCCCCGGGCCACGACGGCCGCCACTCCGGCGGTCATCGAGTCGCCCGCGCCGCGCGGGTCGGCGGCCTCCAGCCGGGGCATCTCGACCTGGAACAACTCCCCGTCGATGAGCGCCAACGCCGGCTGGTCGGCGCGACTCACCACGACGGTCTCGGCGCCGCCCGCGTGCAACTCGTACATGGCCTGGGTCAGTTCCACGGTGTCGTCGCTGCGGGCGCGGCCGTCGCGGATCAACTCCTCGTGACTCACCTTGAGGAAGAACACCCCGCTCTCCAGCACCGAACCGAGGTGATCGCCGGAGAGGTCGACCACCACCCGGCCGCCGTTCGCGCCGAGGTCGGCGGCGAAGCGTCGGTACAGGTCGGCCGGTACGAGCCAGGGCTCGTTGGGTCCACTGAGGATGCTCACCGAGGCCCGCAGGCCCTCACCGAGGGCGAGGTTGTACAACTCGTCGATCTCATGCCGGCTCAGTGGCTGCCCGGGTACGTCGACGATCTCCTGCCGGGAGCCGTCCCGGCGATCGTGCACGTACCCGCCGCTGCCGGAGTCGCGGACCACCACCTTGAGGTCCACGCCCTCGCTGACCAGCAGCGGCTCCAGCACCTGGCCGATCTCACCACCGAGGGCGGTGCAGAGCACCACGTCGACACCGAGGGAGATCACCATCCGGGACTGCCAGACGCCCTGCCCGCCGGGGTGCAGGTGCAGCTCGGGGTGATCGTTTGGCTGGTCAACGGTCACCGTCAGCTGTGGAGTGGGCGCGAAGACCATCACGTGCCCGCTCATCGGTTGTCCCCGTACAGGTGGCCGCGCTCCGGCATCTTCGGAAGATTTCGCACTAACTGAGCTTAATGGGGCAGATGGTGGCGGCTCGCCGCATCGGCCCGGCCCGGCGCGGCGTCGGGTGCGATCGGGCGTTGCCAGCCGGACATCGGTACGGGACGATCGGGCGACCAACGGCGGCGGGAGACGGTGTGCTCAGCAGCGATACCTTCAGCTACACCGTCCAGGCCCGGAGTTCACCAGCCGAGGCCGCGGCGCTGCTCAGCGACCTGACCCGGCAGGGCGAGCTGCATCCGCTGATCGTCCAGGTCCGCCGGGTGCCGCCCCGGCCCGGGGCGCGGGCCAGCTACACGATCAACGACCGGTTGGTGGCCGGCCCGCTGCGCTTCCGGACCACGTACCACGCGGACGTGCTGATCAGCGAGACCGACGAGATCGTCATGGTGGCCCGCCAGTGGCCGGCGACCACGGTGCGCAACCACACCCGACTGCGCGCCGAGCCCGACGGCCTGGTCCGCATCGACGTGGAGATCACCCTGACGGCGCCGACGCCGCTGTTCCGGTACGCGTTCCGCCAGGCCCGAGCCGCCCACCTCGCCCTCGCCACCCGGCTGGGCGCAGCCCTCGACCGCACCGGCGAACCCCCACCGCCCCCGGCCTGACCCTCCGCCCCGCCCCGGCCCGCCACCCCGCTTCATGATCGTGCTCAATCCAGGATGTAGTGGCCTCCTGTCGCATCGAGGCCACTACATCCTGGTTCGAGCGCGATCACGGGTGGGCGCCGGCCACGCGCGATCATGGGTGGACGCCGGCCACGAGCGTCATGGGTGGGCGGGGGTCGTTAGGACCGTGCGGTGGCGCGGCCGCGGCCGGCGACGGTGGCTGCGGCGGTGCGTCGGCGGCCCCACGGCTTGTAGGTGGAGAGCACCGTCGCGATGATCATCAGGCTGGTCGACACGGCCGGCGCGATGACCAGGTCGGCGCGATCCCGGGCGGGCAGGGCGGCGCCGACCGCTCCGGCGTGGCGCAGGTTCGGGGTGAGCAGGAACAGCACCAGCCCGACCATCACGGTGGTGAGCACGAGCTTGACCAGCACCCAGCGGTGCCGCAGCAGGCCCCACGGGGTGAGCAGCGAACTGGCCACTCCGATCAGCCAGACCAGGACGCTCAGCGGCGCGAACAGCACCGTGCCGATCAGGGCCGTGACCGGGTAGACCACCGCCGGGTCGGCGCCCCGCTGCACGGCGATGCCGAGGGTGAGCAGCACCAGGTCGGTGCCGAGCCAGCCGAGCGAGGTGACGAGGTGCAGGGTGAGCAGCGCCTTGCGGGTGGTGGGTCGGATCCGAGGCATACCGCGATGCTGCCCGCCGGCCCTGGCCGGGTCGTCCGCCGAGCGACGACATCAGGGGTACGCCCGGCGACGTAGCCGGCCCCGGACGCGGGTGATGCCTGTGAGTCATCACGATGACTCACAGGCATCTCCACGCGTGGGTCAGTAGACCGACAGGTGTACGTGGTTGGTGTGGTCGGTGGACGGGGTCCCGTGCGCCCCGCTGTACGACTTCCATCCGCTGCTGGGCAGCCAGATCTGCTTGTACCAGATCACGTAGAGCACGGCGAGCCGGTCCGCGTTGCGGATGAAGTACGCGGCCAGGTTGTTGCCGTAGGTCTTGTCGCCGCCGGTCGCGGCTCCGCCGAAGCCGCCCTTCTGTGCGGCGAAGTCGCAGGCCCGGCCCTTCGGGTGCTCACCGGAGCCGCTGGGGCGGTGGCACGAGACGTACCGGGTGAAGCCCGCCGCCTTGGCCTGGTTGAGCGCGTGCAGGGTACGGGGGGTGATGCAGCCGCTGGCCGGCGTGGGGTCGTTCACGCTGCACGACTCGGAAGGCCAGGAGCCGTCGGAGTTGCGCGGCGCGGCCGTCGCGTTGGCGGTGGAGGTGCCCCGGTTGGAGCCGGTGTCGGCGGTGCTCTGTGTCTTGGGTGTGGTGGCCACGGTCAGGGCCCGTTCGGCCTGTTCCTTGCGCTTGGCCATCACCGCGACCTGCTTGCGCTGTTCAATGATCTCGCCGTCCAGTGCGACCCGGGTGCGGGTGGCCTGGTCCTTGCTCTTCAGCAGGTCGCGCAGCACCCGGTCCTCGTTGGCGGCCACCGCGTCCAGGGCGGCTGCCCGGTCCATGAAGCCTTCCGGGGTGCTGCTGTTGAGCAGCGCCGACATCGCGCCGAGTCGTCCGGTCCGGTACGCCACCTCGGCGATCTCGCCGACCTTGCCGTTGCGCTGGTCGATCTCGACCTCGATGGTCTTCAGCTGGGTGGTGAGCTGCTTCTGCCGTTGTACCGAGGTGTCCAGGGCTCGTTTGGCGTCCAGGTAGCCCTTGCTGGCCGCCTCGAGTTGGGCGCGCAACGCCGGGGTGCCGCCCTCCTCGTCGGAGTCGGGTGCGGCGGCCCGCAGGCCGGTCGGGGGAGCGGCCGAGGCGGTGCCGGCCGGAAGCGCGACGCCGAGGGCGAACATCGCGACGATCAGGGCCGCCAGTCGGGCGGCGGGTGGTCGTGCTGGTGCCACTGCGCATGTCCTTCCGTCAGCCGCCGACCGGGTTAGCTGACGGGTTCGGGACGGAAGATCCCTACCGCTGACGCGGATGCACCCCAGGAACATGGTTCCCCGGTTCGCCCGGTTGGGCGATTAGGCGGCGACCGCCACCGGCGCCGGGAGGCGCCGCCTGGTGGAGGCCGGGACCGAGCCTACCGGTGCCGGTGGGGCCGCTGCAGCCAATGTGACGGACGGTGCGTGCGTCACCACGGAAAATTACCTTAAAAGTGAGCAATGCTCCGAAAAGATCGTCACCACTCGATGGAGCCACACGCGCCGGAGGCGGCGCCCGGCTCGATCTGCAACGTCGCGTGTTCGATGCGGAAGTCGTCGTGCAGGGCCGTACGCGCCGCGGTGAGCACCGCGCCGACCTCCGCCCCAGGCGCCATGGTCAGGTGTGCGGAGGCCACCTCCATGCCCGAGGTGAGCGTCCAGACGTGCAGGTCGTGCACCTCGACGACGCCGGGCACCGCGGCCAGCCGGTCGTGCACGGCGGTCACCTGGAGGTGCTCAGGGGCGGCCTGCACCAGGATGCGGATAGCGGCGCGGGCCAGCCGCCAGGTGCGCGGCAGGATGAACACGCCGATGGCGACCGCGACCAGGGGGTCCGCCCACCACCAGTCGGTGACGGTGATGAGCAGCGCCGCCCCGATGACGCCGACCGAGCCGAGCAGGTCACCGAGCACCTCCAGGTAGGCGCCCTGGAGGTTGATGCTCTCCCGGGCCCCGGCGCGCAGCAGGGCGAAGGCGGCGATGTTCGCGAGCAGACCGAGCACGGCCACCGCGAGCATCGGGCCGGCGATGACCTGGTGCGGGTCGCCGAACCGACGGATCGCCTCGATCACCACGTAGATCGCCACGCCGGAGAGCAGGACGGCGTTGGCCAGCGCGGCGAGCACCTCGAGCCGGTAGAGCCCGAAGGTGCGCTGCGGGTCGTTGGTGGCCCGCCGGGTCGCCGTGATCGCGGCGAGCGCCATCCCGATGCCGAGCACGTCGGTGAACATGTGCCCGGCGTCGGAGAGCAGGGCGAGTGAGCCGGTGTGCAGGGCGGTCACCGCCTCGACCACCATCAGGGTGGCGAGCAGCCCGAACGCCGCCCAGAGTCGACCCCGGTGCTGGTGTGCGGCATTGGCGACGGACCCATGGTGGTGGTCATGACCTGCGCCCACGAGATTCACCTTCCGCCGCCGGCCGGGACCCGGTCAAATGTATGCTCACATCGCTATGTGTGCAAGTGTACGGGTGATGCCTCGCGCTGGCGGCGGTCCGCGCAGGTCAGCCGGTCGGGTCGATGGTGGTGAGCCGCTGGGTGGCCCGGGAGAGCGCCACGTACAGGGTGCGTACCCCGGCGCCCGGATCCGCCCGGATCTCGCTCGGGGCGACCAGCACCACCGCGTCGTACTCCATGCCCTTGGCCTCCAGGCTGGTCACCACCTGCAACCTGGGCGCGCCGAGCGCGCCGAGCCAACCGGCGACCTCGTCACGGCGGGGGACCGGCGTGATCACCCCGACCGTGCCCTCCACCTCGGCCAGCAGGCCGGCGGCGGCCTCGACGGTCGCGGTCTCCAACCCGGCGGCCGGCACCACCAGCTCGACCGGTTCGACCCCGGTGGAGCGGACGGCGGTCGGCAGCGGCAGGTCGGGATAGAGCCGGCGGATCTCCGCCGCCGCCACCGCGAAGATCTCCGACGAGTTGCGGTAGTTCGTGGTCAGCGTGAACTCGTGTCGCTTACGCCGGCCCAGCGCCTGGTCCCGGGCTCGGGTCAGCTCCTCCGGGTCGCCGGTCCACGCGGTCTGCGCAGGGTCGCCCACCACCGTCCAGGAGGCCAGCCGGCCACGGCGACCGACCATCCGCCACTGCATCGGCGAGACGTCCTGCGCCTCGTCCACCACCACGTGCGCGTAGTCCCGGTAGTCCTCCGGCCGCTCCCGGGCCGCCGCGCGGGCCGCCCGCTGCCGTTCGCCGAGGGTGCTCAGCTCGCGGACACCACCGGCGAGCTGGAACGGATCGCGTCGCGCCTTGGCCGGCTGCGCGGGCTTACCGAGCAGCGCGTCCAACTCGTCCAGCAACGCCACGTCGGCGATGGTCAGCCCGGCCGAGTCCAGGTTCCGGTACGCGGCGGTGAGCAGCCGGATCTCCGCCGAGGAGAGGATTCCCGCGGCGTACCGGCGCAGCCGGTCCGGCTGCGCCAGCCAACCGAGTACGTGCCGGGGGTGCAGTCGGGGCCACCACGCCTTGAGGAACTCCCGGAACTCCGACCGCTCGGCGATCTCGGCCTCGAAGGCCGGTTGCTCCGGCAGCCGGCCGCTGCTCAGCTCACGGGCCTGCGCCCAGAGCGCCGCGAACACCCCGTCGAAACCGGCCCGGCGCACCTCGTTGCGTGGTGCGCCGCGGTGCAGCGCGCGGTCCCGGATCCGGTCCAGCGCGGCCCGGTCCAACCGCAGCAGCGTGCCCCGGTAGAGCAGCCGCAGCTCACCCGGGCCGCCCGGCACCGCGTCGCGGGCCGCACGCTCCAGCACCCGGCGCATCCGCAGTGAGCCCTTCACCGCCGCCACCTCGGGCGGATCGGTGCGGGTGGCGGTCATGCCCGGAAAGAGGGTGCCCAGCGAGTGCAGGGTCGCGGTGTCCTCACCGAGCGACGGCAGCACGGAGCCGATGTACTCGACGAAGACCGACGACGGGCCGACCACCAGGATGCCGCCGCCCGCGTAGCGACTGCGGTCGGAGTAGAGCAGGAAGGCTGCCCGGTGTAGGGCGACAGCGGTCTTACCGGTGCCGGGGCCGCCCGCCACGATCGTGACCCCGGAGCCGGGGGAGCGGATCGCTTCGTCCTGTTCCCGCTGGATGGTCGCCACGATGTCGCGCATGCCCCGACCAGTGGCCTTGGAGAGGGTGGCCAGCAACGCGCCGTCACCGACCACCGTCATCCCCTCGGGGGCGGCGGTCGGGTCCAGCAGGTCGTCCTCGATCCGGGTGACCCGCTCGGCGCGGGACTGGATGGTGCGGCGCCGCACCACGTCCAGCGGCTGCGCCGGGGTCGCCTGGTAGAAGGCGGCGGCGGCCGGCGCACGCCAGTCGACGACAAGTGTGACGGCGTCCTCGTCGCGGATCCCGAGTCGCCCGACGTGCAGCACCTGACGGTCGCGCAGGTCCAACCGGCCGAAGACCAGCCCCTCGTGCTCGGCGTCCAGGGTGTGCCGCCGTTGCGCCGCGTGGAAGACCATCGCGTCGCGCTCGACCAGGGCACCGTGCGTGCCCACCCGTGCCATCCGGTAGCCGTCGCGTTCGGCACGGACGGCCGACTGCCGCAGCTCGGCCAGTCGGGCGTACACCCGGTCGAGGTGTCGTTGCTCGACGGCGATCTCCTGCTCAAGGCCGTTCTGGTCGGTCAACGCACGCTCCTTCAAAGGTCGCCGGCAGGCGGCGGGAACCGCGCGGGCCAACCGCAGAAGGGTACGGCCCCGGGCTCGACCCGCCGCGCCCGAGGTGCGCGAACGTGCTCAGGCACCCGTCTCGGCCGGGGTCACGTCGCAGCTGGCCGACGGCGATTCGGCGAGCACCCGCCGCACCACGCCGGTGAGCGCGGCGTTGACCTCGTCCGGGCGTTCCATCATCAACATGTGCCCGGCACCCGGGCAGACGGTCAGCTCGGTGGCCGGCAGGGCCGCCGCGATCGACTCGGCGCACGGCGGTGGGGTCAGCCGGTCCCGGTCGCCGACCAGGGCGGCGGCCGGCAGGTGGGCCAGCGCGGCGAGGGTGTCCAGTCGGTGCTGGGTGCCGATCGAGGCGCGGAACCCGCCGATCGAGCGCAGCGAGGCACGAGCCACCGCCGACGTCACCAGGCGGATGTCGGCCGGCTCGCAGCGGTCGCCGAAGAGCATCCACCGGATGCTCGGTTGCAGCGCGTTCAGCAGTGCCCGGGGCGCCCGCCACGAGCCACACCGGGCCAGTACGCCGGCGCCGGTCGTCTCGGCCAGCCGGATCAACCGGGCGATCCGCGGCGAGAGCCCGTAGACGGTGTGCGTGTGCCCCTCAGCGGTGGTCGAGACGAAGACCAGGCCGGCGGCACGGGCGGCGAAGTGCGCGGGGTGGCGGTGGGCGTACTCCATGATCGTCATGCCGCCCATCGAGTGCCCGACCAGCACCACCGGGCCGGCCGGCGCCACCGCGTCGATCACCGCGGCCAGGTCGTCACCCAACTGGGCCAGGGTGGCGGTGGGCAACGCCATGCAGCTGGACCGGCCGTGCCCTCGCGCGTCGTAGGCGACCACCCGCACCGCGTCCCCGAACGGCGTCGCGGTGAGCGCGTCGACCTGCCGGTGCCAGGCGCGTCCGTCCAGCGTCCAGCCGTGCAGCAGGATGGCGGTGATCTGGGCGTCTGTCGGCCCTGTCGCCTCGACGTTGAGCCGTACGCCGTCCGGCAGACCGACCTCGAACCGCTCCGGCATCGCCACCTCCCCAGGGCCGCCCAGCACCACAAGCACCGGGATACCCGGCGGTAACACCGGCTACCCGCCATCACAGCACGCCAATCGCGCCCTGGCGAACATTCCCGACCGCACCCGCGATGGACGGCGGCGGGCCAAGCTGAACGGCATGGGGTCGTCGGGAGCGCCCATGGGCGCGACGTCGGGGCAGGGGCGGCAGGCCGGCGGTACGCCCCGGGCCGCGCTGGCCGATCTGCTCGCCGGCAACCGGCGGTTCGTCAGCGGCCAGCCGGTGCACGGACACGACGTCACGGCCGCTGCCGCTGCCTCCGGCGACCAGCAGCCGTACGCGGTGGTGCTGGGCTGCATCGACTCCCGGGTGCCGCTGGAGGCGATCTTCGACCAGACCTTCGGCGCGATCTGTGTGATCCGTACCGGCGGGCACGTGCTCGATCGCGCGGTCTGCGGCTCGATCGAGTACGTGGTCGGCCAGCTCGGCGTACCGCTGGTGATGGTCCTCGGCCACGAGCGGTGCGGCGCGGTGGAGGCCACCGTGCGGGCGCTGCGCGCCGGACAGCGTCCCGGGGGGTCGTTGGCGCACCTGGTGGACGAGATCGCCCCGGCGGTGACCGAGGTGGGGATCGACGACCCGGCAGTGCAGCCGCTGGCGATCCGCCGGCACGTCCGGCGCACGGTGCGCATCCTGCGCGCGGACGACCTGCTGGCCGGGCCGGTGGCCGCCGGCCGGGTGGCAGTGGTCGGCGGGCTCTACGACCTGGCCACCGGCGAGGTCGCCCTGATCGACCCAGGCTGACCTGCCCCCTGCTCGACGGGCTGGCCCGACCCGACCCCGGACACGCGAAACCGCCCGCCGGACTGTCCCGGCGGGCGGTTTCGGTTGGTGCGGTGGGGGAGGGCTCAGCCCTCGAAGACGCCGGCCGCGACCAGGCGCTTCTCGGTGGCCTCCCAGCCGTCACCCGGGTGGGTGGCAGCCAGGTTGTTGATCTCCGCCCGGATCTTGGCGGCGTGGCCGGCGGCGGCCAGCACGCGGATCTCCTCGACGAACGCGTCGGAGTCCGTGCGCAGGTGCGCGGTCTTGCCGTTGGTCAGGTTCCGCACGTAGGCGTGCTTGCCGCCGTTGAGCGGGATGAGGTACTTGAACTCGCCCAGCACGCTGAGGGCGCCACCCTGGCCAGCCTGGCCGGCCCGGACGGACGCGCGCGCGGTCTTAGAGGTGTTGCTCGCCACGGAGGTACTCCTTGCAAGACGTACGGGAGGACTGGACGTCCGGGGGCTGTGTGCGGGCCGTACGTGAACTCGACCCGCGAAGGTGTAACGCGGCATAAGCCGCCGGTGGAACTGTACAGGACCACGACATCATGCTGGTCGTCGCGGTGTCCTGAGAGGCAACGGCGACCACCCGTCCGGCTATTCCGACCGGCGATTTTTCCGATTCCCTGGCGCACCACGCGTCACACAAGTCATCATGTGTTGCAGCAGCCACCTGGGTGGACGAGGTCGTAGGGGAAGACGCACCTCGCTCTCCGGGAGGTCACCGTGCCAACGCGTGGCGTCGTATACGTCCACTCGACCCCGCTCGCCGTGTGCTCGCACGTCGAGTGGGCGATCGCGCGCGTCCTAGCCGCGCCGGTCAACCTGCAGTGGACGGCTCAGCCCGTCGACCCCGGCGCACGCCGGGCCGAGTGCGGGTGGACCGGTCGTCCGGGGACGGGCGCCGAGCTGGCCGCTGCCCTACGGCAGTGGCCCATGATCCGTTTCGAGGTCACCGAGGAACCGAGTCCCGGGGCCGACGGCGAGCGCTTCATGTACGTGCCGGCCCGTGGCCTCTTCCGGGCGACGGTCGGCGTGGCCGGCGACATCCAACTCGGCGAGGACCGGCTTCGGACGCTGATGGCGGCCTCGCGGGCCCCGGAGGCGCTGGCGCACGCCCTCGACAAGGCGCTCGGCACGGCGTGGGACGCTGACCTGGAGCCCTACCGGTACGCGGGCGACGGCGCCCCGGTGACCTTGCTCACCCGGGTGGGCTGACCCGACGGTCCGCGAGTCGGCGACGTGCACGCCCGTCCGCCCAGGCACGCACGGGCGGTAAGGTCAAGTTGCCCCGATAAGGGAGAAGCTGGTGGGATGGGCGGCGTGTCGAATCGCCCGTGGCGCGCTCCTGTCGCTGTCGCCGCCCTGACCGCCCTGCTCGTCGCCGGCTGCTCGGGCGGCTCGCCCCGCCCCGCCCCGACGCCCAGCCCCACCGCCCCGTCCGGTGGTCCGAGCGCCCCGGCCGCGCCGCCGGCCGCCGATCCCGCCGGCCGGGCGGCCGCGCTGGTGGCGACGCTGTCCGACGAAGACCTGGTCGGCCAGGTGCTGATGCCCTACGCCTACGGCGACTCGGCGACAAAGGTCTCCGCCGGCTCGGCGGCTGGTAACCAGGCCCTCGCCGGGGTCGACACCCCCGCCGACATGATCGCCAAGTACCGGCTGGGTGGCCTGATCCTGGTCGGTTTCAGCGCCGACGACCCCACCAAGGGCAACCAGGAAACCACCAACGTCGACAACCCCCAGCAGGTGCACGAGCTCACCACCGGCCTGCGTGCCGCCGCCGGTCGGCTCGCCACCGGCCCCGCACCGCTGCTGATCGGCACCGACCAGGAGTACGGCGTCGTCACCCGCGTGACCGACGGGGTCACCGTGCTGCCCAGCGCCCTCGCGGCCGGCGCGGCCGGTGACCCGAAGCTCACCGAGGCGGCCTGGCGGGCCGCCGGCACCGAGCTGGCCGCGATGGGCATCAACATCGACTTCGCCCCGGTGGCCGACGTGCTGGCCACCCGCAGCACCGTGATCGGCTCCCGGTCCTACGGCGCCGACCCGAAGCAGGCCGCCGCGCAGGTGGGCGGAGCGGTCCGGGGCCTCCAGGCGAGCGGGGTCGCGGCCACCCTGAAGCACTTCCCCGGGCACGGCCACAGCGCCGACGACTCGCACCAGGATCTGCCGGTGCTCACCCAGTCCGCAGCGGCGTTGCAGAGCGGCGCGTGGCCACCGTTCACCGCCGGGATGGACGCGGGCGCGATGGCAGTGATGTCCGGTCACCTGGACGCGCGCGCGATCGACCCGGGGACCCCGGCGACGTTCTCGCACAAGCTGCTCACCGACGTACTGCGCGGCCAACTCGGCTTCAAGGGCGTGGTGATCACCGACGGGATGAACATGCCGCCCGCGAAGCGCTGGGCTCCCGGCGAGGCGGCGGTCCGGGCGCTCAACGCCGGCAACGACCTCATCCTGATGACCCCGAACGTCGCTCAGGCGTACGACGGGTTGCTCGCCGCGCTGCGCGGCGGATCACTGCCCCGGACCCGACTGGTCGAGGCGGTAACCCGGGTGCTGACCATGAAGTTCCAGCTCGCGGAGCTGCCGGCGGCGCAGATGTCCACGCTCAACACCCCGGCGCACCGGGCGGCGGCCGAGGCGCTGGCCGCCGCCGCCGTCACCGTGCTGCGGGGCACCTGCGGCGCGGAGGTACGGGGGCCGGTCACCGTCACCTCGTCCGGCGGTCGGGACGGCACTCGGGCCACGCTCACCGCCGCGCTGACCGCCGCCGGGGTGTCGGTCAAGCCCAGCGGCGGCACTGTCGTGCACCTGGTGGGCTACGGCGACGGCGCCGAGGACCTGCGCGCCGACGCGGCGGTCACTGTCGCCATGGACACCCCGTACGTGCTGGCCGGCGCCACGTCACCGACGCTGCTGGCCACGTACTCCTCCAGCCGGGCGTCGATGACCGCGCTGGCCGCCGTGCTCGGCGGCAAGGCCCGGCCGGGCGGCCGGTCCCCGGTGGCCGTCCCCGGACTGCCCGCGAGCACCTGTCGCACCTGACTTGTCGACGCGTGCGCCGGGCGACCTCACTCGCCCGGCGCGAGCCCGCGCACCGCGAGCCGGTACGCCGGCAGCACGTCGGTCCGCTCGGTGATCAGCCCCTCGTTGACAGCGAAGACCAGCGTCTGCCCGGCCGACTGGACGGCCAGCGCCCAGTTGCGCGACTCCTCCTCGACCAGCGGGTTGGTGGCGATCCAGGTCATCTCGGTGCCGTCGAAGCCGCCGGCGCGTAGGTCGCGGAACTGTGCCCCGGTGACCGTCTCGCCGGCCCCGGCCGCGAAACCCTCCAGCGCGGCGCGCGGTGTGCCGGTTGGCGAGTCCGCAGCCCAGATCCGCAGGAATCCGCCACCGGCCGAGCGGCCGTCCACCTCGCAGCGCACCGTGGTGCCGCCGCGCTTGGTGAGCGCCTCGCCGACCAGTTCGGCCAGCTCACCCTTGGGCTGCTCGATGGCCTTTGCCGTCCACCCGTCGGCCAGGGGAAACGACACCGGGACCGGGCAGGGCGAACCCGTACCGCCGGTCGTGCCGCCGGGCGACGCCGGGGCCACCTCGTCGTACCAGGGCTCACCCGTGGCCTGCGGCGCAGGGCCGCCGGCCGTGGCACCGGTGGGGGCGGCGTCGTCACCGCAGCCGGCCAGCAGGCCGAGGGCGAGCAGCGCCGACACGGCAACGCGGGTACGAGTGTCCATGGTGGTGATCCCCGTCAGTCGATCTTCAGTCGGCCCATCTAAGCCAGGCGCTGTCCCGGCGTCAATCGGCATCGGCTCCGCGCCACCGAAATCGGGTCGCCCCGACCCCGGCCGGTCTGACAACCTCCCCCCATGGGAGCGGCAGCGGGATTCCGGCACACGCAACGGGCGGACGGCACAGTGGTGATCACCCACCACGGACGGGTCGCCGGGACGCTGCGCGGCGCGCGGGCCGAGGAGTTCCTCGCCGAGGTCGACGACGATCCGCAGTTGGTGATGGCCCGCTGGACCGGCAACTACCGCCACGGCAACGAACGCACCGCGAAACAGCACCCCCGCAACCGGGGCTGAACGACGTAAGGGCCCCTCCTCGTCGAGGAGAGGCCCTAGTGCGTGTGTCGAAGCCCCTGGCCGGCCTGCGGCGGGCCCAGACAACGGCCGGCCGCGTTGGAGGTTGGGCCGGATACAACACCGGTATCCGGCCCAACCTCCGCCTTGCCGGACCGCCGCCTGGACTCCGCCTCGGCTCGACCGAGGACTTCGACACACGCCCTTACGCAGTAGCTCAGGGTCGGGCGAAAACGAGCGCCACGTTGTGGCCGCCGAAGCCGAACGCGTTGTTCAACGCGGCCGGGATCTCCATCGGGCGGGCCTTGTGCGCGGCGACGTCCAGGGTGAGGCCGGGCTCCGGGTCGTCCAGGTTGATCGTCGGCGGGACGATGCTGTCGCGGATCGCCAGGATGGTGGCGATCGACTCCAGCGCGCCCGCCGCGCCGAGCAGGTGACCGGTCATCGACTTCGTCGCGGACAGCACCGGGTGGTCGCCGAGCGCCTTGTGCAGCCCGCCGATCTCCAGCATGTCCCCGACCGGGGTCGAGGTGGCGTGCGCGTTGACGTGCACGATGTCGCGCTTGGCGATGTCCGCGTCGGCGATCGCCTTGGCGATGGCCCGGATGGCGCCCTCGCCCTCGGCGTGCGGCTGCACGATGTCGTACGCGTCGGAGGTGATGCCGGCACCGGCGAGGCGCGCGTACACCCGGGCGCCCCGGGCTGCGGCGTGCTCGGCCCGCTCCAGCACCACGATGCCGGCGCCCTCACCGAGGACGAAGCCGTCCCGGCCCCGGTCCCACGGGCGGGAGGCCCGCTCCGGGTCGTCGTTGCGGGTCGACATGGCCCGCATCGAGCTGAAGCCGGCGATCGGCAGCGGGTGGATGACCGCCTCGGTGCCGCCGGCCACCACCACGTCGGCCCGGCCGGAGCGGATGATGTCCAGGCCCAGGGCGATCGCCTCGGCGCCGGTGGCGCAGGCGCTGGCCACCGAGTGCACGCCGGCCTTCGCGCCGAGCTCCAGGCCCACCCAGGCAGCCGGACCGTTCGGCATCAGCATCGGGATGGTGTGCGGGGAGACCCGCCGTGGTCCGGAGGCCTCCAGGATGTCGTCCTGGGCGAGCAGGGTGGTGGCACCGCCGATGCCGGAGCCGACGCTGACGGCCAACCGCTCCCCGTCAAGGTCGGAGCCGGCGAGGCCGGCGTCCGCCCAGGCCTGCTGCGCCGCGATGATCGCGATCGCCTCGGAACGGTCCAGGCGGCGCAGGCGGACCCGGTCCAGCACCTCGGACGGCTCCACCGCCAACTGGGCGGCGATCCGGACCGGCAGTTGCTCGGCCCACTCCTGGGTGAGAGCACTCACCCCGGAGCGGCCGGCGAGCATGGCGTCCCAGGTCGACGCGACGTCCCCGCCAAGCGGGGTCGTCGCGCCGAGCCCGGTGACGACGACGTCGGAACGACTCATGATCAGGACTGGGCCGCGATGTAGCTGACAGCGTCACCGACGGTCTTGAGGTTCTGCACCTCGTTGTCCGGGATCTTGACGCCGAACTTCTCCTCGGCCGCGACCACGACCTCCACCATGGAGAGCGAGTCGACATCGAGGTCGTCGGTGAAGGACTTCCCCTCGGCCACGTCGTCCGGGTTCACCCCGGCAACCTCTTCGAGGATCTCGGCGAGGCCGGTGGTGATCTCGTCACGGGTCATTGCGGTTGGTTCCTTTCATCGGGATTATCCGGCGGTCGGCGTCGCCCACCGCCACTCCTCGACGCGTACGCGCCCGAGGGGGTCATCAGGGGCAGCGGACGACCTGACCGGCGTAGGTCAGACCGCCGCCGAAGCCGAACAGCAGCACCGGCGCGCCCGAGGGCACCTCCCGGCGCTCGACCAGCTTGGACAGGGCCAGCGGAACGCTCGCCGCGGAGGTGTTGCCGGACTCGACGATGTCCTTCGCGATGATCGCGTCGGGGATGTTGAGCCGCTTGGCGATGCCGTCGATGATCCGCGCGTTGGCCTGGTGCGGCACGAACGCGGCCAGCTCCGACGGCTCGACCCCGGCCCGCTCGCAGGCCTGGAGCGCGAGCGGCGCGATCGCGGTGGTGGCCCAGCGGAACACCGCCTGCCCCTCCTGCTGGATGTACGGGCGCCAGCCCTCGATGCGGACCGCGTCGCTCTTGTCCGGCACCGAACCCCAGACGACCGGGCCGATTCCGGTCGGCTCGTCGTCGACGGTGGCGGAGACCACCGCGGCACCGGCCCCGTCGGCGAAGATGATGCAGGTGGAGCGGTCGGTCCAGTCGGTGAAGTCGGACAGCTTCTCCGCGCCGATGACGATCGCGTTGCGCGACGCCCCGGCCCGGATGGCGTGGTCGACGGTGCCCAGCGCGTAGGCGAAGCCCGAGCAGGCGGTGTTGAGGTCGAACGCGCCCGGCGCGGTGATGCCCAGCTTGGCGGCGACGCGGCAGGCCACGTTGGGGCTGCGGTCGATGGAGGAGCAGGTGGCGACCACTACCAGGTCGATGTCGGCGGCGGTCAGGCCCGAGTTGGCGAGCGCCTTGCCGGCGGCCGCGGCGGCCATGTCGGCGACCGTCTCGCTGTCGGCGATCCGCCGGCTGACGATGCCGACCCGGTCACGGATCCACTCGTCGTTGGTGTCGACGAGCTGGGCGATGTCGTCGTTGGTCACCACCCGGGACGGCTGGTAGTGCCCCATCGAGACGATGCGACTGCCAGTCATGAACGACCTCCGATACGGGCGATCAGGTCCCGTGCGGCCGGCAGGTCGTCCGGGGTGTTGAGGGTGACGATCTCCGGGGCGCCGTCGCCCTTGAGTTCCCGCTTGACCAGACCGGCGAGGGTGCCGGCCGGGGGCAGTTCGATCACGCCGGTGACGCCGAGGTCGGCCAGCGTCCGCATGCACAGGTCCCAGCGCACCGGCGCGGTGACCTGACGGACGAGGCGCTGCACCATGGCCGCGCCGTTGTCGACGGCGGTGCCGTCGAGGTTCGACAGCAGGGTCCGGGCCGGGTCGGCGGCGGCGATCCCGGCGGCCGCCGCGGCGAGCGCGGTCTCGGCCGGAGCCATGTACGGGGTGTGGAACGCGCCGGCCACCTGGAGCCGGATGACCCGGGTCCGGGCCGGCGAGGCGGCGGCGAGCTTGTCGAGCCCGTCCAGGGCGCCCGCGGCGACGATCTGCCCGGCGCCGTTGCGGTTGGCCGGGTAGAGCCCGTTCGCCTCGATCGCGGCGATCACCTCGTCGGGGTCACCGCCGAGCACGGCGGCCATCCCGGTCGGCTCCAGCGCGCAGGCGGCGGCCATCTCCCGGCCGCGGACGCCGGCCAGGGTGATCGCGGCGTCGGCGGAGAGCACTCCGGCCAGCGCGGCGGCACCCAACTCGCCGACGCTGTGGCCGGCGGTGAGCGCGACGCCGTCCAACGGCAGGTGCTCGGCCGCGAGCAACGCCGCGGCGACCAGCAACGGCTGGGTGCGGGCGGTGTCCTTGATCTCGTCGGCGTCGGCGGCGGTGCCCAGGTGCAGCAGGTCGACCCCGGCCAACGCCGACCACTCGCGCAGTCGCGCCTCAGTGCCGGTCAGGTCGAGCCAGGGGGTCAGGAAGCCGGGTTTCTGAGAACCCTGGCCGGGACTAAGTACAGCGAGCACGCCTATGACTCTCCCGGATAAAGGCGGGTAACGCTGTGCCGCCTTCGACCAAACCGTACTAGGACCTTTGGAGGTTTCCTACAAAGATCGGCGAGGATCACCCTCGTTTTGCGGGGATTTCCGGGCGGCCGGGGTCATTGTCTGAGTCGGGACCGCAGAGGCGAGCGGGGCAACCGGGTCCAACCGACCCACGGTCAGCGCGACCTGGAGGGCGAACGCGTCGCGCGGAGACAACGGCGAGAACCCGGTCACCTCGGCGATCCGGCGCAACCGGTAACGCACCGTGTTCGGGTGCACGAACAGTGCCCGGGCCGCGCTCTCCAACGTGCCACCGGCGGCCAGGAACGCGTCCAGGGTCGCCAGCAGTTCCCCGCCGGCACGCACCAGCGTCGCGTACACATCGTGGCGCAGCCGCCGACGGGCCTCCGCGTCACCGGCGAGGGCCCGCTCCGGCAGCAGGTCCGCCGCCGGCACCGGGCGGGGCGCGCTGGGCCATGCCGGCGCGGCCCGAAAGCCGGACAGCGCGGCCCGCGCCGACTCGGTCGCCTCGTCCAGGCTCGGTACGGCGGGACCGACGACCACCGGGCCATCCCCGAACGCGCTCAGCAGCTTCGCCGTGGCGGTCAGCGGATCCGGTGCGCCGCCCAGCACGATGACCAGCCGGTCGCCGTGCACACCGCCGATCACCTCCACGCCGATCCGGCGGGCCTGCCGGTAGACCACGTGCAGCACCGCGGAGACCTCGCCACCGGGCGACCGGCCGACCGCCACCGCCACCGGCGGCGCGTCCGTCCAGCCGAGCGCGGCGGCCCGACTGGCCAGCACGTCCGGCGAGTCACCGCGCAACAGGGCGTCGACAAGCAGCGCCTGCAGCCGGGCGTCCCACGCGCCGCGCGACTCGGCGGCCCGCGCGTACACCCGGGCGGCGGAGAACGCGATCTCCCGGGAGAAGCGCAGCACCGCCTCGCGCAACTGCTGCTCCTCGCCCTCGGCGGCCAGGTGCGACACCTGCTCCTCGACCACGTCGATCGTCACCTTGATCAACGCCACGGTCTGCTGGAGGGTGATCGACCGGGCCAGCGCCTGCGGGGCGGCGGCGAAGACCTCGTCCGAGACCTCCTGGGTGCTGTCCGCCGTGCCGCCGCCCTCGCGCAGCCACTGCACCAACGACCTCGCGCCCGCCTGGGCGACCAGCATCACCCAGGAGCGCTGGTCGGCCGGCAGCGACCGGAACCAGGGCAGCGTCTCGTCCATCCGGGCCACGCTGGAGGTGGCCAACGCCCCCGCCGATCGTTCGATACGGCGCAGCGTGGCCGACAGCTCCCCACCGCCCGGCGTGCTCACCGCCCTAGCCTGACACGTCGTGAGCAGGCCAACCACGTCGGCACCGGTCGGCACGGCTCACGGCTGCGGGGGAGCGGGCAGACCCAACTCCTGGGCCAGGATGGCGGCCTGCACCCGGCTGCGCAGGTCCAGCTTCGCCAGGATCCGGCTCACATGGGTCTTGGTGGTGCTCTCCGCCAGCACCAGCCGGTCGGCGATCTGCTGGTTGGACAGGCCCAACCCGAGGCAGGCCAGCACGTCACGCTCGCGCGGGGTGAGGGTGGTCAGCGCGGCCCGGGTGTCCGCCGACGCGCCCGGCGTGGTGGCCGCGAACGCGGTGATCAGGCGGCGGGTCACAGTGGGCGCGATGAACCCGTCGCCCCGGGCCACCGTCCGCACCGCGCTGACCAGACCGTCGGCGTCGGTGTCCTTGAGCAGGAACCCGGCCGCGCCGGCCCGCAACGCCCCGAAGACGTACTCGTCGAGGTCGAAGGTGGTGAGCACCAGCACGTCGGCGAGCCCGTCGGCGACGATCGCCCGGGTCGCGGAGATCCCGTCGGAGTGGGGCATCCGCACATCGAGCACCGCCACGTCGGGGCGCAGCTCCCGGCACAGGCGCACCGCGGCGTCACCGTCGGCAGCCTCGCCGACCACCCGGACACCCGGTGAGCCGTTCAAGATCAGGGCCAGTCCCGCGCGTACCGCCGGCTGGTCGTCGGCGAGCACCACCCGTACCGTCGCCGCGCCCGCGTCGTCCGCGGGCCGCGCCGCCCCGGTCACCCGGTCTCCCCGGTGGGCAGGGCGGCCCGCACCTGCCAGCGACCGTCGCACGGCCCGGCAGTGAACCGACCGGCCAGCAGCGTGGCCCGCTCCCGCATGCCGATCAGCCCGGCCCCGGCGCCCGGCAGCCCGGCCGCGCCCCGGCGGACCGGGTTCTCCACCGTCAGCACCACCTCGGCCGGGCGGTACGCGATCGTCAGCTCCGCCTCACCCGTACCGTGCTTCAGCGCGTTCGTCAGCGACTCCTGCACGATCCGGTACGCGGCGAGGTCCACCCCCACCGGCAGCGCGCCCGGCGTGCCATCGGTCCGGACCCGCACCGTGAGACCGGCCGCCCGAGCCCGCTCGACCAGCCCGTCCGCCTCGGCCAACCGCGCGGTGACCACCTCCGGCGCGGCCTGGCCACCGCTGCTCCCGGGTTCGCGCAACACCTCGATCATCTGACGCATCTCCGCCAGCCCCTGCACGCTGCTCTCCCGGATGACCCGCAACGCCGACTCCACCTGACCGCGATCCAAGCCGGGCACCGACAGCACGGCGGTGGCGTGGATGGCCACCGCGCTGAGGTGGTTGGCGACCACGTCGTGCAACTCCCGGGCCATCCGGGCCCGTTCGGCGCTGACCGCCTGCCGACGGTCCAACTCGACCAGCCGGGCGGTCTGCTCGGCCCGCGCCCGCTCGGCGGCGGCCTGGTCGCGGTACTGCCGCACACTGATGCCGGTCAGCACCGGCAACAGCCCGGCGAGCACCACCAGCACCCCGAGCGCCGCCCCACGCCAGTGGCCGTACCTGAGCACCCCGACGACCGTCCCGAGCAGGCTCAGCGCCACGGTGATCCGCAGCAGCCACCGCCACAGCCGGGGCGGGCCGTACACGCAGGCGTCGTAGAGCACCTGTGTGTAGACCAGGACCGTGCCCAGCGAACTACCCAGCGCCGTGTCGACCACCAGCGCGCCGGTGCCCAGCGCCAGGCTGGCGCGCGGTGCGACCCGCCGAAGAGCGACGGCGACGCACACCGCCACCAGCGGCGGCAGGAACAACGCCGAGGGCACCTCCGCGTTCGGGCGGACCTGCGGTTGCCAACCCAGGGCGTGCAACACCAGACCACCGGCCAGCGACGCGCCGGCCAGCACGAGATCACGGCCGAGGGTGCCGGAGTCGAGCCACGGTGGCGGACGCATGACCCGATCCCACCACAGCCGTCGCCGGTCGAACTCCGACCGGGGGAGGACCTCGACGGCACCGCCATGCGCCGAAAGGGGTACGCGCACCGCGCCCCGCCCGGTCCGCCCTCCGGCGGGCCCTTCGGTGAACGGCACGAAAAGATGCTGTGAACTGCGTAACCGGGTTCCGTGCTCGGCGGCGTCGCCGGGGACCGGCCCGTCCGGACGCCGGGTACGCTGCGCGCGGCCCGTCGGTCCCGGCCAGTACGGTGACAGGGCACCTCGGGGAGAGCACCCGAGGGTGGGGCGAGCGTGAGGAGACCGGGATGGCGCACGGGGAGGCCGAGCACGGCTGCGCCCAGGGCGAGCCCTGCCGGCCGGGGCACCACGACCCGCAGGCGGCGGGTAAGCACCGCCGAGCGGTCGGCGGCGCACCATCGCACCCGGCGGAGCCGCTCACCGGGCGGGCTGACGACGAGCCCGTGCTGCCGCGCCAGCGCTCCGCAGAGCCCAACACCCTCGGCGAGCCCGACTTCGACGTCCCCGCTGGTTGCCTGAGTGAACTTCCCGGCTGGGCCGGGGCGCACCGGCACGGCCCGGTCCGACCGCGTCCACGGGCCACCCGCCGGGAGCGCCCACCGCGCCGCTGGTGCTGACCAGCGCCGGTTGAGGCGCTGGCCAGCACGTGCGCCGGTGCCAGCGCCGGCTCAGCGTGTGCGGCGCCGGCTCAGCGTCAGTGTCGGCTCAGCGTGTGCGGCGCCGGCCGTGTGCGGCGCCGGTTCAGCGGGTGCGGCGGCGGATCAGCAGGGCGATCCCGGCGAGGCCGACCGTGATGGTCAACATCACGCCGACGTTGAGCAGCAGCAGGCGTTGCAGGTCGCCCAGCGCCTCGTCGAGGTCCTTCGCCGGGTCGAGCGTGTCTTCCGGGAGCACCCGCTCGCCGCCGCCCGCGCCGCCGCTGACCGTGTCGAACTGCCGCTCCAGCGGCACACCGGCGGTGCGCAGGGTCTCGGACATGCTGAGCCGACCCAGGAACCAGCCGGCGCTGGTCTTGCGGCCGTCCGGCTGCTTGGCCGGCCGGTAGACGCGGGGGCCACCGACCGCCTTCGGATAGAGGTCGTAGGTCTGCTTCGGCGTATCGCCGGCGAGCACCACGACCGTGTATTTCGGACCGAGGTTGGCCGCCTTCGGACCGGTTGGCATGCCGGTGCGAGCGAGGAAGTTGACCTGATCGATGATCGCGCCCACGAGAGCGGGCTCGGCGTCCGCGCGCATTCGCAGCGGCTCGGACAGCCCTGTGCCGGTGATGTCCACTCCGGCGGGTGCCGGCTTCGGCGCGGCCGAGGCCGAGCCGGCGGTGCCCAGCGACAGCAGTGCCGCCGCCAGCGTGCCCGCCAACACGGCGGCCAACCGCCTCATGTGTCGGACCATCCCGCCTCCTCGCCCCGCTCGATGGATGGCTTCGTCGTGACGTCCGGACCGACCTGCCGGTGCGGGCATCGACCAGATGGCCGCGTCCACTCCTACAGACTCCGCAGAACGTCGATGAGTTGCAGCTTTCGGAACAGTAATTGGAACTATCTGCGATCTCTGCTCGACTAATGAGGAGCCGTTTGATCAGCGGGCGGATCGTACCCTTACGGAGGGGTTCATGGGGGGCAGGGTTACACGTACGGTGCGGGTCATGCCAGTGGTCCTCGGCGTGGCGTTCGGTGTGTCGTTTCTGGTGCCGCCCACACCGGCCGCCGCCCACAACGAGCTGACCGGCAGCAACCCGCGCGACGGTGCCCGCGTGGCGACGGCACCCGCCCGGGTCGAGCTGCGGTTCCTCGCCACGCCGTCACCGACAACGACGAAGATCACCATAACCGGACCGGACAATGTGGTCGCTGGCGGCCCACCGGTCTTCGCCGGCAGCCGGGTGCGGGTGCCGTTCAAGCCCGCGGCGGCGGGTCTCTACATCGTGGGCTACCAGCTCGCGTCCGCCGACGGGCACCCGGTGAAGGGCGAAGTGCGGTTCACCCTCACGACCGGTACGGCCGCCGACCCGTCCGCCTCGCCGTCGACCGCCGCCGGGACCACAGCTACCGGGTCGCCCTCGGCTGGCGCGTCGCCCTCCGCCGTGCCGGCGTCGACCACCCCCGCCAGCTCGACGGCGTCGACGGTGCCGGCCGCGTCGGAGCAGTCCGACTCCGGCGGCCGCTGGTGGCTCTGGGGGCTCGGCGGCGTGCTGCTGCTCGCCGCGCTCGGAGCCGGCCTCGTGTTCCGCCGCCAGCGAGGGGTTCGGTGACTCTCTGACACTCACCAACCCGGGTGGGTCAGGTGTGCGCGCCATCCTTTGCTCTGCACCCGCGGAAGCGACGGTTACGGTCTGCGACCGGTGCCTATTGGGGTGCAGAGCAAAGGCGGGGCGATGCGGAGTTGGGCCGGCGACGCGCCCGTGACGCGTCGATGCGCAACAGTCAGACCAGGCGGAGGCGGGCGGCGCGGATGCGGGTCAGGGTGCGCTCGCGACCGAGCACCTCCAGCGACTCGAACAGCGGCAGACCCACGGTGCGACCGGTGACAGCAACCCGTACGGGTGCCTGCGTCTTGCCGAGCTTGAGGCCCCGCTCGGCGCCGACCGCCTCCAGCGTCGACTTCAACGACTCGGCATCCCAGGACTCCAGCGCCTCGAACGCCGCGACGGCATCGTCCAGCAGCTCGGCGGAGCCGTCCTTCATCGTCTTGGTCCAGGCCGCCTCGTCGATCAGCGGCGTGGCCAGGAAGAGGAAGTCGACGTTCGGCACGATCTCGCTGAGCACCGCGATCCGGGTCTGGGCCAGCGGCGCCACGGCGGCGAACGCGTCGGCGTCGAACTCCTCGGGCTGCCAGGGTGGCGGCGCGATGGTGTCGGTGCCGGTCAGCCACGGCTGGCAGGCGTCGATGAACTCGGCCACCGGCAGCGCGCGAATGTACTCACCGTTGAACGCGCGCAGCTTCTTCTCGTCGAAGAACGCCGAGGAGAGGTTGACCTCGTCCAGCCGGAACTCGTCCTCGATCACCGACCAGGGCACGATCTCCCGGTCGCCGGACGGGGCCCAGCCGAGCAGCATGAGGTAGTTGCGCATCGCGCCGGCCAGGTAACCCTCGTCGCGGTACGCCTCCAGGGCGACCTTGTCCCGGCGCTTGGAGAGCTTCTGCCGCTTCTCGTTGACCACCACCGGCACGTGCGCCCAGACCGGCGGCTTGACCCCGAGGGCCTCCCAGAGCAGCTGCTGCTTGGGGGTGTTGGGCAGGTGCTCCTCGGCCCGGATCACGTGGGTGATCCCCATGGTCATGTCGTCGACGACGTTGGCCAGCAGGAAGACCGGCGAGCCGTCGCCCCGGGCGATGACGAAGTCCTCGATGAGCTTGTTCTCGAAGGTGGGCTCACCGCGGATCAGGTCGACCACCACTGTCGTGCCCTCGTCCGGCGTACGGAAGCGCAGCGCGCGACCCTCACCGGGGCCGAGGCCGAGGTCGCGGTGGTAGCCGTCGTAGCCCTGGTACTGCGAGCCGGTGCGGGCCTGCACGTCCTCACGGGTGCAGTCGCAGTAGTAGGCACGGCCCGACTCG
Organism: Micromonospora parva; assembly: GCF_040649675.1. NCBI lineage: Bacteria > Bacillati > Actinomycetota > Actinomycetes > Micromonosporales > Micromonosporaceae > Micromonospora > Micromonospora parva. Next base: position 391,521 of record NZ_JBEZFX010000004.1, on the reverse strand, counting down.
TACAGGCGCGCGGCGGCGGCCCGGTGCTCACCGGCGTTCGCCGACTGGAAGTAGGGGCCCTCGTAGCTGCCCCGGGTGATGCCGATCCAGTCCAGGGCGGAGAGGATGCCCTCGGTCCACTCGGGCTTGTTGCGCGCCGCGTCGGTGTCCTCGATCCGCAGCACGAACACGCCGCCCTGCTGCTTGGCGTAGATCCAGTTCTGCAGCGCCGAGCGGGCGCCGCCGACGTGGAACATACCGGTCGGGGAGGGGGCGAAGCGCACACGTACTGTCACGTCCCCCAGCCTACGGCGGGCGGCGAGCGCTTTTGGGCACGGCCCCCTGACTCAGGGCACCGAACGGATCTTGACGACCAGGGCGCTGCCGAGGAGGGTGACCACGGCGGTGACCGCGTAGAGCGTGGGATAGCCGCCCAGATACACCACGAGCGGGGCGGAGAGCGCCGGGCCGAGCACCTGCGGCGCCGAGTTGGCGATGTTGATCACGCCCAGGTCCTTGGCCCGGTCGGTGGCCCGGGGCAGCACCTGGGTGATCAACGCGGCGTCCACCGAGAGGTAGACGCCGTAGCCGGCGCCGAGCAGCAGTGCCGCGACGATGGCCACCGGCCAGAGCGGGGCGACCGCGAGCAGCAGCGCCGCCACCGCCATGATCAACCCGGAGACGATCACGTAGACCTTGCGGCGGCCGGACCGGTCGGACAGTCGGCCGGCGACCACAGCGGTCAGCATCATGCCGAGCGTGTAGAGCAGGATCAGCACCAGCAGGCCGCCCTCGGGGTCGGGGTGACGCACCCCGTCGCTGAGGAAGTACAGCAGGTAGAGGGTGCCCAGCGCGTTGCCCAACTGGACCAGGAACCGGGTGATCCAGGCCCAGGCGAAGTCCGGGTGTTGGCGCGGGCTGATCCACATCGAGGCCAGCAGCGCCCGCGTCCGGAGCACCGGTCGGTGCGTCCGCGGCAGAGGCTCGTCGGGGGTGAGCAGCGCGAACGGCAGCGACAGCAGCAGGATGGCCACGGCGATGGCCAGGTAGCCGGCGGTGTTGCCGGTGACCACTGCGGTGACGAGCACCGCGCCGAGCACCAACCCGAGCGCCTGCGGGATGCCCACCCAGCCCGAGACGCCACCGCGCTGGCGCACCGGCACCCGGTCCGGGACGGCGGCGCTGAGGCTGGCCAGCATGGCGTTGAAGCAGACCTGCGCGGCCACCCAACCGAGGGCGACACCGAGGATGGTCCGCTGCTGGGCCAGCAGCACCAGGGCCGCCGCGCCGAGCACCGCCCCGCCCACCGTCCAGACGTGCCGACGACCGAACTCGCGGCCGGCGATCCGCAGGCAGGTCCGGTCGGAGAACGCGCCCGCGAGGGGGTTGGCCAGCACCGCGGCCAGTGCGCCGAGGCCGGTGACCACGGCCAGCATGTTCTCCTTGTCGCCGGGCGCGATCTGCTCGATCTGCTGCGGCAGCAGCACCTGGATCGGCGTGAAGAACGCCATCCACACGCCGAGGTTGGCCGCGAAGATCAGACCGATCCAGCCGCGCCGGACCGGCACCGTCGGCTCGGCGAGCGCCGCCGGCAGCGATGCCGGCGTCGGGTCGAGGGTGGTCACCGCGCCGACCCCGGCCGGCTGGCCGCGATCACGTCCCGCAACCAGGTGTACGACGACTTCGGCGTACGGGTCTGGGTGGCGTAGTCGACGTGCACCAGACCGAAGCGCTTGGTGAACCCCTCGGCCCACTCCCAGTTGTCCAGCAGCGACCAGACGAAGTACCCGCGGACGTCCACCCCGTCGTCGAGGGCGGCCCGGACCGCGCGCAGGTGCCCGTCGAGGTACGCGATCCGCTGCGGGTCGGCCACCCGCCCGTCCTCGTCCGGCACGTCGTCGTATGCGCAGCCGCTCTCGGTGATCTCGATGGGTGGCAGCGCGTCGCCGTACGTGTCGTGCAGCCAGCCGAGCAGCTCGCGCAGCCCGTCGGGGGCCACCGGCCAGTCGAAGGCGGTACGCGGGTAGCCGTCCAGCGCAACCAGGTCGAACGGCAGGGGTGAACCCTCCTCGGCGGCCCGTACCCCGGTGGGGTTGTAGTAGTTGACCCCGAGCACGTCGATCGGCGCGGCGATCGTGTCGAGGTCGCCGGGGTGGACGATGCCCGGGTCGAGGCCGGGTAGTTCGGGGTAGCCGCGGCCGAGCAGCGGGTCGGTGAAGAGCCGGTTGTGCAGCGCCTCGTACGCCGCCCCGGCGGCCCGGTCGGCGTCACTGTCGCCGAGTATCCGCACCGGCGAGTAGTTGTTGGCGATCGCCACCGGGCTGGTGGTGTGGGCCCGTAGCGCGGCGACGGCGAGCCCGTGCCCGAGCAGTTGGTGGTGGGCGGCCGGGAAGGCGTCGAACAGCAGCATCCGGCCGGGGGCGTGCTGGCCCATGCCGTAGCCGAGGCTCATGTGGATGAACGGTTCGTTCAGCGTGATCCACAGCCGGACGCGGTCGCCGAGCCGGGCGGCCGTCTTCTCGGCGTACTCGGCGAACCGGGCGGCGGTGTCGCGGTGCAGCCAGCCGCCGGTGTCTTCGAGGGGTTGCGGCAGGTCCCAGTGGTAGAGGGTGGCCACCGGGTCGACGTCGGCGGCCAGCAGCTCGTCCACCAGACGGTCGTAGAAGTCCAGGCCGGCCGGGTTGGCCGGGCCGGCGCCGGTGGGTTGGATCCGGGGCCAGGCGATGGAGAACCGGTACGCGTCGACGCCCAGGCCGGCAAGTAGCGCCACGTCCTCGGTGTGCCGGTGGTAGTGGTCGCAGGCGACCGCGCCGCTGCTGCCGTCGCTGATCCGCCCGGGTGACTGCGCGAAGGTGTCCCAGATGGACGGACCTCGGCCGTCGACAGTGGCGGCGCCCTCGATCTGGTGGGCCGATGTGGAGACGCCCCAGCGGAAGCCGGTGGGGAACTGGGGCATGGGTGCTGTCGACATACGCCCTCCCGGTCAACGTGAAACGTGCTCGGGACTTTAGGGCGCTGTCGATGAATGCGCCATAGGCCGGCCTGGCGCATTCCGCAATGGTTGATCGGCGTGTCTTTTTCCGAACCCGTCCTGGTAAGTCCGATTTAACGCATAGAGTGCCGATATCGTGGGATGTCCTCACCGGAGGAAAGACGGAAATGATCCTCGTGGAACGCAGTGCGCACGTGGCGGCGCCAATTGAAGTGGTCTGGGATGTCGTGCAGCGGGCCGAGCAGTTGCCGGCCTGGCTGGCCGGGGTCCGTGCGGCCGAAGTGCTCTCGGGTGAGGGCTTCGGGCGACGACAGCTGGTCCAGGCGGGGCGCGGCTCGGCGCATGAGGCCGAGGTGATCGCCTACCAGGAGCCGACGCTGATCGGCTGGCGGGAGCGGGCCAAGGGTGCCGGTGCTCGTGCGGAGGCGCGCACCGAAATCTACGTCCAGCTCACCGCCGACGAGGAGGAGGGCGGCACCATCGTGCGCCTCATCGTGGTCCGCTGGCCGGCCGGCCCGGTCAAGGCGGCCCTGCTGCGCCTCGGACTGCGTCGGGTCGGCGCCGACCTGGAGGACTCGCTGGCCCGGCTCACCGACCTGGCCGCCGTCGGCTGACGAGCGCCCATCCTCCCGGCGTCACCCGCGACGGCGGTGGTCCGGATCCCCGCCAGGGCTCCCGGACCACCGCCGGATCGCGTCCTGAGGGTGTGCGCTCGCGCCACTTCGCGCGCGTTGCTGGACCCGGCCCGGCCCGGCCCGGCTCGGCCCGGAGGCCCCGAGCTCGTGGAGATCGTGCTCGATCCTGGATGTAGTGGCCTCACCGCTGGCCGAAGCCACTACATCCACGATCGAGCGTGATCTTGCGGCGGGGCGGCACTTGGCCGCGGCGGTGCCCGGTCCGGGGGCGGCGTCCAGATGGGCGGGGACGGCGCGGGGGCGTACCGAAAGACGAGGGCCCGGCACGCGACCGCGTGCCGGGCCCCTTCGTCCGGGTGAACCAGGACCTAGCTGTCGCCGCCGGTCTCGCCGACCGGGGCGGCGTTGACGTCGTCGATCGCGTACTTCTTGGCGGCCTCGGCCGGCACCGTGGCCGGCACCGCGCCGCTGCGGGCGAGCTGCCGCAGCGTGGCCACCACGATCGACTCCGCGTCGACGTGGAAGTGCCGGCGCAGCGCGTGCCGGGTGTCCGACATGCCGAAACCGTCGGTGCCGAGCGACGTGTAGTCGCCGGGTACCCAGCGGGCGATCAGGTCCGGTACCGCGCGCATGAAGTCGCTGACCGCGACCTTCGGCCCGTCCGCGTCGGCCAGCTTCTGCTGGATGTACGGAACCTTCGCCTCGGCGCCCGGGTTGAGCAGGTTGTACTCCTCGGTCTCCACCGCGTCGCGGCGCAGCTCGGTCCAGGAGGTCACCGACCAGACGCTGGCACCCACCCCCCAGTCCTGGGCGAGCAGCTGCTGGGCCTTGAGCGCCCACTGCATCCCCGTGCCCGAGGCGAGCAGGTTGGCCTTCGGGCCGTCGACCTGCGGGGCCGGCGAGTAGCGGTAGATGCCCTTGAGCAGGCCCTCCACGTCCACGTCGGCCGGCTCGGCCGGCTGCACCGTCGGCTCGTTGTAGACCGTCAGGTAGTAGAAGACGTTCTCCTGCGCGTCCCCGTACATCCGGTGCAGACCCTGCTCCATGATGTGCGCGATCTCGTACGCGAACGCCGGGTCGTACGCGACCACGGCCGGGTTGGTGGCGGCGATCAGCAGCGAGTGCCCGTCCTCGTGCTGAAGACCCTCACCGTTGAGCGTGGTCCGACCGGCGGTGGCGCCGAGCAGGAAGCCGCGGGCCATCTGGTCGGCCGCCGCCCACAGCCCGTCGGCGGTGCGCTGGAACCCGAACATCGAGTAGAAGATGTACATCGGGATCATCGGCTCGTCGTGCGTGGCGTACGACGAGCCGGCGGCGGTGAACGAGGCCACCGAACCGGCCTCGTTGATCCCCTCGTGCAGGATCTGCCCGGTCGTCGACTCCTTGTACGACAGGAACAGCTCGCGGTCGACCGAGGTGTAGCGCTGGCCGTGCGGCGAGTAGATCTTCGCGGTCGGGAAGATCGAGTCGAGACCGAAGGTGCGGGCCTCGTCCGGGATGATCGGCACCCAGCGCTTGCCGAACTCCTTGTCCTTCATCACGTCCTTGAGCAGCCGGACGAAGGCCTGCGTGGTGGCCACCTTCTGCTTGCCCGAGCCGCGCTTGACGTCGGCGAACCGCTCCGGGCCGGGGATGGCCAGCCGCTTGGTGCTGGTCCGCCGGGACGGCAGGAACCCGCCGAGCTGCTCGCGCCGCTCCTTGAGGTATGCCATCTCCTCGGACTTCTCGCCCGGGTGGAAGTACGGCGGCAGGTAGGGGTTGTCCTCCAGCGCCGAGTCCGGGATGTCGAGGTAGAGCCGGTCGCGGAAGGTCTTCAAGTCCTCCAGCGTCAGCTTCTTCATCTGGTGGGTCGCGTTGCGGCCCTCGAAGTGCGAGCCGAGCGTCCAGCCCTTGATCGTCTTCGCCAGGATGACGGTGGGCTGACCGGTGTGCTCGGTGGCCGCCTTGTAGGCCGCGTAGAGCTTGCGGTAGTCGTGCCCACCCCGCTTGAGGTTCCAGATCTCGTCGTCGCTGAGCGGCTCGACCATCTTGCGGGTCCGGGCGTCCCGGCCGAAGAAGTGCTCCCGCACGTACGCGCCCGACTCCGCCTTGTAGGTCTGGTAGTCGCCGTCGGTCGTGGTGTTCATCAGGTTGACCAGCGCGCCGTCGGTGTCCGCGGCGAGCAGCGGGTCCCACTCGCGGCCCCAGACGACCTTGATCACGTTCCAGCCGGCACCCCGGAAGAACGCCTCCAGCTCCTGCATGACCTTGCCGTTGCCCCGGACCGGGCCGTCCAGCCGCTGCAGGTTGCAGTTGATCACGAAGGTGAGGTTGTCCAGCTCCTCGCGGGCGGCCACGCCGATGGCGCCGAGCGTCTCCGGCTCGTCCATCTCGCCGTCGCCGAGGAACGCCCAGACGTGCTGCTGGGAGGTGTCCTTGATGCCGCGGTGCTGCAGGTACCGGTTGAACCGGGCCTGGTAGATCGCGTTCAGACCGCCGAGACCCATCGAGACGGTGGGGAACTCCCAGAAGTCCGGCATCAGCCGAGGGTGCGGGTACGAGGGCAGCCCACCGCCGGGGTGCGACAGCTCCTGGCGGAACCCGTCGAGCTGGTGCTCGCTGAGCCGCCCCTCCAGGAACGCCCGCGCGTACATGCCGGGGGAGGCGTGGCCCTGGTAGAAGATCTGGTCGCCACCGCCCGGGTGGTTCTTGCCCCGGAAGAAGTGGTTGAAGCCCACCTCGTAGAGCGACGCCGAGCTGGCGAAGGTGGAGATGTGCCCGCCGACGCCGATCTCCGGGCGCTGCGCCCGGTGCACCAGCATGGCGGCGTTCCACCGGACGTACGCCCGGATCCGCCGCTCGACGTGCTCGTCACCCGGGAACCAGGGTTCGCGCTCCGGTGTGATGGTGTTGATGTAGTCGGTGGTGGTCAGGGGCGGAACCCCGACCTGGCGCTCACGGGCCCGCTCCAGCAGGCGCAGCATGACGTAGCGGGCGCGCTTGGCACCGCGTTCGTCGATGACACCGTCAAGCGACTCGACCCATTCGCTGGTCTCTTCAGGGTCGATGTCCGGAAGCTGGCTCGGTAGGCCGTCGCTGATCACCGGGCGCTTGCGTTCCGTAGCCACAGGCGTTCCCTCGGTTGTGTGTGGGATAGGTCTCTAGCGCCATCCTGCCCCCTGGTGGCACCCCTCGTCACGTCTAGGTGCCCTGGACGCGACGCTCAACACAGGTACTCGCCGGTAACTTAGCGCTACGACCCGCTTTCGACGCTTGTTCTGGCTTCCTACCGTGGTGGCATGAACGGACGGCGCGTGATTGTCGGCGGTGTGCTGTTGGCAGTCGGGGTGCTCCCGGCGGTCCCGGCGACCTGGGTGCTGGTGTCGGGTGAGCCCGCCGCACTCCCGATCGTCATCTTCGGTCTGGCCGCAGCGCTCTTCGGCGCGATCCAGGTGCGTGCCGGCCTGCGGGAACCAGCGGCCCGGAGGGTGCGGCCCGTGCCCGGCCAGCGCGCCAGGCACGCGGACACCAGCACGCCGGCGAGCTACTACGGAAGCGACTCCGGCGGCTGGGACTGGGGCGGCGGCGGTGGCGATTCCGGTGGCGGTGGCGGTGGTGGGGACTCCGGCGGCGGTGGCGGCGGTTCCTGAGCCTGCCCTGGGGCAGAATGCGGTGTATGCGCAGCGACGTGATCACCGTCCAGACCGGGTCCCGGCCGGCCGTCCGGGACATCACCGCGGAGGCCCAGCAGTTCGTCTCCGGTGAGGGCGACGGCCTGCTGCACGTCTTCGTGCCGCACGCCACCGCCGGCCTGGCGATCATCGAGACCGGGTCGGGCTCCGACGACGACCTGCTCAGCGCGCTGGCCGACCTGCTTCCCACCGAGGACCGCTGGCGGCACCGACACGGCTCGCCCGGGCACGGCCGCGACCACGTGCTGCCGGCGTTCGTCCCGCCGTACGCCACGGTGCCGGTGCTCGGCGGCCGGCTGGCGCTGGGCACCTGGCAGTCGATCTGCCTGGTCGACACCAACGGCGACAACCCGACCCGTCAGGTGCGCTTCTCCTTCCTGCCCGGCTGACCGCCCGGCCGCCCCGCGTCACGATCCACGCGGCGTCCCCGCACCGCCCCGGCGGGAGAGGGCGGCGCCGTGCGCGGATCGTGACGCGTCGGGCGGGTTACGGGCGGACGGTCTCCTGGTCGACGGTCTGCTGACCGAGGTCGACGGACGGCGCGCCGCCCCGCAGCGCCGACGGCAGCGGGTTGTCCGCCGTCTGGTGCAGGCCCGGCACCCGGTCCTCGATCACGAACGACGCCCTGGTGTACGCGGGCGCGTCCGGCCGGCTGACGTACGGCAGCACGTCGAAGTCGGCGGTGAGCTGCCCCGGGGTGATCGTGGTGCGCACGTACCCCCGCAGGTTGTTCTGGAAGCGCAGGTGCGGGTTGAACGCGAACCACGGGTGCGAGCCGGACGCCGAGTCCGCGCCGTCACCGGTCGAGGTGATCGAGGAGCAGACCAGTTCGGTGCCGACGGTGCGTGAGGTCGGGTCGGCGTAGTCCAGCTTGAGATCGCTGGCCCAGTGGGCGTGCACGTCGCCGGTCAGCACCACCGGATTGCGTACCCCGGCGGCCAGCCAGCCCCGGGTGATGCGGTCCCGGGAGGCCACGTAGCCGTCCCAGGCGTCCATGCTGGTGACGGTGAGCGGGCCGGAGTTGTTGTCCCGCTGCGCGAAGAAGACCTGCTGGCCCAGGATGTCCCACTGGGCGTCCGAGCGGCGGAAGCCGTCCAGCAGCCACGCCTCCTGCTCGGCCCCGGTGATCGACCGGGCCGGGTCGGATGCCGCGGCGCAGTCCCGGTAGCCGTCGCCGCAGGCCTGGTCGTCGCGGTACTGCCGGGTGTCGAGCAGGTGGAACGTGGCCAGCCGCCCCCAGCGCACCCGCCGGTAGAGCTGCATGTCGATGCCGCGGGGGATCGAGGTGCGCCGCAGCGGCATGTTCTCGTAGTACGCCTGGAACGCCGCCGCCCGCCGCGCGGGGAACTCCGGGTCCGGCGCCTCGGGCACCTCGTCGGCCCAGTTGTTCTCCACCTCGTGGTCGTCGAAGACCACCGCCCACGGCGCCACCGCGTGCGCGGCCTGCAGGTCGGGGTCGGTCTTGTACTGGGCGTGCCGCTGCCGGTAGTTGGCCAGCGTCCGGGTCTCCGGTCCCTCGTGGTCACGGGGGTTGCCACCGGGCACGTTGTACGTGTCCGGGGCGTACTCGTACTGGTAGTCGCCCAGGTGCAGGATCAGCTCCGGCTCGGTCTCGGCCAGCCGCCGGTAGGCGGTGAAGTAGCCGTGCTCGTACTGGGAGCAGGAGGCGAAGCCCATCGCGAGGGTGGCGGGCATGGTCCACGGTGCCGGGGCGGTGCGGGTGCGTCCGGTCGGCGAGATGTGCCGCTCGGCCCGGAACCGGTAGAAGTACTCGCGCCCGGCCAGCAGGCCGGCCAACTCCACGTGCACGCTGTGCGCCGAGCGGGCGCGGGCGACAGCGACGCCGCGGCGCACCACGTGCCGGAACCGCTCGTCGGCGGCCAACTCCCAGTGCACCGGCACGTCGCGGTCCGGCATGCCGCCGAGGCCGTCCTCGGCCAGTGGCTGCGGGGCCAGGCGGGTCCACAACACGAACCCCTCGTGGTCGGGGTCGCCGGAGGCCACCCCGAGGGTGAACGGGTAGGCCAGCGGCCGGCCCGCCGCCGCGCCGGCCGCCGTCGGCAGCCCGGTGACCGCGCCCGCGGCGCCGATCGCGGCGCCGGACAGCAGGATGGTACGTCGGGACAGTGACACGAATCCTCCCCAGAGTCCGATCTTCGTGACTCCGGGAGCCTCGCGAGGCCCGGTGGCCGACAGGTGACAGCGAGGCGCCCTGCTCGTCGCCGGCAGTCGAACACCGATGACCACAGTCGATTCGTGCTGGTCGCCGACGGGCCGGCCGCGCCGGCGGGCCCGGACGACGCCCGTCACTGCGTACGATGTGGCAGTGACGCAGGAGGTGGGTCCCGCGGCGGGCGCACCGGTGGATCGCGCCGGTCTCGCCTTCGACGTGGTGCGCCGGATGGCGCACGTCACCGCCGCGCTGCGACACCGGCAGGGCTCCGCGTTCGCCGAGTTGGGCCTCACCCCGGCGGCGGCCCGGGCGTTGCAGGAGCTGGACCCGGATCACCCGCTGCCGGCCCGCGACCTCGCCGGTCAGCTGGGTTGCGACCGGTCGAACGTGACGGTGCTGGTCGACAAGCTGGAGCAGGCCGGGCTGGTCGAGCGCCGCACCGATCCCACCGACCGCCGGCAGAAGACGTTGCTGGTGACCGGGGAGGGTCGCGTCGTACGGGCCCGGGTGATCGAGGTGATGTCCGACTCCCGACTGCTGTCCGGGCTGACGGACGAGGAGCTGAACACCCTTCGTGACCTGGTCTGGAAGGTGTCCGACGGCGGCTGCCCGGAGTCCTGCGAGTCACAGTGAACGCACCCCGGCCGGCCGTGTCCCACTGGGCGAGCCGGGCTCCCGTCGGTAATGCTGTCCGACGTGACCACCCCGCAAGATCTCGACGACCGGTTCCGGGAGACGCTGGCGGCGCTGCCCGCCGCCGAGCGACGGCGTGACCCCGCCGACCCGGTCACCGACGACGCCCCACTGACCGGCGCGCAGCTGCTGGACCTGTTCGACGCACAGGTGACCAGCCGGCAACTCGACCTGGCCGGCCGCTGGTTGCGCAGCTTCGGGGAGGGCTTCTACACCATCGGTTCGGCCGGCCACGAGGGCAACGCCGCCGTCGCCGCCGCGCTGCGTCCCACCGATCCGGCGTTGCTGCACTACCGCTCGGGCGCGTTCTACTGCCTGCGCGCCGCCCAGGTCGCCGCCGATCCCGCGCCGAGCACCGAGCCGAGCACCGAGACCGAGTCGACCACCGAGACCGAGCCGACCTCCGCTCGGGTGCCCTCCGCCGACGCGGCGGTGTCCGAAGCGGAGCCGTCCGGGTCCGAGCGGGTCACCGGTGGCTTCACGGCGTACGCCGACGCGGCCCGGGACGTGCTGCGCGGGATGGTCGCGTCCAGCCTCGAGCCGATCGCCGGTGGCCGGCACAAGGTGTTCGGCCGCGCCGACCTGGCCATCGTGCCGACCACCTCCACCATCGCCTCGCACCTGCCCCGCGCCGTGGGCATGGGGCTCGCCGTGGAGCGGCTGCGCCGGCTGGACAGCGCCGGACGGCGTACCGGGGCCGGGGTGCGGGTCGGCAGCGGCGCCGGCGCCACACACGCCCCCTGGCCACCGGACGCGATAGTGGTCTGCTCGTTCGGCGACGCCTCGGTCAACCACGCCAGCGCCACCGCCGCCTTCAACACCGCCGGCTGGTACGACCACGCCGGGCTGCGCATCCCGGTGCTCTTCGTCTGCGAGGACAACGGGTTGGGCATCAGCGTCCGCTCGCCGGAGGGCTGGGTCGAGGCGACCCTGCGGGCCAAGCCGGGCATCCGCTACTTCAGCGCGGACGGAAGCGACCCGGTGCAGACGTACGCGGTGGCGGCGGAAGCCGCGGCCTGGGTGCGCCGCAACCGGCGCCCGGCCGTGCTGCACCTGCGCACCGTGCGGCTGATGGGGCACGCCGGGGCGGACGCGGAGACCGCGTACCGGAGCCCGGCCGAGCTGGCCGAGGACCTGGACCGGGACCCGGTGGCCGGCACCGCGCGGCTGCTGGCCGCCGCCGGCGTGGCGACCGGTGCGGAACTGCTCTCCCGGTACGACGAGACCGGCTGGCAGGTCCGCCGGCTGGCCGAGGAGGTGCTGGGCGAGCCGAAGCTGGCCGGCGCGGCCGACGTGGTGTCGACGCTGGCGCCTCGCCGTCCGGTGCGGGTGGCGCGGGCGGTGGCCGACGCCGCGGCGCGGGCCAGCGGGCCGGGCGCGGCCGCCCGGGCGGAGGCGTTCGGCGGTAAGCCGCCGGAGCTGGCCGGCCCGATGACGTTGGCGCAGAGCATCAACGCCGCGCTCGCCGACGGGATGCTCGACCACCCGCAGATGGCGGTCTTCGGTGAGGACGTGGCCGCCAAGGGCGGCGTGTACGGGGTGACGAAGGGGCTGCGCGACCGGTTCGGGGCGGCCCGGGTCTTCGACACCCTGCTCGACGAGACGTCGGTGCTCGGGCTGGGCCTCGGTGCCGGGTTGGCCGGGATGCTGCCGGTGCCGGAGATCCAGTACCTGGCGTACCTGCACAACGCCGAGGACCAGCTGCGCGGTGAGGCGGCCACCATGCGGTTCTTCTCCCAGGGGGCGTTCCGCAACCCGATGGTGGTGCGGGTGGCCGGCCTGGCGTACCAGGAGGGGTTCGGCGGGCACTTCCACAACGACAACTCGGTGGCCGTACTCCGGGATGTGCCCGGTCTGGTGATCGCGGTGCCGGCGCGGCCGGACGACGCCGCGCCCATGCTGCGAACCTGTCTGGCGAGCGCGGCGGTGGACGGCAGTGTGTGCGTGTTCCTGGAACCGATAGCGCTCTACCACACCCGCGACCTGTACGTCGACGGTGACGGAGAGTGGCTGGCCGGCTATCCGGAGCCGGGCGGATGGGTGGCCGGTCACGTGCCGATCGGGCGGGCCCGGGTCTACCGCGTCGGGTCGGCCGACGACCTCACCATCATCACCTTCGGTAACGGGGTGCGGATGTCGCTGCGGGCCGCGGCCGTCCTCGCCGAGGAGGGGGTGGGCACCCGCGTGGTGGACCTGCGTTGGCTGGCCCCGCTGCCGGTGGCCGACATCATCCGGGAGTCCTCGGCGACCGGCCGGGTGCTGGTGGTGGACGAGACACGCCGCTCCGGCGGGGTCGGCGAGGGCGTGATCGCCGCGCTCGTCGACGCCGGATATGTCGGTGCCGCGCGGCGAGTGGCGGGAGTTGACTCGTTTGTACCATTAGGTCCGGCAGCACGTCACGTACTGGTCTCCGCGGAAGCCATTACCGACGGTGCCCGTACGCTGCTGGCACGGTAAATTCCGTTCCACCCGGTGCGCCACTTGCGCGCAGACCCACAAGTGTGTGGACTTTGCCTGACGGCGTCGCACCGACGCCGCGAGCAGGGACGAGATGAGGAGGCACGCGACAGTGAGCGCGACCGCTGGTCAGGCCGCCGACGGGGTACGCAGCCTGGCGGACCGGTTCGGGATCGAACCGGGGATGGTCGTCATGGAGATGGGGTACGACGACGACGTCGACCAGGATCTCCGAGACGCCCTGACCGACCGCTGTGGAGATCTGGTCGACGAGGACACCGACGAGGTGGTCGACGCGGTGCTGGTGTGGTACCGGGACGGCGACGGCGACCTCTTCGAGCTGCTCGTCGATGCCCTCGGCCCGCTGGCCGACAACGGCGTCGTGTGGCTGCTCACCCCCAAGGCGGGGCGCGAGGGGCACGTCGAGCCGAGCGAGGTCGCGGAGTCCGCGCCCACCGCTGGCCTTCAGCAGACCTCGACCGTGAACGCCGGCCGGGACTGGAGCGGCGCACGTCTGGTGCTGCGCCGAGGGGCCAAGGCCAAGAAGTAGCCAGCGCCGCTCTGCGCGCCCGACGGTCCGCCCACCGCCGGGTGGCAGGCCGCTGCCGTTCACCCGACTCGACCCGAGGAGAGTGCGCATGCTCATCGAGGTTGGTGCCGAGGCACCGGACTTCGTGCTGAAGGACCAGAACAACCAGGAGGTCCGACTGTCGGACTTCCGGGGCAGGCGCACCGTGCTGCTGGTCTTCTACCCGCTCGCCTTCACCGGCATCTGCCAGGGCGAGCTGAGCGAGATCCGAGACAACCTCGACGAGTACGTGAACGACGACGTCCAGGTGCTGACCGTCAGCGTCGACTCGGTCTACAGCCACAAGATCTGGGCCGACCGTGAGGGCTACCAGTTCCCGATGCTGGCCGACTTCTGGCCGCACGGTGCCGTCGCCCAGGCGTACGGGGTCTTCAACGACGTGGCCGGCTTCGCCAACCGGGGCACCTTCGTCATCGACAGGACCGGCGTGGTCCGCTTCGCCGAGATGAACGGTCCGGGCGAGGCCCGCGACCAGCAGGGTTGGCGCAAGGCCGTCGCCGAAGCGACCAACTGACCGGGGTACGCCGTGCACCCGGGTCGGTGGCGGGCAGGTAAGCTTGCCAGCCACCGGCCCGCCACGGGCGATCCGGGCGCGTAGCTCAGTGGGAGAGCACTCGCCTTACAAGCGAGGGGTCGCAGGTTCGAAACCTGCCGCGCCCACCCTGCACTGATCGTCACCCGTCAGCCTGGCCTGTGCTGGCGCAGGCGGCCCGCGGGGCCGTCACGGCCTCACGGTGGCGCCTCCGCCCGCCGTTGCGTGGTCCGGAGTGATCAAGTGATGAAAAGTAGGCCAGGAGCACTCCTGGCAGCTGTTTCTCATCACTTGATCATGATGACCCGACGCGCGTTCCGGCTGGCGTCCGTGCCGGACGGGGAGCGGATATCTTTCGGATCGTGAAGATGGTGGGTCGGCTGCGGGCGTTGCTGGGTAGGGGCGCCAGGGATCAGTCCGAGGACTCGTCTGACGCGCAGCCCTTCTCGCCGGAGTGCATGTCGCTGCTTGAGCTGGCCCGGATGCTCGCGGGTCGCGAGTACAGCGGGAGAGTCGCCAGCGCGTACGTCGAGGTGGTGACGTTCGCGTCGGCTGACGAGATCGTGGCGATGCTTGAGGTGATGCTGAGGGAGGACTGGATCGGCCTTCCGGTGTGGGCGCGAAACCTCGCGTTCCGGCTGGCCTGCCTGCAACGCCCGGAGGATGTCGAACTGCTGCGTCTGGCGGCGGGCGATCTGAACGCCTTCGGTCCCGACTGGGACGCCATCGCCACAGACCTTCAGCGTCGAGCCGACCGACTTGACGCCGCGCAGGAAGAGCCCACTTTCTGACGCCGGATCAGGCCGTGGAGCGCAGCATCCTGGTCAGGACGGTCCGGAGCGCCTCGGCGGCCTCGGCGGGAGACATCCGGCCGGCGTCGACCTCCTCGCCCGCGGCGTGGCAGAGCTTGGTGGGTGATCGTGGCCTGCCAGCCGGTCGGCCAGTCGGCGAAGGCCCGCCCGGGCCGGACGGTCCGGAGTGATCACGCCATGATGGGTGGGTGCAGGACACCGTCGCCGTCGCGCTGATCACCTCACTGTCCACCTTGGCCGCCGCCACCCTGACCGGGCTGGTCGGCGCGCTCAGCACCCGCCGGCAACTGGCCCACCAACTCACCGTCGCCCGGCAGGAGAGCGTCGAGCGGTGGGCGACGCGTCGGGACGAGTTGCGCCGCGACGCGTACGTCGGGTTTCTGGGCGCCTGCGACCAGGCGTACCGGCAGTTGGACCGGCGGTGGCTCGAGCCCGGCGGGGGCGAGCCGGTGCCCGGCTTCGACGAGGCGTACGCGGCGATGCGCGCCGTCGACGAGGCGTACAACCTGGTGTTGCTGGAGGGCCCGGCGGAGGTCGCGGCGGTCGGCCGGGCCGTGTTGACCAGCCTCACCGCGGAGCACGCCGACCAGCGCCGGCTCGGTGACGAGCCGGGCGACCGGGGTGTGCCGCTGCGCGACCGGCACCGGGAGCGCTGGCTCGCGGCGATCGAGGTACGCACGAATCACCGGATCTCGTTCGTCGACGCGGTACGCCCGGTGCTGGGCCACGACGGCTGACGAGCCGGCACTGGGTTGGTTGAGCCCGGGGCGGCGTCGGATGGCGCCGACGCCGCCCGGGTGCTCAGCTGTTGAAGCCGCCGTCCACGTTGACCACCGCACCGGTCACGTAACCGGCCTCGGGGCTGGCCAGGTGCGCGACGGTGGCCGCGATGTCGGCGGGGCGGGCGTACCGGCCGACGGCGGTGAATCCGGTGATCGCCGCCGCGTTCGGCCCGTCCGCCGGGTTGGCGTCGGTGTCCGTCGGCCCCGGGTTGACCAGGTTGACGGTGATGTTCCGGGAGCCCAGTTCCCGGGCCAGGCCCCGGGTCAGCCCGACCAGGGCGGACTTGCTCATCGCGTAGAGCGTCAGCCCGGGAAAGACCACCCGTTCACCGACGTTGCTGCCGATGCTGATGATCCGTCCGCCCTCGCCCAGGTGCCGCAGCGCCGCCCGCGCGGCGACGTACGGTGCCCGGATGTTGACCGCGACGGTCTGCTCCACCTCGGCCGAGCCAAGCTCGTCCATGGCGCCGACCGTGAACACCGCGGCGTTGTTCACCAGGATGTCCAGCCGACCCAGTTCGGCGGCTGTCCGGTCGACAGCGCCCTGCACGGCGGCCGGGTCGGCGCCGTCCGCCTGGATCGCCAGCGCCCGTCGGCCCAGCGCCTCGATCTGCTTCACCACTGTCGCGGCCCGCTCGGCGTCCTGCCGGTAGGTCAGCGCCACGTCGGCCCCGTCCTGGGCCAGACGCAGGGCGATGCCGGCCCCGATGCCCCGGGAACCTCCGGTCACCAGTGCGACCCTGTCGTTGAGTGTCGTCGTCATGCAAACGATCATCTGGCCGCGCGGCCTCGTCGTCTGGCGGCTATCGGACCCCTCGTTGCGACCCTCAGGTCCGATTCCCGCGATCCTCGACGGCCTGCGGACGCGGTGGGCCGCCATGATCCGCGCGACTTCACGGATCCTGCTGCCTCACCCGGCGACGAGACAGCAGGATCACCGAAGTTGCGCGGATCTTGCCAGGTGGGGGAGGGTGGGGCGAGCGATGCGGGGAGAGTGGTCGTGGAACTGGCAGGCATCGGCGCGGTGCTGTTCGACATGGACGGCACCCTGGTCGACTCCGACGCCGCCGTGGAGCGGGCCTGGGAGCGGTGGGCCGGCGAGTACGCCGTCGATCCGGCGGCGGCGTTGGCCATCGCGCACGGCAGCCCGGCCGATCGGACCATCCGCCGGCTGCTGCCCGCGCTCGACGACGACGCGGTCGCCACCGCTGCCGCGCGACAGTTGGCGTTGCAGTACGACGACCTGTCCGACGTGACAGCCACCCCCGGTGCGCACGAACTGCTGAACGTGCTGGCCCGACTGGGGTTGCCCTGGGCGGTGGTGACCAGCGCCGACGCGCGGCTCGCCGAGGCCCGGCTCGACGCCGCCGGCATCAAGGCGCCGGTGCTCGTCACGGTCGAGGACGTCAGCGTCGGCAAGCCGGACCCGGAGGGCTACCTGCGGAGCGCGGCGCTGCTGGGCGTACCGGTGGCGCGGTGCCTGGTCGTCGAGGACGCCGAGGTCGGCCTGCGGGCCGGGCGGGCGGCCGGGGCGATGACCGCCGCGCTGAAAGGGCTCGACGGCGACCTGCGGCTGCACGACCTGACGCAGTTGGCCCGCCAACTGGACCCGCCGACGGCATCCTGACCCCGCCCGCCCCGGCGGTGAATCTGTTGGCGTGTCCAGGCCGGTTCTGCTGCACTGCCTGCTGGCGACGATGAAGGGGAGACGCGGTGGAGTTGACGTTGACGCCGATGACGGCGCCGGAACTGGCCCGCCTGCTGGGGGCACTGGAGCAGGGGTACGCCGAGTACCTGGTGGCCCACCGGGGGATGACCCCGGAGGCGGCCCGTGAGCGGACGGTCACCCAGATCGGGGAGTCGCTGCCGGCCGGCGTGGACACCGAGGGCGTGTTGCTGCGGATGGCCCGGGTCGGTGACACCGAGGTCGGCTGGATCTGGGTGACCCTGCCGACGGCCGCCGCACCGAACCAGGCGTGGATCCACAACATCGAGGTGCACGAGGAGCACCGGGGACGCGGGTACGCACGGCGGATGATCCAGCTCATCGAGGCCGAACTCGCCCAGCTCGGCGTGCCGGAGCTGGGTCTGAACGTCTTCGGTACGAACACCGTGGCGCTCGGCCTCTACCGCAGTCTGGGCTTCGAGGTCACCTCGCGGCAGATGGCGAAACGCGTCACCCCGGCGGGCTGAACCGCCGCCGACGCCGTGCACTGTCGGTCCTCCCGGCAGGACTGTTCACCTGCCCAGCGGGAAACCGGCGCGGACCGCACCTGGGGAGGAGCGACGGATGACGCACGGCGCCGGACTGACCATCGGTGTGCTCGGCTCGTACGGTGGGCGAAACCTCGGCGACGAGGCGATCCTCACCGGCCTGCTCACCGATCTGCGGACGCAGGAACCGAACGCCCGGATCATCGTCTTCTCCCGGAACCCGGAGCACACCCGGGCCGCGCACCCGGACGTCGAAGCGGTGCCGTGGGAGGGCGTGAGCCGTACCGACTCGGCCCTGGTCCTGGCCCAGCTCGACCTGCTCATCCTGGGCGGTGGCGGCATCCTCTACGACCGGGAGGCCCGCCGTTACCTGCGGGTGGTCCGGGTCGCCCAGGAGCGGGGCCTGCCACTGATCACCTACGCGGTGGGGGTCGGGCCGCTCAGCGACGGGGTGGACACCGGCATGGTCCGGGAAACGCTCTCCAGCGCGACCCAGGTGACCGTCCGGGACCAGGAGTCCCGGATGGTGCTGGAGGAGGCTGGCCTGCTCAACCCGATCACCGTCACCGCGGACCCGGCGTTCCTCCTGCAACCGGAGGAGTTCCCGGCCCACCTGCTGGCCGAGGAGGGGGTGCCGGTCGGCAAGCGGTTGGTCGGGATAAGCGTGCGGGAGCCGGGCCGGGCCGCCGAACGCCTCGACGTGGACGGTTACCACCGGCTGCTGGCCCAGATCGGTGATTTCCTGGTGCACCGGATCGACGCGTACGTGCTGTTCGTGCCCATGGAGCGGGACGACATCCGGCACGCCCACGGGGTGCTGTCGCACATGGTCGCCGCCGAGCGGGGTCGGATCCTGCACGGCACCTACTCTCCGCAGCAGGTGCTGGGGCTGATGCGCCACTTCGACCTGGCCGTCGGCATGCGCCTGCACTTCCTGATCTTCGCGGCGATGGTCGGTACGCCGTTCCTGCCCCTGCCGTACGCCGGAAAGGTCTTCGACCTGGCCCAGCGGCTCGGTGTGCCGGCGCTACGCGGTGTGGAGCGGGAGGTCGAGGGGCCGCTGCTGGCCGAGGTCGACCGACTGTGGGACGAGCGGGAGCAACGCGCCGACGCCACCGCGCGGCGGGTGGCGGAGGTATGCGATCAGGCGCGGGGCACCTCGGAGGTCACCCGTGGCGTGTTGGAAAGTTTGCGCAGCCAGACCCTCACCCGGGTCTGAGCCGGCGGTCACACCGCCGGGCCGGTCCACCGGTAGCGCCACTCGCGGGCGTCCTCGCGGAAGTTCTCCAACTCGTAGATCTGCGCGTCGGCCAGCCCACCGGAGCCGAGGTGATGGTGGGTCAGCGGCGGGCGACCGTTGCTGTCGAGCTCGACGGTGATGGTCTGCCCGTCCGCCGTGCCGCCGACGAGAGGGATCTGCACGGAGGAAGCCATGCGCCCATCCTGCCCGGCGCAGCGCCCGCTCGCAGCGGATAGCGGGGCAGCGGGGTGACCGGCCCGTGGCTAGGGTCGGCGAATGGAGCAGACGATCGATCCCACGCTCGGTCCGGTGCTCGCCCGCACCGGCGACGAGCGCGCCGTGCTGACCTCGTTCCTCGACTTCCACCGGGCCGTGCTGCTGCGCAAACTGCGCGGTCTCTCCGACGCCGACGCCCGCCGCCGGCTGGTGCCCTCGGCTACCACGCTCGCCGGGCTGGTCAAGCACCTCACCCTCGTCGAGCGCAACTGGTTCCCGACCCTGCTGGCCCCCGAGCCCGGCGACGTCTACCTGACCTCCGAGGAGGACGCGGTCGCCAGCTTCATGCTCGACGACCAGGAGACCGTCGCCGGGCTCGTCGAGGCGTACGAGCGGGCCTGTGAGCGGTCCCGGGCGGTCGCCGCGAGCGTCGACCTCGACCACGTGGTGCCGCATCCGCAGCTCGGTGAGGCGTCGGTGCGGTGGATTCTGGTGCACCTGATCGAGGAGACGGCCCGGCACGCGGGCCACGCCGACATCCTGCGCGAGCTGACCGACGGCGAGTGCGGCGCGTTCTGAGCCCTGCCCGCCGTACGCCGTCGGCGCGGCGGCGTGCCGTCAACCGCTGGGCAGCAGGCCCGGCGGGTACTCCATCCCGTCATGGGCGCAGGCCGCGGCGGCGACCCGCGCCGCGTACCGGGCCGCGTCCGCCAGCGGCTCGCCACGCAACCGGGCGGCGATCAGCCCGGCCGCGAAGGCATCGCCCGCCCCGTTGGTGTCAACCACCGGCGCGGGTGCGGTGGCGGGTGGCACCGGCGTCACCGTGCCGTCGCCCGGGAACAACTCGGCGCCGTCCGCGCCCCTGGTCACCAGCACTGTCCGGGGAGCCAGCGTGCCGGCGAGCGACGCGCCCCGGTCGCCCAGCCGCACCCCGCTCACCAGAACGAGGTCGGCAACGTCGGCGAACGGCCGATGGTAGGTGTTCTCGCCGTCCCAGTCGTGCAGGTCGGTGGAGAGCGCCACGCCTGCCGCAATGGCAGCCCGCACGGCGGGCAGCAGCGGCACCGCCCAATCCATGATCGAGAGATGGACGTGCCGGGCGTCACGAGCCAGCGCGGCCACCTCCGCGGCGGAGAACGGCGGGCCGCCCCGCCACGGGCGCGGGTCGTACAGCGACGTGCGTCGCCCACCCGGGTCCACGAGGTTCACCGAACGGCGGGTGCCGTCCGGGTTCTCGGCCAGCACCGCCGGAACCCCGGCCCGGGTCAGCGCCGCCCGGACCAGCTCACCGGCCGGGTCCGCGCCGAGGGTGTCCACCACCAGCACCCGCAGGCCGAGCGCCCGGGCGGCCAGCGCCACCCCGGCACCGGTGTTGCCGATCCGCAACTCGATCGGCTCGACGGTGTGGGAGTCGGCGGCCGGCAACGGCAGCGCGGGCACCCGGACCCGCACATCCACCCCGAGCCCGCCAAGAACCAACAGATCGACCACGCCGCCGACGCTAGCCTGCTGCCGGCCGAGCCTGCAGGCCACGCGATCGTGCACTTTCTGCGGCGACAGAATGAGGCCTTCTTCGCAGAACACCAACACCAACTGCAAGGTCACGCAGGTGGGGGTGTCGGTCCGGCCAGGTTGGGCCACCTATCCTGGTCGCGGGCGACGACGAGGGGGAACGGGTGCTGGTCATCCACGGGCTGTGGTTGCCCGACGCCAGCTCGACCGGCGCCAGCTCGACAGGTGGCCTCGCCGTCTGGGCCGAGGACAGCGCGGCGCCGATTCCCGCTGCTCGTGCGGGCCGCCCGGCCCGGGACCGCCCGCACCCCTTCGCCGCCGGGCACACCGACCTGGCCGCCGTCCTCGCCGAGGCCGCCGAGCCGACCCGACCGGACACCGCGCTGCTCACCCTGCCCACCCGGGCGGGTGCGCCGACCGACTCACCCGAGCTGATCCGCACCACCGTCGCACCTGCGGCCCGCGGCCGGCTCACCCTGGCCAATTGGCGGGTGCCCATTCTGGTGTACGCCCCGGACGACGCCCTGTCGCTGCTGCACACCCTGGACGACATCCCGGCGGTGGCCGGGGCCACCCTGCGGCACCTCGCCGAGCTGGCCGACTTCGCCGCCGACCTGGTGACCCGTGGCCGGGTCCTGCCCGGTGTACGCATGACGACGAGCGACCAACTGCCCGGCGCTGGTGCGACGACGGACAACCAGCCGCCCGGTGCGACGGTGGGTGACCAGCCCTCCGGCGCTCGCGGAACGGTGGCGTCTTCCGGGGCTGCCGCGCGGGTGCCCGCGCAGGCGGTCTGGCGTCCGCTGCTGACCGGCACCGATGCCGCCTGGGCGCGATCGCTGGCGCTGGCCCTGCCACCCGCCGCCCGCGCCACCGTCCTGCCGGCCACTGCCACCGGCTCGCCAACGCCTACCCCCGCCGCTGCTGCTCAGCGGTCCGACGAGAGTGCCGCCGCAGCGACCGCCGGTTCTGGTGACCGTGAGCTGACCGCCGCCGCGCTGGTCGCGGACGCGCTCGACGCGTTGACCGACGCCGCCGCGCGGGCCGCGCTGGCGACCACCACGCTGGCCCGGGGGCTGCGCCCGGGTGGTCCGGCGCCGGCCTGGTTGGCCGCGCTCGCCGGCCCGCAGCGGGACTTCACCATCGACCCGGCCGGGCTGGCCACGCTCGGCGCGGAACTGGACGCCTGGCAGCGCGACGCCGCCGGGGGCCCGGTGCGGGCCAGCTTCCGACTGGTCGAGCCGGCCCCCGACGAGGTCACCGAACCGTTCCTGGCCACCGCGCCGGCACTGGCCGACTCCGCGCGGGCGGCGGTCGACTCCGCGCCGGTGCCGGTCGGGTCGGCCGGTGGCGGCCGGTGGCGGCTGGAGTTCGGGTTGCAGGCCGCAGACGAGCCTGGCCTGCACGTCGACGCCGGGGAGGTCTGGCGCGGGCCGCAGACACCCGGTGGCCTGGCGGGCCGGACGGCCAGCCCGCAGGAGACCCTGCTCGCCGAGTTGGGCCGGGCCAGCCGGCTCTGGCCGGACCTGGACGCCGCGTTGCGGACCGCCGCCCCGGAGGCGATGGAACTCGACGTCGAGGGAGCCCACCGGTTCCTCAGCGCGGGCGCCCCGGTGCTGCACGCGGCCGGCTTCGGGGTGCTGCTGCCGTCCTGGTGGCAGCGTCCGTCGGCGCGCCTGGGTGCCCGGTTGCGGGCCCGCAGCCGTACCGCGCCGGGCACGGTCGGTGGCGTCGACGCCGGCGTCGGTCTGGACGCCCTGGTCGACTACCGCTGGGAGATCGCCCTCGGCGACCAGCCGCTCTCCGCCGAGGAGTTGGCGGTGCTGGCCGAGATGAAGACCCCGCTGGTCCGGCTGCGCGGCCGGTGGGTGGAGTTGGACCCGGGGCGGCTCGCCGCCGGTCTGCGCCTGCTCCGCTCCGCCGGCGAGCTGACCGTCGCCGACCTGCTCCGCCTCGGGCTGGCCGACGGCGAGGCCACCGGCGCGCTGCCGGTGCTGGAGGTGACCGCCGACGGGGCGCTGGGCGACCTGCTCGCCGGCGCGGTCGAGCGGCGGCTCACCCCGCTGGACCCGCCCCCGGGCTTTGAGGGGACGCTGCGGCCGTACCAGCAGCGTGGACTGGCCTGGCTGGCCTTCCTGCGCTCCCTCGGCCTGGGCGGTGTGCTCGCCGACGACATGGGGCTGGGCAAGACTGTGCAACTGCTCGCGCTGCTCGCCGGGGACCCACCGGAGGCCGGGCCGACGCTGCTGGTCTGTCCGATGTCGCTGGTCGGCAACTGGCAGCGGGAGGCCGCGCGGTTCACCCCGGGGCTGCGGGTGCACGTACACCATGGTGCCGAGCGGGCGCGGGGGGCGGAGTTCACCGCGGCCGCGCACGGCGCGGACCTGGTCCTCACCACCTACTCGGTGGCCGCCCGCGACGCCGCCGACCTGGCCGGCATCGACTGGCACCGGGTGGTGGTGGACGAGGCGCAGGCGATCAAGAACGCGTCGACGCGGCAGGCCGAGGCGGTCCGGGCGCTGCCCGCCCGGCAGCGGGTGGCGGTCACCGGTACGCCGGTGGAGAACCGCCTCGCCGACCTCTGGTCGATCATGCAGTTCGCCAACCCGGGCCTGCTCGGGCCGGCCGCGACGTTCCGCAAGCGGTTCGCCGAGCCGATCGAGCGGCACGGCGACGCCGAGGCCGCCGAGCGCCTGCGTCGGATCACCGGGCCGTTCGTGCTGCGCCGGCTCAAGACCGACTCGTCGATCATCTCCGACCTGCCGGAGAAGCTGGAGATGGAGGTGCTCTGCAACCTCACCGCCGAGCAGGCCGCGCTGTACCGGGTGGTGGTCGACGACATGCTCGCCCGGATCGAGACCAGCGACGGCATCGAGCGACGCGGTCTGGTGCTGGCCACCATGACCCGGCTCAAGCAGGTCTGCAACCACCCCGCCCAACTGCTGCGCGACGGCTCGCCGTTGGAGGGCCGTTCCGGCAAGCTGGCCCGGCTCACCGAGATCCTGGAGGAGGTGCTGGCGGCGGGGGAGCGGGCGCTGCTGTTCACCCAGTACGCCGAGTTCGGCGCGATGTTGCGCGGTCACCTGTCGGCGCGCTTCGGCCGGGAGGTGCTGTTCCTGCACGGTGGCGTCGGCAAGGCCGAGCGGGACACCCTGGTGCAGCGCTTCCAGTCGGCGGAGGGTCCGCCGCTGTTCGTCCTGTCCCTCAAGGCCGGCGGCACCGGGCTGACGCTGACCGCCGCGAACCACGTGGTGCATGTGGACAGGTGGTGGAACCCGGCGGTCGAGGACCAGGCCACCGACCGGGCGTTCCGCATCGGGCAGCGCCGACGGGTGCAGGTCCGCAAGTTCGTCTGCGCCGGCACTGTCGAGGAGAAGGTGGCCGCGCTGATCGCCGACAAGCGCAGCCTCGCCGAGCGGGTCGTCGGCACCGGCGAGCAGTGGATCACCGAGCTGTCCACCGGCCAGTTGCGGGACCTGTTCGCCCTGGAGGCCGGGGCGGTGGTGGAGTGAGCGAGCGGAGCGAGCGAACCGTCAGGCACAGCCAATTTGTGCCTCGCGTCGGCACGGAGCGCAGCGGAGTGCCGACGTGAGCGACTTCGCCGACTACGGGCGTCCCCGCCGGGTCGACGGGGGTCTGCGGGCCCGCAGCGCCCGGGGCGCCATCGGCCGGTCCTGGTGGTCGCGGCGTTTCCTGGAGGTGCTGGAGTCGTTCGCGCTCGGCACCCGGTTGACCCGGGGCCGGTCGTACGCGCGGGCCGGTCAGGTGCTCACACTCGACATCACACCCGGGCGGGTCAGCGCGGTGGTGCAGGGCTCCCGGCCGCAGCCGTACCAGGTGTCGATCGGGGTGCGGCCGTTCCCGGCCGCGCTCTGGTCCCGAATCGAGGACGAGCTGGCCGGGCAGGCGTTCTTCAGCGCCCGGCTGCTCGCCGGGGACCTCCCCGACGAGTTGGAGGAGCTGTTCGCCGCCGCCGGCGCGCCGCTGTTCCCGGCGGCCGTCGACGAGCTGACCCAGCGCTGCAACTGCCCCGACTTCGCGGTGCCCTGCAAGCACCTCGCGGCGACGTTCTACCTGCTGGCCGAGGCGTTCGACGCGGACCCGTTCGAGCTGTTGCACTGGCGCGGTCGGTCCCGCGCGGAGTTGCTCGACGAACTCCGCGCCCGCCGGGCGGCGGCCACCGGTGTCACCCCACCGCCCCCGCCGGTCGACGAACCGTCCGAACCGGACGGTGCCGGGTCGGCGGTGGACGTCCTGACGCCGGTCGGTGCCGCCCGTGCGCTCGCCGGGCTGTCGGCGACGCCGTTGGCCGAGGCGGCGGACCGGTTCTGGTCGGCGCCGGTGCCGCTGCCGGACCGGCCGCCCCGACTGGTGACCGGCACCGACCTGCTGCTGCGCCAGCTCGGAGCGCCGGCCGCGACCATCGGTGGGCCGGGAACGCTCGAACGGTTGCGTCGCGCGTACCGGGCGTTCGGCCCGGCCGACCGGTGAGCCGTCCCGTCGAGCGGTGGAGCAGTCATGTCCAGCGGCGGCGGAACCGCCACATGATCGCGGCGTTGGCCACCAGCACCACCGCGCAGATCGCGCCGGTGAGCCGACCGGCGAATACGGCTATCGCCGGCAGTGACGCCCACAGCACGATGGTCAACAACATCAGGTAGCGGCCCCTGCGGGCCCGAACCCGGTGGTCCAGCTTCTTGAAGAAGGCCGGGTCACTTTCCCGGAGCTGACGGGTGATCTGGTCGAATCTGCGCTGATCCTCTTTGCTGAGCATGGCGCTGCCTTCCCCTCACGCGTTCAGCGGTTCGGCGGCATACCCGCTGCGGTGGCGGCTCACGCTCGCCCGTTGCTGCTACTTTTCCTCCACGCGAGCGCCCCTCATGTCCGGCTTACCCGGACCTTAAGTTTGCCTTTGGTGGTGAACGGCGCCGAAAGTGTCGGCTACGGGCAAGTGGTCCGATCCGTACTCGGCTGACGCGCGTACGCCCTGCTGGGAGAGTCTGCGGTCGGCCACCGCCCACCGCCCGCCGCGAAGGCAGCACTGAACGCTGTCTTAAGTGCCCTCACGGGTGTGTTCCGGCCACCTTGAAGGGCCCTGGGGCCTTGGTTACTTTGCCGTAGCAACTCCCTCAGGCAACAGTCGCCGCACTGCCGCACCTGCCCGGTAGCAGCTTCCGGCGCTCATCAGAAATCGGGATTGGTACATGGCCGACCAGAATGTGCCACCACGTCGACCGCGGGACGACCGCGGTTGGGACGGACGCCAGCACCACAACGCTGACGGCTACGGCGACCCCCACCCGCACGCGCCCTACGGCTACGATTCGCCCCACCAGCAGGGCGGCTACGCCGCGCCGGTCGACCCGCGTGAGCAGTACGCCGGGCAACCGGCCCCCGCCCCGCGCGGTCCGCAGTGGATCGGGCCGGAGGGCCTCGGCCGCCCGGCTCCGGCCCGCCCGGCCGGCACCGGACTGCCCACCCTCGACGACGACGACGATCCGGGTCGCAAGGTCGGCCGACGCAAGGCGATGGTGGCCCTCGGCGGCACCGCCGCCGTCGTCGCCGGTGGCGCGGCGCTCGCCATGACCCCGCAGTTGCGGGGCCTCTTCGGCGACGAGGCGGTGGCCGGCGACGCGACCGGCAGCACGGTCACCGACGGCACCGCGGCACGGCCCAGCGGCCAGCAGCCCAGCACGGTGCGTACCTACACCGAGCAGAACGAGAGCTACATGGGCTCGCGCGCCGGTGAGGCGCTGAAGAAGAACGCGCCGGCCGGTGGGCGCACCTACTCCGGCCCGGCCGCCGCCGCGGCGGCGACGAAGGTGACGGTGAAGACGGTCCTGGCCAAGGACCCGATCCTGCACCTGGCCCGGCGCGCCACCTTCGGCGTGACGCCCGCGCTGCTCGCCGACATCAAGCGCGAGGGCATGGACGCCTGGATCCGGGCCCAGCTGGACCCGGACAAGTTGGAGCCGAGCAAGGGTGAGCTGAAGCTCGCCGAGCTGCCGACCCAGAAGCTCTCCACGCAGCAGCTGCGTGACCAGCGGGACAAGCTCAACGAGCAGGGTGCCCAGCCGGAGCAGGAGATGGTCGACGCCACCATCGCCCGGCAGATCTGGTCCAAGCGCCAACTGTTCGAGGTGATGGTCGACTTCTGGAACGACTTCCTGCACGTCGCCGCGGACTTCGACGGCGGCGAGGTGTACCGCTCCTCGTTCGACCAGGACGTCATCCGCAAGCACGCCCTGGGCAGCTACCCGGAGATGCTGGTCGCCGCGAACAAGCACCCCGCGCTGCTGATCTACCTGAACCAGAAGGACTCCCGCAAGGACGCCATCAACGAGAACCTCGCCCGGGAGAACCTCGAGCTCTACTCGGTCGGCGTCGACGGCGGCTACAAGGAGCCGGACGTCCGGCAGGCCGCCATGCTCCAGACCGGCCGTGGGGTCCAGGACGGCAAGTACGTCTTCCGCCCCGAGCAGCACTACGTCGGCAAGGTGAAGATCCTCGGGTTCACCCACGCGAACAACTCGGCCGACCCGAAGAAGGCCGAAGCGGCCATCGACGCGTACATCACCTACATCGCGACGCACCCGTCGACGGCGAAGTACGTGGCGCAGAGCCTGGCCACCCGGTTCGTCTCGGACACCCCGCCCAAGTCCCTGGTGGACCGGCTGGCCAAGACGTACACCACCAACAAGGGCATGATCAAGCCGGTCCTGATGACGCTCTTCTGCTCCTCGGAGTTCTGGGCCGGTGTGGGCCAGAAGGTGCGCCGGCCGATGGAGTACCTGGTGGCCACGTACCGCACCCTGGGCGTCTCGCCCGAGGCGTCGCCGAAGCACAACAACGGCGACAGCAAGCGCACCGCTTACGCCCGGGGGCTGCGCCAGATCAACGACAAGCTGCGCGAGTTGGGCCACTACCCGATGGGCCAGCCCACTCCGGACGGCTACCCGGACGTCTACGTCGCCTGGACCTCGGCCGGCACCATGGTCAACGGCTGGAACGAGGCGGGCGAGATCCTCGCCGGCTACCGCACCACGTTCACGTACACCGCGCCGGAGAAGCTGGTCGCCAAGCCGCCGGCGACGGCCGGGGCGTACGTGGACGCGCTCTCCCTGCGGCTGGTGGGCCAGAAGTTCAGCACGCGGGAGAAGAACCTCATCCTCGGCGTGGCCGGTGTGGCGGCGACCGCCAAGGTCGACGCCACGTTCAACGGGGCCATCACCGCCGTCGCGCGGGCGATCCTCGCTTCCCCCCAGCACCACCTCCGGTGAGGCACCCGATGGAGAAGACTGTGTACAACTCTTTCCCCCTGCACCCCGAATGCCCGGACGTGCGACGGCTGGCCGACAACCCGGCCGAGGCGTTGCTGCGCGCCGAGGCCGACATCGTCGCCGCCGAGAACGCCGCCGAGTTCGACAGGTACCGCACCCTGGAAAACCTGGAGGAGGCCCAGCAGGACGGGCGGGGCGTGACCCGGCGGACCTTCGTCGCCGGTGCCGCGGCCACCGCCACCGCGCTGGCCACCGCCCAGTTCGTCACCACCTCGGCGTCGTTCGCGGCGACCAAGACCGGCACCCTGATCCACGTCTTCCTCTACGGCGGGCTGGACGGGCTGAGCCTCGTCGCTCCGGACAACGACCCGGTGCTCGCCAAGGCCCGCCCGGACCTGCTGCTCGGGAACGACTCGTTGGCCCTGGGCCGCGGCTTCAAGCTGACCAGCGCATTCAAGCCGCTGGAGAAGTGGCTCACCGCCGGTCAGCTGGGCTTCATCCCGGCGGTCTCGGACGAGCGGCTGTCCCGCAGCCACTTCCAGGCCGCGGACGCCTGCAACCTGGGCGGACTGCCCAACGAGACCGGTGGCCGGGGTTGGCTCGACGGGCTCGTCGACAACCTCGGCAAGGGCACGGCGTTCCGCAGCGTCGGCATCGGCAGCACGCTGCCCCGCTCGCTCGTCGGCAACAACGGCGCGCTCTCGCTGAACAGCGTCGGCTCGCTGCGGCTCAACGGTGACGAAAAGTTCCGGGCGGCCACCGAGAAGGCCATCAAGGGGCTCTTCACCGGGATCAACCACCCGGTCGAGGAGGCCGTGCAGGAGGGCATGGGCGCGCTGGCCACCGCCCAGAAGCTCGCCGCCAAGCCGTACCAGCCCGCCGCGGGCGTCACGTACGAGGGCGTCGGCCGGGCGTTCCAGCAGCTCGCCCAGCTGATCAAGGGCGGCGCCAACGTGCGGGTCGCCACCGTCGGCATGGGTGGCTACGACACCCACGAGAACCAGGGCACCCGCGAGGGTGGCCAGCTCCACCGCCGGTTGAACGAACTGGCCAGCGCGATGGCCGCGTTCTTCACCGACCTCGGCCCGAAGGCCGCCGACGTGACGATCATGGTGTCCAGCGAGTTCGGCAGGCGGGTCGGCTCCAACACCGGCGGCACCGACCACGGGCACGGCGGCGTGGTCACCCTGCTGTCCGGCAAGAAGCTGGCCGGTTCGCTGCTGGGCACCTGGAACGGTCTGGACAAGCTGGACTCCGGTGACGTGCCGGAGTACAACAACATGTTCAACGTCTACGGCGCGGTGGCCCAGGGCCGGTTCGGGCTCACCAACGCGGAGGTCGACAAGATCTTCCCCCGCCAGAAGTACGCCCCGATGAAGCTGTACGCGTGACGTATTCGCACACCCACGCCGCCGGCCGTCGTACCGGGACCTCGTCCCGGCACGGCGGCCGGTCGGCCGCACCCGTACCCCCACAGAGCCCGGCCCGGCGCGGACCCGGCGGCCGACGGCTGCTGGGCGTGCTGCTCCTGGTCGGCCTGCTCGCCAGCGTGCTCCCGTGGTGGTTGGGCACCCCCGCCGGATCGCTGCGCACCCCCGCCGCCACCGTCACCGCCGCCGGCCGGATCACCGGCCTGGTCGCCGGCTACCTGCTGCTGGTGCAGGTGCTGATGATGAGTCGCCTGCCGGTGCTGGAACGGTGGATCGGCGGCGAGCACACCGCCCGCTGGCACCGGGACATCGGGGCCACCCTGCTGGTCACCGTGCTGGCCCACATGTCGCTGATCCTCGTCGGCTACGCCGACCTGCGTAACCAGTCGATCCTCGCCGAGGTCGGCACGTTGCTCGGCGACTACGAGGACATGGTCTCCGCGTTCGTCGCCACCGGCATCATGGTGCTTGTCGGGTTCACCAGCATCCGGGCCATCCGGCGGGCGTTGCCCTACGAGCTGTGGCACCTGCTGCACCTGTCCAGCTACCTGATCCTGCTGCTCGGCTTCGGCCACCAGTTCACCCACGGCGCGCAGCTGTACAAGCCCGGCCCGGTGCGCACCGGCTGGATCGCGCTCTACGTCCTGGTGGTCGCCGCAGTGCTCTGGGGCCGGGTGATCGCGCCGCTGGCGTTCAACCTGCGCTACAAGCTGCGGGTCGCCGACGTGGTCGCCGAGAGCACCGACACCATCTCCATCTACCTCACCGGGGAGCGGCTCGGCCGGCTGGCGATGCTCGGCGGCCAACACTTCCGTTGGCGGTTCCTCACCCGGGGCTGTTGGTGGCAGTCGCACCCGTTCTCCGTCTCCGCCGCCGCCAACGGCCGCTGGCTGCGGATCACCGTCAAGGTGGTCGGCACCCACACCGCCGACCTGCGCGACCTGGACCCGGGCACCCGGGTCTGGGCCGAGGGCCCCTCGGGCACCTTCACCGCCGCGCACCGGCTGCGCGAGCGGGCGCTGCTGATCGCCGGCGGGAGCGGCATCACCCCGATCCGGGCGATGCTGGAGGAGTTGCCGCCGGGCGCCGCGCTGATCTACCGGGCCCGCACACCGGCCGACGTGCTGCTCAGCCGCGAGTTGGACTGGCTGGCCCAGGAGCGCGACACCTCGCTCTGGTACGTCATCGGTTCCCGCGACGACCCCGGACCCCGCCAGCTGATGAGCCCGGACGGGCTGCGCCAACTGGTGCCCGACGTGGCCCGGCGCGACGTCTACCTGTGCGGGCCGCCCGGGTTGGTGGAACAGTCGGTGCGGGCGCTGCGCCGGGCCGGCGTGCCCCGGCGGCAGATCCACCTGGCCACGTTCGAGCTGTAGGAAGGGCATACCCATGCGTCGCGCGCTCCTCGCGATCACCGGCCTGGCCGCCAGCACCACCGCGCTGGTGGTGTTCAAGGGCTCGCCGGGCGCCACCCAGGTCGCCCAGAACCTGCCGACCGCCCAGCCGGTCAACCCCACCGCGCCGGGCGCCGACCCGAGCGCCGACCCGGCCGCGCCGGGCACGGACCCGGCCGGGGAGGTGGCCACGCCGTCGAAGACGGCCGACGCGCCGGTGTCGCCCAAGCCCGGCAAGACCACCGCCCGCCCGTCCGGCACGAAGACCACGACGAAGGCCCCGAGCACCCCGCGTACCACCAAGGCACCCCAGCCGACCACCCGCCGGGTCACCGGCAACGGCTTCGACAACGAGTACGGGTACGTGCAGGTGCAGATCGTCGTCTCGGGTAACCGGATCGTCGAGGCGGTCGCGCTGTCGCTGCCCAGCGGGGGTGAATCCGACATCCACAGCGGTGACGTGCGCGACCGCTACGACGGCAGCGGTGGAGAGGTGGTGCAGAAGCAGAACGCCAACCTCAACACCGTCTCCGGGGCCACCGAGACCAGCAACTCCTACAAGCAGTCGCTGCGGTCCGCCATCGAGCAGGCATTCTGACGTGCGGGCCACGCTGACCCGGCCCGGGCTGTGCCGGGTCGAACAGATCATGGGTACGGCCGTCACAGTGGACCTCGCCGACGATCTGCCCCCGGCGACCCTGCGCGAGCTGGCCGATGAGGTCTTCGCCTGGATGCACGAGGTGGACGCGCGGTTCAGCACCTACCAGCCGGCGAGCGAGGTGTGCCGCTTCGACCGGGGTGAGGTGCTGCTCTCCGAGGCGTCCGCGGACCTGCGGTACGTGCTGGAGACCTGCGCCGACCTGTGGGGCGCCACCGACGGGTTCTTCGACGCGTACGCCACCGGTCGGTTCGACCCGTCCGGCTTCGTCAAGGGCTGGGCGGCTCAGGTCGCCTCGGACCGCCTCGTCGCCGCCGGCGCCGTCAACCACTGCGTGAACGCCGGCGGTGACGTGCGGGTGCGGGGTCTGTCGCCGTCCGGGGAGCCGTGGCGCATCGGCATCCGGCACCCGTGGGACGCGATGGCGGCCTGCCTGGTGCTCACCGGGACGGACCTGGCGGTGGCCACCTCCGGCGTGTACGAGCGAGGCCGGCACGTGCTGGACCCGCGCCGGGGAACGCCGGCCAGTGGGCTGCGCTCGGTGACGGTGGTCGGCACCGACCTCGGGGTGGCCGACGCGTACGCCACCGCCGCCCTCGCCATGGGCACCCCTGGCCTCGGTTGGTTGGCCCGCCTGGACGACCACACCCACGCGGCGATCACCGACAACGCCCGCCAGTATCTCTCCGTCGACCTGCCGCTAGCCGACTAGCGCCTAGCGGAGGGGGCGGTGGGTGCCGGCGGGGCGGGAGCCGGTGGGGCGTGGGCGGCCGGGGCGGGAGCCGGCCGGTCGGGTGCCGGCCCAGCGGTGCCGTCGGTGGCTGCGCCGGGGCGGCTCGGTGCCGCCGGGATGAGGCGCCCTGTCGTTTGTGGACATCGTTCCCCCGTTCGTGGCGCGCGTTCGCACCGTCCCCCTGTCAACGAGGACCGGCGCTCCGGCGACGCTGTCGGCCACCGGATCGAATCGTCGGGCGGGCCCGTCTCACATGCCTCGTCGGGGCAGCGGCAGGTGACCGGGGAGCAGGTCCGGGGTGAGCGTCACCCCGGTGGCGCGCAGCGCGCCGATCAACGTGTTCTGCACGAGGTACGAATCCGGAAGCTGCCAGCGGGCCTGCTCCGGGGCGACCGCCCAGCGGACAGTGCCCTCCGGCAGTCGGGTGGGCGGCGCGGGGATCCACGAGCCCGGCCCGTGCCGGACCACGTGGAAGCAGTGCTCCAACTCCGGCCGGAGCGGGTCGCCGGGGCGGACCAGGAACATCCACCGCCCGGTGGGCGTGACCAGCACCGGCCCGCGTACGCCGGTGCCGGCCGGGTGGATCTGGACCGCGTCGAGCACGTGCCGGCCGAGGTGGGCGGGCACCTCCAGCACATCGAAGGCCCGACCGGTGGGCAGCAGCACCCCGTGCGGGCGGCTCCGCCACCAGGTGGCGACCCGGGCCGGGTCGGCGCTGGCGGCCAGCTCCCAGTTCTCCAGGGCGGGATGGCAGCCCACCGTGGGACAGCCGGCCCGGCCGCAGACGAAACGGCTGCGGGCCAGGCAGGCGCCCGGTGTGACCTGCCAGCCGTGTGCGGCGTACCGGATGGCGACCCGGCGCAGCCGGACCCGTTCCAGCGGCGACAGTTCGGCGACGCGCGGTCCGACATTCCCCCACATGTGTGCCAACTCCTCTCGTCGGTCCCGGCGTTCGCCAGGTCGCATGTCGAGCACCGTCACTGCCGTAACCCACGATCGTTGAGGTTGACGAACGGCTCGTGCAACTTGCACGAAAAGTACGAGGACCAGCTGTACGGCTGACGTACATCCTGTGCGACCAGCCAAAACCTGAAAGTGAAAAGCGGCCGCCGCACCCGCGGACATCGCCCCGACTCGATTGGTCGTCGGTGGCAGGGGAGGATGGGGAGATGGACGAGCTACCCATAGGACGGCGAGTGGCCTACTGGCGGGGGCGACGCAAGATGTCCCAACAGGTCTTCGCGGACCGGCTGGGCAAGTCCAAGAGCTGGGTGGACAAGGTCGAGCGCGGCGTCCGCCGGCTGGACAAGTTCTCCGTCCTCTACGAGATCGCCGACATCCTCCAGATGGACGTCCAGCTGCTGATGGGCAAGGATCCGGAGCGCCGCGCCGACGCCCTCAACTGCATCGACCAGGTCGAGGTGCAGGAGATCCGGGCGGCGCTGGAACGCTACGACTCGATGAGCGCGTACTTCGACGCGGCGCCGTTCCCGCCGCCGATGGACGACATGCGCAAGGCCGTCAACCACGCCTGGCTCACCTACCAGTACGGCCGCTACGGGATGCTCACCCGGGCGCTGCCCAAGCTGCTGCGCGACGCCCAGGCGGCCGACGCCGCGTACGGCGGTGAGCAGGCCGCCGAGGCGGCCCACCTGCTCGGCCAGGTCTACCAGATCGCCTCCTCGGTGCTGCGCAAGCTCGGCGAGTGCGAGCTCGCCTGGTTGGCCGCCGACCGGTCGATGGCGGTGGCCCAGCGCGCCGACGACCCCCTGCTGGCCGGGATCGCCACCACGCGGGTGTGCAACGCCCTGGTCGCGATGGGGCGGGCCCGTCCCGCGCTGGAGCTGAACGTCCAGATCGCCAACCGGCTGGCACCGGGTGGGAGCAACGAGGTCTCCCCGGCCCGCCTCTCCGTCTACGGGATGCTGCTGCTCCAGGGCGCGATGGCCGCGTCCCGCATCGGCGACTCGGCCAGCGTCGACGACCTGATCAACGCTGCGCAGGAGGCGGCCAACCTGCTCGGTGGCGACCACAACCACTACTGGACGTCGTTCGGCCCGACCAACGTCGAGCTGCACCGGGCCGCCGCCGCAGTGGAGCTGGGCGACGGTGGGCGGGCCGTGGAGGTGCACCGGCTGCGCATCGCGGAGCCGTCCTTCAACGCGCTGCTGCCCGAGCGTCGCGCCCACCACCTGCTCGACATCGCCCGCGGCTACGCCCAGATCGGTGACGTGGCGAACGCCGGCGAGATGCTGCTGCTCGGTGATCGGCTCGCCCCGTCGGAGATCCGCTGCCGGCCGATCGCGCACGAGGTGATGTCGGACATCCTCCGTCGCACACGTGGTGCGCCGCCTTCTCCGGTAGCGGAGTTGGCTGAGCACATGGGAGTAGGGGTATGAGCGCGGAGCCGGTCTGATGGCCGGTACAACGCGCAACAGCGGGCACCGCGAGGTGCTCTACGTCATCGCCTGCGGTTCGCCGCTGGCACGGCACGTCGGTCGTCTGGTCGACCTCGCCCAACAGGACGGTTGGGACGTCTGCGTGATCACCACGCCGGACGGCGCGAAGTTCGTCGACCAGTCGGCCCTGATTCGGCAGACCGGCCATCCGGTGCGGACGCACTACAAGAATCCCGGCGACCCGGACGTGCTGCCGCCCGCCGACGCCATGATCGTCTGCCCGGCCACCGTCAACACGGTCAACAAGTGGGCGGCCGGGATCACCGACACCCTGGCGCTCGGGCTGCTGGTCGAGGCCCAGGGCAAGGGCGTCCCCATCGTGGCGGTGCCGTACACCAACGCGGCGATGGCCTGCCACCCGGCGTTTCGGGCCGGGGTGGCCCGGTTGGCCGAGTGGGGCGTCACCGTGCTCTTCGGCGACGACGTGATCGCGCTGCATCCGCCCGGGACGGGGGAACAGCACATGCACGCCTTCCCCTGGGCGATGCCGCTGGCCGCGTTGCAGACCGTCTCCTGGACCGCCGCCTAGGGCGTCCGTCCGACGCGGCCGGGCCGGGTGTCACCGCCCGGTGGCCGCCACGCCGGTAAGCTGGCCCGCCGTGAGCACAAGCGGATCCGCCCCCACTGTCGGCGACGTGGTGGCCGAGCTGGAACGGCGTTTTCCGCCGGTCTGGGCGGAGGAGTGGGACCGGGTGGGCCTGGTGCTCGGCGAGCCGGCCGCCCCGGTCCGCCGGGTGCTCTGCGTGGTCGACGTGGTGCCCGAGACGGTCGACGAGGCGCTCGCCGCGGACGCGGACATGATCGTCTCGCATCACCCGCTGCTGCTGCGCGGGGTGTCGTCGGTCGCCGCGACAACCTTCAAGGGGCGGATCATCCACCGGTTGATCCGGGCCGGGGTGGCGCTCTACACGGCGCACACCAACGCCGACGTCGCCTCCCCGGGTGTCTCCGACGCCCTCGCCGCCCGCTTCGGGCTCACCGGTCCACGCCCACTCCAGCGGCCGGCGCCCGGCTCGCCCGCCCACGGTGACGACCGGGGATTCGGCCGGATCGGCGAGCTGCCCGAGCCGATGACCCTCGCCGAACTGACCCGGCACGCCGCCGCGGTGCTCCCCGTCACGTCCTGGGGAGTTCGCGCGGCGGGGGATCCCGGGCGTATGGTTCGTACCCTCGCCGTCAGCGGCGGGTCGGGGGACAGCTTCCTCGGCGCCGCGACCGCCGCCGGGGTGGACGCGTTCCTCACCGCCGACCTGCGGCACCACCCGGCTGGCGAGCACCTCGCCGCCGATGGTCCCGCCCTGATCGACGCCGCCCACTGGGCGACCGAACGACCGTGGCTGGACGACCTGGCCGCCTTCCTCCGGGAGGCGCTGGACGTCGAGACGCTGGTGTCCGACCTGGACACCGACCCGTGGACCGTGCACGCCGCCGCACCCGCTGTGGACGACAAGGAGCCCGACCGTGAAGGCTGACCCTCAGGTGCAGCGCCGCCTGCTCGACCTCCAGGCGATCGACACCAACCTCGCCCAGCTCGCCCACCGCCGGCGTTCGCTGCCCGAGCGCGCCGAGCTGGAGGCGCTGGCCCGCGAGTTGTCGTCGATGGAGGACGAGCGGGTCCGCGCCCAGGTTGCGGTGGACGACCTGGACCGGGACATCGCCCGGTTGGAGAAGGACGTCGAGCAGGTCCGGGCCCGCAAGGAGAAGGACGAGAACCGACTGGCCGCCGGCACCGGCCCGGCCCGGGAGCTGGAGGCGCTCCAGCACGAACTGGTGTCGCTGAAGCGCCGCCAGGGCGACCTGGAGGACGCCGAGCTGGAGCTGATGGAGCAGCGGGAAACCGCGCAGGGCGTACTGGACGGCGTGGAGCAGCGGCTGGCCGAGACCCGGGACAAGCGGGCCGCCACCGAACAGCGCCGCGACGAGGCACTGGCCGAGATCGCCAAGGAGGAGGAGTTCAAGCGGGGCGCCCGTCAGCCGCTCGCCGCCGACCTCCCGGCCGAGCTGGTCAACCTCTACGACAAGATCCGCGAGGACACCGGGCTGGGTGCCGCGCTGCTCACCGCGGGCCGCTGCGGCGGGTGCCGCCTGGAGCTGTCCGGTGCCGACCTGGCCCGGATCCGCAAGGCCGCCCCCGACGACGTGGTCCGCTGCGAGGACTGCCGACGGATCATGGTCCGCACCAACGAGTCGGGCCTGTAGGTCGTGGCGCCGCGCGTGGTCTCCGTCGAGGCCGACGGTGGGTCCCGGGGCAACCCCGGCCCCGCCGGCTACGGCGCGGTGGTCCGCGACCCGGAGACCGGCGAGGTGCTCGCCGAGCGCTCCGAGTCGCTCGGCACGGCCACCAACAACGTCGCCGAGTACCAGGGCCTGATCGCCGGGTTGACCGCCGCCGCCGAGCTGGGCGCCGCCGAGGTGGACGTCCGGATGGACTCCAAGCTGGTGGTCGAGCAGATGTGCGGCCGGTGGCAGATCAAGCACCCCGGCCTGCGGCCCCTCGCCGCCCAGGCCGCCGCGCTGGTGGGCCGGTTCACTGCGGTCCGGTTCAGCTGGATCCCGCGCGAGCAGAACCGGCACGCCGACGCCCTCGCCAACGCCGCCATGGACGCCGCCGCCGGCCGCCCACCGGCCACCGCGACCACCGGCCGTCCCGCGTCGGCTGACACCGTGGGCCGTCCCGCGTCGCGCGGCGCCGGCCAGCCGGCGACCGGCAGTGACCCGGCGACCGCGCCGGCCTCCTGGGAGCCACGGCCCACCTTCACCGCCACCCGGCTGATCCTGGTCCGGCACGGCGAAACCCCGTACACGGAGCAGCGACGCTACTCCGGGCGCGGCGACGTGCCGCTCTCCGAGCGTGGCCGGGCCCAGGCCGGCGCCACCGGTGCCCGGGTGGCGGAGCTGGCCCCGTCCGTCGCGGCCGTGCTCAGCTCACCGTTGTCCCGGTGTACGGCCACCGCGGCGGCGATCGCCGGGGCCCTCGGCGACGTGCCGGTCCGCACCGAGGACGACCTGATCGAGTGCGACTTCGGCCAGTGGGAAGGGCGCACCTTCGCCGAGGTGCGCGACCAGTGGCCGGGGGAGATGGACGCCTGGCTCGCCTCACCCCGGATCGCGCCGCCGGGCGGGGAGTCGTTCACCCACGTCGCCGAACGCGCCAACCGGGTCATCGCCGGACTGCTCACCGCGTACCCCGGTGAGACAGTGGTGGTCGTCTCCCACGTCTCGCCGATCAAGCTGGTGCTGCGCGACGCCCTCGCGGCCGGCGACGGTTTCCTGCACCGGCTCTTCCTGGACGCGGCCGGCATCTCGGTGCTCGACATGTGGCCCGACGGCGGCGTGGCCGTGCGGACGGTCAACGACACCGCCCACCTCGCCGCGCTCTGATCAGCGGCGGTCGGGGCTCACCGGCTCGTCCGGTCCTGCCCCGACCGGGCCGGTTGCCCGGCGGTGCCTCTGCGGTGCAGCCACCGCAGCAGGTAGAGGGTCGGCAGGGCGAGACCGGCCCAGAGCAGCGCCAGCGCCAGCCGGATCAGGCCGGGCATCTCGCCGTCGAGCGCGAGCCCGCCCAGCAGCAGGGTCACGGCGACGAACCAGACCAGCAGGATCGCGCTGTTGGCCCGGGGGGAGCGGGGTCGGCGGCTCACCTCGCCGCCTCCGCGCCAGGCCCGTTCCGCAGCAGGCGCTGCGGGTCGCGCAGCACCTCACCGACCCGGTGGTCGCCGATCGGCAACGAATCCAGCAGTGCCTGCCGGGCCTGGTCGACCTCGCGGCCGGCCGCCCGAATGGTCTCGGCGACCAGGTCACCGAGGGTCAGGTTGTCGACCGTGCGACGGGCGCGGGGGTCGATCCGGACGGTGAGCAGCTCCCGGTTGCCGGACATCTCGACTGTCACTTCCCCGTCGGGCGACGAGACCACGTGCCTCCGGTCGGCGGCCTGCTCGGCGAACTCCACGGTCGCGGTGATGAGCGCGTTCATCTGTCGGGTCAACGCGCCCAGATCGGGACGCCCCATCAGCTGGCCCTCCCCGCCGCAGTGCGGAACTCGTCCAGGGCCTGCCGCAGGCTGACCGCCTGGTCCACCCCGTCGTTTCCGGTGATCTCCTGAAGTCGCTCGCCGAGCACTGCGGCGAGTCGCGTCTGGGCTTCGCGGACCGCCTCCACGCAGGCGTTGCCGAGCGCGTCCGCGTCGAGGTCCCGAATGGCCTGTGGGCTGATGTACACCCCGGCGACCTCCCCGTCGCCGGTCACCCGGACGGTCACCGTGCCCGTCCCGTCGCTGGCGGAGACGCTCTCCTCCCGCAGCGACGCCACCCGTTCGTTGAGCTCGTTCACCCGGCTCTGGACCTGCCGCAGCGACGCCTCCGTGTAGCCCTGCCGCTGGGCCTCCCGCGCCGCCGCCGCGATCGCCTCCGCGTCCCCCGTCACCGCGTCTCCCACCTGCTCGGATCACCGATCTCGATCTTCAACGACTCGGGCAGCTGGACGCTGCGGGTATCGATCTTCCCGGCCTGGTCGGCGAACTTGTTGGCGAGCGCGTCGTTCGCGTCGCCGAGGCTCTTCGCCGACTGCCACACCAGCAACGCGAAACCCACCAGGAGGCCGATGACAGCGACCGCGAAGCCCGCCCAGGCCACGAAGATCGCCACCTTGACCGCGGGCGACACCGGACCGGAGGCGTTCGCCGCGATCGCACCACCGATGGCGGCGGCCGTGCCGACCAGGAAGGCCGCCAGCGTGGTGCTGACCCCGACGGCCATCTGCGCGCAGTACGAATCCATCAGCGCGCAGGTCTGGGTCAGCCGATCCAGGGCGGGCAACAGGTCGCCGGTGGCGAACGCGTGGAACTGGCGGGCAGCCGAGTCGTCCCAGTAGCCGTTCAGCTTCTCAACCTGGCTGAGCAGTTGCGCGTGCATGCTGTCGTAGGTGTTCTTCAGCTCGCCCCAGGTGCCCGAGTTGTTGAACCACGGCTCAGGGTCGACCACGTTCGGCATTACCAGCAGGGCGGCCACCGACGCCGCCGCCATCCCCGACCCGGACGGTTCGAGGGCGACGATCAACGTGCTCGTCACGGCCACCACAAGACCGCGCACCATCAGCGTGTCGAAGGCGTCGCTGCTCGGGTCGGTCCACGAGCCCTCGTCCCAACCGGACACCTCGTGCCCCTCTCAGTTGTGCGGGCGTCGGAAGCCGTCGGCCTGGTCGGCCTCCAACTGGTCGTAGTGCCCGGCGACCCGCTGCAACGCGGCGCCGATCGCCTCGAACGTCTCGCGCAGGGTGGCCGTCACCGCGCCAACGGCGGAGAGGGACCGTTCGTAGTCGTCGACGGCGGACAACGCGAACAGGGGGAACGCCGCCGACGGCATCTCCAACCCGGACAGTGCCCAGTTGGTCTGCTGGTCCAGCTCGTCGGCGTAGGTGCTGAAGGACGTGCCCAACGCCCGCATGGCCTCGACTTCGTACCGCGACACGGTGATCACCCCGCAACCCTTGGTCGCCATCAGGCTAGTAGGCAGGCACCGTCTGCGCTGTCCCGTGCCGGCGGGGCGTCATTCGGCGCACCACACTCGCCGCTCGGCGCACGACGCGCCTGACGGGTCACGTGACGGACGCCACAAAGCCGTAGCCTCCGGCCGTTACATCGAGATCCACGACTCCCCGGAGGTGTGTCAGATGGCTGCACCCGAACCGGAGGCGCCCACCACCACGGCGCCGACCAGGGCGAAGGACCACAGCCCCTGGAACTGGTTGCTGTTCATTCCCATCGTGGTGCCGCTGGTCCCGGTCTTCTTCAATGGCGACTCGCCCCGGGTCTTCGGCTTCCCGCGTTTCTACTGGCTGCAACTGGCCTTCATCCTGCTCGGCGTCGGCACCACCACGTTGGTCTACCAGATGACAAAGAAGCGGGGAGGTCACTGATGTGGCGGGACCATCTCACCGAGATCATCGTCTTCTCGTTCCTGTTCCTGCTGGTGAGCGTGATGGGCTTCGTGGCCGCCCGGTGGCGGGCTCCGAAGGACATGGCGCACCTGGACGAGTGGGGGTTGGGTGGGCGCAGCTTCGGCGGCTGGATCACCTGGTTCCTGGTCGGCGGTGACCTCTACACCGCGTACACCTTCGTGGCGGTGCCGGCGTTGATGTTCGGCGCGGGCGCGATGGGCTTCTTCGCCGTGCCGTACACCATCGTCATCTACCCACTGGTCTTCCTGGTGCTGGTGCGGCTCTGGTCGGTGTCGCACCGGCACGGCTTCGTCACGCCGGCCGACTTCGTCCGTAAGCGGTTCGACTCGCCGGTGCTGGCGCTGCTGATCGCGATCACCGGCATCGTCGCCACCATGCCGTACATCGCGTTGCAGCTGGTCGGCATCGAGGCGGTGCTCAAGACGATGGGCGTCACCGGGGAGAGCACCATCGCGCGGCACCTGCCGATCATCATCGCGTTCGCCATCCTGGCGGCCTACACGTACCAGTCGGGGTTGCGCGCGCCGGCGCTGATCGCGTTCGTCAAGGACAGCCTGATCTACATCGTGATCCTGGTGGCGGTCGTCTACCTGCCGTACAAGCTGGGCGGCTGGGGTGACATCTTTGATGCGGCGGACGCCAAGTTCCAGGCGTCGCAGCGGGCCGACGACGGCATCCTGCTCAACGGCAACAACCAGCTTCAGTACGTGACGTTGGCGTTCGGCTCGGCGTTGGCGCTCTTCCTCTACCCGCACAGCATCACCGGTGTGCTGGCCAGCCGGAACCGCGACGTGATCAAGCGGAACATGTCGGCGCTGCCCGCGTACAGCTTGTTGCTCGGGTTGATCGCGCTGCTCGGCTACATGGCGATCGCGGCCGGTGTGAAGCCGCTGCCCGGCGCCAAGGAGGGCACTGTCGACAGCAACACCGTCGTGCCGCTGCTCTTCGACCAGCAGTTCCCGGACTGGTTCGCCGGTGTCGCGTACGCGGCGATCGGCATCGGCGCGCTGGTGCCCGCGGCGATCATGTCGATCGCGGCGGCGAACCTGTTCACCCGCAACATCTACAAGGAGTACCTGAAGCGGGACGCCTCCCCGGCCCAGGAGGCGAACGTCTCGAAGATCACCTCGCTGGTGGTGAAGGTCGGCGCGGTGGCCTGCATCGTGTTCCTCGATCCGCAGTTCTCCATCGACCTCCAGCTGATCGGCGGCGTGATCATCCTGCAGACGCTGCCGGCGGTGGCGCTGGGCCTCTACACCCGCTGGTTCCACCGCACCGGCCTGATCGTCGGCTGGGCGGTCGGCATGGGGTTGGGCATGTGGATGCTCTACCAGGTGGCCAGCCCGACCCGGAAGCACTTCGGTGGCTCGGCGTTCCCGCTGTCGGAGTTCGGGTTCGACACCACCAAGACGATCTACGTGGGCATCGTGGCGGTGGCGGTGAACCTGGCCGTGGCGGCGCTGGTGACGCTGGCGCTGCGGGCCGCGAAGGTCGAGGAGGGGATCGACGGCACCGAGCCGGACGACTACTTCGCCGACGAGGGCGACCCTCGGGTCACCCCGGGCACCGAGCGCGACGCCGACTCGGCCCGCGAGCCGGTCGCCTGACCGCTGATACGCCCGGGTGCCGACGTCGGTCGGTGCCCGGGCGTATCTGTGCCCAGGCCATCGTCTGGGTCTGGTCGTCTCGGGGTGGTCGTCTCGGGTCGTTGCTGTGGAAGGCGTTGTCGCGGGGGCAGTGAGGTGCCTTCAGATGCTGTAGAGCTGATGTCGCAAACGAATCAGGCACCCTCCACCATGGGCAGGAAGCGAGGGCGGGGTCAGCAAGGGCTGCCGGGCCGGGCCGGCGACGGCTCAGGGCTGTGGCCGGACCGCTGGCCCGATTCCCCGCAGGGCGAGGGTCAGCAGTTGTTCCGCCTTGGCCGCGCCCATCGGTTGTGCCGCGAGTGAGATGCCGTTGGCGAGGATCATCAGGTCGGCCATGGTGATGCCGGGTCGTACCGATCCCTCGTCGACGGCTCGGCGGAGCAGTGGTTCACCGGCGGCGACGAGCGTCGCGCCGCAGGTCTCGGACTCCTCGGCGGGTTCGTTCAGGAGCGAGTCCGCGAGGCCGCGGGTCGTCGTGGCGTACGCGGTCACCTCGTGCAGCCAGGTCGTCAGCGCGTCGAGCGCGTCCGACGCGGCGAGCAGATCTCCGGCGCGCGTCGCCAGGTTGCGGACACATCCGCCGAAGACCGCCTGGAGCAGCGACCACCGGGTGGGGAAGTGCCGGTGCAGGGTCGCCGAACCGACCCCGGCGGATCGGGCGATCTCCTCCAGCGAGGCGTACGCGCCGTCGCGGGCGATCGCCTCGGACGCCGCCGTGACGATGAGGTCGTAGTTGCGCTTCGCGTCCGCTCTCATGACCCGCCTTGCAGAAGTGGGGTGGTCCCCCGTATCGTAGCCGACGAAAAGTGGGGGGACACCCCACTTGTTTCGTGGGAGGCATCATGGCTGTTCTCGTCATCGGCGCGACGGGCAAGCAGGGCGGGGCCACGGCCCGGGCGCTGCTCGACCGTGGCGTCCCGGTCCGCGCCCTGGTCCGCGATCCGGGCGCCGACGGCGCCCAAGCCCTGCGGGAGCGGGGCGCCGAACTGGTCACTGGCAACCTGGACGACGCCGACTCGCTGCTCGCCGCGGCATACGGGATGGACGGCCTCTTCTCCATCCCGTATCCGGATGTGACGGACATGCAGGGCGACGCCGAGGTGACCCGTGGCCGCAACGTCGTCGAGGCGGCGCGCAGGGCCGGCGTGGCGCACGTCGTGCACAGCAGCGTCTCGGGTGCCGGGGACTTCCACCGCAACCAGCCCGGCTGGGCTGAGGGCCGGTGGGACACGCACTACTGGGAGAGCAAGGCGGCCATCGACGAGATGGTGCGCTCCGGTGGCTTCGCGCACTGGACCATCCTGAAGCCCTCGACCTTCATGGAGAACCTGCTCGGCTGGTCCTACCTCTTCGGCGACTGGTCCAGCGGCACGATCATCACCGGCTTCGCCGAAGACACGCGGATGCCGTGGATCGCCGTCGACGACATCGGCGAAGCCGCCGCGCTCGCGTTCACCAGCCCGGGGAAGCTCGACGGCCTGGACGTCGAACTCGCCGGCGACCTGCTCACCATGACCGAGATCGCGGCCATCCTGAGTGAGGTCACCGGCCGGGCGGTTACCGCTCCCGTGCTCACCCCGCAGGAGGCTGTCGAGCGCGGCCTGCTGCCCGCCATGGTCAAGGCGGTCGAGCAGATCAACGAGAACGGAAGCCCGGCCCGTCCGGAGATGGCCCGCGCCCTCGGCCTGCCCACCACCGACTTCCGCGCCTGGGCGCGCCGAACGTTCTCCTGAAACCCGGCCGGCCCGGGCGGGCTCGGCGGGTGGCCGGGCGGGCTCGGCGGGTTCACCGTCAAGATCGTGCTTGATCCTTGTTGTAGTGCTGTCGGACCGCGAGGGATGCCACTACCACCAGGATCTTGCGCGATCTTGGTGGTGGCACAGGTGTCGCGGGTCGTTCAGCGGGGGCGGTTGCGGTTTATCAGGGCCTGGTTGAGGCGGCCCAGGAGGACGGCGAGGGTGGCGCGGTCCTCGGCGCTCCAGTCGGCCAGCATGTCGCCGTAGAGCCGGGTGCGGGCGGCCTGGACGGCGGCCATCCGCTGCAGGCCTGCCGGGGTGGGGGAGATGACGGTGCCGCGGCCGTCGGACGGGTCCGGGGTACGGGTGATCAGGCCGTCGCGCTGCAGCGCTGACACCTGCCGGGTGACGGTGGAGCCGTCCAGGTTGAGTCGGGCGGCGAGCGCCGAGACGTTCTGCGGGCCGGCGTCGGCCAGGTGGCGCAGGATGACGTACGCCGCGCGGTCCAGCACCCGGTGCTCGGCGGTGCCGGTGGCCCGCCTTGTGGCCTCGCCGAAGCGCATCAGCAGGGCGACCTCGGTCTCGATCTGGCCGAGGGTGCTCTCGTCACTGTCGTCGCTCATAGCTGTATGATACAGAATAAATACCTGTACGATACAGCTATCTGAGGAGTCGGAGTGGATCGGCGTTCCGAACCGAACCGCAGTGCCATCTACGCCACCACCCTGGTGGCCTTCCTCGCCATCGCCGGCAT
Source organism: Micromonospora parva (assembly GCF_040649675.1). Classification (NCBI taxonomy): domain Bacteria; kingdom Bacillati; phylum Actinomycetota; class Actinomycetes; order Micromonosporales; family Micromonosporaceae; genus Micromonospora; species Micromonospora parva. Next base: position 346,979 of record NZ_JBEZFX010000004.1, on the reverse strand, counting down.
CGCCGTCGTCGACCCGATCCTGCCGGCCATCGGCGACGCGATCGGCGTCACCGCCTGGCAGGTCGAACTGCTGTTCACCGCGTACATCGCGGTCATGGCCCTCGGCATGATCCCGGCGACGCTCGCCAGCGGCCGGTTCGGCTTCAAACCGGTGCTCATCACCGGCGTCTCCGTGGTCGGCCTCGCCGCGATCCTCGCCTCGTTCAGCGACAACATCGTGCAGCTCTCCGTGCTGCGCGGCGTCTGGGGGCTGGGCAACGCGATGTTCTTCGCCACCGCCATGGTGGTGCTGGTCAACCTGGCCATCGACCGGGAGTGGGTGGTCGGCCTCTTCGAAACCGCCCTCGGCCTCGGCTTCGCCGTCGGACCGCTGATCGGTGGCCTGCTCGGCGAGATCAGCTGGCGGCTGCCGTTCTTCGTCTGCGGCGTCTTCATGGTCCTCGCCCTCGGCGTGGCCTCCCGCAAACTCCGCGAACCCACCAACCGACAGGCCCCGGTACGCCTCGGCCAGATCTTCAGCACCTACCGCCGGCCGGCGTTCATCGCCCTCTGCGCGGTCACCGCCGCGTACAACTTCGTGTTCTTCGTGGTGCTCGGCTACACGCCGCTCTTCCTCGGCCTGGACATCATCCCGCTGGGGCTCGCGTTCACCGGCTGGGGTCTCGGCCTGGCCACCGGCATCCTGGTCATCGGTCACCGGCTGGCCCACCGCATCGGCGCGGTACAGACCGTCGGCGTGGCCATCGCCGGCCTGCTGGTCTGCATGGTCCTCTTCGCCACCTCCAGCAGCACCGCCGAGTCGCTCGTGGTCCTGGTGCTCGCCGGGCTCTGCATGGGGCTCGCCAACGCCAACCTCACCGACCTGGCGCTCGGCCTCGGCTCCAGTGACCGTCGGGTGGCCACCGGCGCGTTCAACCTGGTCCGCTGGGGTGCCGCCGCGCCGGCACCGATCATCTCCGGCAAGCTCGCCGAGCAGTCGCTCTCGTTGCCGTTCTGGGTCGGCTTCGGGGTGCTCGCCGTCGGCGTGCTCGTCTACCTGGCCTTCGCGCACGTGATGGCCGCCGGCTACGGCGAGCGGGTGCTCTGGTCCCGCTGGAACCGCAGCGCCGCCAGTGCCGAGAACACCGCCGAGGAGCCGGTCGGCGAGGCCTACTGACGCCGGCGCCGCCCCGCCACCCCGGGCTCGCGACCGCCGGCCAAGATCCGCGCACTTTCGGGGAAACTGCTGCCTCAACGGCGATTGAGGCGGCACTTTCCCTGATGTTGCGCGGATCTTGGCTGGCGTCGGGGTGGAGCCTGCGGATCTCCGGCCTCAGTTCAGGGCGCGCCACAGCAGGTAGAGGCCGATCGTCGTACCGAACACCACGATCACCGTCTTGAGCACCACCGGCGGCAGCCGACGGACCAGCCGGGCGCCCGCGTACCCACCGATCAGGGTGGCCGGCGCGACCACCGCGACGGCCGCCCAGTTCAACGGGCCGAACAGGGCGAACACCACCAGCGTCGTGCACCCCACCAGCGCGGAGAGCAGATTCTTGATCGCGCTCACCCGGGCCAGGGTCGCGTCCAGCACCAGGGCCAGCCCGGCCACCAGCATCACCCCGAGCGCCGCACCGAAGTACCCGCCGTACACCGCCCCCAGCGCGACCATCGTCTGCACCGCGACCGTCCGCTGGCGTGGCGACATGTCCCGGGGGTGACCGACCAGCCGGCGCAGCGGATCCTGGAACGCCAGGACCGCCGTCGCGCCGAGGACCAGAAACGGTACGACCAACTCGAACGCGCGGGCCGGAGTGGCCAGCAACAGCAACGCCCCGACGATCGTGCCCACGATGGTGGTGGGCACCAGCGTGGCCAGCGCACGGGGACGCGGCAGGTCCTGCCGGCTGCCCGCCACACTGGCCAGGTACCCGGGGAACACCGCGACGGAGTTGCTGACGTTCGCCGGCACCGGCGGCAACCCGACCGCGATCATCGCCGGGAAGGTGATCAGCGAACCCCCACCGGCCACCGCGTTGACAGTGCCAGCGGCGAGACCGGCGGCGAGCAGCAGCGCGGCGTGGGAGAGATCCATAGCCCCACGAGGCTAGCCGTCGCCCCGCGAGACGGAATCGGCGGACCGTTCCATGAACTGGGCGATCTTGCCCAGGCGGGGCGGCAATACCGGCAGCACGCTCGTCGTTAGGATGAGAGCGCGACGGACGAGTCGACCGGGCGGCCGCGTCGGCGGGCTTCGGCCCGCCGCCGAGGAACGTCCGGACTCCACAGGGCAGGGTGGTTGTTAACGGCAACCCGGGGCGACCCGCGGGACAGTGCCACAGAAAACAGACCGCCGACCCCAACGGGGACGGTAAGGGTGAAACGGTGGGGTAAGAGCCCACCAGCACCCCGGGTGACCGGGGTGGCTCGGTAAACCCCACCCGGAGCAAGGCCAAGCAAGGGCCGTCACCGCAAGATGACGACCCGGCGCAGACGCTTGAGGGCTGCCCGCCCGATGTCTGCGGGTAGGCCGCTGGAGCCTGCCGGCAACGGCAGGCCGAGATGGATGGCCGCCGCCGGCGCAAACCCCTCGGGGTACGCGCCGCGCACAGAATCCGGCGTACAGGTCGACTCGTCCGTCGCCCACCAAGCCGCCTGGGACGCCGCGCACCTGGATTACCCGTTCAAGGCTGCATGGCAAGGGCGCTAGCGCATGGCCGTCTTTGTGTAGCTCGGCCGCAGTTTGCGACCAGGGTCAGTGCGGCGCGGCGGCCGGGAACTCCTCGACCCCGAGCACGCGCAGCAGCTCAAGCTTCTCCCGGTCCTCGGCGTCGGCCGGGGTCAGCACCAGCAGCTGCTGGCCGAGGTCGGGGGTGACCAGGGTTTCGCAGTCCATCGTGATGCGGCCCACGCGCGGGTGCAGGAACGTCTTGCGGTCGGCCCGGCGTACCGCCACCTCGTGCTCGGCCCACAGCCGCCGGAAGTCGTCGCTCGCTGCCCGCAACCGTTCGATCAGGCCGGTCACGGCCGGGTCGCCGGCCCGCCGGCCGGCCACCGTGCGCAGGTCGGCGACCTGCTGGCGGGCGTGCCGCTGCCATTCTTCGGGGCCGTGGAGGTCGCGGATGACCGGGTCGGTGAAGTAGCGGTAGGCGACGTAGCGGCGGTCGCCGGTCAGCCCGGTGTGGTCGCCGGTGAGCAGGATCGACATGCGGTTCTGCGCCAGGACCTCGCCGAGGTCGGACAGGACCATGGCGGGGGTGTCGCCCACCAGGTCGAGCAGGCGGACCAGGCCGGCCCGGGCCAGGCGGGCGATGCCGTCGGCGGGCGGCGGCTGGTGGCCGGCCAGGTGGAACAGGTGGCTTCGCTCGTCGTCGCTCAGACGCAGGGCCCGGGCCAGGGCGGCGAGCAGCTGGGTCGACGGCTGGCTGCTGCGGCCCTGCTCAAGGCGGACGACGTAGTCGACGGACATGCCGGCGAGCATGGCGACCTCCTCGCGGCGCAGGCCGGCGGTGCGGCGGCGGGGGCCGTCGGCGATGCCGACATCGGCGGGGCGGATGGACTCGCGCCGGCGCCGCAGGAAGTCGGCGAGCTGCTCACGCTGCATGCCTCCATGCTGCCCCGGGACTGTGCACCGAGCCAGGGAGCGGCGCTCCCACGATAAGCGCTCCGCTGCCGGCGGGCCGGAAAGCGGCGCAGGGTGGAGCCGACATCGACCGATGAGGGAGAGTTTCGATGCAGACACGCACTCTGGGCAACACGGGTCCCACGGTTTCCGCGGTGGGGCTGGGGGCGATGAGCATGTCGGGCACGTACGGCCCGGCCGATCGCGAGGAGAGCATCGCCACCGTACGGGCCGCGTTGGAGGCGGGGGTCACGCTGGTCGACACCGGTGACTTCTATGGCATGGGGCACAACGAGCTGCTGTTGTCGGAGGCGTTGCGGGGACGCGACCGGGACAGCTATCTGCTGAGTGTGAAGTTCGGGCAGCAGGTGGGGCCGGGCATGCGGTTCGCCGGTCAGGACTCCCGCCCGGCTTCGGTGCGGAACTTCCTGAGCTACTCGCTGACTCGGCTCGGTGTCGACCACGTGGACATCTACCGGCCGGCCCGGCTCGACCGGTCGGTGCCGATCGAGGACACGATCGGCGCGATCAAGGAGATGATCGACGCCGGTTACGTGCGGTACGTGGGGCTCTCCGAGGTTGACGCGGAGACCGTCCGGCGGGCGCACGCCGTACATCCGATCGCTGATCTTCAGATTGAGTATTCGCTGCTGTCGCGGGCGGTCGAGGCCGACGTGCTGCCCACGCTGCGGGAGCTGGGCATCGGGCTGACCGCGTACGGGGTGCTGGGCCGTGGCCTGCTCTCGGGGAACTGGGTGCCGGGGCGCGCGGACGATCCGCGTAATAACAGTCCCCGCTTCTCCGCCGAGAACGCGTCGCACAACCTCGCACTGGTGGAGGCGTTGCGCCGGGTTGCCGACGCGAAGGGGTGCACAGTGGCGCAGTTGGCGATCGCGTGGGTCGCGGCGCAGGACCCGTCCATCGTTCCGCTGGTCGGCGCACGCACCCGGCAGCGGCTGGCCGAGGCGTTGCCGGCGCTGGACGTGGAGCTGTCGGCCGATGATCTCGAAGAGATCGAGGCGGCCGTGCCGAAGGGTGCCGCGCGCGGTGACCGTTACCCGGCGGCGTTCATGTCGAGCCTCGGCGTCGGCAACTAGGCCGTGTCTGACACATGACCTTCGAGGGGCCCGGCTCGTCCTAGTGGGCGAGTTGCTGGAGCCAGTCCTGCAGGAGTGCGGTCTCGACGGGGCGGAGCGGGACGACAGCTGGATCCGCCCCGCCGAGGGCGGCATCGAGCGCGAGGGCGCGAGCGGCGAGGGTGGAGTCCGGGGCTGGGCTCGTGTCGGTGGTCAGGGCGTCGATGAGTGCTTCCCGCATGCGCGGTGAGACCTCCGGGTCGCGTTCGCTCTCGGGGATGCCGATCAGGGAGAGCGTGGTGCCGGTTACCGCTGCCAGCGTGAGGTGGGCGGCAAGGACGGGCGGCACCCGTAGGCGGCCGTCGGAGGCGACGCGGCCGAGGAACGTCATGAGGAGTTCTTGAGCCTCCCGCGCGGCAGGTGGGCGCCGGCCGGGACGGTCGGTGCCGTACATCAGCAGGTAGAAGGCGGGGTGTTTCAGGCCGAAGTCGACATGCATGTCCCATCCGCGGCGCATGTCGTCGACCGGGTTGCCGCTCGACGACACGGTGTGCTTTTGCGCCATGTAGAGGTCGAAGGCGTGGATGGCCAGCGCCGAAAGGAGCCCGTCCTTGTCGCCGAAGAGCTGGTACAGGGAGGCGGCACGGATGCCTGCCGCCGCTGCGACGGCGCGGGTGGAGAGCGCCTGGGCGCCCTCCCGTTCCAAGAGCTCGGCTGCGACTTCCAGGATCTGCCGGCGACTGTGGGTCTTCGCATCCTCCACGGTTGCAATGCTACGGCATAAGGCGTATCACTGGTTCGGCAGCGATACGGGAAATACCGTCGCAGTGATACGGCAGGAGAGGTCGATGAATCGTGTGGGATACGGCGCCATGCAGCTCGCGGGCCCCAAGGTCTGGGGATTCCCGGACGACCCGGAGGCGGCGCGGCGGGTGTTGCGCCTGGCTGTCGAGCTGGGCGTGACCTTCTTCGACACCGCGAACGCCTACGGCCCACGAACGGTAAACCAGCTGATCGGGCAGGCGCTGGGGCCGATCCCCGAGGGCGTGATCGTGGGCAACAAGGTCGGCGCGGAGCGTGGCCCGGACAAGTCCTGGGTCGTCGACGGTCGCCCGGAGACGATCCGGCGGCAGGTTCACGAGGCCCTCACCGACATGGGAACGGACGCGAGCGAGCTGACCTACCTCCGACTCGTCGGCGACACCCCCGGCGCGCACCAGGACGTACCGCTGGAGGATTCGCTCGGCGCACTCGTCCAGCTGCGAGACCAGGGGCTGATCCGCCGCATCGGCCTGTCCGGCGCGTCCCCGCAGGTGCTGGCCCGCGCCCAGCAGATCACCCCCATCGCGGCGGTGCAGAACCGCTTCAACCTGCTTGACCGCAGCGGCGTCCAGGTCCTCGCCGACTGCGAGACCCAGGGCATCCTCTTCATCCCCTACTTCCCGCTGGCCGCCGGACGGCTCAGCGGCCACCCCGAGCTGACCGGCCCGGCAGAGCGCCTCGGTGCCACACCGGCCCAGATCGCACTGGCCTGGCTGCTGCGCCGTTCGCCCTCCATGGTCGTCATCCCCGGCACGAGCAGTACCGACCACCTGCGGTCCAACATCGCAGCTTCCGAAGTTGCCGAACAATTGACCGACACCGAGGTCGCGCGCCTGACCGGACTCGTCGACGAGTCGCAAGCGGCCCTCGGCCAGCCCACGCCCCCCGCTCATGACCACCGCTGAAGGGCCCCGCGGCCGCACAGTGACCCACCTCGCAGAGATTTGCCTCTGACGTTAACGTGAGGTTTTAGCGTGGAGGGCATGCAGATCAACGGTACGAAAGCCCTCGTCACAGGTGCCAACCGTGGGCTCGGCAAGGCCTTCGCCGAGGCTCTCGTCGCCCGCGGTGCCACCACCGTCTACGCCACCGCCCGCCGGCCCGAGAGCATCGACATCCCCGGCGTGGTGCCCCTTCAGCTGGACATCACCGACCCGACGTCCATCGAGGCTGCGGCAGCCGAGGTGGGCGAACTTGACATCCTCATCAACAACGCCGGCATCTCCACGAACGCGCCGCTGCTCGGCCCCTCCACGGAAAACATCCGCCGCGAGTTCGACACCAACTTCTGGGGCACCCTCAACGTCACCCGCGCCTTTGCTCCCCGGCTCGGCGGGGGTGCCATTCTCAACGTCATCTCAGCGCTGAGCTGGTACACCTTCGCCCCTGCCAGCAATGGCTACGCCGCTTCCAAAGCCGCCGAATGGTCTCTCACCAACGGCATCAGACTTGAGCTGGCCGACCAGAAAACCCAGGTCACCGCGCTGGCCCTGGCGATAGCCGACACCGACATGATGGCCGCCTACGACATCCCCAAACTCCCACCCCACGAGGTGGTCGCCATGGCCCTGGACGGCCTGGAGGCGGGCAAGCTCGAAGTAATCGCCGACAGCCCCACCGCCAAGGTCAAGGCCTCGCTCTCCCGCGACCCGGCGCTCTTCTACGCCGACATCTCCGCCGCCCTCTTCGGCTGACACCACCGCCTCCCGCGCAGCAGGCAAGGGCTCATTGCAGGAAAGGTCTGCTGTGAACTGCGGTGACGGTGTCGTTGGTCCGTAGACGTTGCAGCAGCCACCGCCGAGTCTCGAAGGTCGCGCCGACCCAAGACGAGGCGGTGGCTGCCGCCGCTACGAAAACCGCAGTTGGCGGGCCAGCTGATGGGCGCGAGGCGTCCGGCAACTGCATAGGGGATCTCGACAGTGCGCCAAGTGGGCATGCCAGCCCAATGCGCCCACGCCCAATCCCCCTCGGGGACGGGCGCTACGGCCGCTCGGTGAGCTGGGCGACGAACGCGGCCCAGGCGGCTGGGGGAAAGGCCAGTGCTGGTCCGGCGACGTCCTTCGAGTCGCGGACGGCCACAACACCGGGCAGGTTGCTTGCCACCTCGACGCAGTTCCCGCCGCTCGCGCCGCTGCGGGTGGACTTGCGCCACCGGGCGTTACTGAGGTCCATGATGGCTCTCACCCTCCTTCAGCAGGTCGATGGACTGCCGCAGTGATCTGTGACGTTCCCGATTGCGGCACCTTGGTTCGGCGCGAAGCCCGTCGCGGCAGTTACGGTCGCTCGACGAGCCGGGCGATGAACGCCCGCCAAGCCGCCGGACCGAAGGTCAGGGCCGGGCCGGCAGGGTCCTTGCTGTCCCGTACGCCGACGACGCCGGGCAAATTGTCGGCGACCTCGACGCAGTTGCCCCCGGACGATCCGCTGCGCCGGGACTTGCGCCAGGTGGCGTTAGTGAGGTCCATGATGGCTGTGCACTTCCTTCATCAGCTCGTTGGACTGTCGGCGCGGGAGTGCCTCGTTCCTTACGTTCTCCCACCTCGTCTGAAGAGTATGAAGGCCATCTTCGTTATCGACCACGATGCCGCCCAGCTGATTTTCGAGGTGCCCAACCCAGGCCCCGTCGCCGGCTCGCGCGAGCGCGAACGGCCCGGACAGCCCGATGTGGAGGCCAGCGCCCGCCGGGATCACGTGGATGTGAACGTGCGGCAGCTCGGCGACGGTGATGAGGTGGGCGATCTGCTCGGCCATGATGCCGGAGTGCTCGTCGCCGGCGCGGCGCAGCGTTGACTCGTCCAGCACGGCCACCACCTGCGGTGGTGCGTCGCCGGTGAGGATCTTGTGTCGGCTCATCCGGGCGCTGACCTGCTGGTCGACCTCGGTGGCGGACATGAGGTCGTTCAAACGCATCACGACGCGGGCGTAGTTCTCGGTCTGGAGTAGGCCTGGGATCAGGAGCGGCTCGAACAGACGAAGCTGTCGCGCGCCGCGCTCGGCGTCCAGCCACGGCAGAAACCACGACGGTGCGCCGAGTTTCACCACCAGGCGTCCGAACAACCCGTCGTTGTTGAAGGCGCGGTCGGCTCCCCGGATGAAGTCCATCGTGAGTGCCCGGGTGCCGCTTTCCACGGCGCTGACGTGTGAGGCGCTGAAGCCCGCTGCCCGGCCGAACGACTCTTGCGTCATTCCGGACGCTCCGCGAGCGCGGCGGATCTCGCTCACGATGAAGTCCGCGAGAGGGCTCGGCACGTCAGCCATTCAACGCTCCTCAAATCGGAGATCGACTACCCGAGATGCCACACGTCTGGACCCCGTTTAGCCAGGTCAGCCCGGACGACGGAAGCACCTTCCGAGCGTAGTGGTCTCCACAGCAGAGTGTCACCAGGCGGCGCGGCTGGTGAGGACCACGAAACCCGGCGGTCGCGTTCGTAGCGGGGCCGCTCCTGACGGGCGAGCACTCACGGGAGCGGCCCCTTCCCAACGGCATCGAAGGGGGAGACCGTGCCCGACGACAAACCCGAGAAGCCCATTCCGGAGCCGGTCAGCACGCCGGGCGCGTACCCGAAGATGAAGGCCGGGGACGTGGTTTGTCTGACCACCGCGGCGAGCGTGCAGTTCCTGCACCCGATCTTCGTACGCGTCATCCGTGAGCTGCCCGAGCGGCACACGTACCACGGGTGGGTCTGGTTTGAGGGTTACCAGCTGCACGCGGCGGGCGACGCGGTGGCGCGCCGCGAGCTGTACGTGCTGCGCGCGGGCGTGCGATTGCAGGCCCTGCCCGTCGCACCGAGCAGGCCGGTCAAACGGCGGCGATCTCCGGTGCGGGTCGGATGAGCGTGCGTCCCCGCCCGCACCTGCCGATGCGCCCGGCGTGGTTGTGTCGAAACTGTGCTGCGCCCTGGCCGTGCCGCCCGGCCCAGCTCGCCCTCGCGGCGGAGTTCTACGGCCATTCGATCGCGCTGGCGTTCTACCTGGCCGTGTCGATGCGGGAGGCGCTCGACGACGCGTACGGCCTGGGGCTGTGCCCGGACCTGGCCGCACTGCACGCCCGGTTCCTCGGCTGGTTGTCGATGACTCGGCGGTCACACGGCTAGCCGGAAGACGAACCGGCCGGGTGGGGCAACCCACCCGGCCGGTCTCAGGAGCGCCGTCTCAGTGCTTCTTGAACACCGGCATGGTGTCCAGGGTGGTGGTGATGTTCTGCGTGGTGCCGCCCCGGTACGTCTTCCCGGTGAAGATGTCGGTCCAGCTGTTGCCCGGCGGGAACCACACCGACGTGGTGGCGGTGGTGCCGGGCGTCGTCACCGGTGCCACCAGGTAGTCCGGGCCGTAGAGGTACTGCGATCCGGCGGTGGCGTACGCGGCCTGCTCATTCGGGTACGCCAGGTACATCGAGCGGACGATGGGCGTGCCCGTGCGGGTGGCCTCCTTGGCGGCGGCGTAGGTGTAGGGCTGCAGTTCCTTGCGCAGGTTCAGGAACTTCTTGGCCGATGCGTTGGCCGCCGGACCGTACTGCCAGGGCAGCCGGTCGCTGTGGTTGGAGTGCAGCCGGTCGATCGGCTGGAACGTGCCGAACTGGACCCACCGGGCGTAGAGGTCGTCGGGCAGCTTGGTGCTGCCCGGCTCGGTGCCCGGCTCCTGGAGGCCGGCGGTGTGCCCACCGATGTCGTGGCTGACAGCGGCCAGCCCGGTCGCTGCCGACTCGCCCGGCGTGTAGCCGACCTCCATCTGCAGGGTCGACCAGTCGGAGGTGGTGTCGCCGGTGAAGTGCAGCGTGGTGCGCTTGTCGGCCCACGGTCCGGTCGACACCGGGGTCGGGCTGCCGTAACCGCCGGCCTGCAGCGAGCCGTACGCCCGGGAGAAGGCGAAGCCGGTCTTGTCGGCGTACTGCTGGTTGATCCAGGCGTCCCCGGTCACCCCGGCGAGCGAGGACTTGGTGTTGTCGCAGCACCAGTCCAGCCACCACAGGTCGGGGCCCTTGCTGCCCTTCGGCAGCATCCCGTCGTGGAGCTGCATGTATGCCTTGAGCTGGTCCGGATCGCCAAAGTCGAACGCGTAGCAGTCGGGGCCGCCGTTGCAGCCGACGCGCTGCAGCTTGCCCTTCGCGGTGGCCTGCGCCTGCGCGAACTTCGGGTCCGAGCCGAGGATGCTCGGGTGGATGTTGATGCCGGTGTGCAGGCCCTGCTTCTTCGCCCAGGCGAAGAACGCTTTCGGGTCGGGGATGCGGGTGGGGTCGATGCTCCAGCCGTTCCACTTGTCCGGGGCCTTGACGTCGGTGTCGAGGACGAGCACGTCCAGCGGCACACCCTCGGCCTTGGCCCGGTTCACCAGGTCCTGGAACTCGGTGGCGGTGCGGTCGTAGTACTCGGAGTACCACACCCCGTACGCCCACCGGGGCAGCAGCTTCGTGGGCCCGGTCAGGGTCGACAGGTCCTTGAGACCACGGGTGAAGTCCTGCCCGTACGCGAAGACGTAGCCGTCCTGTTCAGGGGCGGGCCGGGGCTTGGTGTCGCGCAGGGCCGAGGCCGAGTCGTCGAGGAGGTACCAGCCGTCCTGGTAGAGCAGGCCCGGGGCGGTGAGCGCGGCACCGGTCACGCCGTCCAGACCGCGGCGGTAGCCGCCGAGCGGCGCGTGCGGGGCGAGCAGCGGGGAGTCCTTGCTCGTCACGGCGACGGTGTCGACGTTGACGTTGCAGCTGGCGTCGGTGGGGCAGCCCAGGGTCACGGTGGTGGTGCCGCGGTCGAGGTGGACCGGCACGGAAACGGTGTTCCAGTAGTCCCACCCGCTGGTCGGCGCAAGAGTCGCCGTGACCGGTGCCGCCGTCCCGGCGGTGACCGACATGGTGCGCGCCTGGCTCGGCTGGGCACCGGCCTGGCCGTTGGCGTAGCGGATCTGCAGCTGGTAGTCGCCGGCAGCCGGAACATCCGTCACGGTGAGCGCGACGGCGGACGTGGTGCTTTCCAGGCCAGCCAGGAATCCCGTACCGGAAGCGCCGTTGTGGTCGTTCGCGGGCCTCGCGCCGCCGGTCAGCGCGCCGGTCTCGGCCTCGCCCAGGGTGCCGAACCGCAGCGACTGCGGCTGGGGCGCGGCCGGTGCCGGGTACGCCGCATCCGGGTTCACCACCGCGAGGCTGTCGATGTTCACATTGCCGGAGTCGTTGGGGCCCCGCACGATGCTGATCTCGTGACGGCCCGCGGTGAGGTCGACCGGCACGCTGGCCAGGGCCCAGGTGTCCCAGTTCGCGGTGGGCGGCAGGGTCAGCGTGCGGCCGGCGTCGCCGTCGACCTGAACGGTGAGGGTGCGGGCCACGTTCTGGCCGTCGCCGCCGGTGCTGTTGGCGTAGCGGACGGTGAGCTGCTTCGTCCCGGCCTCCGGTGCGTCCAGCGCGAACGTGGCCGAGTCGCCGGACGAGGCGAAACCGGCAGCGAAGCCGCGCCCGGTGTGTCCCTGGTGGTCGGTCGCCACACCGGGGCCGTTCAGCTGTAGCGACTCGGCCTCGCAGAGCGCGCCGAACGCGCAGGCCGGCGCGGTGTGGCCGGCCCAGGGCTGGCCCTGCACGAGCTGCTTGCCGGTCTTGAGCTGCACGGTGAGATTGTCGGCGGTGAACGCCCCCGAACCGACCTGGTAGCGCAGCGTCATCGCGCCGGTGTCGATGGTGAGCCAGCCGTGCTCGACGCGCTGGGTGAAACGCGTACGGGGGAAGTCGTCGCGCCCGATGGCGTTGAAGGTGGCGGCGTCGGTGAACCTGCCGTGCTTCTGGTACTCGGTGCGGATCAGGGTTGGGGACAGCACCTCGAAACGTGCGTTGCCCGACCGAACGGCCCCGTCTTTCGCCTTGTCGCGGCTGGCCTGGGCCGGCGCGGACGGGGCGAGCGCCAGCCCCGTGACGAGAATGCCGACTGCGGCGGCTGCTGTCGCACGGCGGTGCGGTGAGTGCCGATAGAGCAAGATGTGCTCCTCGTCTCATATGGAGGAAATGAGTCGATGACAACGCTGTCACTCGCCCGAAACGGCTGTCAACATGCGTCGGAGGGTGTCCCTTCTCTCTTTCCCGCCCGGTCAGCAGCTCGACACGTACGGGGTCTAGGGACCGGCGTCTTCGGCGTCCCAGCCCAGCTTTCCGAGTGCCCGCACTACCGCGCCCGCGCGCGGAGTCCAGAACAGCAGGACCTGGTCGCGCCCCTCGACCTCGAAGGAGACAGCCGTCGCCGGCAGCGGGAACCGCCCGTGGAACGGGCGGTGCGCCAGCGCGGTCACCCAGAAGTGTTCCAGGGTGTCTGATCCGGTACGCGAGGTGAAGGTCAGCGTGCTGTCATCGGCGTGCAGCTTCACCGTCGGCCAGGCCATTCGACGGACGGCTCTGAGGGGGTTGCCCCGGGTGAAGTCGAGGCGGTCCACGTAGGTGAGCCCGCCACGGGTATCGAAGGATTCCGAAATCACCGCCGGATGCTACGCCGGGTACGAGGGCGGAAGCCCGGGATTCGCTCTCGCAGCGTTCCTGACGCCGGAGGTCGACCGCCGCCGGAACGGGGTGTGGTCACCGCAGTGCCGCGCCCGGTCGTTGACAGGTACCCGGGAACAGGTTCGGCTGGTTGTCGGATGGGGGCCCTCGCTGGTCGTCTGGTTGGTGGAGGCGCTTCACCCGCCTCGTCCCGTAGACCGCTGCTGGAGGAACGATGAAGTACGTGCTGATGTTCGTCGACACACCACAGTTCGCCGCCGACCTGGCCGCCATGGACGAACCCGAGCGCAACCGGGCCTACGCCCGCGTGCAGCAGTGGTTCGCCGACCACCACGACACCATCACTCATCACGCCTACCTGATGCCGTCGGACACCGCCACCACGCTGCGGCTGGACCGAGGCGAGCCGCTGGTTTGCGATGGTCCGTTCGTGGAGGGCAAAGAGATCATCAGTGGCTACGCCGAAATCGAGGTGGCCGACCTTGACGAGGCGCTGCGGATCGCCAGGTCCTGGCCGGCCTGCCCGGTGGTGGAGATCCGTCCCATCGCCGGATGAGCAAACCGACACACGCCGAACTGGCCCGCGTGGTCCGCGATCACGCGGGCCAGCTCGCCGCGTCCCTGGTGCATCTGGTCGGTGATTTCAGCGCCGCGGAGGACCTCGTCCAGGACGCCATCGAGGCCGCGCTGACCCATTGGCCGGTCGAGGGCATTCCTGAGCGGCCAGCTGCCTGGATGTACACAGTGGCCCGCCGCCGTGGTCTGGACCAGATCCGCCGCGACCAGCGTCACCGACGCAAGCTCGCGCTGGTGGCGTGGCCGGTCGAGCCACCACCGGACGACCGACTTCGGTTGATCTTCACCTGCTGCCATCCGGCGTTGCCTCGGGCCGCCCAGGTCGCCCTCACCCTTCGGGTGGTGTGCGGTCTGAGCACCGCGCAGATCGCCCGAGCGTTTCTCGTTCCGGAGAGCACCGTAGGGCAGCGCATCACCCGCGCCAAACGGAAGATCAGCGACGCGGCCATCCCGTACCGGATCCCGTCGGAAGACGATCTCGGCTCGCGGCTCATCGAGGTCCTCGCGGTGATCTATCTGCTCTTCAACGAGGGGTACCTGTCCACTGGCGGCGACCGGGCCCAATCCCGCGACCTGGCTGACGACGCCGAGTTCCTCGCAGCCCTGCTGCATCAGCTCATGCCCACCGAACCAGAGGTCGCGGGTCTGCTCGCGCTCATCCGGCTGCACCGGGCCCGGGCCAGCGCCCGCTTCGACCGGGACCACGAGATCGTCCAGCTTCAGCACCAAGACCGAGCTCTCTGGGACCACCGGTCGATCGCCGCCGCTGGCCGGCTGGTGGCCCAGGCAGCAGCGCGGAAAAGACCGGGCCCGTACCAGCTTCAAGCGGCCATCGTCGCCTGCCACGCGGAGGCCGGCCGGTGGGAGGAGACCGACTGGACCCAGATCGCGGTGCTCTACGACATGCTGCTGCGCCTGGCACCATCACCTGTCACTCGGCTGCACCGGGCGATCGCCCTGCGCTACGTCAGCGGGCCGTCAATCGCGCTCACCGAAGTCGACGCCCTGGCCGGTGAACTGAACGACTACCACCTGTTCCACGCCACCCGAGCCGAACTGCTCCGCGACCTCGGCGACACCACCCAGGCACGCACCGCCGACGAACGCGCCCTCGCCCTGGCCACCAACCCGGCCGAACGTTCGCTCCTGCGCCACCGCCTCAACTGGGCCTGAGCTCACCTCGCCGTTCGTGGCGAGGGCTTGACCTCGTGCTCAACGATGAGCTGGTGAAGGTACGGCAGCCGTACTTCGACCGTCTCGTCCTCCTGCTGTTCGGGATGCTGTTGCTCACCGGCGCTGTCGGGATCGCGTACGCGATGCTGGACGTCGCCTGGGTCGGCCTGTTCCTGAGCGCGGCGGCCGTGGCGTTCGGCCTGGCGACAGGTGGCCGGCTGGTGCGGGACGCGGTGTTGCCGTTCCGCGTCGATGTCGATCCGCAAGGCTTGTCGGTGCGGACATCGAAGCTCAACCGCCAGTTGCGGTGGGACGAGGTCGACGCGGTCGTGCTCGCCGACCCACCCGCGACCGCCGGCCGGCACCTGCTGCGGGGCCCGCGCCTGCTCCTGGTGCCGGCGGCCGGGGTGAGCCTGGGTGTCCCGCTGCCCGAGAAGAGCCCGGTGGACGGCCGGCCGGCCATCGAGCTGTTCGAACTCGCTGAGGTGGCCTACGACGAGGACGAGTTCACGCGGGACCTGGCGGTGCTGGCGGGTGAGCGCTTCCAGCAGCTGAGCCGACAACTGGTCCCGCCGGCCGACGGGGTTCCCCTGCGGCGCTTTCCGGACCAGCCCGAGCGTGCCCGGCTCAACCGGTGGCTGGACCGACGCCGGGCCGTGCTGTTCGTCGGCTGGTACCTGGTCGTCCTCGTCCCGGCGCTGGTGCTCGTCGTCGTGGCGACACAACGCAACGAGCTGCTCGGCGCCATCGTGCTGGTCGTGTCCCTGGTGGTGGTCGGCATCGTCACCACAGTCGTTCGGCGTCTCACCGAGAGTTGCCGAGACCTGATCGACACCGAAGCGATGATCGACGGCGCTGACCTGGTGATCGGTTCCGCTCCGGCATCGCCGCGGATCAGCCTGCTCTCCGGGATCGTCACGGTGTTGCGACCGGGTCAGCTGAAGGGCTTCGGCGATGCGTGGCTGCTCGCTCGCTCGACGGACGAGGAACCCCTGGTTCCGCTGCTGCTCCTCGGTGATCCACGTACCGGGCTGCTCCGTGACCGGGACGACCTGCGCGCGCTGGAGGCGGTGCTGCGTCGTTCCGCCGACGAACGGGACCGCGCCGCGGGCCGGCAACTCGACGAATTGGCGGCGCGGGCACCGGCATCGCCCACCATGCCCCCGGCGGGCGCCCGGCCCGCTCGGGCCCACGCGACAGCCCTGTGGCAGGCGTCGAAGGGGGTGGGACGCGCTGTCGTACTGCTCGGCGTCGTGGTCACGGTGGTGATCGCGGGGGGCTGGGTGGTGGAGGAAGCGGCCTTCGTGGGGCCCGCCCTGATCGTCACCGCCGTTGGCATGCTCGGCGTCTGGATCGTGTACGCGGTGTACCGCGTACTGGTGTTCGGTGCGGCGCTACTGACGATTGTCGCGCGGGTGTTCCGCTGAGGCGGATCCTGCGTGCCCGCAAGGATTGACGACGGTGTTCGGCAGGTCGGTCAGCAGCGAGGGGCGTCGAGTCCGGCGGCGCCGGCGAGCGCCTCGACTGTCGCCGTCGGCGCTGCCGATTCCGTCGCTGTCGGCGAAGGCGCGGCGCTGGGGGTCGGCGGGGCCGCGGGGGAGTTGCCGGGTGTGGGGGAGGCGCTGGCGAGGGTGGCCGTGCTGCGCTGCACCTGCTTGGTGACCATCCGGATGGTGGTCGCGGTCGCCTGGCGTCCGTACACGTCGGTCACCCTGATGCTGTACGGCCCGGGGCCGATCCCGCCCTCGATGGTCCAGTGGTTGTCGCTCTGGCGGACGGCCTTGCGGAAGCCGCCACCCGGCCCCTTCGCCTCGACCGAGCGCAGTGGGTTGCCGTGGTTGCCGACCTGCACCGCGAACCAGTACCGCGAAGCGCCGCCCTTCATCCGGAAGGTGAGCCCACCGTCGAGCGAAGGGTTCACCACCGCCCGGTACGTGACGGGCGCGATGCCCTGCGACCGGTCGGCGATCCTGGTGAACGCCTCGGTGGAAAGGTCGATCTTGCTGGGTCCGCAGCCGCCGCACTGGTCCATCACCATGACCCGGACCGTGCCCTTCGGACCACTCACCTGCAGGTAGCTGCCGCAGGCCGCCGATCCGGAGTACTGGGCTGCGCCGAGAGCCACGTAGAGCCGGTCCGCCGGCGGGCCCGGGAAGGAGCAGTTGCCACCCGAGCGGCCCGCGTCGTAGAAGCTGGCCTTGCCCTTGTGGACGGCGTTACCGGTCGGCGGCGCGGCGCAGGCCGGGGTGGCGCCGCCGCGTACGGCGAGGGTGATGCCGAGGACGGCGGCCAGGGTGGCCACCCCGGCACCGGCCAACCAGTGTCTGACCCGCCGACTCACCCGGGGCGTGCGGGCCGGGAGATCGTTGTCGGGGGCCGTGCCTGGTGCCGTCACGGCGCCTGATGTTGCCGCACCACGCTGCGGCAGCGCAAAGTCGTCCCACCGATCGTCACTCGTCGGATCGGCGGGGGCGCAATCCGTTGAGGGCGGTGCTGACGACGAGGTCGGCGTACTCGGCGGTGAGCGGGCCGCTGCGGTGCAGCCAGCGACTGAGCAGCGGCCCCCAGATCAGGTCCACCGCCACGTCGAGGTCGACGTCGTCGGCGATCTGGCCCGCCTGCTGGGCGCTGCGCAGGCGCTGCCGCTTGGCCTCCTTCAACGGCCCGTCCAACCGTTCGGCGTACGCCGCGGCCAGCTCGGGGTCGAGCGCGATCTCGGTGGCCAGCGCGCGCATCGGTTGCTCGAAGCGGGGGTCGTTCATCTCCTCGACCGTCGCGCGCAGCACCACTGTCAGGTCCGCCGCCAGGTCGCCGGTGTCCGGCAGCGTCGGCGGCCCACCCTCGGTGGCCTCGCTGAGCATGAGGAAGGCGTCGAAGATGACAGCGCCCTTCGACGGCCACCAGCGGTAGATGGTCTGTTTGCCGACGCCGGCCCGCGCGGCGATGCCCTCGATGCTGAGCTTCGCGTACCCCGTCTCCTGAAGCAGGTCGAAGGCCGCGGTGAGGATGGCGCGCCGCGAGGTCTCGCGCCGGCGGGCGGTGTTGGGCGTCATGGGGCACCACGATAGCAACGACGAGACGGACCGTCTCGTCTTGACGTGGTGTCGGGGTGCGTCTAGCCTTCAGCCGTAACGAGACGAACCGTCTCGTCTCGTTTCGTCTCGTCAAGAGGAAAGAGGCTTCGCATGCGCACCCCCTCCGGCGCCGCCCCCCGTACCTGGTTCATCACCGGCGCCAGCCGCGGCCTGGGCCGCGCCTTCGCCGACGCCGCGCTCGACCGCGGTGACCGGGTGGTCGCCGCCGCCCGGACCATCGCGCACCGCGACTTCGACGAGAAGTACGCCGACCGGCTGCTGGCCCTGACCCTCGACGTCACCGACCGCGCGGCCGTGATCGCGGCCGTGGGCACCGCCGTCGAGCACTTCGGTCGGCTCGACATCGTCGTCAACAACGCCGGCACCCTGTCCATGGGCATGATCGAGGAGTTCACCGAGGCCGAGGCGCGCGCCCAGTTCGAGGTCAACCTCTTCGGCGCGCTCTGGGTCAGCCAGGCGGTGCTGCCACACCTGCGCGCCCAGCGGTCCGGCCACATCGTGCAGGTCTCCAGCATCGCCGCGCTCGGCGGCTTCCCCAGCACCGGCCTGTACAGCGCGAGCAAGTTCGCCCTGGAAGGGATGAGTGAGGCGCTGGCGATGGAGGCGGCGGCCTTCGACGTCACCGTCAGCATCGTGCAGCCGGGCGGCTACTGGACCGACCTCTACACCAGCGTGCGCGCCACCACTCCGATGGACGCCTACGCACCACTGCGTGCCGAGATGGAACGCCAGTGGGCGGAAGGCTCGATCGACAGCGAACCCCGGCTGGCCGCCGAGGCGCTGCTGCGGCTGGTCGACAGCGACGACCCGCCGCTGCGACTCCTGCTCGGCAGCATGGTGTACGACCTGGCGTTCGACATCTCCCGCCAGCGGATGGACACCTGGGCGGGTTGGGAGCAGGTCAGTCGCGCCGCCGAAAAAGCCGTCGAGCGCCCGTGACCGGTCCTGCCGGGCGTCGGTGCCGTGCGCGGACGTCGGTGGTCACGTCGTGGCGTATCGGGCGGCGGTGGTGCGGACGGCCTCGTCGACCACCTGGGCGGTGCGTTCGGCGCTCACCTCCCAGCCCGGCACCAGCAGCGTCGGCCAGAAGACGTAGTTGGAGATCATGCCCAGGAACTGGGTGGCCGCGAGTTCGGCGTCCTCGACCCGCACCGTTCCCGCCTCGTGCTCAGCCAGGAGGTAGCTGCGGACGGACTCGAAGTAGGGCATCTTCCCGCGCGAGAACTGCGCATGGGCCAGCTCGGGGAACCGCGGCAGTTCGGCGATGACGATCCTGAACAGGTCGGTCATCTGGGCGCGGCCCAGCAGTGCGGCGTAACGGCGGCCGATGATGCTCAGCCCGGCAACGACGTTGCCCGTGGGCGGAGGGTCCTCCTCGTCGGCCGTCGACCAGGACTCGGTCACGATGGCGTCGAACAGCGCGGCCTTGCTCGGAAACTGCTTGAACAGGGTGGCCCGCGAAACTCCTGAGCGCTCGGCGATCCGCGCCAGCGACGTCCGGTCGTAGCCCAACTCGAGAAACAGCGCGGTCGCGGCCGTCACGATCAGCGCCCGCTTCTCCTGGGCGACGCGCTGGTGATACGTGGTCAAGGCCCTGCTCATGGGCCGAGCATACGAGGTGAGTGGCTTGACTCGCCTCTGCCGTCCGCCTAGTGTCAGGCCAGCGGTGAGTCGACCGGCTCACCACTGGCCGCCCGGTCATCACCACGACGGTCATCCACCCCCGTACCGAAGGAGCATCTGATGCCCCGCTTCGACAACCAGACCGTGCTCGTCACCGGTGGAACCGGCGGCCAGGGCGCGAGCCACGTGCGCGCCTTTCACGCCGAGGGAGCGAACGTGGTGATCGGCGGCATCGACGCCGAGCGCGGCGCCGCTCTCGCCGACGAGCTGGGAACCCGCGCTCGTTTCGCCCGCCTCGACGTCACCGACGAGAGCTCGTGGTCCGCCGCTGTGCTGGCCGCCGAGAGCGCCTTCGGCGCCCTGAACGTGCTCGTCAACAACGCCGGCGTGCAGAACCCGCCGGCGACGATCGACAACACCGAGCAGGCCACGTGGTCGCGCATCCTCGACATCAATCTCACCGGGACCTTCCTCGGCATCAAGGTCGCGGCCCCCGCGCTGCGCCGGGCGGGAGGGGGAGCCATCGTCACCATCGGCTCGACAATGGGCCTGGGCGGCACGGCTCACTACGCGCCGTACGTCGCCAGTAAGTGGGCCGTGCGAGGCCTCACCCAAACGGCGGCACTCGAGCTCGGCCGCGACCACATCCGGGTGAACACCATCCACCCCGGCGTGATATCGACCCCCTTCATCCACGAACCAGCAGCTGGCGCAGTCGCGGCAATCGCCGACTTCTACTCACCCGAGCCGTTCGCGATCCCCCGGCTCGGGGAGCCGACCGATGTCAGCCGACTTCTCCTGTTCCTCACCTCATCGGACGCGTCGTTCATCACGGGCTCGGAGTACGTCATCGACGGCGGACTCCTCCTCGGCCCCGCCCTCCAGGCCGAGACCGCATGAGGTCGCTGTCCGCTGTGTCGACCGCCGTCCGGAAGGCAGTTGAGCAAGTGTCGACTTCGCCGACCATCGCGGTCGGCCGACACTAGGCTCCGAGATATGGCGGCGGCGTGCCCATTCATTGGCACCTGAGTCCGGGCAGAGCCTGCACCCGATGCTTTCTCCTCGCGAGGCGCAAACCTAGACGGAGAGGAAAAACGCATGGCTGTCAAAACCAAGACTCGTCCGGGCACCACGGAGATCCGGCCGTTCTCGGTCGACATTCCCCAGGCCGACCTTGACGACCTGAAAAGGCGCATCAAAGCCACCCGCTGGCCGGACAAGGAAACGGTGGACGACCAGTCGCAGGGAGTGCAGCTTGCCACAATGCAGGCCCTCGCGCGTTACTGGGAAAAAGAGTACGACTGGCGCAAGGTCGAGGCGAGGCTGAACGCCCTACCACAGTTCATGACCGAGATCGACGGCCTCGACATCCACTTCCTCCACATCCGTTCGAAGCATGAGGACGCCCTACCGCTCATCGTCACGCACGGGTGGCCGGGCTCGGTGATCGAACAGATGAAGATCATCGACCCGCTCACCAATCCCACCGAGCACGGCGCGAGCGCCTCGGATGCCTTCCATCTGGTGATCCCGTCGATGCCTGGTTACGGCTTTTCCGGCAAGCCGAGCATGCCCGGCTGGGACCCGCAACACATCGCCACCGCCTGGATCGAGTTGATGAAACGCCTGGGCTACACGCGATTCGTGGCGCAGGGTGGCGACTGGGGTGCGCTCATCACGGATCTGATGGGGGTGCAGGCACCTCCGGAACTGATCGGCATTCACACCAACATGCCGGGTGTGTATCCGCCCGACATCGATGCGATGCTCCAGTCCGGTATCACTGGTGCTAACAATCCCCTCGCCTCGCTCCCGTCCAACCTCTCCGACGATGAGAGGCGCGCCTGTGAGCAGGCGGACTTCTTCTGGAAGCATTCCAGCTACGCCCTTGAGATGGGACGCGCGCAGACGCTGACCGGTTTGGCTGACTCGCCCGTCGCCTTGGCGACCTACATGCTCGACCATGACGCCGCCAGCCTGAAGCTCATTTCCGAGTCCGTCGCCGGGCAGCCCCGAGGCATCACGCCGGAGGACCTCCTCGACAACATTTCGCTCTACTGGTTGACGAACACCGGGGTCTCCTCGGCTCGGCTGTACGCGGAGAACAAGCTGTCGTTCTTCGCCGCCAAGGGCGTGAAAATCCCGGTCGCCGTGAGCGTCTTCCCCGACGAGCTGTACGAGGCGCCGCAGAGTTGGGCCGAGCAGGCGTACTCCAACCTCATCTACTACAACAAGCTCGACGTGGGCGGGCACTTCGCGGCCTGGGAACAGCCGAAGATCTTCTCCGAAGAGCTTCGCACCGCCTTCCGGTCGCTGCGCTAGATGGCCGTGCACCTGCCCCCGCTCAACGGGGCGGCCGAGTGGCTCAACTCCGAGCCACTCGGCCCCGCCGACCTGCGCGGACGCGTCGTCCTGGTCAACTTCTGGACGCTGACCTGCATCAACTGGCTGCGCCAGGAGCCGTACGTGCGCGCCTGGTCGCACGCCTACCGCGACGACGGGCTTGTCGTCGTCGGGGTGCACACGCCCGAGTTCGGCTTCGAGCACGACGTCGACTGGGTGCGGCGGGCGGTCGCTGCCCGGTCCATCGACTACCCGGTGGCGGTCGACAACGACTACGTGATCTGGCGTGCCTTCGGCAACCACTACTGGCCGGCGCTCTACTTCGTGGACACCGACGGCGTCATCCGCGACGACCACTTCGGCGAGGGACGCTACGAGCAGTCCGAGCGGGTGCTCCAACAACTGCTCGGCATCGAGCGCGCACCCGTACCCGTCGAGGGGGTCGGCCCGGAGGCGGAGGCCGACTGGGCCAACCTGCGCACGCCCGAGACGTACCTCGGTTTCAGTCGCGGTGAACACTTCGCGTCGCCGAACGAGCCGGCGCTGGACGAACGCCGCGAATACCAGGTGCCGCAGAGCCTCGACCTCAATCAGTGGGCCCTGGCGGGGGAGTGGACGATCGGTTCGGAGAACGTCGTGCTCGACCGGGCCGGCGGCGGCGTCGCCGTCCGGTTCCACTCCCGCGACGCGCATCTCGTGCTCGCCCCCGGGGCGGGACGGTCGATCCCGTTCCGGGTGCTGCTCGACGGCGCTGCTCCCGGCCCGTCGCACGGCGTCGACGTCGACGCCGACGGCAACGGCGTCCTCCAGGACGGCCGCCTCTACCAGCTCGTCCGCCAGGACGACGCGATCCGCGAACGGACCCTGGAGATCACGTTCGGCGAGCCCGGGGCCGAGGCGTACGCCTTCACCTTCGGCTGACGCGCAGCTCGACGGTGCTCACCGTGCCGGAGACCGGCGAGAAGCTGCGCACCCGAGCGCCGGGACGCAGCCGGCTGTCGGTGGCGTACCGGTCGGCCAGCGCCTTCTCCGCGGCCTCGTCGCCGTCGTCCGCCTGGAGCAGCAGCGCGGCGATCTCGTCGGCGAGCGTGAGGTCGGCGTCGGCGAGGTCGTCGGTCATCGCGCCGAAGCTGTCCCACAGCAGCAGCTCATCCTTCTGCCGATGGGCCAGCTCGTGCATGACGTAGTTGTAAATGAACCAGGCGCCGTGGACCGGCAGGTCGGGAGCCACGCCGTAGACGTCGGGATCGGTCGCCCCCGCCCGGTACGCCGACCACACCCGCGCCGCCGAATCGAAGAGACCCGCCCCCGGATCGATGTCGTAGCCGTCGAACCGCCAGTCGCCAGCCGGGTCGAGCTCCGGGTCCGCCCAGACCCAGCGGTGGCCGTTCCAGTACTCGACCAGGACGTGATCGTGATGCCAGCCGGGCGTGAAGTAGGAGGCGAAGCCGACCCGGCTGCGGCTGGGAATGCCGTGCTGGCGCAGGATCGCGACCGACAGCAGTGTGTGGTCCCGGCAGCAGCCGGCCACCCGTTCGGCTGCCGGGCGCCCGCTCGTGAGCGGCAGGGGAAAACGGGACTGGTCGGTGTCGAGGATGCGGTCCATCCAACGGTGGTTCACCTCCTCCAGCCGGTCGTCGGGCAGCTCCACGCCGCCGGCCCGGTAGTGGACGATCACGTTGCGGACGGTCGCCGCCACGGTGGGGATGTCGGTCGCCACGGCGTCGAGGAGCCCGCCGTGCCGGCCGGGAGCGCTGTAGGGGGAGTGGTTTCGGTAGTCATCGAGGTTCATGGCGGCAGTCTTCGGCCCGCCACCGTGTCAGGGTCAAGGCGCATTTCCGGCTAGTGTCGACTGCTGTGACAACGCCCGAGATCACCATCGCCACCCCAGCCGACCGCGACGCGGTGGTCGGTTCGCTGGTCGCCGCGTTCGTCAAGGACCCCGTGCTGCGGTTCCTGTTCCCGGACGAGGAGACCTACCCGCGCTACGCCGCCATCTTCTTCGGGAACCTCTTCGACAAGCGGGTGCACTGGTCGTCGATCTGGACGATCGGTGCCGGCGCGTCCGCCGCCATCTGGGAGCCGCCGGCGGCCGAGCAGCCGGGCATCGTGCCGGCCGTCGTGTCCGGGTCGCCGAAGGAAGATCCCTACCCGGCCGATGTGCTGGCCCGGGTGCAGGGCTACGACGACACCGTGCACGACGCCCTGCCGACGT
This sequence comes from Micromonospora parva, assembly GCF_040649675.1. NCBI lineage: Bacteria > Bacillati > Actinomycetota > Actinomycetes > Micromonosporales > Micromonosporaceae > Micromonospora > Micromonospora parva. Next base: position 322,993 of record NZ_JBEZFX010000004.1, on the reverse strand, counting down.
ACCCGTTCTGGTATCTCGGTGTCCTGGGCACCCACCCCGACAGCGCCGGACGCGGTTGGGGTCGGGCCGTCATGCGGGCCGGGCTGGCTCGTGCCGCCGCCGACGGCCTGCCGGCGATCCTGGAGACCAGCAACCCGGGCAACGTCGAGCTGTACCGCCGGGCCGGCTGGGAGGTGGTGGGCTCCCTGTCCGAGCCGGTGCCCACCTGGATCATGCAGCAGCCGCCGCGCTGAAACGTCACGGTTGGGGGATCAACCCCGGACCGTCGGCTGGCGGTCCGCACCCGCGGCCCACCGCCCGATCTTGGACAGTTTCCGTTGGCTAGTAACGGAAACTGTCCAAGATCTGCGCGTGGACGGCGGCGACACGAGGTCGTCAGGCGGCGAAGACGCGGGCGTAGATCTCGTCGATCACGTCGTTCTTCGCCAGGCTGTAGTCGCGGGGCCGGTGCGCCGTGTCGCGCGCGAGGCGGCGCTTGGTCTCGGCGTACCGCTCCCGGTCGTCCGGATGCGAGCGCAGCCAGTCGCGGAAGAGCCGGTGCCGGACCGGCTCGGGCGCGCCCTGCGGCCAGACATGCAGGTTGACGTCCTCGGCCGGGCCGACGAGCATCCGATGCCCGTGCCACCAGGGCTCGCGCAGGACGAGCCGGTACCCGAGCCGCTCCAGCGCGGGGAGATAGGCAGGCTCCGTCGCGGTGTCCTCGACGGTGAGGTCGACGTCGATGATCGGTTTGGCCGCCAGCCCCGGCACCGCCGTGGACCCCACGTGTTCCACACCGAGGGCCACGTCGCCCAGCGCTTCGACGATCGACGTGCGGACGGCGGCGAATCGCTGCGCCCAGGCCGGGTCGTACTCCTCGATGACGATGGACGCCCAGGTCCGGGGCGGCTCGCCGACCAGGCCGGCGTCGACTTGTTCGGGGGTGGCGTGGAAGCGCTGCACGACGTCCTGCGGGTACTCGGCCACGTCAACCTCCTCGGAAGAAGCAAAGTCCGCCAGACTACGTGACCGCCGCGCCGCCAGCCGACCGCGCGGTGCGGCGGCGACGCCACGACGATCGATGCGGCCCCACCCGACCGACGCGCGGAGAAGGTGCTCCCACCCTATGTAGAGTTCCGATACAGTGGTCGGATGCGGATCACGATTCCGGTCGCGAAGGTGCTCGCGGCGCTGCTCGCCGAGCCCGACGAGCAGCACTACGGGCTGGACCTGATGCGACTGACCGGCCTGCCCAGCGGCACCCTCTACCCGGTGCTGCACCGGCTGCAGGGGGCCGGCTGGCTGGCCTCCGACTGGGAGGCGATCGACCCCGCCACGGCCGGCCGACCGGCTCGCCGCTACTACCGGCTGACCGCCGAAGGCGTGGCGCAGGCCCGACGGACGCTCGCCGAGCTGCGGGCCGCGATCCCCGACGGTCGTCCGTCCTGGGGCGTCACCGAACCCACCGGGGCGCCAGCGTGGTGACCCGCCGGGCCGCCGAGCTGCTGCTGGAGTTGGCCGCCCGGCGCTGGCCGGCCGAGGTCCGCGACGACCTGCGCCGCGAATGGGCCGCCGAGCTGCACGTGCTCGCCGAGACTGGTCGTTGGACGACGATGGTCGGCTTCGCGGCGAGCCTCGCCGTCAGTCGTGCCGGTGCCCCGCTCGTCGACCGCACCCTGATGCGTGGTCGAACCGGCCGCACTGTCGCCGCGTTACTGCTGTCCCCGATCGCCTGCGTCGGGATCGTGGCCGTCGGTGCGTTGGTGATGTTCCCGGTCTACAACTGGTTGATGTTCCGGGCAGGTTGGGCGGAGCGGGCGCAGAAGCCGATCTGGACGACTGTCGTCATCGTGCTGGCGGTCGTGTTGGCGGTGTTCGCTGCCCGCTGGGCCCGGTACACCGCCCTCGCCAGTCCGTTGCGCATAGCGCTCGGCGTGGTCATCCCGCTCGGCGCGGCCGTCATCCTGTTCGTGCGCGTCACCAGTCCCGAGAGCCTGGCCGGCGCCGTACCCGGTCTGTTGCTCTGGTTGGCCGGCCTGACCCTCGCCCTCTGGGCCGCGGCGAGCCTCGCCGCCCGGGGTCGCCTCCGCGCCGCCTGGTGGGTGGGCGTCCTCGGCGCGCTCGTCGCCGCCGACCTCGCGGTGATCCTCCCCGTCGTCGACACCTACCCGGGCGGAATCGGCGCCGGTCCGGTGATCGAGGCACGGGAACGCGTCGACCCGATCTCCGCGCCGCTGTGGCTCTTCGCCTGCTGGACGGACTGGAACTTCGGCCTGCCCCGGCCGATCCAGTGGGAGATCTTCCTGATCACCAACCGGGTGCTGGTGGAGCCCATGCTCTACCTGGCCTGCATGCCGTACGCGCTCGCCTACACCATCCGGGCGGCCCGGTTCGCGCCCGCCGCTCTGGGGGCGACGCGCAGCGCCACCGGCTGGACGTCCACGTCGAGCCGAAAGCCCAACCCGGGCACCCGAGCGGCGAACGGGTGAACGCCACGCGAGCAACCACCGGAGCGCCGGCATGCTGACCCGTCGGATCGCCGAGCTGCTGCTGGGGCTGGCCGCGCGCCGCTGGCCGGCCGACGTCCGCGACGACCTGCGCCGCGAATGGGCCGCCGAGCTGCACGTGCTCGCCGAGAACGGTCGCCGGACGACGATGGTCGGCTTCGCGGCGAGCCTCGCCGTCAGCCGAGCCGGTGCCCCGCTCCTCGACCGCCGCCTGATGCATCAGCGGGCCCGCCGTACCGCCGCCGCCCTGCTCCTGGCCCCCCTCGCCTGCGCCGCGATCGTGGTCGTCAGCGCGCTGGCCATGGCGCAGGTCTACAACTGGCTGTCGATGCTGGTGAGCTGGTCGAGCGCGGTGCAGTTGCCGCTCTGGTCGATGTTGATCCTCGGCTTCGCGGTGCTGTTGGCGAAGTACACGGCACGGTCGGCCCGGCACACCGCACTGCACGGGCCACTGCGCATCGCGCTCGGCGTGGTGCTCCCCGTCGGTGTGGCCGCACTCGGGCTCATGTCCGTCATCAACGGCAGTGTCCTCGGCAGCTTCGTACCCGGTCTGCTGCTCTGGTCGGCGGGCCTGACGCTGGCCCTCTGGGCTGCGGCGAGCCTCGCCGCCCGGGGCCGGGTCGGCGTCGCCTGGTCGGTGGGCCTCGTCGGCGCGCTCGTCGCCGCCGACCTGGCCGTGATCCTCTTCGTGATCCAGACCATTCCGGGGCCTGGCACCGTTGCGGCCGACGCGATGACAGCGGACAGCGTCGACCGGATCTCCGCGCCGTTGTGGCTCTTCGCCTGCTGGACCGACTGGAACTTCGGCCTGCCCCGCCCCACGTCGTGGGAGATCTTCCTGATCACCGACCGCCTGTTGCTGGAGCCGATGTTCTACCTGGCCTGCATGCCGTACGCGCTCGCGTACACCATTCGGGCGGCCCGGTCCGCGCCCGCCGTGCCCGTCGCCCTCGCGCCGACCCCGGTGTGAACCTCAGTCGGGCACGTCGTCCCACGTCGTGCCCGGCTCCAGGTAACCGGCCAACTGGTTTTCCCGCAGCGCGTACGCGATGACCAGCAGGGCGTGCTTGTCCAGTTCGGGCAGCCGGTCCAACGGGAACCACCGCACGTCCAGCGACTCGTCGTCGTTGACCCGGGCGGTGCCGGCCATTAGCCGACACAGAAACCCCAGGTTGAGGTATTCGCACCGGTCCCCGTTCGGGTACGTGTGCGGGTGCGACACGGCGCTGGACATCCGCACCGGCGCCACGTCCAGCCCCGTCTCCTCACGCACCTCGCGGACCAGCGCGGTGGCCGGCTGCTCGCCCGGCTCGACGAAACCACTGATCACCGACCAGCGCCCGTCGTCGGCGCGCTGTCCGAGCAGCAGCTCACCGGCGTCGTTGCGGACCACCGCGCTGACGCTCGGCAGCCAGAGCAGGTCGTGGCCGACGTGCTTGCGCATGCCCACGATGTAGTCCGGAATCGCCATCCGGCGATCATAGAGGCGACGCCACCGCGCGGCTCACCTGCGCATCTTCTGGTGTTCCAGTCCCACGCGTTTCGCCGTTTCGGCCCGACAGAGCCGATGCATATCTACTGTGGAGATCGTCGGCGACTTGTGCGATCCGGTGGCGGCCGGCCGGTTCGCGGTGCACAGTGATTCCCATGAGCGACAGCGAACGTGGTGGGCAGTTCTACTGGTGCACCCGACATCACCGGGTCGAGACGGACGCCAACGTGTGTCCGGCGAAGCACGTTCTCGGGCCGTACGACTCGGCGGCCGACGCCGAGAACGCCCTGCAACGAGTGCAGGAGCGGAACGAGGCGTGGGATGCCGAGGACGCTCGTTGGGCCGGGGACGACAGATAGGCGGCGCGGGACGGCTCGCGCCGAGGCATTTCGTGCTCCGCGAGGACGCACGCGAGAGCACGTCCCCCGAGGAGGGAACCACGATGGCCGAAGCACAGCAGGCCACCAAGCGCCCGGCCGCCCGACGCACCACCGCGAAGAAGACCGCCGCGGCGGAGCGGAACACGGCGGCGAGCCGGACCACCCCCGTGCGCAAGTCCACCGCCGGTGCCGCGAAGGCACCGGCCCGCAAGGCGGCCGGTGCGGCAGGCCGCGCGCCGGCCAAGAAAACCACCACGGCGGCGAAGAAGGCCCCCGCGAAGAAGGCACCGGCGAAGCGGACCACGACCAAGACCACCGCCGCGGCCAAGAAGGCGCCGGCGAAGACCGCTGCCGCCACCCGCAAGACGACCGCCACCGCCAAGCGCGCTCCGGCGTCGGCGGCGCGCAAGACCACCACCGCCGCGAAGAAGACCACCGCTGCGACGAAGAAGACGGCGAGCGCGGCGAAGAAGACGACGGCCTCGGCGGCGAAGAAGACCACGGCCGCGAAGGCGCCCGCCCGTAAGACCGCCACCGCGGCGAAGGCCCCGGCGCGCAAGGTCGCGACCACGGCGTCCGCCGCCAAGAAGACAGCGGCGAAGAAGACGACAGCGGCGAAGAAGACCGCGTCCACCCGCCCCAGCGGCGGCGCGCGCAAGGCCCCGGCCAAGAAGGCCCCGGCCGCGAAGGCGACCGGCACCTCGTCGACCACCGCCCGCAAGGCGGCGGCGAAGAAGGCCCCGGCGAAGAAGACCGTCGCGGCCAAGGCGCCGGCGCGCAAGGTGACCGCCCGCAAGTCGCCGGCCCGGCCGGTCGCCGCTCGGGCCACCGCACCGAAGGGCGCCCGCTCCGCCGCCCGGAAGGCGACAGGCTGAGCACGGACCACCTCTTGCCAGGTGGAATTCCCGGCCGGTCACCGGAAGCGGATCACCGGTGGCACTGTCAGGATTGACCCGTGGTCATCCGACGCGTACTCGCGCCCCGCATCGACTTCGGCGCGTTGCGCCGGGAACTCGGCCTGCCCGAGGATTTCCCTGCCGACGCCCAGCGTGAGGCCGACGAGGCGGCTGCGGCACCGCCGCAGCCGCCCGTCGACCGCACCGACATACCGTTCGTCACCGTCGACCCCGCCACCTCGCGGGACCTGGACCAGGCGATGCACCTCGCCCGCCGCCCGGGTGGCGGCTACCGGGTGCGGTACGCGATCGCCGACGTCGCCGCGCACGTCACCCCTGGTGGGGCGTTGGAGGCGGAAACCTGGCGGCGGGGGCAGACCATCTACCTGCCCGACGGGAACGTGCCGCTGCACCCGCGCACCCTCAGCGAGGGTGCCGCCAGCCTGCTGCCCGACGTCGACCGGGCCGCGGTGCTCTGGACCATCGACCTGGACGCCGACGGCGCCACCGTGGCCGTCGAGGTGGAACGCGCCCTGGTCCGCAGTCGCGCCAAACTCGACTACCCAGGTGTGCAGGCGGCGGCCGAGGCCGGACGGCTGGCCGACCCGATCGCCCTGCTGCCGGAGATCGGCGACCTGCTGACCGCGCGGGGGTTGCGGCGCGGCGCCATCAACCTGCCGCTGCCCGAGCAGGATCTGGAGCCCGATGGTGAGGGCTGGCGGCTGGTGCTGCGCGCGCCGGTGCCGATGGAGGAGCACAACGCGCAGATCTCCCTGCTGACCGGGATGGCCGCCGCCGACATCATGCTGGCCGGCCGGGTCGGCCTGCTGCGGACCATGCCGGCGCCCAAACCGGAGGCGGTGCAGCGGCTCCGGGCCGCCGCCGCCCCGCTGGGCGTGCACTGGCCCGACGACGTGGGCCCGGGACAGGTCATCGCCGCTCTGGACCCGGCCCAGCCGCGCGCCGCGGCGTTCATCGACCAGGCGGCCGAGCTGATGCGCGGTGCCGCGTACACCGCCTTCGACGGGGAAGTGCCGGAGCAGCCGGAACACGGCGGTGTGGCAGCCGCGTACGCCCACGTGACGGCCCCGTTGCGGCGGCTTGCCGACCGGTACGCCACCGAGGTCTGCCTGGCCCTGCACACCGGCCAGCCGGTGCCCGACTGGGCCCGCGCCGCCCTGCCCCGGCTGCCCGAGGCGATGGCGAGCACCGACCGGATCGCCTCGTCGGCCGCTCGTGGCGCCGTCGAGCTGGCCGAGGCGGCGGTGCTGGAACACCGGGTCGGCGAAACCTTCGACGCGGCCGTCCTCGACGTCGACGCCCCGCCCAACGGCAAGTCCCGGCCCCGCCCGCCCGGTGGCACCGTCGCGCTGGACGCCCCGCCCGTACGCGCCCGCTGCCTCGGCCAACTGCCGCTCGGCGAACGCGTGCGGGTCCGGCTGGTCACCGCCGACCCGGCGGCCCGGAGCGTCCTGTTCGAGCTGGCCTGAGCGCTGCCGGTGTTCGTGAGCGCCGGGGGAGTCCGGGGCAGCGGGGATTCTCACAACGCTCGGCGCTGCTGACCCACCGGGCGGTTTGCGAGGATGAGGCCATGGCATACGACGCGAGCACGCTGCCCGACGTGTCCGGGCTGACGGTCGGCATCATCGGTGGCACCGGCGACCAGGGGCGGGGCCTCGCCTACCGGTTCGCGCGGGCCGGTCAGACGGTGCTGATCGGATCGAGGTCGGCCGAGCGGGCCGCCGAGTCCGCGGCCGAGATCGCCGCCCTGCCCGGGGTGCCGGCCAGCGGCAGCGTCACCGGTGCCGCCAACGACGAGGTGGCCCGACGCAGCGACGTGGTGATCATCGCGGTGCCGTGGGACGGGCACGCCGCCACCGTCGCCGCCCTCGCCGAGCCGCTCGCCGGCCGGATCGTCGTCGACTGCGTCAACCCGCTCGGCTTCGACAAGCAGGGCCCGTACGCGTTGACGGTCGACGAGGGCAGCGCCGTGCAGCAGGCCGCCGCGCTGCTGCCCAACTCCCGGGTCTGCGCCGCGTTCAACCACGTCAGCGCACCGCTGCTCGCCGACCCCGAGGTCGACCGGATCGATCTGGACGTGCTGATCTGCACCGAGGACCGTGAGCTGGTCGACATCGTCGGCGCGCTCGCCGCCCGGATCCCCGGCATGCGGGGCATCTACGCTGGCCGGTTGCGCAACGCCCACCAGATCGAGGCGTTCACCGCCAACCTGATCGCCATCAACAAGCGCTACAAGGCCCACGCCGGCATCCGCGTCACCGACCTCTGAGCCTCGGTGTCGGGGTGTCCCACCCGTGCGGGGGACACCCCGACACCGCTGGCTAGAAGGTGTGCTCGGCGGCGGGGAACTCGCCGCCGCGGACCTCGTCGGCGAACCGGCGGGTGGCGTCGGTGAGCGCGCCGGCCAGGTCCGCGTACCGCTTGACGAACCGGGGGGCCTTGCCGGTCCGCAGCCCGGCCATGTCCTGCCAGACCAGCACCTGCGCGTCGGTGTCCGGGCCCGCACCGATGCCCACTGTGGGAATCGGCAGCTCGTGGGTGATCCGCTTGGCCACCTCGCCGGGCACCATCTCCAGCACCACAGCGAACGCGCCCGCCTCCGCCACCGCCCGCGCGTCGGCCAGCACCTCGTCGGCGGTGTCGCCCCGGCCCTGCACCCGGTAGCCGCCCAGGGTGTGCTCGCTCTGCGGGGTGAAACCGATGTGCGCCATCACCGGAATGCCGGCCCCGACGATCGCGGCGATCTGCGCGGCGTTACGGCGGCCACCCTCCAACTTCACCGCGTGGCAGCCACCCTCCTTCATGAACCGGACGGCGGTCCGCAGCGCCTGGGCCGGGCCCTCCTCGTACGAGCCGAACGGCAGGTCACCGACGATCAGCGCCTGCCGGGTCGCCCGCACCACCGCCCGTACCAACGGGAGCAGCTCGTCGACGGTGATCGGCAGGGTCGTCTCGTAGCCGAACACGTTGTTCGCTGCCGAGTCGCCGACCAGCAGTACCGGGACTCCCGCCTGATCGAAGATCGACGCCGTGTACTGGTCGTACGAGGTGAGCATCGGCCACCGTTCGCCGCGCTCCTTGGCGGCCATCAGGTCGCGGGTGCGGACCCGTCGGGTGGCCGGGCCGCCGTACAACGCGGTCACCTCGTTCGGAGTGGACTCCACCATCTCTGTCTCCCTTCCTCGAGGCCGCCTGCGCGGTCCCCGGGTTCCGTCGCGATCGTCGCACCGCGCGACGGGCTGACGGCAGGGCCCAGTGCAAGATGTCACTCCGGCCGGGGCGAGAAGGCGGCGACGTGACCGCCAGGTCACCGTGCGGCGGCGCCGGGCCGCGTCACCGACCCGGCACCCCCAGGGGTACGGCTCAGCCGTGCTCGCGCCACCGGTTCGTGATCGGCAGACGGCGGTCCCGACCGAACGCCTTCATGGAGATCTTCGTGCCTGGCGCCGACTGCCGTCGCTTGTACTCGGCGGTATCCACCAGCCGCAGCACCTTGTCCACGATCGCCGGGTCGTGACCCGACTCGACCAGCCCGTCACGGCCGAGGTCGCCGTCGACGTAACCGATCAGGATCGGGTCCAGGACGTCGTAGTCGGGCAGGCTGTCGCTGTCGAGCTGGCCCGGGCTCAGCTCGGCGCTGGGCGGCTTCCCGATCGAGTTCTCCGGAATCGGTGCGGTCTCACCGCGCCGCGCCGCGTCCATGTTCCGCCACTTGGCCAGCCGCCAGATCAGCGTCTTCCAGACGTCCTTGACCGGGTTGAAGCCGCCCACCGAGTCGCCGTACAGGGTGGAGTAGCCGACCGCCAGCTCGCTCTTGTTGCCGGTGGTCAGCACCAGGTGGCCCTCCTGGTTCGACAGCGCCATCAGGATCACGCCACGGACCCGGGCCTGCAGGTTCTCCACTGCCACCCCGGACAGCGACAGGTTGGCCAGGAAACCGTCGACCATCGGCTGGATCGGCTCGACGCGGTAGTCCAGGCCGGTGCGCTTGGCCAGGTCGGCGGCGTCCTCCCGGGAGTGCTCCGAGGAGTGCTGGCTGGGCAGCGACACCCCGACCACCCGGTCCGGCCCGAGCGCGTCGACGGCGAGGGCGGCCACCACCGCCGAGTCGATGCCGCCGGAGAGGCCGAGCACCACCGAGGGGAACCGGTTCTTGTTGACGTAGTCGCGCAGGCCCAGCACCAGCGCCTGCCACACCTCGGCCTCGTCGGCCACCGGCTCGATCAGCCCGCCGGTGACGGCCGGGCCGGCCGGCAGGGGCGGAACGCCGTCCAGGATGCTGTGCACGATCCGCATGCCGTCCGCCACCGTCTCGGTGGTCGGCGCGGTGCCGGCGGCCGGCAGCTCGACATCGTGTACGAGCAGGTGCTCGACGAACTGCGGGGCCCGGGTCAGCAGCTCACCGTCCGCGGTGACGATCATCGAGTCGCCCTCGAAGACCAGCTCGTCCTGGCCGCCGGTCATGTTGACGTACGCGATGGCGGCACCCGCCTCGGCGGCCCGGCGGCGGACCAGCGGCAACCGGATGTCGTCCTTGTTCAGCTCGTACGGCGAGCCGTTGATGTTGACGACCAGCCCGACGCCGGCCCGCCGGGCGGCGGCGAACGGACCGCCGGCCTGCCACAGGTCCTCGCAGATGGTCAGCGCGACGTCCACACCGCCGATCCGCACCACGGTCAGCTCGTCACCGGAGACGAAGTACCGGTCCTCGTCGAAGACCCCGTAGTTGGGCAGGTGGTGCTTGAAGTAGCGGGCGGCCACCACGCCCCGGTGCAGCAGCGCCGCGGCGTTACGGGCACCCCGGCCCGCCTCGGCGTCCCCGCTGACCTGCGGCGGCCCGTCGGCGTCCAGGTAGCCGACCACCACCGGCAACTCGCCGAGACCGTCGGCGGCCAGGTCGGCGGCCAGCCGCTCGACGGCCGCCCGGGACGCGGCGACGAAGGACCGCCGGAAGACCAGGTCCTCGACCGGGTAACCGGTGAGCATCATCTCCGGGAAGAGCACCAGTTGGGCACCGGCATCGGCGGCCTGGCGGGTCCAGCTGCGGACCAGGTCGGCGTTTCCGGCGATGTCTCCGACGGTCGGGTTGACCTGGGACAGGGCGAGACGCAGGGTGGGCATGCCTTCATCTTGCCCCAGCCTCGTGGCGACAATCCGTACCCTCGGACGAGATTGCCGCCACCTGCCGCCACGGGCCGGCCGGGCCGCGACGGCAGGAGCCCGGCCCGGCCGGCGGCGGACCTCGCGGGTCCGGCCGGGGCCCCCGCTCGCCGGGCGGGACACGAGGGGACGGGCGGCGGCAGTTCGCGTAACGTCTGCGTAACCAGGCCCGGGAAGACTGGGCGATCAGGTCGGGCGCAGCCCGGCCAAGGCGGACAAAACAGTGTCGCGAGGGGTTGGGGAAGTGGACCGTCAGCAGGAGTTCGTCCTCCGGACGCTGGAAGAGCGGGACATCCGGTTCGTCCGGCTGTGGTTCACCGACGTTCTGGGCACGCTCAAGAGCGTTTCGGTGGCGCCCGCCGAGCTGGAGGCGGCCTTCGAGGAAGGCATCGGCTTCGACGGCTCGGCGATCGAGGGCTTCGCCCGGGTCTTCGAATCGGACATGGTGGCCATGCCCGACCCGACCACCTTCCAGGTCTTCCCCTTCGAGGGCGGGGTCAGCGGCGAGAGCGCCCGGATGTTCTGCGACATCCTGCTGCCCGACGGCAGTCCGTCCTGGGCGGACCCCCGGCACGTGCTGCGCCGCGCCCTGTCCAAGGCGGCCGAGAAGGGCTTCACCTTCTACACCCACCCCGAGATCGAGTTCTTCCTGCTGGAGAACGGCCCCCAGGACGGCTCGGTGCCCACCCCGGTCGACACCGGCGGCTACTTCGAGCACACCACCCACGCCGTGGCCCGGGACTTCCGCCGCCAGGGCGTGCTGGCGCTGGAACGGATCGGCATCTCGGTGGAGTTCAGCCACCACGAGGTCGCGCCCGGCCAGCAGGAGATCGACCTGCGCTACGCCGACGCGCTGACCACCGCCGACAACATCATGACCTTCCGGCACGTGGTCAAGGAGGTCGCGCTCTCCACCGGTGTGCAGGCCAGCTTCATGCCGAAGCCGTTCACCGACCAGCCGGGCAGCGGCATGCACACCCACCTGTCGCTGTTCGAGGGGGAGCGCAACGCCTTCCACGACAGCGGCGACCCGATGAAGCTGTCCAAGGTGGCGAAGTCGTTCATCGCCGGCCTGCTGGTGCACGCCCGGGAGTACACGGCCGTCACCAACCAGTGGGTCAACTCGTACAAGCGGCTCTTCCCGCAGCACCTGCCCGACCGGATCACCGAGAGCCCGGCGTACGTCTGCTGGGGGCACCTCAACCGGTCCGCGCTGGTCCGGGTTCCCGCGTACGGCAAGCCCAACTCGGCCCGGGTCGAGGTCCGCTCACTGGACTCGGCCACCAACCCGTACCTCGCCTTCGCGGTGCTGCTCGGCGCCGGCCTCAAGGGCATCGAGGAGGGGTACGAGCTGCCGCCGGGCGCCGAGGACGACGTCTGGTCACTGACCAGCGCGGAACGGCGCGCCATGGGCTACGAGGCGCTGCCGGAGAACCTCGCCGAGGCGATCGACGTGATGGCCGGCTCCGAACTGGTGGCGGAGGTGCTCGGCGAGCACGTCTTCGACTTCTTCCTGCGCAACAAGCGGGCCGAGTGGGAGCAGTACCGCCGCGAGGTCACCCCGTACGAGCGGCAGCGCTACCTGGCGCTGTAGGCGCGGGGCTGACGCGATTGCGCGCTGCCGCTATCGTCTCGATCACCGCGCCGGTACCCCTCCGGGCGGAGAGTCGGGAGGCAAGTCGGTGCTGGAGGATCTGCTCAGCGGTGCCTGGCAGAGCGTCGTGTTCGGGATCGTCGGCGTCGGGCTGATGGCCGCCGGGTTCGGGCTCGTCGACCTGCTCACCCCGGGCCGGCTACGGGACCTGATCTGGGTCGAGCGCAACGCCAACGCGGGGTTGCTGCTCGCCGCCAACCAGCTCGGCATCGCCGGGATCGTCTTCACCGCGATCCTGACCAGCTACAGCGACTTCGGCAAGGGGCTCGCCTCCACGTTGCTCTTCGGGCTGGTCGGGTTGGCGATCATGGCGTTGGCCTTCGTGGTGCTGGACCTGCTCACCCCCGGCAAGCTCGGCGAGGTCATCTGCTCCCCGGAGCCGCACCCGGCCGCCCGGGTCAGCGCCGCCACCCACTTCGGGGCTGCGCTGATCGTCTGCGCCTGCATCGCCTGAGGTCGTGCGCGTGTGGCCGTGCGCGTGAGGCCGTGCGTCTGCGGGCGCGCGTCTTCGGGCGCGCGTCTTCGGGCGCGCGTCTTCGCGCATGGAGATCTTGGACAGTTTCCGTCAGTCGCTGACGGAAACTGTCCAAGATCTCCGACGGTCGAGGCGCGCACGTCACCGGGCGGTCGCCGGAGGGCGTCGTACCCCGGCCGTAGCGTGCCGGGCATGAACCGCACGGATCGCCTGTACGCGCTGGTCGAGGAGCTGCGGGCGGTGTCACCACGCCCGCGCAGCGCCCGCTGGCTGGCCGCCCGCTTCGAGGTGAGCAGCCGGACCATCGAACGGGATCTCGGCGCGTTGCAGGAGGCCGGGGTGCCGATCTGGGCCGAGCCCGGGCGCACCGGCGGCTACGTCCTGGACCGCGCCCGCACCCTGCCGCCGGTCAACCTGACCGCCGCCGAGGCGGTGGCGATGGCGGTGGCGCTGCACCGGCTCGCCGACTCGCCGTTCGCCGGGCCGGCCGGCACCGCGCTGCGCAAGCTGGTGGCGGTGCTGCCGGCCGCCGACGCCGCCGAGGCACACCGCCTCGCCGGCCGGGTGCACCTGATCGGCGACGGGCCGGCCACGCCCGTCCCGGCCACCGTCGCCGAGGCGGTCACCGCGCGGCGGGTGCTGCGCATCCGGTACGCCGACCGCGCCGGCGCAGACTCGACCCGTGACGTCGAGCCACTCGGCTACCTCGGCAACTCCCGGCACTGGTACCTGGTGGCCTGGTGCCGGCTGCGCGACGAGCTGCGCTGCTTCCGCACCGACCGGATCCGGACGGTCCGGGCGCTGCCCGACGTGGTGGCCCGGGAGCTGCACCTGACCGATCTCGACATCCCGCACGAACGGCTCCGCCCGCTGAGCCTGGTCTGAAACGGATCGACGTCGACGACCACCAGGCCGGGGTGGGCCGCGTCGACGACCACCCGGCCGGGGTGGGCCGCGTCGACGACAACTCGGCCGGATGATCCGGAAACACCGACAGGACGCTGTCGCGAACGGCCTCGAGACTGCTGGGGACGGCGGCCGAACGGCCGGCCCGGAAATTTCTGGAGGCAACAGATGTCCAGGTCCACCACGCCCATCACCTGGTTCGAATTCGGCGCCGACCGGCCCGAGGCCGCGGAGAAGTTCTACGGAGAGCTGTTCGGCTGGACCTTCGAGGAGCAGGGGCCGGCCAACGGCGCGTCCTACCGGGTGACCGGAGCCAGTGGCGACACCGGGATCAGCGGGGCGATCCGCGCGACCGACGGGAGTTCGCCGAACTACGCGGTGTTCTACGCCGAGGTCGCCGACGTCGAGGAGACCTGCAAGCGGGCCGAAGCGGCCGGCGGTCGGGTGCTGGTGCCGGCGCGTACGGCGCCGAGCGGTCTCACGTCGGCCCACCTGCTCGACCCGACCGGCAATCGCGTAGGCGTGTTCTCGCCCCCGCCCCAGCAGAGCTGACCACCCGTTCCAGGGCCGGCCCTGCTTCGGCCGGCCCTGCTTCGGCCGGCCCTGCTCCGGCCTGCCCTGCTTCGCCCGGCCCTGCTCCGGCCTGCCCTGCTTCGGCCGGCCCTGCTCCGGCCTGGCCTGGCCTGGCCGGTCCTGCTCTGGCCTGGCGTGGCGTGGCGTGGCTGAGCCGGAGCCGGTGATCAACTCCGTTTTCAGGAAGTCGGGGTATCCGACGCACTCGGATGCCCCGACTTCACGAAAACCGAGTGGATCAAGCCGCAACGGGTCGGGTGGGGTCCGTTCCGGCAGACGGACCGGGGTCGCCGGTGGTCTGCCGAGGCCGGCCCGGGCCGGGTCGGCGCGTGCCGGGGTCGCGCGTGGTGTACGAAGGCCGGCCCGGGCCAGGTCGGCGCGTGCCGGGGTCGCCGGTGGTGTGCCAAGGCCGGCCCGGGCCGGGTCGGCGCGTGCCGGGGTCGCCGGTGGTCTGCCGAGGCCGGCCCGGGCCGGGTCGGCGCGTGCCGGGGTCGCCGGTGGTGTACGAAGGCCGGCCCCGGTCGGTCAGTGCCTGCCGGGGCCGGACCGTCGGATCACTTGCCGGGCGTACCGTCGCCGTGCTGGCCACCGGGACCGTGCGGGCCGCCCGGGCCACGGTGGCCGCCCGGGCCGGGGAAGACGCCGGCCTCGACGGCCTTGGTGATGGCGTCGGCCTGCTCCTGGGTGAGCTTGCCGTCCTTGACCGCCTGCTCCAGGCGCTGCTTGAGCGCGGCCTGCCGGTCCTCGGCGGACGGCCGCTGGGGCCGGTCGGCCGGCCGGTGCTGCTCGCGGATCTTCTCCAGGGCGGCGGTCACCTTGTCGGTGGGCACGCCCAGTTCCTTGGCGAGGGCCTCGGCGAACTCACCCTGCCGGTCGGCCTTGGCACCCGGAGCCGGGGCGGTGCTGCTGCTCGGAGCCGGCGTGGGCGCGTCGGCGGCGAACGCGATCGTCGGGGCCGCGATCCCGACGCCGAGGACGCCGGCGGTGGCCAGGCCGGCCAGCAGGTGCTTCCTACGGATGGTGCGGGACATGCTGTCCTCCAGAGGTTCGGTCTACGTGCGCTGTCGTGACCGACAGTGACCGGGCAGCCTGGGCGGAAGCCATGGCGACCCTGTCAGCGAGCTGACAATCCTGGCCGGCGGTAGCCGAAATCGGTTGTGTCGTCGCTGGCTGAGGGTCAGGGTGGACGATCACCGACGGAAGGACGCGACATGACCGTCGAAATTCGGGAGATTCCACTCACCGGGCCGGATTCTGGGCCGTACGGCATCACGCCTGGCCCGGACGGCGCGTTGTGGCTGACGCTGGCCCAGGCCGGCGGGATCGCCCGGTTCTCGCCCGACGGCGCGGTCCGGACCTACCCGCTGGAGCCGGCGGGCAGCCGCCCGCTGATCATCACGACCGGGCCGGACGGGGCGCTCTGGTTCACCCGCTCGGGCGACGACCGGATCGGCCGGATCACCGTCGACGGCGAGCAGCGCACCATCGCCCTGCCCGACGGCACCGGGCCGTGCGGCATCGCGGCCGGACCCGATGGCGCGCTCTGGTACACCGGGATGACCTCCGACACGATCGGCCGGGTGGAGACCGACGGCACCCACAACGCGTTCCCGCTGCCGGTGACCGGCGGGTTCGCTTCGATGATCACTGCCGGCGCGGACCGGGCGCTGTGGTTCACCCTCAACCAGGCGAACGCGGTCGGCCGGATCGACCTCGACGGCACCGTGACGCTGTATCCGCTACCCACAGTGAACGCCGGGCCGGTCGGCATCACCTGCGGCGACGACGGCACCATCTGGTTCGTGGAGATCGCGGCCGGCCAACTCGGCCGGATCGACCCGGATGGCGAGATCGTCGAGGTCCCTTTGCCGGACCGGGCGGCCCGTCCGCACGCGATAGTGGCCGACGCGGACGGCGGCGCGTGGTTCACCGAGTGGGGCGCCAACCGGATCGGTCACCTCGATCCCACCGGGCGGATCGAGAGCTACCCGCTACTCACCCCCAACTCCGAACCCCACGGCATCACCCGCACCCCGAAGGGCATCTGGTCAGCCCTGGAAACAGGAGCAATAGCCCACTTAACCCCCTAACCCATCCCACCCCCACCGCCGCCCCCTCACCCCGGCCCTGCGGTGATCATGAAGTTATTGCCGCGACACGCCGTGGAAGTGACAACAACTTCATGATCAACGGTGCCGAGGCGGGGGAGGGGGAAGGGGGCCGGGGGTTATTGGACCGCGGGGGTTGTGGTGAGGGTTGCGGTGGTGGTGTCGAGGGTGGCCTGGGTGCCTACTGGGACGGTGAGTTGGTTGGGTCCGTGGCCGATCGGAAGGCCGCCGAGGACCGGTACGCCCAGGTCCCCGAGGCGTTCGGAGAGGACGTCGACGATCGTGGTGTCCCAGCCGTCGCCGCAGTCGGTGAACTGCCCGACCGCCACCCCGGCCAGCCCGTCCAGTGCGCCGGCCCGGCGCAGGTGGGTGAGCATCCGGTCGACCTTGTACGGGGGTTCCTGCACGTCCTCGATCAACAGCACCGCACCGGTCAGGTCGGGCAGGTCCGGGGTGCCGATCGACGCGGCGATCATGCACAGGTTGCCGCCGAGCAGGGTGCCGGTGGCGCGACCCGGGACGCGTACGCCGAAGGTCTCCTCGGTGGGGACCGCGGTGATCGACACCGGTTCGGTCGTCATCAGCGCCGCGTGCAGGGACTCGGCGGAGCGCAGCGGCGTCCGCTCGTCGCGCCAGGCCGCCCCCGGGCCGTGCACGCCGGCGAGGCGGGCGCCCCGCCACAGCGCGAACTGCAACGCGGTGATGTCCGAGAAGCCGGCCACCACCTTCGGGTCACGGCGGACGACGTCCATGTCGATGGCGTCCACGATCCGTTGGGCGCCGTAACCGCCGCGGGTGCAGATCACTCCGCGCACCTGCGGGTCGGCGAAGGCCGCGTTCAGGTCGGCGGCGCGCAGGTCGTCGGTGCCGGCGAGGTAGCCGTGGCGGGCGTACGCGTTCGGTGCCGGCACCGGGCGAAGGCCCCAGCCGGTGAGCAGCTCCATGCCCCGGGCCACCCGCTCCGGCGAGGTCGGCCCGGACGGCGACACCAGCAGCACCGTGTCACCCGGGCGCAGCACGGGCGGGCGTACGGCGGCGGTTACCTCGTGGTGGTTGGGCACAGCGGCAGGGCTTACGGGCACAGCGGCACAGCTTAGCCTCGCTGGTGACTCAATTGTCGGTGTACCGCTCGGCCCAGTCCGGTGCCGGCGGGATGGGTGTGATCACGTCGATCAGCACGCCCGCGGGGTCGGCGAGGATGAAGTGCCGTTGCCCGAAGTCCTCGTCGCGCAGCGTCAGTTCCGGGTGGAGCCCGCCGTGGACGACAAGCCTTTCCCACTCCGCGTCGACGTCGGTGACCTCGAGGTTCAGCAGCAGCCCCCGCACCGGCTTCCGGTAGGCCGCCGGGACTGTCGGATGCCGGTGGTCGAGCAGTGCCAGTTCGTACGCCGGAGGGCCGGGGCGGCGCAGGCTCACGTACCAGTTGGCCTCGAAGGTCGTCTCGAATCCCAGGAAGTGCCGGTAGAAGTCGTGGCACTCGGCCAGCCGGGTCGTGCAGATGACCGGGTAGAAGCTGGTGAGATTCACTGGGACTCCTTCGCGTACCGTCGGTATGTCAACTACCGTATTTCGCATACCGTTGGTATGTCAATTGGGAGGCATGATGGGCCAGGGAGTGCGCGAGGAGCGGCGGGACCAGACCCGGCGGTCCCTGTTGCTGCAGAGTCGGCAGCTCTTCGCCACCCGTGGCTATCAGGCGGTCGGTCTCGCCGAGATCGTGAGCGCGGCCGGGGTCACCAAGGGTGCGCTCTACCACCACTTCGCGAGCAAGGTCGAGCTGTTCCAGGCGGTGCTGACCCAGGTGCAGCAGGAGGTGGGGGACCGGGTCGCCGCCATCGCCGATGCCCAACCGGACCCATGGTCCCGCCTCACCGCCGGCTGCCAGGCGTTCCTCACGGCCAGCGCCGATCCCGAATTCCAGCGGATCATGCTGATCGACGGGCCCGCCGTGCTCGGCTGGCACGAGTGGCGGGCCCTGGACGAGGCCGCCTCGGGTCGCCACCTGGCCGACGCGCTCGCCGACCTCATCGCGGCGGGCATGATTGCCCCGCAGCCGGTGGCGCCACTGTCCCACCTGCTCTCCGGCGCGATGAACGAGGCGGCGCTCTGGCTGGCCGGATCGACAGACCCGGCCGACCTGGCCGCCACCCAGGCGGCGCTGTCCCGATTGATCGACGCGCTGCGGGTCAGCTGAGCCGTAGCGGGCCCGCTCACCGCCACCCTGTGCCGGGGCGTGGCGCCGTGCGGCGTACCGGCTAGCCTCGACGGGTGGCAACCGCGCTGGTGATCGAGAACGACCCGACGGACGACGCGCGCCGGCTGGGTGAGTGGCTGACCGAGGCTGGGCTGGAGCTGTGGGTGGTTCGCCCGCACGCCGGCGACGAGCTCCCCGCCGACCTGGAGGGGTACGCGGCGCTGGTGGTGCTCGGCGGCGACCAACAGGCGTACCCGTTGCCGGACGGCTCGCCCGGCGCACAGTGGTTTCCCGCAGTGGAGGGCCTGCTGCGCAAGGCGGTCCGGTACCGGGTGCCGACCCTGGCGGTCTGCCTGGGCGCGCAGCTGCTCGCCACCGCGCACGCCGGCCTGGTGGAGCGCAGCCCGTCCGGGCCGGAGATCGGTCCCGGCGTGGTCGGCCGGCGCGACGCCGCCGAGAACGATCCGCTGTTCCGGTACGTGCCGTTGATCCCGGACGTGCTCCAGTGGCACTCCGACGAGATCACCGAGCTGCCCCGGGGTGCCACCCTGCTGGCCGCGTCCACCCGCTACCCGCATCAGGCGTTCCGCCTCGGTGACCGGGCGTGGGGGTTGCAGTTCCACATCGAGTGCGACGCCGCGATGATCGCCGACTGGGCCACCGACTCGACCCAACTCGCCGAGCTGGGCTACGACCCGGAGCTGGTGGTAGCGGCCTGCGCCTCGGTGCTGGCCGACATCGAGGAGGTCTGGCAACCGTTCGCCGCCCGGTTCGCCGCGCTGGCCCTCGGCGAGTTGGACGACAGCACGACGCGGCGCGGCCTGCCGCTGCTCGGGCACTGATGAGCCGGCCGACCAGGGCACCGGGCCGGCTCGCCCGGTACGGCTTCGGCACCGCCGAGGGCGACGGCGGCGCGCGCGCCGCGGACCTGCTCGGCCCGCAGGGGCTGCGGCTGTGGCAGCCGGCCGAGCAGGAGCCGGTCGACGAGGCCGCCGCGGAGTTGCTCGCCGCGCTGTCCCGGGCCGCCGACCCGGACCTGGCGCTGCGGCAGCTGCACCGCATCGTGGAAGCGGAGAGCCGCAGCGCCGACGGCACCGCCGGGAGCCGCGCCACCGATGGCGGTGTCGAGTCGCCGCTGCTCGCGGACCTGCACAACGACCCCGGGCTGCGGCGGCGGCTGGTGGCGGTGCTCGGTGCCTCGTCGGCGCTCGGCGACCACCTGGTGGCCCACCCCGAGCACTACCAGGCGCTGCGGACCGCCCCGGATGGGCTCGCCCCGATCGCCGAGGGGCGGCTGGAGCCGGCCGACGGCGGCCACCCGGTGGCGGCGCTGCGGACCGCGTACCGCCTGGCGTTGTTGCGAATCGCGGCGGCCGACCTCACCGGCGGTCGCGGCCTGGAGCAGACGATGGCCGCGCTCTCCGCGCTGGCCGACGCGACGCTGTCAGCGGCGTACGAGATCGCTGTCGCCGAGCTGGCCGACGGCACCGAGCGGCCCCGGCTGGCGGTCGTGGCGATGGGCAAGTGCGGCGGCGGCGAGCTGAACTACGTCTCCGACGTGGACGTCATCTTCGTCGCCGCCGAGGACGCCGACCTGTCCGCCGCGACCCAGGTGGCGACCCGGTTGATCTCCATCTGTGGGCTGGTCGCCTGGCCGGTCGACGCCGCGCTGCGCCCCGAGGGCAGCCGGGGCCCGCTGGTGCGGACCCTCGCCAGCCACCTGGCCTACTACCGGCGGTGGGCACGCACCTGGGAGTTCCAGGCGCTGCTGAAGGCCCGCCCGGCCGCCGGTGACCTGCCGCTGGCCCAGGAGTGGATCGACCAGCTCGCGCCGCTGGTCTGGCGGGCCGCCGAACGACCCGAGGCGGTCGAGGACGTCCGCGCCATGCGTCGCCGGATCATCGACAACATCCCGCCGAAGGAGCTGGAACGCGAGATCAAGCGCGGTCCCGGCGGGCTGCGCGACATCGAGTTCGCCGTCCAGTTGCTGCAACTCGTGCACGGTCGCGGCGACGAGACGCTCCGCGAGCCGGGCACCATCCCGGCGTTGCGCGCCTTGGTCGCCGGCGGCTACGTCGGTCGGGCCGACGGCGAGGCCCTGCTGCGCGGCTACCGTTTCCTGCGCAGCGTCGAGCACCGACTGCAACTCCAAGGGCTACGTCGTACGCACACGGTGCCCGCCGAGCCGGGCGCGTTGCGCTGGCTCGCCGCCGCGCTGGGTTTCACGGCCGCGCCGGGGCGCAGCGCGGTGGAGAGCTTCCGGGCCGAGTGGGTCACCCACGCCACCGAGGTACGCCGACTGCACGCCAAACTGCTGTACCGGCCGCTGCTGGAGTCGGTGGCCCGGGTGCCGGCCGACGGGTTGCGACTTACCCCGGAGGCGGCCCGCAACCGCCTGGAGATCCTCGGCTTCGCCGACCCGGCCGGGGCGCTGCGTCACCTCCAGGCGCTCACCGGAGGGGTGAGCCGCACAGCCGCCATCCAGCGCACGCTGTTGCCGGTGCTGCTCAGCGAGTTCGCCGACGCGCCGGAGCCGGACCGGGGGCTGCTCAACTACCGCAAGGTCTCCGACAAGCTGGGCAGCACCCCCTGGTATTTGCGGCTGTTGCGCGACGGGGGCCCGGTCGCCCGCCGGCTCGCCCGGGTCCTCGCCCTGTCCCGGTACGTGGCCGACCTGCTGGCCCGTGATCCGGAGGCGCTGCGGCTGTTGGCCGAGGAGAACGAGCTGGCCCCGCGCCCGCCGGAGGTGCTGCGGGAGGGGTTCCTGGCGGCGGCGGCCCGGCACGCCGACCCGGTGGAGGCGACCAGCGCGGTGCGCGCGCTGCGCCGTCGGGAACTGGTCCGGGTGGCCTGCGCCGACGTGCTCTGCCGGGCGGGTTCGCTCGCACCCACACCCACCCGACCGGACGGCGCGAACCGGCCGGCTCCCGGCCTGTCCGACATCACCCAGGTCGGTACGGCGCTCGCGGACGTCACCGACGCCACCCTGGCCGCCGCGCTGCGGGCCGCCCAGGCCAGCCAACCCGCGCCGGAAGGGTTGCGGTTCGCGGTGATCGGCATGGGCCGGCTCGGCGGGTACGAGTCGAACTACCTCTCCGACGCCGACGTGCTCTTCGTCTACGACCCGCCCGCCGGGGTCGGCGAGAGCGCCGCCAGCGCCGCCGCGCACGCGATCGCCGAGGAACTTCGTCGACTGCTCGGCGTGCCCGCCCCCGACCCGCCGCTGGGGGTCGACGCCGACCTGCGCCCGGAGGGTCGGCAGGGTCCGCTGGTCCGCAGCCTCGCCGCGTACGCGGCGTACTACGCCCGCTGGTCGCGGGTGTGGGAGGCGCAGGCGCTGCTGCGCGCCCGGTTCGTCTGCGGCGACGCGGGCCTGGGCGCCGAGTTCGAGGCGATGATCGAGCCGGTGCGGTACCCGGCCGACGGGCTGACCCGCGAGCAGGTCGTCGAGATCCGGCGGATCAAGGCCCGGGTGGAGACCGAACGGCTGCCCCGGGGTGCCGACCCGGCCACCCACACCAAGCTGGGTCGCGGTGGGCTCGCCGACGTGGAGTGGGCGGTGCAACTCGTCCAGCTCCGGCACGCCGGCGCGAACCCGGCGCTGCGCGGCACGCGTACCCTCGACGTCCTCGCGGCGGCCGAGCGGGCCGGCCTGATCGACCCGGCCGACGCCGCGGAGATGGCCGCCGGTTGGACCCTGGCCGCCCAGGTCCGCAACGCGTTGATGCTGGTCCGGGGCCGGGCCGGCGACCAACTGCCCCGGCACGGGGTGGAGTTGGCCGGGGTGGCCCGGCTGCTCGGCCGCGACGACCCGGGGGAGTTCCTCGACGAGTACCTGCGCACCGGCCGTCGCTCCCGCGCCGCGGCCGAACGGGTCCTCGATGCCTGAGGTGTCGCCACGCCCGCTCGGGCGGCGCACCGGCTGGGTGGCGGCGACCGGGGTGGCGGTGCTGCTCGCCGTCGCGTTCCTGCTCGCGCCCCGGATGGGCACCGACCTCGCGGCGCAGGTGGCCCGCGCCGACTTCGCCGACCGGTACGGTGCGACGCCCCTCGACCTCGGTTGGTACGGCGGCGTCAACCAGTACGGCTACAGCCTGTTCACCGCCCGGTTGGGCGCGTTGGTCGGGGTGCGTCCACTGGGGGCGGTCGCCGCCGTGCTCGGCGCGTTCGCGCTGGCCTGGCTGTTCGCCCGCAACCGGGCCCGACGCCCGCTGTTGGCCGGCGTCCTCGGTGCCGTGGTCCTGGTCGGCAACCTGGCGAGCGGGCGGGTCACCTTCGCCGTCGGGCTGACGTTCGGCCTGCTGGCGCTCTGCGCGATCAGCACCGAACGCCCGCCGCGTCCGGTCCGGTTGGCCCTCGCCGCCGCCTGCGCCGCGGTGGCGACGGCGGCGAGCCCGGTCGCCGGCCTGTTCACCGGGCTGGCCGGGGCCGCGCTGCTGCTGGCGGCAGTGCGGCGCGGCGACGGGCCGGGGCGGGCGCTGGCGGGTGGATGGCGGGCCGAGGCTCCACTGGCCGAGGGACTCGTCCTGGCCCTGGCGCCGATCGTCACCGTGGCGCCGATCGCGGTCCTGTTCGGCAACGGCGGCACCCAGCCGTACTCGGCCGAGTCGATGCGGATCAACGTCGCCCTCGCCGTGCTGGTGGCGGTCCTGCTGCCGCGCCGCCGCCGGGTGCTGCGCATCGGCGCGGTGCTCACCGTGCTGCTCCTGATCGGGGCGTACTACGTGCCCAGCCCGATCGGTTCCAACGCGCTGCGGCTGCCGATGCTCTTCGCGCTGCCCGTGCTGGCCGGGTACGCGCCGCTGCCGACGCCGTGGCTGGCCGGGCTGCTCGCCGCGACGGTGTGGTGGCAGTCGCCGGTGATGACGAGCGACGTCACCCGGGCCGGTGCCCCGGAGAGCGCCCCGGCGTTCCACCGCCCGCTCGTCGAGGAACTGCAACGTCTCCAGCCCGCCGGACGGGTCGAGGTGGTGCCACTGCGCGACCACTGGGAGTCCGCGTACCTGCCACCGACAGTGCCGTTGGCCCGGGGCTGGGAACGCCAGGTCGACAGTGACCGCAACGCGCTGTTCTACGACGGCACCCTGAACGCGCAGACCTACCAGCGGTGGCTCCACGGCGAGGCGGTGACGTACGTGGCGATCGCACCGGACGCCCCGGCCGACCGGTGGGGCCGCGACGAGGCCGCGTTGATCCGCGCCGGCCTGCCGTACCTGCGGGAGGTCTGGCGTGATCCGACCTGGCGGCTGTACGCGGTCGCCGACCCGACGCCGCTGGTCGGCGCACCCGGCCAGCTCGTCGCCGCCGACCGGGGCTCGGTGCGGCTGACCGCCGCGCCCGGCGACGTGCCGGTGCGGGTGCGCTGGTCCCGCTGGCTGTCGCTGGACGGCCCGGACGGCTGCGTGCGACAGGGCGCGGACGGGTTCACCGAGGTACGGGTCCGCTCGGCCGGCGACTACACGATCTCCAGCAGCCTGGCCCCGGCCCAGCACTGCTGACGGTGCCTGCCGTCGCTGCCCGACCGGAGTGCTGGCAGCATGTCGGGCGTGCCTTCCCACCTCGCGCGCTGGACCGGCCTGGCCGGCTCGACGCTGATCGCGCTGTCCGCGTTCCTCGGGGGAGCGTTCCCCAGCGGCCCGCTGCGCAGCACCCCGGTCAGCATCTGGCAGGGCCCCAACGGCCCGCTGATTCTCGCCGCCTGGGCAGTCGGCACCGGCCTGCTGGCGTACGCCTGGTGGGCGCTGCGTGACGGCGTGCCGTCGACCCGTTGGGCGCTGGTCACCGTGGGCCTGTGGCTGCTGCCGCTGCTCGTCGCACCCCCCTTCGGCAGCCGGGACGTCTACGCGTACGCGTGCCAGGGCGCCAGCTTCGCCGCCGGCATCAGCCCGTACGAGCAGGGTGTGTCCGCACTGCCCTGCCCCTGGCTGGACACGGTTTCGGTCATCTGGCGGGACACCCCGGCGCCGTACGGGCCGCTGTTCGTGCTCATCGCGGGCGCGGTGGTCGAGGTCACCGGTTCGCTGACCGCCAGCATCGTGCTGTTCCGGGCCCTGTCGCTGGTCGGCGTGGCGCTGACCGCGTGGGCGCTGCCGGTGCTGGCCCGCCGAGCCGGGGTTCCGGCCGGCCGGGCGGTGTGGTTGGCGCTGGGCTGCCCGCTGGTCGCGACGCACCTGATCGGTGGCCCCCACAACGACGTGCTGATGCTCGCCGCACTGGTCGGTGGGCTGGCCGTGGTGGCCTCCCACCCGGGCCGACGCGGGCTGCTGCTGGTCGGCGGGTTGCTCCTCGGTGTCGCCGTGGCGATCAAGGTCACCGCCGTGGTGGTGGTGCCGTTCGCCGCGCTGGCGGCCACCGCCGGGCCGTTCCGGATCCGGACGCTGATCCGCGACGGCGGCTGGGTGGTCGGCGGCGCGGTCGCTACAGTGGTCGGCGTGACAGTCGTCGGTGGGCTGGACTTCGGCTGGATCGGCGGACTCTCCCAGGGCGGCGCCGCCATCGCCTGGACCTCCCCACCCACCGCCATCGGGCAGACCATCAACTATCTCGCGGTGCCGTTCGGCGCTCACATCGACGCGTTGCCGGCGACCCGCGCGATCGCCGTGGTGGTGCTGGCCGTCCTGCTCGTCTGGCTCTGGTGGCGTTCCCGCACCCGTGACCCGCTGTTCTACGCCGGCCTCGCGCTCGCCGTGACGGTCGCGCTCTCGCCGGTGGTGCACCCCTGGTACTGGACGTGGCCGTTGTTCGTGCTGGCCGCCACCGCCCGGCGGACCGGATGGTTCGTCGTGGTCGCCCTGGTCGCCTCGTTCCTGATCCTTCCGGACGGCACCGGGCTGCCCCGGTACACCAAGACGGTCGGGGCGCCGCTGATGACGCTGTTGGTGATCGTGGTGGTCGTCCGGTTGGTACGGTCGGCTCGGGCGGCCCGTCAGCCGGTCGCCGCCGACTGAGGGAAGGTGCGCCGGTGACCGCTCCCGGTGCCGCTCTCTCCCGGTACGCCGGCCTGCTCGGCGCCGTTCTGCTCGCCGTGGCCGCACACCTCGGCGGAGCGCTGCCCGACGCCCCGCTGGGCGTCACACCCGCGTCGATCTGGCGTGCCCCGGACGGCCCCGCCACGCTGACCTGCTGGCTGGTCGGCACCGTGCTGCTGGTCGGCGCGTGGTGGTCGCTGCGCGACGGTGCCCCGTCGACCCGATGGGCGTACGTCACCGCCGGACTGTGGGCGCTGCCGCTGCTCGTCGCGCCACCGCTGGGCAGCCGGGACGTCTACTCGTACGCCTGCCAGGGCTGGACGTACGCGCACGGCGTCGACCCGTACGCGGTGGGGGTGGCGGCGGCCGGCTGCCCCTGGCTGGACACTGTCGCCCCGATCTGGCGGGACACCCCGGCACCGTACGGGCCGGTCTTCGTCCTGCTCGCCGCGCTCGCGGTGGGTGTCGGTGGCGGGTTGACCGGCACGGTCGTGACACTGCGGGTCATCGCCGTGGCGGGCGTTCTGCTGGCTGCGTACTGCCTGCCCGGTCTGGCCCGCGCCGCCGGGGTGCCGATCCGGCGGGCCGCCTGGCTTGCGCTGGCCGGGCCGTTGGTCGGGGTGCACCTGGTGGCCGGGGCGCACAACGACGCGGTGATGCTGGGTCTGCTGCTCAGCGGGCTGCTGATGGCGATCCGGCGACCGGGTAGGCCGGCGGCGCTGCTGCTGGCCGGGGCGCTGCTCGGCCTGGCGGTCACGGCGAAGGCCACCGCCGTGGTGGTGGTGCCGTTCGCCGTGTTGGCCGGGGTGCGCGGCCGGTACACCTGGCGGGCGCTGTTGCGCGACGGCGGCTGGCTGGCCGGAGGGCTCGTCGGCGCGGTGCTGGTCACCTCGGCGGCGTCCGGTCTCGGGTTCGGCTGGGTGGGCGGGCTGACGCACAGCGGCGACTCCGAGCAGTGGACGTCACCACCCACCGCCGTCGGCTTCGTCGTTGACTACGCCGGCGCGCTGGTCGGCCGGGACCCGCAGGCGGTGCCGGTGCTCCGCGCTGTCGCCCTGCTGCTGCTCGCCGGGGTGCTGGCAGTGCTGTGGTGGCGGGCCTGGCGGGCGCTGCGCGGTGCCGACGACGTCCCACGGGTGGCGCAGGTCGAGGGGAGCGGCCCCGGGGTGGCGCTGCGCGGCGCGGCGCTGGCGCTGGTCGCCACCGTCGTGCTGTCCCCGGTCTTCCACCCCTGG
The DNA here is from genome assembly GCF_040649675.1 of Micromonospora parva. Classification (NCBI taxonomy): domain Bacteria; kingdom Bacillati; phylum Actinomycetota; class Actinomycetes; order Micromonosporales; family Micromonosporaceae; genus Micromonospora; species Micromonospora parva. The sequence continues at coordinate 296,445 of NZ_JBEZFX010000004.1, read as the reverse complement.
TACGCGACCTGGCCCCTGGCGCTGCTCGCACTCACCGCCGGGCGGACGACATGGTTCGTGCTGCCGGCCTCGGCGGCGGCCTTCCTCACCCTGCCCGACGGCACCAATCTGGCCCGGTTCACCAAGGCCCCCGGCGCGGTGGCGATGACCGCCCTGCTCCTGACCGCGCTGGCAATCACCCTCCAGCGCCCCCGCGAAGATCGCGCTCGATCCCGGATGTAGTGGTGTCGGGCAGCGTCGGATGCCACTACATCCAGGATCGAGCACGATCATGAGCGGTCAGGCCCGCGTTCCACAGGTGGGGCACTGTCGGCTCGGGGTCGGGGTGGTGGCAGGCCGGCGGGCGCGAACGAGGACTGTCAGGAGCAGTACGGCCGGACCGACGACCGCGACGGCGACCGCGCTCGCGGCCAGGTCCGTGAAGGTGACACCACCGTGTGCCGAGTTGAGGCTGTCAGCCAGGCCGGGCACCGTCAGGAAGCCGGCGGGGGTGAGCAGTGTGACGAGCGCCCAGCCGCCGCGGGTGTCCCCGCCCGCAGCCAAACCCGTCGCCAGCAGCGCCCCGACGACAAGCAGCAGTCCGCCGACGGAGGGCAGGAAGATCGTCATGGTGATGCCGTAGTAGCTGTCGACTGCGTCCAAGCCGACCAGCAACTCCGTCGCCACCAGCGTCAACAGTGCGGACAGCAGTGGCGTGAGCCGGATCGCCGTCGGAAGTCGGTCGGGCAGGGCGAGCCCGAGCAGGCCCAGGACCACCTGCGGCAGAAGCACGAACAGCGGTGGTCGGGGGGCGTCGAGCACAGCGGCCACCGGCGGCAGCGCCAGAGTGAGCAGGAGCGCGACGGTGGTGGCCAGCCGGGCGACCCGACTCGGCGCGACGGCCGTCACCACCGCCACCAGCAACCATGCCGCCCACGCGACGACACCGAGCGAGACGAAGGGGCCGACGTGCGGGACTCCCCACTCCGCGGGCGGCGGATGTTGCTCTGCCACACCCCACACACCAGCGAGAGCGCTAGCGGTGACGAGGGACAGCAGCGCCGCGAGGCGTACCCCGGCAACCAGACCGGTGACGCCCGCGGCCCGCAGCCGCTGGCGGAGGCCGCCGCGCACCAGGTCCGCGGCGTCCGCCGGTGTGGGCCAGCGTTGGTCACTGGCGGCCAGGTCGAGGTAGGTGCCGACGATTTCGGCGCCGCGGGCGCGCCGGTACTCGGCGGGGTACGCGCGCAACAGCCGGAGGTAACGCCGTTCCAGGTCGTTCACGCCAGCCCTCCGACCGTACGCGGGGTGACGGGGCGGGCGGCGCGAGCCCGCTTGGAGAGTTGGGTGGTTGCGGCTTCGACGTTGCGACGCAGCCGCTCGGTCTCGGCGCTCAACGTGGTCTCGCCGCCGGGGGAGAGGCGGTAGTAGCGACGCAGCCGACCGTCCACCACCTCCTCCCGGTCGACCTCGACGAGGCCGGCGTCGACGAGCCGGTCGAGGGCCCCGTAGAGCGTCCCGGGGCGAAGCGACACGCGGTTGTCGGAGAGGGCGGCGACCTCGTGGATCAGCCCGTAGCCGTGCATCGGCTCGGCGGCGAGCGCGGTGAGGATCAGGAAGGTGGGTTCGCGTAGCGGTGTGTCCACCGTCGCAATATATCGGACGCGAAGGCATAGCGGGGGGGTCGAAACGGGCCGGGCCGGCCCCGCTGACGCGGAGCCGGCCCGGCCGGTGGTGCGGTGACTGCTCAGCAGTCGTAGTACATGGCGAACTAACCGCGCATGGTGGCTGACCTGGGGGAGTGGCGTCGATCGAGCCGTTGAGCAGGGCGGACGTCGTATATCAACTTCCATCGTTGTCCAGTGTTTCCAGGCGGCATCTGTATCCCTCGTGTACCTAACGATCTTGGGGTGGTGGTGTGTGCGAGCGGTTCCGAGGTGGACCAGGTCGGCGCGGTCTGGTGGCCTCCGGTGTGCGACGGGTACCCGGTCCGGGCCGGGGCATCCCAGAGTCGCCGAGGGTCCGGGGCGAGTAGCCCCGGTCGCCGGAGGCCATCCCCGGGTCGTAGGGCCGGAGGCCCTACCCGCCGGAGGCATTCACGGCAGGAACCCGACCGCAGCACGCATGGGAGCACCGCTCGGCGAGTGTCGTTGCCCCGATAATGAGGCACATTGCGAAGGCGATGGGGGCGGGATGCTAGTCGACGTTCGTGGGGCGGATGTGCGGTCGGAACAGGACTTCCACCGAATCTTGGAGAGCCAGCTCGACTTCGGCCCCTACTACGGACGCAACCTGGATGCCCTCTGGGATCGGCTCTCCACCGACATCGAACGACCGGTGCAGCTCGTCTGGCACGACGCGAGTGTCAGCCGACGTCAGCTCGGCGCGGCGCAGTTCGACCGCATCTGTGAGGTGCTGGACCGCGTCGTCGAGCAGGACGAACGGTTCGGCTGGAGCGACCGGTTCACCTACGAGCTTCGATAGCAGCCAGCGACTTCATGCCTCGGAACTCCAGCGATGGAGCTCCGGGGCTTCGGCGTGTCCGCCGGTGGTCGCGCGCAGCCGGGGTCGCCGCGCCGGTAGCGAAGCGGCAAGGCGCGGCGTGCCCCGAGCGGCGCGCAGCGGCCCGCAGGGCCGCCTTGAAGACGTATGGAAAGTTCTCACGGCGAGAATCCGGGCAGAACCACGTGATCGGATGGACTGAATCGACAGGGAGGCGAGGGGCCGCGCGGTGCTGAAGCGGGCCTTTCCAGATCAAGGCATCCCCCAAAGCGGGCCGCACCGGCCAGACTCCGCGTTGCTGCCGGCCTCCGGCCGGCATCAGCCGGGCTGGCAGGGCGATTGAGGGGGGCGACCAGGTCCGAATTCCTCGGGGCTCCGCCCCGAACCCGGGCCCTCCTTAAAGCTCAGTAGGCCACCCCTGCGCCGGGCACCACAACGGCTACCAGCGTCCGGGGAGGCTGGACGGGTCTGGCGACTCTGCCCGCTGAGGAGATCTGAGCGCACCTGTAGGTGCACTCATGCCTTACGTTGAGGCGCGGAGTGACTTGAGGAGTGACCACGGACGAACTAGGGAGCCTTCTCCTGCCCGATCGACCAACGGCGGAGGTGATGGTGTGCATCGGCCTGAAGGACTGGCCTGGTGCCGCGCCCTCACAGGCATGGGTCGGACAGTTCCTCGTCCCCGAGGCTGAACTAGCGAATCTTCGACGTGAGGCTGAGGAGATCGCGCAGGCTGCCGAGCTGCCGTACCAAGTGCGGGAGGAACGCGGTCGTACCAGCTGGGGTGCGGACAGCGGTGAAGTGGTCCGGCTCGCTCTTTTCGTCGCCGACTCCGGCGGCGAAGCCCTGATCGGTGCTGCGGTGATGGCCTTTCTGAAGCTCCTCGCGAGCCGCGCCAGCAAACGAGGGATGCCCGAGTATGAGAGTCGCAAGACGCTTAGCCGGACAGAGGCCGAGGACCTAGCTAGATGGACGGTCGTCAGCCACTATGCCCGAGACTTTGATGGACTTGATCCCCTACCCAAGAGCGATGACGAACTGACTCCGATTGGGCACAGCCACGACACCGAGCTGGGCGCTTGGACAATCGTTTTACGAGACGTACATGGAACCACATACCGCGTTCAGTTTGGCCACCTTGATGGCCTGCCGACGGTAAAGGAGATTGGACGCTGGGCTTCCGGCGCTACCCCTTCGTGAATCCTCCCAACTAGTAACGCGTCAGCACCTGGCCGACGGGTGCGACGCGGTCGAGGTCGACGACGACACGGACCGTCGCCGGCCGGTCCGCCGGGCCGCACGCCTGCTGTTCAAGGGTGTCGGCGGCGAGCCCGTCAACGCGGCGACCTTCTCGCGGGCGTGGGCGAGCGCGCGGGAAGCGGTCGGCCTGCCGGCGCGGTGGGGGATTCACGGACTACGGCACTACTACGCGACGGTGCTGATCCACGCGGGCGCGTCGGTGAAGACGGTGCAGCTCGCGTTGGGGCACAGCACGCCGACCATCACGCTCAACACCTACGTCCACGAGTGGCCGGACGTGCTCGACCGGACCCGGCTGCTCATCGACGGTGCGCTCGGCCAACACGAAACGGCGACCACGCCGGCTGTGAGCCGGGCATGACCGCCGTCCGTGAGGTTGTACCCAACCTGTACCCAAGATCAGTATCGATCCTGTTGGTGCAGTTCAGAGCCTTGAGCAGGCTCAGCAGTCGTAGTACATGGCGAACTCGTGCGGGGTCGGGCGCAGGCGCACCGGGTCGACCTCGTTGGCGCGCTTCCAGTCGACCCAGGTGGAGATCAGGTCGGGGGTGAAGACGCCACCGTCGAGCAGGTAGTCGTGGTCGGCCTCCAGCGAGTCGAGCACTGCCGGCAGCGAGCCCGGCACCTGCTTGACGTCGCCCCACTCCTCCGGCGGGAGGTCGTAGAGGTCCTTGTCGATCGGCGTCGGCGGCTCGATCTTGCTCTTGATGCCGTCGAGGCCGGCCATCATCATGGCCGAGAAGGCCAGGTAGACGTTGGCCGACGGGTCCGGAACGCGGAACTCGACGCGCTTGGCCTTCGGGTTGCTGCCGGTCACCGGGATGCGGGTGCAGGCGGACCGGTTGCGCTGCGAGTAGACCAGGTTGACCGGCGCCTCGAAGCCCGGCACCAGGCGACGGTACGAGTTGACCGTCGGGTTGGTGAAGGCCAGCAGCGACGGCGCGTGGTGCAGCAGACCGCCGATGTACCAGCGGGCCATGTCGGACAGACCCGCGTAGCCGGTCTCGTCGTAGAACAGCGGCTCACCGTTGAGCCAGAGGCTCTGGTGGGTGTGCATGCCGGAGCCGTTGTCACCGAAGAGCGGCTTGGGCATGAACGTCGCGGTCTTGCCGTTGGCCCACGCCTCGTTCTTCACGATGTACTTGAAGAGCTGGAGCTGGTCGGCGGCGTGCAGCAGCGTCGAGAACTTGTAGTTGATCTCGGACTGACCGGCGGTGCCCACCTCGTGGTGCGAACGCTCCACGGTGAAACCGGTGTCGACCAGCCGGCGCACGATCGAGTCCCGCAGGTCGGCGTAGTGGTCGACCGGCGGCACCGGGAAGTAGCCGCCCTTGTACGCGGTCTTGTAGCCGCGGTTGCCGCCCGGCTCCTCGCGGCCGGTGTTCCACGCGCCCTCGACCGAGTCGATGTAGTAGAACGACTGGTGCGCCGAGGTCTCGTGGCGGATCGAGTCGAAGATGTAGAACTCCGCCTCCGCGCCGAAGTACGCGGTGTCGGCGATGCCGCTCGCCGCCAGGTACGCCTCGGCCTTCTTCGCGACGTTGCGCGGGTCGCGGCTGTAGGCCTCGCGGGTGAACGGGTCGTGAATGAAGAAGTTGAGCGCGAGCGTCTTCTGCGCGCGGAACGGGTCGATGAACGCGGTGGCGACATCCGGGAGCAGGAGCATGTCCGACTCGTGGATCGCCTGGAAACCGCGGATCGACGAACCGTCGAACGCGAGGCCGTCGGTGAAGAGGTCGTCGTTGACGGACTCGACCGGCAGGTTGAAGTGCTGCATCACGCCGGGCAGGTCACAGAAACGAACGTCGACGAACTTCACGTCCTCGTTCTTGAGGTATCGCAGCAGTTCCTCGGGATTGGCGAACACACATCCTCCTGGCACGTCCACGGGGTGGCTAGGCTTCTGGCGACGCTAGGGCCGGGGGGTTGCCCGGCCGTGTCTCCGTTGTTTCTGCCGTGTTACGTCCCTCGCGGAGGGTCAGCGACGCCCGTGTCCACGCCTGCGGCCCGCCAGGAACGCCGTACCGACTGTGCCAGTGTAGTGACATCTGATGCCTTTGGCCGGAATCGGCACACAGTGGCGGCGGCACCCGGCAGACCCTCATACCGGCGCGGATACCCTTGAGCGCTGTGACCAATCCGCACCTCCCGGCAGCGCCGGCCACCGACCCCACCTTCACCGCGCCGAGCCTCGGCCGGCGGTTCGGGGCGCTGATCATCGACTGGGTGCTCTGCCTGCTGGCGTCCAACCTCTTCGCCGACCCGGTACGCGACGGCTGGGCCCCGGTGCTGGTACTGGTCCTGGTGTACGGCATCTTCCTCGGCCTGTTCGCCCAGACGCCAGGTATGTACATCACCAAGATCCGCTGCGTGAACTGGCACGACGGCGGCCGGATCGGCGTGCTCCGGGGGCTGATCCGGGGCCTGCTGCTGGCCCTGGTCGTCCCCGCGCTGATCATGGACGAGCACCGCCGGGGCCTGCACGACCGCCTCGCCGACTCGGTCATCGTCGACGCTCCCCGCGGCTGACCCAACCGACCCACCCCCCACCCACCCCCCCGCGCCGCCGAACTCGGTCGATCATGGAGTTGTGGTGCCTGGCTTGGTGCTGTACGGGCACTTTGTCACCCACCACAATTCCATGATCGACGAGGCGGTGTGGGTTGACGATCAAGATCGAGCATGGGGACGGCAAGGGTGGGTGGCGCGTCGGGGCGGGCGCGATGCGGGTGTACGACGAAAGAGCCGGACCCGTACGGGTCCGGCTCTTTGCGCGTACGACTGAGGGGTCAGCGGCCCCGCGACTGGCGGAAGGCGCCTGGCGGCCGCATGTTCTTCGGGATCGCGCCCTTGGGCATCTGCGGCCGGGCGGTGAGCGCCTTGAGTCGCTTGTCCAGCGAGTTGACGTCCTTGCCGGAGAGGGCGCGGGGCAGGCGCAGCAGCGTCGTGCGGAGCTTGCGGATCGGCAGCTCGCCCTCCTCCTGCCCGATCACGTAGTCGTGCAGGGGAGCGGAGCCGATCACCTTGGACAGCCGCCGCTTCTCCTGGCCGAGCAGGCCGCGCACCCGCTGCGGGTTGCCCTCGGCCAGCAGGATCACGCCCGGACGGCCGATCACCAGGTGGACCATGTCCATCTGGGTGGTCGAGCTGACCGCCGGGGTCACCCGCCAGTCGCCGCGCATGTTCTCCATGATCTGCGCCGCCGCGCCGGGTTGCCCCTCGGCGGCGTTCATCATCGCCTTGTTGGACCGCAGGTTGAGCACGATCAGCACCGCGAGCAGGATGAACAGGATGCCCAGCGGCAGCCAGATCCAGCCCCAGAGGATGACCGCGACCACGGTGAGCGCGAGCGGGATCAGCACCGCCGCGGCGACCAACGGCGCGAACCACCGGTCCTGCTTGGCGGTGAACTGGAACACCATCCCGATCTGCTTCAGCCGCTGGCCGAACGAGACCTTCTCCTGGGGCTTTGCCATGCCGCAGAGTCTAGTGGTCGCCGCCGGCCCGGTTGATCCGCGTCCGGGTGCCCGGGCAGCTGAGTACCTTACGTCGCCGTACGCGCCCGGACGGGCCGGGTAAGGAGGCTGTGGGCGGGGAAGATGAGGCGCCGTGCCCATGCCCGGGTGGGGCCTTCGCGCGGAGAGTCGTCAGCAGAAGACGACGACGCCCGAAGGAGCCCGAGATGTTCGGCAACGACAGCGATTTCCTGCTCACCCTGCACCGTACCCACGCCGCCGAGCTGCGCGCCGACGCGGCCGCCGACCGGCTCGCCCGGTCGCTGTCACGTCCGGTAAGCCGAGGGTGGTTGGGCCGGCGCAGGCAGGCCGGTCGCACCGACGACGCCCGCCGGTGACCGCGCCCAGCGCGGCGGCCACCTCCACCGCGGCCGCCACGTTCACGGCACCTGATGGGGTGCCCGCTCGACCCGATCCGACCCCGCCGCCCGGCCACCGGCCGATCGGCGGGGTCGGCCCGGTCGCCCGCCATGGCATGCTCGAACACGTGACAGTGCGCGCCGCCAGTTCCGTCCTCGTCGGGCGTCACCGCGAGACCGCGGCCCTGCGCCACGCGCTGGGCCGGGCGCGGGCCGGGGAGCCGACCACGGTGCTGGTCGGCGGCGAGGCCGGCGTGGGCAAGACCCGGCTGCTGGAGGAGTTCGCCGGCTGGGCCACCGACGGCGCGGCCCGGGTCCTCGTCGGCCAGTGCCTGGAGCTGGGCGAGGCGGGTCTGCCGTTCGCCCCGTTCGCCGCCGCGTTGCGCGCGGTGCTGCGCGCCGACGGCCCCGAGGTCTTCGCCGGCTACGAGGCGGAGTTCGCCCCGCTCCTGCCGGAGCTGGGCCGCACCTCAGTGGCGCTGGCCGCACCGCGTGCCGCCGCACTCAGCGACGCCCCGCGCGGCTACCTGTTCGACCTGGTCGCCGAGTTGTTCCAGCGGCTGGCCGACGCTCGCCCGCTGGTCCTGATCATCGAGGACCTGCACTGGGCCGACCGCTCCACCCGCGACCTCATCGGGTTCCTCGTCCGGGCGGCGAGGCCGGGCCGGCTGTTGCTGGTCTGCACCTACCGCACCGACGAGTTGCAGCGCGGGCACCCGCTGCGGCCGTTCCTCGCCGAGCTGGACCGGGCCCGGGGTGTGGAGCGGGTCGAGCTGGGCCGCCTGGACCGCGACGGCACCGCCGCGATCCTCGCCGACCTGCTCGGCGCCGAACCGCTGGCCCGTGCCGTCGACGACGTCCACGACCGTACCCAGGGCAACCCCTTCTTCATCGAGGAACTGGCCGTCGCCGGTGACCCGATCGGCTGCGCGGCGCTCCCCGAGACGCTGCGTGACCTGCTGCTGGCCCGGGTGGACCGGCTTCCCGAGCCGGCCCAGCGGGTGTTGCGGATCGCCGCCGCCGGCGGCACCCGGTTCGCCCACGACCTGCTCGCCGAGGTCGCCGGGCTGCCCGAGGCCGAGTTGGAGGACGCGCTGCGCGCCGCCGTCGCCGCCCAACTGGTGGTGGCCGACCCGGACGGTGACTACGAGTTCCGCCACGCGCTGGTCCGCGAGGCCGTGCACGACGAGTTGCTGCCCGGTGAGCACGCCCGGCTGCACGCCCGCTTCGCCGCCGCCATCGAGGCCCAGCCGCACCTGGTCGCCGCCGGCCGGGCCCCGGCCGAGATCGCCCACCACTGGTACGCCGCGCACGACCACCCGCGTGCCCTCGTCGCCGCCCGAGCCGCCGCGTGCGCCGCCGCCGACCGGTACGCGTACGCCGAGCAGCGCCGACTGCTGGAGCGGGCGCTGGAGTTGTGGGAGCTGGTGCCGGACGCCGCCGACCTGCTCGGCATGGATCACCTGGCGCTGCTGGAGCAGACCCTGGACGCGGCGGTCACCGCCGGCGACTTCAGTCGGGCCATCACCCTGACCCGGGCGGGACTGGCCGAGGTGGACGCCGACGCCGCGCCGCTGCGCGCCGCCCGCCTGCTGGACCAGCGCGGTCGACTGATGGCCCTGCTCGGCAAGAGCGACGGCAGCCGGGAGCTGGACGAGGCGTACCGGCTGGCGGCCGGTGGCCCGCCCGGCGTGGAGCGGGTTCGGCTGCTGGCCGACATCGCCACCCACCTGGTCAAGATCGACCCGAAGAAGGCGGCCCGGGTGGCAGCCGAGGCCGCCGCCGACGCCGAGGCGCTCGGCGAGCAGGTGGCCCTGCTGTCGACGCGGATCGCGCTGCTCTGCCACGGCGAGCGGGACCTCACCGGAGGGCTGGCCGAGCTGAGCCAGGCGGCGGCCGCAGCCCGTGCCGCCGGCGACGCGCCCACCCTGGTGCTCGCCATGGTCTTCGAGTCGGACATGCTCTGCGAGTTGGGCCGCTACGCCGAGTCCGCGCAGGCCGCCGAGGCCGGGGCGACCGAGGCGCGTCGGGTGGGGATCAGCCGCTCCACCGGGGCGTACCTGCTCTCCAACCGGGCCGAGGCGCTCATCGCGCTGGGCCGGTGGGACGAGGCCGAGGCGGTCTGCGCGGAGGCCGCCCGGATCGACCTGTCAGGTGTGACCGGGCTGCACTGGCTCCAGCTGGGCGCCGGGCTGCGGCTGGCCCGCGCCCATCCGGGCGCCGACGAACTGGTCGACCGGGCGCTCACCTTCCTCAACCGGCCGTACCTGTGGCCGAACCACCGGCTGCCCCTGCACGAGCTGGCGATCGAGGCGGCGCTGGCCGCTGACGACAAGGTCGAGGCGGTCCGGGCGGCCCGCGTCGCGGTGACCGACGAGAGCCTGCCGCAGCTGCCCCGCGAGGGTTGGCCGGTGCTCAGCGCCGCCGCGCGTACCGCGGCCCGGGTGGGTGACCGGGAGCTGGCCGCCGCCGTGGCGACGCTCGCCGCCGACCTGCCGGCGCGGCACCCGGCGGCCCGGGCGCACGCCGCCCAGGTCGGCGCGCTGCTCGCGGTCGGCGACCAGGCGCTGCCGGCGTGGCGCGCGGCGGTCGACGCGTGGCGGGCCGACGGGCAGCCGTACCCGCTGGGCCGGGCACTGCTCGCGCTGGCCGAGGTGACCGCCGCCGCCGGGGAACGCGACGAGACGGCGGCTGCGGTCACCGAGGCCACCGAGATCGGCCGGCGGTTGGGCGCGGCGCCGCTGGTCGAGGCGGCAACCACCCTGGCGCGGCGGGTCGGCCTGCGCGGTGCGGCCGGGGGCGGGGCCGGCGCGGACCTGCTGACCGCCCGGGAGCGGGAGGTGCTGCGGTTGGTCGCCGAGGGGCACAGCAACAGCCGGATCGCCGAGCGGTTGTTCATCTCGCCGAAGACGGCAAGCGTGCACGTCTCCCGGATCATCGCGAAGCTGGGCGTGTCCAATCGGGTGGAGGCCGCCGCCCTGGCCCACCGCCTGGGCCTGCTCACCGAGGCCGCCGCGCCGCGCTGACAGCGGCTGCGGGATCAGCGCGGCAGGTAGATGCGCCAGCCCTCGATCGTGACCAGGTCGAGGCTGCCCGGCGCGACCCGCTGCCGCTCGTCGAGCACCCCGGCCAGCGGCGAGCCGGCCGGCGCGACCCAGGCCGGCGCCGTCGCGCTGTCCACCTCCCGCCGGTACGCGGGGTAGCGGTCGAACCCGGGGCGGAGGCTGTCGTCGACGACCGCGCAGACCACCCGCTCCGCGGTGGCGAAGGTGAGCCGGTTGCAGGTCCAGTAACCGGCGCGCACGTGCCGTACGCCGAGCTGACGCAGGGTGCTCACCAACTCGGCGTGCCGGGCTTCGGCGGCCCGGGTCGCCCCGACGGTCTGCGTCGCCCGCCAGGTGGCGTGAGCGGCGGTACCCACGGTGGTGGCGAGCAGCAGCACCGCGACCGAGCGGGCCACCGTCGACCGGACGCCGTGCCGGCCGGTCGCCGCCGGTCGCAGCCCACGCCGGGCCACCGTCCACACCGGCCAGAGCAGCGCCGGCAGGGAGACGAGCAGGCAGGACAGGTAGCGGGAACTCTCCACCGGCGTGAGCCCGGCGGCGCTGCTGACGGTGTACGCGCCGAGGGTGGCCAGCGCGGCCAGCACGAGCGCCAGCCGGACCGCCGCCGCCACCCGGGGCGACACCGCGCCGGGGCCGACCTCGGCAGGGCCAGTGTCGGGGGTGCGCAGGACCCGCCAGGCGGTGCCGGCGGCGACGGCCAGCAGCAGCGGCAGGACGAGTGCCCACCACAGCTGCCAGGTGGCGCACTGGCCGGGAGCGCAGAAGCCCATGCCCAGCGGCGGGCCGAGCACCAGACCGCCGTGCAGCCGGTCCGCCCAGCCCGCGCTGGCGTTCGCGCCGCTGGCCACGAGCACGGCGTGCAGCGGGTTGCGCCCGGTCAGCAGGCTGTGCAGCAGCAGCGGGGCCGCCCCCAGCACGGCCGCCACCCCGAGCAGCGCCCCGGCGGCACCCCACAGTTCCCGGCGGCGGAACGCGACGAGGACCGCCCCGGTCGCCGCGACGTACGGCAGCACGAGCGGGTCGACCCAGAGCATCAGACCGGCCAGGAACCCCCAGGTGGCCCAGCGCGCCAGCCGCCAGCCCTGTCGCCCGGCGGACGGGCCGTCAGGTCGCCCGGTGTCGGCCGACGGCCCGGGGCGGTCGGTGGCCAGGTCCACGGCGAGCAGGGCCAGCGCCGCCGCGGCCACGTTCATCTCGGGGTAGCCGCCGCCGGCGATCAGCTGGTTCTTGACGATCCGGTCGGAGCCGAGGGCCAGCAGCACGACCATCAGCAGCCCGAACCACCGGTCCCCGGTCAGCCGCAGCGTCAACCGCCAGGCCAGCAGCAGGAACAGCGCGTACAGGGCCAGCGTGGGCAACCGCAGCCCGAGCAGCGACGGCCCACCGGCCACGGCGAACACCGGCGCGGCCAGGTACGCCTCCAGCGTGCCCATGTACTGCTGGCCGTAGAACCAGATCGGGAAACCCTCGCCCCGGGCGATGTGCAGCGCGGCCAGCCCCATGGTGGCCTCGTCGCTGTTCGTCGGCGGCGCGGCCTGCCGCAGCAGCCAGAGCCGGTAACCCACGCCGGCGAGCACTGCCAACCCGGTGAGCCAACCGACCAGGCGGGCACGTGCGCCGGGACGCGGGCGGGGCGCGCCCGCGCCGCGCGGCTGCTCGCGTACGCCGACGGTCATCACAGGATCATGACACCCGGACGTCGAACGGCCGCGCGGCGTTGCCGGCGGAGTCAGCTGACGGTGACGACCGAGGCGGCGGCGCGGGCGTCGATGGCCTGCTGGTACAGCCGGCCGGCCCGGTACGACGAACGCACCAGCGGCCCGCTCATCACCCCGGCGAAGCCGATCTCCTCGGCCTCCTCCCGCAGCTCCACGAACTCCTCCGGCTTGACCCAGCGGGTCACCGGGTGGTGGCGGGGGGAGGGGCGCAGGTACTGGGTGATGGTGATCAGCTCGCAGCCGGCCTCGTGCAGGTCGCGCAGCGCCTGCGAGACCTCGGCCCGCTCCTCGCCCATGCCCAGGATGAGGTTGCTCTTGGTGACCAGGCCGTCGGCGCGGGCCTGCCGGATCACGTCCAGCGAACGGTCGTAGCGGAACGCCGGGCGGATGCGCTTGAAGATGCGCGGCACGGTCTCCACGTTGTGCGCCAACACCTCCGGGCGGGAGCCGAAAACCTCGGCCAACTGCTCGGGGACGGCGTTGAAGTCGGGGATCAGCAGCTCGACGCCGCAACCCGGCTGCAGGGCGTGGATCTGCCGGACGGTCTCGGCGTACAGCCACGCGCCGCCGTCGGGCAGGTCGTCGCGGGCGACACCGGTGATGGTGGCGTAGCGCAGCCCCATCGAGACCACCGACTCGGCGACCCGGCGCGGCTCGTCGGCGTCGAACTCGGCCGGCTTTCCGGTGTCGATCTGGCAGAAGTCGCAGCGCCGGGTGCACTGGTCACCACCGATGAGGAAGGTGGCCTCCCGGTCTTCCCAACACTCGTAGATGTTGGGGCAGCCGGCCTCCTGGCAGACGGTGTGCAGCCCCTCGCGCGAGACGAGCCCGCGCAGCTGGGTGTACTCCGGGCCCATCTTGGCCTTGACCTTGATCCATGGCGGTTTGCGCTCGATCGGCGTCTCGGCGTTGCGCGCCTCGATCCGCAGCAGGCGCCGCCCCTCGGGGGCCGCCGTTGCGGTGCGCGCTGCCTGGCCGGTCGTCGGCGCGGAGTGCTCGATCGTCACGAAAACGAGCCTACGCCCGACGGCAGGTGTCTATGTGCGTCAGGCGACCGGCGTCACGCCCCAAACCTTGTGACGCCGGACACCGGGGTGTCGAAAATGTGCGTCACACGAGCGGGATTCGGCTGCTACGGTCACCGCCAACAGCGATGACGGAGCCAAGTAGCGTCCCGACCCGCCAGTGCAGAGAGCCGCCGGTGCTGAGAGGCGGTCTGGCGCCGGGGCGCGAAGACCCTCCCGAGCTGCGGGCAGAACGGCGAAACGCCTAGTAGAGCCCGCCCGGCTGGCCCCGGTCATCAGGCGACGAACGAGGCCTCCGCTTCGGCGGGGGTGAAGGTGTGGTGGCACCGCGAGGTTCCCGCTCGCCCACACCTGCCTGGGGCTGATGCGACGCATCGCTTCCCCCGGGCGGCGACGGCGTCGCGATCGACCGAGGAGCAGCGCGCCATGCAACGAACCCTGTCCCATCACCTGCCCGCCAGCATCGGCACGACAGTGCGGATCGCCGGCTGGGTGCACCGCCGCCGACTGCTCAAGTCGGTGGCCTTCCTGATCGTGCGGGACGCCGCCGGCCTGGCCCAGGTGGTCGTCACCGACCCGGCCGTCCGCGCCGAACTGGAGAAACTCACCGAGGAGACGGTTGTCGAGGTCACCGCCACGGCCACCGCGAACGGCACCGCGCCCGCCGGGGTCGAGCTGACCGACCCGACGGTACGTCCGCTGGGGCCGCCCGCCGCGCCGCCACCGTTCGACCTGTACCGGCCGGCGCTCACCGCGAGCCTGCCCACCCAGCTGGACCACGCGCCCACCGCGCTGCGGCACCCCACCCGCTCGGCCGCGCTGCGGATCTCGGCGGCCGCGGTGGCCGGGTTCCGGACCGCGCTCGACGCCCGCGACTTCGTGGAGATCCACACGCCGAAGGTGGTCAGCTCCAGCACCGAGAGCGGCGCGAACGTGTTCGCGCTGGACTGGTTCGGCCGGCCCGCGTACCTGGCCCAGTCGCCGCAGTTCTACAAGCAGCTCATGGTCGGCGTCTTCGAACGTGTCTACGAGGTGGGGCCGGTCTTCCGGGCCGAGCCGCACGACACCGTCCGGCACCTCGCGCAGTACACGTCGCTCGACGCGGAGCTGGGCTTCGTTGCCGACCACTCCGACGTGATGCGGGTGCTGCGCGACACACTGGCCGGCATGCTGGGCGCGGTGGACGAGCGGGCCGGCGGGGCCCTGGCGACGCTCGGCGTCACCGCGCCGCAGGTGCCGGCGGAGATCCCGGCGGTGCACTTCACCGAGGCGTTGGCGATCGCCGGCGCGCCCGCCGACGAGCCGGACCTCGCGCCCGCCCACGAACGGGCGCTGGGCGAGTGGGCCCGCCGCGAACACGGGTCGGACTTCCTCTACGTCACCGGCTACCCGATGGCGAAGCGGCCCTTCTACACCCACCCGGACCCGGAGCGGCCCGCGTACTCGAACGGTTTTGACCTGCTCTTTCGGGGTCTGGAACTGGTCACCGGCGGGCAGCGGCTGCACCGGCACGCCGACTACCTGGCGGCGTTGGCGGCCCGGGGTGAGCCGGTCGAGCCGTACGCCGGCTATCTGGACGCGTTCCGGCACGGCATGCCGCCGCACGGCGGCTTCGCCATCGGCCTGGAACGGTTCGTGGCCCGGCTGGTCGGCGCGGCCAACATCCGGGAGGTCACCGCGTTCCCGCGTGACCTGCACCGCCTGACTCCGTAGGGCTGCCCTGCCGGCCCATCCGATCGGGTGGGCCGGCAGCGGGGCTCAGGCGGGGCCGAGCAGGTCCCAGAGGTTGCCGGCGATGTCGCGGAAGACAGCGACCTTGCCGTACGGCTCGGTGCGCGGCGGCTTGACGAACTCGACGTGCATCTCGACCATCCGGCGGTACGTGGCGTCGAAGTCGTCGACCTGGAGGAAGAACCCGACCCGGCCGTGGGTCTGGTCGCCCACCGCGGCCTCCTGCCGCTCGCCGTCGGCGCGGGCCAGCAGCAACCCGGTGCCGCCGCCCGGCGGGCGGACCACCACCCAGCGCTTCGGTCGCCCGTCGTTGGTCAGCGACGGGGAGTCCTCGGCCAACTCGAAGCCGAGTGCCCCGGTGAAGAAGGCGATGGCGGGGTCGTACTCGGTGACGACAACGGTGACGAGGTCGATCTGCATTGGCCCGAGGATAGGCCGACCCTCGGTCACCCCGGCGCGCGGCCGGGCCTGCTCAGAGCGTGACGAGGGTGGAGAGCCGACGCTCGACCACCGGGAGCACGTCGGCGACGCCGATCGGGCGGCCCAGCTCGGCGGTGAGCGAGGTGACGCCGGCGTCCCGGATGCCGCACGGCACGATGCGGTCGAAGTACGTCAGGTCGCAGTCACAGTTGATCGAGAAGCCGTGCAGGGTGACGCCCCGGGCCACCCGGATGCCGATGGCGGCCACCTTGCGGGCCGGCCCCCGGTCGTCGGCGGGCACCCAGACCCCGCTGCGCCCCTCGACCCGGCCGGCGCTCAGCCCGAACTCGGCGCACACGTCGATGAGCAGCTCTTCGGTCCGGCGCACGTAGGCCACCACGTCCACCGGGTCGGGCAGGCGCAGGATCGGGTAACCGACGAGCTGCCCCGGCCCATGCCAGGTGATCTTGCCGCCGCGGTCCACGTCGACGACCGGAGTGCCGTCCATCGGCCGGTCCCACGGTTCGGTGCGCTTGCCGGCGGTGTAGACGCTGGGGTGCTCCAGCAGCAGCACGGTGTCGCCGCGCTCGCCAGCCACCACCGACTCGTGCAGGCGTCGCTGCTCGTCCCAGGCGGCCTGGTAGTCGAGCAGGCCGGCACGAACGGCCGTCAGGCCGGGGGTAGTCGTTGTCACGGCATCAAGCCTAGTCCCGCCATGGGTGATCTTCCCTGGTGAGCCGCCTCACCGGCGAAGATCACCAAGGGGGTCGGGGGCTACCGGTCAGCCGGTGGGATCCGCCAGAGCCAGACGTCGTCGACCCGCTGCGGTTCGCCGAACAGGGCGGTGGCGGTACGCCGCAGAGCCTCCTCGTCCACCTCGAACTTCGCGCCGTGCACCTGGTCGGCGAGCACCACCGTCTCGATGCGCCAGTGCCGCAGGTCCGACTGGACCTCCCGGATCGACCCGTCGGTGATGATGGGAACCAGCCCGGTCCGGCCGGCCTGGTCCATCAGGGCGCTCAGGGTGCGCGGCACCGGACCGATCCGGCCCCGGCCGTCCGGCCCACCGGGGCCGAGGAAGAAGCCTCCCGGAATGGCGAACTCGCCCTGCCGGTGCGACAACGCGTACGCCTGCCACCGCTGGCCGTCCGGGTAGATGTCCACGGTCAGCGGCAGCGGGGTCAGCACCCCGTCGGGTGACACGTACTCCCGCCAGGTGCCGGAGGTGATGAACTCCGGGATCGGCTCCCGCTCGTCGGTCAGCAGCGGGGTGGGCAGCAGCGGCGCCAGGGCCACCACGAAACCGACCAGCCAGGCCAGCTCCGTGGAGCGGTGCCGCAGTGGAGCGGCGCGCAACTGGTCGATCGTGTACGCCAGCAACAGCCCCACCACCGGCGCGACCACCAGCGCCAGCCGGGCCGGTAGCGCGGCATTCACCACCGGCAGTTGTCCGAGCAGGTCGAACGGCATGGGGAGGTCGGTGCGTCGGCCGTCGACCTTGGCGACCGGACCGAAGGAGAGCACCGTGAAGATCAGGGCGACGACGCCCAACGCCCAGAGGGTGGCCCGGCGGTGCGCGTCGGCCCGACGCCAGAGCGCGATGAAGCAGACCACTGTGAGCACCAGCAGCGGGATGCCGAAGAACGAGTTCTCCTCGGTCGGGTTGGGTGCCAGCGAGGTGCCCAACCCGACCTCGCCGGCCAGCGAGCGGCGCGGGAAGGCGGCGAACGCCGCGATGTCCTCGGAGTGGATCACCGGGTCGAAGCCGGTGCCGTGGAACCGTTGTGGCCCGGCGAAGTGCAACCACAGCGGGTACGACAACAGCACCCCGGCGACCACCGCGGTCACCCCGAGCCCGCGCAGGAAATTGGGCAGTGCGGCGCGCGCCTCGGCCCGGTTGGCCGGGTGCAGCGCCCAGATGGCGACGAACACGCCCAGCGCCAGCGCGGTGAAGAAGAGCCCTTCGGCGGCGATCGAGAAGGCCACCGCGACCAGCACGCCGAGGATCACCCCGTCGCGGAGCCAGTGCCCCGGGCGGCGCAGCGCGAACAGCCGCCAGATCAGCAGCGGCACCAGCCAACCGGCGGTCCAGTTCAGGTGCGCGTTGGCGTGCGACACCATGCCGGGGGAGTAGGCGATGAACAGCGCGCCCACCCCGGCGGCCAGGTGGCTGCGGACCAGGTGCCGCGACAGCAGCCAGTACCAGGCCAACGCCGTGGCGAGCAGGTTCAGGGTGAGGATCACCAGGAACGTGGCCGGCGGCCCGATGAGGTACGTGAGCGGGGCGAAGACCACCGCGTACACGGTGACCGTCGTGTTGACCGCGAGGTTCACGCCGTCCGGGACGTTGATCAGGTAGGTGAAGAGCGGGTTCTCCCCGTGGGTGACCGCGTGCCCGCCGAAGGCGAGCAGCCACTCGAACAGCGCCTGGTCACTGGAGTTGACGGTGATGGTCCGCACGTTCGGGTCCCGCCACAGCCCACTGGTCACCCAAACGGCGAGCGCGAGCGCCACCAGCACGACGATCAGGTCGGCCCGGCGGTTCCGGACGGCGCGCGGCGGTGACGCGGGTGCGGGCCCGGTGGCCAGCGACGGGGAGGACGGCACGCAGCGGACGTTACCAACCGGACCTGGACGGGCCGGTCAGACCTGCAAGGACGGGACCGTTGGGGACGGATTAGGTCCGCCTCGTCGATGGTTCGGCGTACACAGCGTCCGTCGTGAATGTGTGAGTGTGCGCCATGTCATGGCGGCGACACACCGTCGTAACGTCTCGGCAACTCGACCGTGACCCAGTTCACAGTCCGCCCCCTCAGGAGGCCGCCGTGCGCCGCTCCTCGTCCATCCTCACCCGGCTGCTCGGTGCGGTCGCCGGGGTCGCCCTCGCCGCCGCGGGCGTGGTCGCCATCGCCGCACCCGCCCAGGCCGCAACCCTCACCCAGGTCACCGGTTTCGGCTCCAACCCCGGCAACCTCGCCATGTACGCCTACCGGCCGGACAACCTGCCGGCCAACTCCCCGGCCGTCGTCCTGCTGCACGGGTGCGTCCAGAACGCCTCCGGCTACTTCGCCAACTCCGGCTGGCAGAAGTACGCCGACCAGTGGAAGTTCGCCCTGATCGTCGCCCAGCAGCCGTCCGGCAACAACGCCAACTCCTGCTTCAACTTCTTCGAGGCGGGCGACACCACCCGAGGCCAGGGCGAGGCGCTGTCGATCAAGCAGATGGTCGACCACGCCAAGGCGAACTTCGGGGTGAACGGCTCCCGGGTGTACGTCAGCGGGCTCTCCGCGGGCGGGGCGATGAGCGCGGTCATGCTCGCCACCTACCCGGACGTCTTCGCCGCCGGGTCGATCATCGCGGGTATCCCGTACCGCTGCGCCACCAGCATGGTCAACGCGTTCAGCTGCATGAACCCGGGTGCGGACAAGACCCCGGCCGCCTGGGGCGACCTGGTCCGTGGCGCGTACTCCGGCTACACCGGCCCGCGCCCCCGGGTGGCGATCTGGCACGGCACCTCGGACACCACCGTCACCCCGCTCAACGGCACCGAGTCCCGCGACCAGTGGACCAACGTCCGGGGCGTGTCGCAGACCCCGACCAGCACCTCGTCGCTGCCCGGCAACACCAGCCTCGAGGTGTACGGCAACGACGACGTGCGGCTCTACCGGATCTCCGGGATGGGCCACGGCACCCCGGTCGACCCGGGCTCCGCAGCCGAACAGTGCGGCACCGCCACCGCGTACTTCCTGGACACCATCTGCTCGACGTACCGTGACGCGCTCTTCTTCGGTCTGAACGGTGGCGGCACCAACCCGACCCCGACCCCGACCCCGACGGCCACCCCCACCCCCACGCCGACCCCGACCGTTACCCCGACCCCCACGCCGACCACCGCGCCGGTCTGCGTGACGGCCAGCAACTACGCGCACGTGACGGCCGGTCGGGCGTACCAGTCCGGCGGCTACGCCTACGCCAACGGCTCCAACCAGCGGATGGGCCTCTACAACACCTTCTACACCACCGCCCTCAAGCAAACCGCCCCCAACCACTGGGTGATCGGCTGCTGACCCCCCACCCCCACCCCCACCCCTGCCCCTGTTGATCAAGAGGTTTGCGTCATCCGGAAGCCGGAATCTGACGCAATCCTCTTGATCAACGGGGGCGTCAGCGTGGGATCAGGTCAGCCGGGCCAGGACCGGCGCGAGAGGCTCCAGCGCGGCCTCGCGAACCACGAACCGGGTCACCCCCCAGCGCCGTTCATGCTCCGCGACCGCCGTGATGATCTCGTCCACCGTGCCGATCAGCACGAACGGAGTGGTCAACAGCTCGGCGACGGTCATGCCGTTGCGCCGGGCCTGTTCCGCGGCGGCAGCCTCCGCGTCGTCGGTGACCATCACCGTCTGCACCAGCGCCTCCAGCGCCGGCGGGTCGGCCCGGCCGGCTGCGCCGTCGGCCACGCAGGCCAGCTGCGCCTCGATCTGGTTGGTCCGCCAGCGAGCCTCATGCTGGTGGCCGTCGGCGAGGGTACGTCCGAACCCGGTCAGCCCGACCACGTCGGCGTGCGCGCCGGCCCACCGCAGCAGGGCCGAGTTCGCCGTACCCATCGTGAGCGGGATCCGTTCCTGCACCGGCCGGGGTTCGCGCAGCACCGCCTCGCGCATCGTCAGCTCGGCCGTGTCGACGGTGACCGGGGCGCCGTCGAGCAGGGCGCGGACCGCCTCGGCGACGGCCACGCAACGACGGACCCGCCCGGCCACGTCGGGGCGTTCCCGGCCCACGGCGCGCCACTCCGCCGGGGTGTGACCGGCGCCGACACCGAGCCGGGCCCGTCCACCGGAGATCAGATCGAGGGTGGCCACGTCGGCCGCGAGCAGCATCGGTTCCCGTACGCCGAGGTTTGACACGTACGAGCCGAGCCCGATCGTCGAGGTGACCGGGGCGGCAGCGGCCAGCGCCACGAACGGTGACGTCACGTCGCCAGGGTGGTCGGCGGCGAGCAGGGCGTCGAAGCCGGCGGTCTCGGCCCGGCGGGCCAGCTCGGCCCAGCTCGCCGCGTCGGTCGGGGTGGCCTGGAGGGAGAAAGTCGCCATCGGTCCAGCTTCGGCCCACGCCGGCCCCCTGACCGCCGATTTCTGCCGAGGGCCGAACCACCCAGGGTGGGGCCGGGCGAAGCCCCACCCCCCCGCCCCTGTTGATCAAGAGGTTTGCGTCATCCGGAAGCCGGAATCTGACGCAAACCTCTTGATCAACGCCAATGGTGGTGGGTGGGTGGGTGGGTGGGGGTTAGGGGGTGGGGTTTAGGGCTGCTTTTAGGGCTTGGGGGAGCGTGGGGTGCTGGTAGGGGTAGGCGGCTCGGGCTAGGACGCCGGGCAGGACGCGGGTGCTGGTGAGGGCCTCGTGGGCGAAACCGCCGAGGACCACCTTGAGCGCCAGCGCGGGGATCGGGATGATCGCCGGGCGGTGCAGCTGCCGGGCCAGTTCACGGGTGAACTCGGCGTTCGTCACCGGGTTCGGCCCCACCACGTTCACCGGGCCGGCGATGTCGTCGTGGTCGAGCAGGAAGCGGGTCGCGTCCAGCCAGTCGGCCATCGAGATCCACGGCAGCCACTGCCGACCGCTGCCCAGCCGGCCGGCGATACCCAGCTTGAACGGCAGCAGTTGCGGCTTGAGCAGCCCGCCCTCGCGGTCCAGTGGCAGGCCGGTCCGCAGCCGCACCACGCGTACCCCGGCGTCCTCGGCCGGCCGGGTCGCGGCCTCCCACACCCGGCAGACGTCGGCCAGGAAGCCCTCGCCGGCCGGCGCGTCCTCCTCGACCGCCCGGTCGCCGGTGTTGCCGTACCAGCCCACGGCCGATGAGTTGAGCAGCACCCGGGGCCGGTCCGCGGTGGGCAGCCCGGCGATGGTGGTCGCCAGCGTGGTGGTGCTGTCCACCCGGCTGGTGCGGATCAACCGGCGGTAGTCGTCGTTCCAGCGCTTGTCGCCGACGCCCGCCCCGGCCAGGTTGACGACCGCGTCGGCCTCGGCGACGACTGCCGGGTCGAGCTGCCCGGCGGCGGGGTCCCACTGACGCTGCTGCGAGTCGCGCGGCGACCGACGGACCAGCCGGGTGATCTGGTGCCCGTCGGCGGTGAGCCGGTCGGCCAGCCGGGTGCCGAGGAAGCCGGACGCGCCGGCCAGAAGGATCCGCATACCCCCATCTTCGTCCAGAACGCCGCCGACGGATGCGCGGGGCGGCCGACGTCACCGGCTGTGGGACGGACCGGCGAGGAAATTTGCGGGACCCGCCATACGGCGCGGAGTACGCAGGTCAACGGGCCTCCCAGCGGCCGAAAAAGGCTACCGCGCGTATTCGGTGATTGCCGCGTTTCCGCAGGTCAGAGCAAACGTGAACGTGGTGTTCGCGATTGCTTCCCGCATCGATATGGCTGACCATGAGCCATCCGGTAGCACCCCCGAAAGGCGGGGTCGGCTCACCGTGCCCACCGTCGGGCGATCCCTGAGGAGGAACCATGCCGATCCTGGTGAGCGGAGCGACCGGGACCGTCGGAGGCAGCCTGGTCCGGCAACTGGTGGCCGCCGGCCACGACGTACGCGCACTGACCCGCGACCCGGCGTCACCGGCGGCCGCCGCGCTGCCCAGCGGGGTGGAGGTGGTGGCCGGCGACTTCGCCAGGCCCGACACGCTGGCACCGGCGCTGCGCGGCGTGACGCGTATGCACCTGGTCGCGATGGATGGGTACGGGCCGCTGACCACCGGCGCGGAGATCCTGGAGCTGGCCCGGAAGGCTGGCGTCCGTCGGGTCACCCACCTCGGGCACAACGATCCGAGCCGGGCCGACGACGACCCGCTGGAGGCACCGCACCGGCCGCTGCACCGGGCGGTCGAGACCTCGGGTCTGGAGTGGACACACGTGTTTCCCGGCGAGTTCATGGCGAACACCAGGGAGTGGGCGCACACCATCCGGGCCGAGGGGGTGGTTCGGGCGCCCTTCGGTGACTGGAACAGCGCCCTGGTCCACGAGGCGGACATCGCCGCGGTCATCATGGCCGCGCTCACCGAGGACGGCCACGCCGGCCGGGTGTACCAGCCGACCGGGCCGGAGCCGGTCCGCCGCCGGGACGCGGTCCAGATGATCGGCGAGGCGATCGGCCGTCCGGTGCGGTTCGACGAGCTGACCCCGGAGCAGGCCCGGGACTACTGGAAGGACACCTATCCCGCGGAGGTCATCGAGTGGTTCCTGGAGATGGGCCGGTACGTTGACGGCAACGCCTGGGTCGCCCCGGACGTCGAGCAGGTGACCGGCCGCCCCGGGCGCACGTTCCGGCAGTGGGCCGCCGAGCACGCGGACGACTTCCGGTGACGGCACCCGGGGCGTGGACCGGCCCGGTGGTCAGGCCGCGGGGGCCGGGCGCAGGTCGGCGAGCAGTCGCTCCACCTCGGCGTACGACTCGGAGCTCAGCGGGCCCAGTTCCAGGGTGGCCAGGTTCTCGTCGGCCTGGGCCACCGTGCGTAGGCCGGGGATCGGCACGGTACGGGGGCTGCGCGCCAGCAGCCAACCGAGCGCGCCCTGCGCGAGGGTGCGCCCGTCGGCGGTGAGCGCCGCGCGGACCTCGTCGACCCGGGCCGCCCAGCGCGGCGTCGGCCGGCCGTCGGTGAACCACTCCAGCCATTCCGGTGCCCGTCCGCGCACGTCGTCCGTCCCGACCGCCCGGGTCGATCCGGTGAGCAGCCCCATCGCCAACGGCCCACGGTTGAGGCTGGCCAGGTCGTGTGTGTCGCAGACCGCCAGCACCGCCGCGTTGTCGCGCAGCACCGACTCGTCGTGCTGGATCGCGGCGCAGTGCGGGCCGGCAGCCGCGAACGCCTCCGCCGAGGCGGGGTCGTCGGTGCTCCAGCCGTACGCCCGGATCTTGCCCTGGTCGACCAGGCCCTCCAGGGTGTCGACCAGATCGAGCGCGGCGGGCACCGGCAGGTCGTTGAGGTGCAGTTGGTAGAGGTCCACGTAGTCGGTGCCGAGCCGGCGCAGCGAGTCGTCCAGGCTGCGCACCGCGAAGGCCGGGCTGGCGTCGGTGCCGAGCGCCCGCCGGGTGCTCTCCTCGCTGACGTTGCCGAACTTGGTGGCGATCACCACGCTGTCCCGTCGCCCGGCCACCGCTTGACCGAGGATCCGTTCGCTGTGTCCGGCGCCGTAGTTGCTGGCGGTGTCGAACAGGGTCACCCCGAGTTCGAGCGCCCGGTGGATGGTGCGGATCGACTCGGCGTCGTCCACTTCACCCCAGCCGAACGGCTGCCCGTCGTCACCCCAGAGCGGGCCGCCGATGGCCCAGCATCCCATTCCGATAGCGCTCACCGTGATGCCGCTGCGTCCCAGCGTCCGTGTCGTCGTCATGGCACCAGCCTCCAACCTGGAGCGCGCTCCAGGTCAAGCACTAGCATCTCGCGACATGAGCGGTTACGCCCCCTCGGAGGCCGCCCGCCGCAGCGGCTTCAGCCTGGACACCCTGCGGTACTACGAGAAGATCGGCCTGCTCGCCGACGTGGAGCGGACGGCGGGCGGGCAGCGGGTCTTCACCGACGACGATCTCGGCTGGTTGGAGCTGTTCCGGTGCCTGCGCGACACCGGGATGCCGATCGCGCAGATGCGCCGATACGCGCAACTGGCCCGCGACGGTGACCACACCGTCGACGAGCGCTGTGCACTGCTGCGAACCCACGCGGTGCGGGTCGAGGAGCAGATGGGCCTGCTCCAGCGCCAGTACGAGCATCTTCGGGAGAAGATCCGCTACTACGAGCGGCTGCCCGGCCCGCCGCCGACGTGACGGTGGCAGGGCCCGGCAGTCGCGCCGGTGTGGCGGCGTCCCGGGGTCGGTGACACCGCCACATCGGCGCTCCGGAGTCGATCACGGCTCAGCCGGGCGGCGCGGTCAGGCCGAGGAGTTCCTCGGCTGTCCCGGCTCGACCGGTGAGCGCGTTCAGGGCGGTGACCAGACGCTTCTCCTCGTAGCGGAAGTGCGATTCGAGCAGGGCGGCCAACCCGTCCAGCTCACCGCGCACCTGCTCGACAGGCACCGCGTCGCCGCCGGCCAGTAACGCCTCGACCCGCTCCAGGATCCCGGCCACCACCTCGTGGTCGGTGATCAGGTTGTCGATGACCGGGCGCAGTTCGGGGACCTGCTCGGCCAGCAGCCGGAACGCGCCCGCGTCCTCGCCGGTGTGGTGTCGCCCGAGCGCGGCGCAGAAGGTCAGGCAGTGCGCCCGCAGGTGCCGTGACGGGGTGCCGAGGTCGGCCCTGAGCCGGGCCAGTTCCGCGCTGAGCCAGAGGTGGATCTCGATCATTTGATTGCCGACGGCGGCGAGCCGGTCGGCCGGTGAACCGTTTGGGTGCACGTGAGTCCCATGCTGTCCCCGCGCCTCCATGCCCACGGCGGCCTTCGTGCCGGGTGCACCGCGACGCTGCGCCGGAGTCTATCCCGATCGGACCGGCCGGCGGCGGCCCGCGCCGGGGAGCGGCAGTGGTCACGGAGTGGTCGGCTCGTCGGTCTCCCGGACGTCGTGCCAGCGCGCCCGCCAGCCGGCCTCGTGAGCCTCGTGGCTGGTCCGTTCCTGGAAGACGGCGGCCCGCAACGCGTGCCGGGACTTCGACATGACCATCACCTCCACGGCCACCAGCGCCACGCAGATCACTGTCGCGAGGGTGAGCGCGCCCAGCGCTGGCAGGTGCTGGCCGACCGGGAGGGCAGCGCTGAGCACCAGGATGACACCGATGCGGGTCCACGTGACGGTGTGCAGGGTGCGCAACTGAAAGAGCAGGTTGACGGCGAAGTAGCAGATCAGCCCGCCGAAGAGCATCGGCACCGCCGGGCCCTCGACCTTCTCCGCGATCCCGCCGGCCGGGTCGGTGATCTTGTGGAGGATCTCCTCGTTGCCGATCGAGAAGAGGATCACCCCGGCGATCATCGGCAGGTAGAGGTACGCGTACGCGTCGCGGGCCATCGCCACCCGGGGGGCACCCTCCGCCGCGTGCAGGGCGATCCGGGCGGCCGGCCCGATGAAGTCGAAGTGCGCCCACCAGAGGGCGGCGGTGACCACGATGCCGAGCGCGGCGGCGGCCACCGCCGGCCAGGTGACCGGCTTGCCGAGCAGGTTGCCGCCCACCCCCGTAGAGATGATCGACTCGCCCAGCGCAAT
Source organism: Micromonospora parva (assembly GCF_040649675.1). Lineage (NCBI taxonomy): Bacteria > Bacillati > Actinomycetota > Actinomycetes > Micromonosporales > Micromonosporaceae > Micromonospora > Micromonospora parva. Next base: position 270,682 of record NZ_JBEZFX010000004.1, on the reverse strand, counting down.
GATCAGGATGAGGTCGTAGCGTTCCGTCCAGTGCTCGGCGCTGGTCACCCCCCAGCCCCAGGTCCCGACGATGAAGCCGGTCGCATACTGCACCACCACCACGGTGATCCACAGCCCGTCGCGGACCATGGCGGCCTGGTCGGGGTCGGTGATCTGCGGTGGGATGAGGGCGGCGGCCAGCAACAGCACGATGCTCACCGTCAGCTCCGGTGCGAACCGCCGCAGTTGCCGCCGCTCCTGTGGGCTGTCCCGCACCACATGCTGATAGAGGATCATGTGCACGGCCCGGACCACGACGTAGCTGATGGCCACCAGCATCGGGCCGGCGGCGCTCCCCTTCGGGTCGCTGAACGCCTGCGGAAGCGCCAGGGCGAACGCGAACAGGGCGACCATCGCGATCACCATGAGCACCGGGACGTAGCCCTCGCCGAGCCGGACCCGGGTGGCGACCAGGCTGTGCACCACCCAGATCCACCAGAGCACGGCGAGCACCAGGGCGGCGTGCAGCAGTTGCCGTCCGGAGATGTTCGCCGCGGTCGCCCGGGTGATGATGAAGAACGAGAAGACGAAGACCAGATCGAAGAAGACCTCGAACTTGTCCACCCGGGCCCCGGGAGCGATCGGCACGGCCGGTCCCAGCTGTCCACCCCGCCGGTAGCCGCCCACGTCCCAACTCTGGCAGCGTTCGGGCTGGTCGGAGGGTCGAACGGCGATGGCGACGGGTCCCGCGTTACCTCCGGCCCGGGTCGGGGAAACACCGGGACCGCGGCCTCCCGCAGCGGGCCGGCCGGTCCGCCCCACCCGGACAAGGATGGACAATGACGACGAACAATCCGATCAGCACTCCGTTCGCTCATCACTCCACGGCGATGGACGTGATCAAGGGCGTGGACCTCGTCGGGCGGCGGGCGGTCGTCACCGGCGGGTCCTCCGGCATCGGTGTGGAGACCGCCCGCGCCCTGGCCAGCGCCGGCGCCGAGGTCACCCTCGCGGTCCGCAACCCCGACGCCGGGCAGAAGGCCGCCGACGACATCACCGGCACCACCGGCAACGACCGGGTCCTGGTCGCCCCCCTCGACCTCGCCGACCAGGATTCGATCGCCGATTTCGTGGCCAACTGGGACGGCCCGCTGCACATCCTGGTCAACAACGCCGGCATCATGGCCGCACCCCTGTCCCGGACCCCGCAGGGCTGGGAGATGCAGTTCGCCACCAACCACCTGGGGCACTTCGCGCTCGCCACCGGGCTGCACCGGACCCTCGCGGCCGCCGACGGGGCCAGGATCGTCTCGGTCAGCTCCGCCGCCCACCTGCGCTCACCGGTGGTCTTCGACGACATCCAGTACGACAACCGGGAGTACGAGCCGTGGCAGGCGTACGGGCAGTCCAAGACGGCCAACGTGCTCTTCGCCGTGGAGGCGACCCGGCGCTGGTCCGACGACGGCATCTACACCAACTCGCTGATGCCCGGCGCGATCCAGACCAACCTGCAGCGCTACGTCAGCAAGGAGGAACTGGACCGGATGCGGGCGGGCAACGCGGCGGCCTGGAAAACCGTCGAACAGGGCGCCGCCACCTCGGTGCTGGTCGCCGCGTCACCGCTGCTCGACGAGGTGGGTGGGCGCTACTTCGAGGACTGTCAGCAGGCTGCCCCCGCCCAGCCCGGTGGGCGAACGGGCGTCGCCGAGTACGCGCTGGACCCGGAGGCCGCCGAGCGACTCTGGCAGGTCTCGACCGCCCTGCTCAAGGGCTGAGCAGCCCCACGCAAAGGGCGCCCCGGTCGACGACCGGGGCGCCCTTTCGGCGTTCAGGCGGATCAGGCCAGGCCCAGCTCCGACTCGAAGTTGCCGCCCTCCAGCCGCTCCTTGACCGCGGTCAGGAAGCGGGCCGCGTCGGCACCGTCGATCAGGCGGTGGTCGTACGACATGGCCAGGTAGACCATCGACCGGACCGCGATGACCTCGCCCAGCTCCGGGTCGTTGACCACGACCGGACGCTTCACCACGGCGCCCGTGCCGAGCATCGCCGACTGCGGCGACGGCACGATCGGCGTGTCGAAGAGCGCGCCCCGGCTGCCCGTGTTGGTCAGCGTGAAGGTCGCCCCGGCCATCTCGTCTGGGGTGATCTTGTTGTTCCGGGTGCGCTCGGCCAGGTCGGCGATCCGCTTGGCGATGCCGCCCATGTTGAGGTCACCGGCGTTGTGGATGACCGGCACGAGCAGCCCGCGCTCGGTGTCCACGGCGATGCCGAGGTGCTCCGCGGCCGGGTAGGTGATCGTGCCACCGTCCAGGTCCATGCTGGCCTGGATGATCGGGTGGGTCTGCAGCGCCTCGATGGCGGCGAGGGCGAAGAACGGCAGGAAGGACAGCTTCACGCCGTGCTTGGCCAGGAACGAGTCCTTGGCCTGGGCCCGCAGCTTGGCGACCTTGGTGACGTCGACCTCGACGACAGTGGTGAGCTGCGCCGTCTCGTGCAGCGACTGCTGCATGCGCTTGGCGATGGTCGCCCGGATCCGCGGGAGCTTCTCCGTGGTGCCCCGCTTCGCGCTGGGCTGCGGCTTGGCGGCCGGCTTCGGTGCGGGCGCCGACGGCGCGGCGGCCGGCTGTGCCGCCGGAGCCGGCGCGGCCTTGGCGGCCCTGGCCTTCTCGGCCGCGTCGAGGACGTCCTGCTTGCGGATCCGGCCACCCACGCCGGTGCCGTTCAGTGCGGCCAGGTCGACGCCGTGCTCGCTGGCGAGCTTGCGCACCAGCGGAGTCACGTACCCGGCGGCCTCCTCGCCGCCACCCGGCGCCGGGGCGGACGGACGCGGCGGCGTCGAGGTGGCAGCGGCCGGCTGCGCGGCCTGCTCGGTCTTGGCCGGCTGCGCCGAGCTCTCGGTCTCCGCGGCGGGCTCGTTGTACGACATGCCGGGGGTCGGCTCCTCGACCTTCGGCTCCGGCTTCGGCTCGGCCTTCGGCGCCGGCTTGGCCTCCGCCTTCGGCTCGGGCTTCGGCTCCGGCTTGGCCTGGGCGGGGGCTCCGCCGGCGGCACCGATGATCGCCAGGTCGGCGCCAACCGCTGCGGTCTCGTCCTCGGCGACCTTGATCTCCAGCACCGTGCCGGCGACCGGCGACGGGATCTCGGTGTCCACCTTGTCGGTGGAGACCTCCAGCAGCGGCTCGTCGACCTCGATGGTCTCGCCGACCTGCTTGAGCCAGCGGGTGACAGTACCCTCGGTGACGCTCTCACCCAGGGCCGGCATCTTCACCGGGGTGCCCTCGCCCGACGAGGTGGCGGCCGGAGCCGGCTCCTCGGCCGGGGCCTCGTCCTGGGCGACCTCGTCGGCGGTGCCCTCGGCGGCGGCCGTCGGCTCGGCGGCCGGCTCGACCGCCTCGGCCGGGGCCTGCTCCTGCCCGGCGGTCTCGCCACCGCCGGTCGACTCGCCCTCACCGGCGATGACGGCCAGCTCGCTGCCGACCTCGGCGGTCTCGTCCTCGCCGACCACGATCCGGCTCAGCACGCCCGCAGCGGGCGACGGGATCTCGGTGTCGACCTTGTCGGTCGAGACCTCGAGCAGGGGCTCGTCAACCTCGACCGTGTCGCCCTCCTGCTTGAGCCAGCGAGTGACGGTGCCCTCGGTGACGCTCTCGCCGAGCCGGGGCATGGTGACCGATACCGGCATTTTCTGAGACTCCTTCATTCCCCTGGTGGGATCTTCGCCCGTCGCCGGACGCCGCGGTTTGGATGATCAGGCGTGCGAGTGCAGCGGCTTGCCGGCGAGGGCCAGGTGCGCCTCGCCCAACGCCTCGTTCTGGGTCGGGTGGGCGTGCACGAGCTGGGCGACCTCCGCCGGGTACGCCTCCCAGTTGTAGATGAGCTGCGCCTCACCGATCAGCTCACCCACCCGGGCGCCAACCATGTGGACGCCGACCACCGGGCCGTCGTTGACCCGGACCAGCTTCACGAAACCGGTGGTCTTGAGGATCTGGCTCTTGCCGTTGCCGCCCAGGTTGAAGTTGAGGGCGGTGACCTTGTCGGCGCCGTACTGCTCCTTGGCCTTCGCCTCGGTCAGGCCGACCGACGCCAGCTCCGGGTCGCAGTAGGTGACGCGCGGGATGCCGGCCTCGTCGATCACGGCCGGGGTCTGCCCGGCGATCTCCTCGGCCACGAAGATGCCCTGCTGGAAGCCGCGATGGGCGAGCTGGAGGCCGGGCACGATGTCACCGACCGCGTAGACGTTCGGCACGCTGGTACGCAGCCGCTCGTCGGTCAGCACGTAGCCGCGGTCCATCTTGACGCCCTGCTCCTCGTACCCGAGGTTGGCGGTGTTCGGACCGCGACCGACGGCGACCAGCAGCAGCTCGGCCTCGACGGTCTCGCCGCCCTGGATGGTCAGCTTGACGCCGTTGTCGGTCTTCTCGACCTTCTCGAACGGCTTGCCGACCTTGAAGTTGATCTTACGCTTGCGGAACGCCCGCTCCAGCGCCTTCGACGACTCCTCGTCCTCGGCGGCGACCAGCCGGGGCAGCGCCTCGACGATCGTCACGTCCACACCGAAGGACTTCCACACGCTGGCGAACTCGACGCCGATCACGCCGCCACCGAGCACGATCACCGACGACGGCACCCGGTCCATCGTGAGCGCGTGGTCGCTGGTGATGATCCGCTCGCCGTCGACCTCCAGGCCGGGCAGGCTCTTGGCGTACGAGCCGGAGGCCAGGACGATGTTGCGGCCGGTGTAGCGCTTGCCGTCCACCTCGACGACGTTCTTGCCGACCAGCTTGCCCTCGCCGGCGACGAAGGTGATGTTCTTCGAGCCGCTCACCAGGCCCTGCAGGCCCTTGTAGAGGCGGGAGATCACGCCGTCCTTGTACGAGTTCACGCCGGCCATGTCGATGCCGATCAGCTCGGCCTTGACGCCGAACTGCTCCGACTCGCGGGCCTGGTCGGCGATCTCCGCCGCGTGCAGCAGGGCCTTCGTCGGGATGCAGCCGTTGTGCAGGCAGGTCCCGCCGAGCTTGCCCTTCTCGATCAGGGCGACGGAGAGGTCAAGCTGGGCGGCGCGCAGGGCCGTCGCGTAGCCGCCGCTGCCACCTCCGAGAATGACGATGTCGAAGGTCGCTTCGTTCGGCTCGCTCACGTCCAACTCCCAGGTCGCGTCGCTGCATCGGGGGTCACAGGGGTGTAACACGGACACACCCCACCTCGGTCATCTTGTCACCACTGAGCACAGGGTGCGTACTGAGGTGCCCAACGACACGTCATCGACACGTACCCTTGGCACCGTTGTCGATGACGCACGGTGGGGGAGAGATCCGGTGGGGTTGTTCCGGCGCCGCAAACAGGCGGCTGTGCCGAGCCGTGACCGTGCCGCCGATCGTGGCGATCTGGACCATCTGGAGAACTTCATCCGGAGTCGGCGCGGCGTCGAGGCGTTCATCGAGCCGCGGACGACGGTGACGGAGACCACCGTCATCCTGATCGCCGACGACGGGGAGTGGACCCGCCGCCGGATCGACGGGCCGGACGGGGCGCGACGCTTCGCGTACCGGATGGGCATCCCGGTGTACGACGTCCGGCTGATGGGCTACCCGCAGCGGATGCGCGACTTCAACGAGCGCCGCAAACGCCGCCCCGAGCGGTACTGAGAAGGGGCCCCCGGCGTCGACCGGAGGCCCCCTCGATGTCCGTCGCGTCAGCCGTTGGCGGCGACGTCCTCGACGAGCTGCACCAGGGTGCGGACCGGAACGCCGGTGCCGCCCTTGGTCCAGTAGCCGGTCGGCTCGCCCGAGTGGTAGCCCGGCCCGGCGATGTCGATGTGCGCCCAGGCCACGTCGTCGGCCACGAACTCACGCAGGAACACGCCGCCCTGCAGCATGTGACCGGCCCGGTCCATGCCGGCGTTGACCTGCGAGATGTCCGCCACGTCCGACTCCATGCCCTTACGGACGTCGTCGGGCAGCGGCATCGGCCAGGCCGGCTCGCCGACGGCGTCGCCGGCCACCTTCACCCGGTCGCACAGCTCCGGGGTGCCCATCACGCCGGCCACCCGCTTGCCCAGCGCGATGACCTGGCCGCCGGTCAGGGTGGACGTCTCGAACAGGTAGTCGGTGCCGTCGGCGCAGGCGCGGGCGATGGCGTCGCCCAGGATCATCCGGCCCTCGGCGTCGGTGTTGAGCACCTCGACCCGCTTGCCGTTGAACATGGTGATCACGTCACCCGGGCGGTAGCTGGTGCCCGAGGGCATGTTCTCGGCCATCGGCAGGTACGCGCTGACCGCCACCGACGGCTTCAGCGCGGCGATCGCCAGCATGGTCGCGCCCACCGCGGCGGCGCCCGCCATGTCGGACTTCATCTCCCACATGCCCTGCGCCGGCTTGATCGAGATGCCGCCGGTGTCGAAGGTGATGCCCTTGCCGACCAGCGCGACCCGCTTGCCGTTGCCGCCGCCCTGCGGGGTGTAGGTCAGCTTCACCAGCCGCGGCGGGGCCTCCGAGCCCTGCCCGACCGCCACGATGCCGCCGTACCCGCCGGCGGCCAGCGCCGCCTCGTCCAGCACCTCGACGTCGAGACCCGCCTCGCGCGCCGCGCTCGCCACCGCGTCGGCGAACGACGGCGGACGCAGCTGGTTCGGCGCGGTGTTCACCCAGTCCCGGCTGAGCCGGACCGCGCCCGCCACCGCCTGCGCTCGGGCGACCTCCGCCTGGGCGTTCGCGTCGCCGGCGTCCGGCACCGCGATGAGCACCTCGGCCACCGGCTCCCGCCGGGTCGGCTGGGGCCGGGTCTTGTACCCGGCGAACCGGTACCCACCCAGCAGCGCCCCCTCGGCGACCGCCCGCAGCTCGGCCGACGCGTCCGCGTCATCCGGCAGCGGCAGCGCGAGCGCGACAGTGCGCGCGCCGGCCAGGGCCCGGATCGCGGCACCGGCGGCCCGGCGCAGCGTCTCCGGGGCCGGTGCGGCGCCCGACGGCTCCGGGCCGAGCCCGACCGCGGTGACCAGCGGGGCGGTCACGGTGCCCAGGGTGGCCAGCTTGATGACCTCACCCGGCCCGCCGGTCGCGCCGAGCAGCGCGAGCGTCTCGGTCAGCTTGCCGTCGAACGCGGCCGCGATGCTCTCCGCGCCGCTGGCGAGCAGCAGGGTGCCGGCGAGGCCGCTGGTGGCGCCCTGCTCTCCGGTCTGGCTGTGCACGCCGATCACGATCGCGTCGACGGCGAGCTCGGCCGGGTCGGTGTCGACCAGGCTCAGGTTGGTGGTGCGGGGTGAAGTCACTGAAGCTACTCCGGGCGGGCCGGGCCGGTCGCGGCGTCGCGTACCAGCGGTGAAGGTCTCCGGCGGAACCTACCTGCCGGACGTCATGGCTGTCCCGCCGACGGCGCCAGCGGGCTCCCGCCGATGCTAACCAGCGGCGTTGCCCCCGGTAAGTTGCCACCCATGACCGACGTGACCTCCGACGCCGCCGCGACCCGGCTGCGCCGTTCCCCGCTGCACGAGCGGCACACCGCCGCCGGAGCCAAGTTCGCCCCCTTCGGGGGCTGGGAGATGCCGCTGGAGTACGCCGGCGGGGGAGTGCTCAAGGAGCACACCGCTGTGCGTACGGCGGTCGGGGTCTTCGACGTGTCGCACCTGGGCAAGGCCCGGGTGAGCGGCCCCGGCGCGGCCGACTTCGTCAACTCCTGCCTCAGCAACGACCTGGGCCGGATCGGCCCGGGCCGGGCGCAGTACACACTCTGCTGCGACGACGCCACCGGCGGCGTGGTGGACGACATCATCGCCTACCTCTACGCCGACGACCACGTCTTCCTCATCCCGAACGCGGCGAACACCGCCGAGGTGGTACGCCGGTTGCGCGCCGCCGCGCCCGCGCAGGTGACAGTCACCGACGAGCACGAGGCGTACGCGGTGCTGGCCGTGCAGGGCCCCCGCTCGGCCGAGTTGCTGGCCGCCCTGGACCTGCCCACCGAGCACGGGTACATGAGCTTCTCCGCCGCGAGCCTGGCCGGGGTGGAGCTGACCGTCTGCCGTACCGGCTACACGGGCGAGTTGGGCTACGAGCTGGTGGTGCCGGCAGAGCACGCGGTAGCGGTCTGGGACGCGCTCTTCGCCGTCGGCGCGACGTTCGGGCTGCGCGCCTGCGGGCTGGCCGCCCGGGACACGCTGCGCACCGAGATGGGTTACCCGCTGCACGGGCAGGACCTCTCCCTGGACATCAGCCCGGTGCAGGCCCGCTCCGGCTGGGCGGTCGGTTGGGACAAGCCGGCCTTCTGGGGCCGCGACGCGCTGCTCGCCGAGCGGGCCGCCGGCCCCCGGCGGACGCTGCGCGGCCTGGTGGCCGTGGACCGGGCCATCCCGCGCCCCGGCATGACCCTGCACGTGGGTGACGTCCAGGTCGGCACCGTGACCAGCGGCACCTTCAGCCCGACGAGGAAGCAGGGCATCGCCCTGGCCCTGCTCGACACCGACGCCAACCTCGCGGACGGTGCCGAAGTCGAGATCGACATCCGAGGCCGCCGAGCCCCCCTGACCCTCACCAAACCCCCCTTCGTAACCCCCTCGGTGAAGTAACCCCACCCGCCTTCAGCGTTGATCATGAGGTTGACGGGCCATTTGGAGATCAACGGCCCCGTCAACCTCATGATCAACCCCAATTCGGCGGGGGTGGGCGGGGCGGGGGGTTAGGGGGTTTGGGGTTTGGGGGGTTCGCCGGAGTCCAGGACTGCCTGGGTCCAGCCGCCTTCGATGACGCCTGTCGCGTCCAGGACGGCCCAGTCGACCACGTCGGAGGTCTCCACCACGACCGGGGCTCCGATGCGGACGCTCTGGTCGGTGTTGGCGTCGCTGGCGCTCACGCCCACGATCCGCTCCGGGACCTCCCACGAGGTGACGCCCGCCCAGACGTACTCCGGGCCGTCGTCCCCGGGCAGGCCGTACTTCACCACCAGCTGCGACTCGGTGGGGAACCGACCGGCGACGAACCGGGCCCGCGCGTCACCGAGCGCGGCCCGGGCGGTGGCGACCGCACGGCTCATCGCGTCACCGGAGCGTGCGTAGCGCACGTCCGGCTGGATGCCGGAGAACAGCGTGGCACAGGCGGCGGCGTAGTACCGCCCGTCCGGGCCGGGATGCCCGGCCGGCGGGCGCAGGCTGAGGAACGAGTCGGCCTCCGGGTCGGTCGCCGGGTCCAGTTCGAGGCGGAGCAGCACCGGGGCGGTGGCACCGTGCTGCTCCGGATTGCCGTACGCCACGGCGATGTCGTGCCCGGTGACCGTCGCCAGCACCGGCAGCTGCACGAACGCCGGCACCTCCTCGCCGGTGAGCCCGTCGGTCCAGTCCCGCAGCAGCCGGCGGGCCGCCCCGGTCATCACCGCACCCCAGGCGCGGGTGAGGTGGTCGGGCACCCCCTGGGTCTGCAACTCCAGCAGGCCGAAGCGGCGCAACCCCTTCGTGGTGAACCACAGGCCCTCGGTGTCCGAGGAGTACGGCACCAGCACCCAGTCGACGAGCCGGATGCGGCCCTGCTCGTCCGGGAGGGACCGCAGCGCGGTCGCCGGGTCGAGGAACTGCAGACCGAAGACGTCCACCACGTCGCTGTCGACGGATTCGGCCACGGCCGCCGCGACCGCCCGGGCGGCCCACTCGTGTGCCGGCGGCCAGCCGGGCCGGTACTCGGCCTGGACGACCACCAGGTGCGTCGCCGCCGCCAGCCGGGCCAACTGCTCCTCGGTGGCGCCGAACGCGGTGAGCAGGTCCGGCGGCAGCTCCGGGAACTCGCTGATCGGCCGGGTGTCGACGCTCATCAGCGGACTGTCGAGCATCTGCCGGGCCAGCCCGTGCACCGGCTCGGCGAGCCGGCCGGTCAGGGCCGCCACCGCGGTCTTCGCACTGACCTTCGGCAGCCCCGTCATCGGCACCAGGTAGGTCGCGCTGAGCGACTCCGGCACCGGTACGGGCAGGAAGTCGTCAGTGATGAGCATGGTGGGATCCCCCGGTGGCCGTGCCGGTGTTGTCGAGGCGAACGCTACCCGGCTCGCCGTGCCCGGTTCAGCCGGACAGCACCAGACCCAGGTAGACCAGCGTGGTGACCACCTCGACGGTCGCGCCGAGGACGTCGCCGGTGATGCCGCCGAGCCGGCGTACCACGTGGGTGAGCAGCGCCAGCGCGACGGCGATCGCGGCGACGACGGCCAGCGGCCCCTGCCACGGACGGCCCGGCACCGCGGGCACCGCCAGCAGCACGACGGCGACCGCGCCGGCGGCCACTGCCACCGGGCCGACAGTGCCGGCGACCAGCGCGCCCAGCCCGTCGGGCCGGGCCGCCGGAACCCCTCGCCGGCAGGCCACCGTGGCACCGAACCGCCCGGCCGCGGTCGCCGCGACCACCGCCGCGAGCGCCGCCGGCCAGGACCGGCCCGCCAGGTCGGCGAGCGCCGCCGCCTGCACCAGGAGTACGACCACCAGGGCGACCACCCCGAACGGGCCGACGTCCGGCTTCTTCATGATCTCCAGGGCGGCCGCGCCGCGCCGGTACGAGCCGAGCGCGTCCACGGTGTCGGCCAGCCCGTCCAGGTGCAGCCCCCGGGTGAGCAGTGCGGCGACGCCGACGGTGACACCTGCCGCCACCAGCGGGGGAGCGAGCGCACCGGCCAGCAGCAGCACACCGGCCAGCAGGACGCCGAGCAGCGTGCCGACCACCGGGGCGAGGGCCATCGCGGTGCCGGCGACCGGGCGATCGATGCGCCCGGCCCGCGCCGGCAGGGTGGTGAACGTGGTGACTGCCAGCCGGGCTCCCGCGAGCAGTCGTGGCTCAGCCGGCACGCAGGCCCGACGCTGGCTGCTCGTCCGTCCCGGTGCTGGCCGGGCCCGGCCCGGCCGGCACCGGCTCGGCGAAGTCGGGCTCGGTGACGTCCGGCTCGGTGAGGTCCGGGTCGGCGTAGCTCGGGTCGGTGGACTCCGGCTCGTCCCCGGCCGGGTCGGTGTCGTCACCGCCAGCCAGCGACGGGTGCACCGGCAGCGCGGCGGCCAGCGCCAGCACCGAGCGCAACAGCGGCAGCGCGACCAGCGCGTTCGCGCCCTCGCCGAGATCCAGCCGCAGGTCGAGCAGCGGGGTGAGGCCCAGCACGTCGGCGGCGAGCCGCACGGCCGGGTGCCCGCCGTGGTCGGCCAGCAGGCACCAGTGCCGGGCCTGCCCGGCCAGGTCCCGGCTCACCATGCCGGCGGCCAACCCGACCGGCCCGTCGAGCAGCACCGGCACCCGGCGGGCGGTGGCGCCGAGCAGCACGCCGGTGGCCACCGCCACGTCGCCGCCGCCCAGCTCGGCGAGGATGTCCTTGGCGCCACGTGACGAGCGGCGGGTGCGGTGCAGCGCGTCGCGGACCGCCGCGCAGCGGGTCATCCACGCCGCGTCGTCGATCTCGCCGGAGTCGGTGATCACCCGGCCCAGCACGGCGGGCGGCTCCGCGCCCGCGGTCGCCGCGAGCACCGCCGCGGCCGCCGCCTCGGTGCCGGCGCCGCACGCCCCGAGCACCAGCAGCTGTACGCCGGCGTCGGCGGCCTGTTCGGCCAACCGCCAGCCGTAGCGCAGCGCGGACTCCACCTGCTCCGGCGTGAGGGCCGGCTGGTCCTCGATCGGCGCGGCAGCCGGGGTGTCCACCACCTGCAGACTGGCGCCGCTCTCGGCGGCCAGCCGGGCCAACGCGCCCTGGCCGGCGCGGGCCTGCGCGGCGCGGCGCGCCGACTCACCGGCGACGGTGCCGGCCGACGCCCCACCGGCGTGGTCGCCGTGCAGCAGCAGCACCCGCACCGAGCCCCAGGCGGCTGGCGTGGAGGTGCCCTGGGTGGCGGCGGCGAAGCCCACCACCCGGTCCAGCACGCCCAGCCCGGCGCCCGGTACGTCCAGGGTGGCCAGCCGGTCCACCGCCTGCGGGCCCGCGTACTCGTCGGGCATCGGCAGTTCCATGCCGGGCTGGATGACCAGCCCGGTGGCCACCATCGGCAGCGCCATTGTCGGTGCGGCCCACGCGTCGCCCGGTTCCGGCGTCGGGGTGGCCGGCGGCGTGTGGGTCAGCACGTCGGGCAGCTGCACCTCGGGGGTCGGCTCGGTGTCGGCCAGGCTCGCCGCGACCGGCGCGGTGCCGGCGGCCGTCGCCGTGGTCACGGTGGCGGCCGGTTCGGTGGCGGGGGCGGCCGGTTCGGTCGCGGCGGCCACCGACTTGAGCCAGACCGGCTGGCCGGCGACGACGAGCACGACCGCGTCGCAGGCATCGGCGACCGCGCGGTTGGCCGCGCCCAACGCGTCGGTGAACGCCCGGCCCAGCGGGGTGGTCGGCACCAGCGACAGCCCCACCTCGGGGCTCACCAGCACCACCCGGGCGGCGCACCCACGGATCGCCTCGGCCAGCTCGGCGATCGTCGCCACGTCGTCGGCGGGTTGGTGGTCGGGGTCGAGCAGCACCGTCACCCAGCCGCCGAGGTCGTCGACGAGCACCGTCTCGTTGGTCTCGGCGGACGCCAGCACGTCGGCCAGCCGGCGCGGGTCCTCGGTGGTCTCCTCGGTGGTCCAGCTGCCCGGCCGACGGGCGCGGTGCGCCGCCAGCCGGGTCGCCCACTCGGTGTCCTCCGGGTCGCCCTCGGGCGCGGTGGCGACGTAGCGGACCACCGGCGCGTCGGTGACCAGGGACTCGGCGAACTCGGACTTGCCGGACCGGATACCGCCGAGCACCAGGACCGTGTTCCACCCGTCTACGGACATGCCCGTACCTTAAGGCCGCCCGGGCTCGCGGTGCCTGCCGGCCCGGTGCTCGCCGTCGTTCAGTCGCAGTGTTCGAACCCGCTGCCGTAGCTGACCCCGCCGGTGGAGCCGCCCCACTTGACGCACGTCCCGGCGGCGCTGGCCCGCACCGGCCCGGCGTAGTAGTCGAAGGACCCGCTGTCGGTGCTGCGGGCCCGACCCTGCACCTCCAGGTACGCCGAGGCCGCCGACTTCGCGCCGACCGCGGTGTCCTTGAGGGTGACCACGCAGTTGGTGCCGGTGCCCGCGTGGTACAGCAGGAAGACCCGACCCTTGCGCTGCCCGTCGCCGCCGGTCAGCGTCGCCGAGTCGATCACCTGGTAGCCGCTGCCGCACGCCTGGGCGGCGGTGTACGGGTTGGGTCGGCTGGACGGAGTGCGGCTGGGCGTGGGTCGGCTGCTGGCGGTGGCGGTCGGCGGGTCGCCCGGCATCGGGGTGCGGGCGGGGTTGCCGCTGGTCGACGCGTCGACGGGGGAGCCGGACGGGCCGGCCGTCGCGGTGCGGCTGGCGCTCGGCGTCGTGCTGGGCCGAGGCCCGCTGGTCGTCGCGTCTCCGGGCGGCAGCGGAGCGTCGGCGACCGTCGCCGATTCGCCGGCCAGCGCGGGTGGCTGATCCGTTGAACCCGACTTCGCTTCGGGTCGAAGCGCCACCACGGCCACCGCGACGACGAGCGCGACGAGAGCGACAGCACCTGCCCCGACCAGCAGCGGACGACGGCGGCCCGATGGCCCGCTCCCGAGCGCGTCCTCCCGGGTCGGCTTCGGCTCGGTCGTCGCTTCGCTCGCCGGTGGGCGTAGAGCGGCGGGCCCTGCCGACACCGACCCGGCGGGCGGCGTCGCCGCGACCGACGGTGCGGAAGCCAGGCCGGCTGGCGGAAGGGGAGTCGGGCCGGCCGGCGGAACGGAAGTCGGGACGGCGGAGGCCGCGACGCCCGGGGTCGGAGCGGCCAGCGCCCACGGTGGGCGGGCAGAGACCGGGATGCTCGCCAGGGTGGCGTCGCGGGCATCGGCGGCGGCAGCGGCCAACTCAGCGGCGCTGCCGAACCGGTCCTCCGGACGCTTGGCCAGCGCGCGGGCCACCACGGCGGCGACCGCCGGCGGAGTGTCCGCCGGTAGCGCCGCCGGGTCCTCCTGGGCGTGCCGCAGCGCCACCGCGAGGGGATTGTCACCGTGGAAGGGCGGCTGCCCGGCAAGGCAGAAGTACGCCACAGCGCCGAGCGCGTAGACGTCGGTGGCGGCCGAGACGGGCTGCCCGGTGGCCTGCTCGGGGGACATGTACGAGGCGGTGCCGAGCACCATGTTCGCGGCGGTGAGCCCGGCCATGTGCCGGGACCGGGCGATGCCGAAGTCGACGAGCACCACGGTGCCGTCGGCCTTGACCAGCAGGTTGCCCGGCTTCACATCCCGGTGCACGATGCCGGCGAGGTGGGCGGTGTGCAGCGCGTCCGCGGCCTGGGCCAGCACCGACATGGTGGTGGCCGGATCCAGCCGCCCCACCGCGCGCACCCGGGCGGACAACGGCTCGCCCTCGACGTACTCCATCACCAGGTAGTCGACCTGGCTGCCGTCGTCGAGCACCGCCTGCCCCACGTCGTGCACCGGGACCACGCCCGGGTGCCGCAGCGCGGCGAGCATCCGCGCCTCGGCCCGGAACCGGGTGGTGAACTCCGGATCGGCGACCAGCGACGGCAGCAGCACCTTCACCGCGACCTCGCGTTCCAGCAACACGTCCGTGCCGCGCCAGACCGCGCCCATCCCACCTGTCGCCACCCGCTCGCCCAGCCGGTACCGGTCGCCGAGCAGCACTCCCCGCGTCAACACCGAGCCACCGTACCGGCCGGCGTCAATCGGATTGATCCACCCCGTGGGTTCCCTGCCGGGGCGAGCGAGCGGCCGTTGCGCGCCGGGCCGACTACGCTGGCGGGGGTTCGTCCCACGGGGACTTCAGCGGCGAGGGGAGACGCGGCATGGCGTGGAGCTGGCGGTACGAGGGCACTGACGGTCAGACGGTCGAGGGGCCGGCGGAGTCGTTCGGCAGCCAGGCCGACGCCGAATCCTGGATCGGTCAGACCTGGCGGGAGCTCGCGGCGTCCGGCGTCACCTCGGTCGCGCTCGTGGAGGACGACCGGGTGGAGTACCGGATGAGCCTGCTGCCCACGGCCGAGTGATGGCCTACGACCGCCCGGGCGGCGACGGGCTGGTCCTCGGCGTGCCCCGGGCGGCGTTCCGGCCCAGCCCGGTCTTCCTCGGCCTGGTCGCCCTCTTCGCGGTCAGCGGGGTGCTGACCTGGAACGGGTACGGCAACGTCCGGTTCAACGTGTTCCTCTTCGTGGTGTCCGGCTGGCTGGTGTCGCTCTGCCTGCACGAGTACGCCCACGCGGTGGTGGCCTACCGGGCCGGCGACCGGGACATCGCCCATCGCGGCTACCTGACGCTCAACCCGTTCAAGTACACCCACCCGTTGCTGTCGATCGTGTTGCCGGTGGTGGTCGTGCTGCTCGGCGGCATCGGCCTGCCGGGTGGCGCGGTCTGGGTGGACCGGCACGCCATCCCGGGCCGACTGCGGCACACCCTGGTCAGCCTCGCCGGCCCGGCGACGAACGTGCTGTTCACGCTGGTGTTGGTGGTGGCGGTGCAACTCGGCACCCGGTCGGGTGGCCCGGTGGAGTTCTGGGCCGGGGTGGCGCTGCTCGCCTTCCTCCAGCTCACCGCCAGTGTGCTGAACCTGCTGCCGGTGCCCGGCCTGGACGGCGGCAACATGCTCCAGCCGTGGCTCAACCCGCAGTGGCGCAAGATGTACGACCTGTTCGCGCCGTACGGCTTCATCCTGCTCTTCGCGCTGCTGTGGAACCCGCGCATCGGCGGGTGGTTCTTCGACGCGGTCTTCGCGGTCGGTGACCTGCTCGGTCTGCCCTCGTGGCTCTACGCCACCGGCCTGGAGCTGATCCGCTTCTGGCGGAGCTGAGCGGGCCCGGTGACGGGCGGAGCTGAGCGGGCCCGGTGACGGGCGGAGCGCAGCGGGCCCGGCCCGGTCGGCGTGGAGGTTCGCGCCGGCCGGGCCGGAACGGCGTCAGGGACGCTTCGCGGGGGACTCGGTCTTCGCCGGGTTCCGCTCGACGATCGGAGCGATAGCGTCGTCGATCGCCGTGAGCAGGTCGGCGTCGAGCTTCACCCCGGCCGCCTTCACGTTGTCGTGCACCTGGTCGGGGCGAGACGCGCCGATGATCGCCGACGAGACGTTCGGGTTCTGCAGCACCCACGCCACGGCGAGCTGGGCCATGCTGAGCCCGGCCTGCTCGGCGAGCGGCTTGAGCTGCTGGACCCGGGTCAGCACGTCGTCGTTCATGAACCGGGAGATGAACCCCGCACCCGACTTCTCGTCGGTGGCGCGGGAACCGGCCGGCGGCGGCTGGCCCGGCAGGTACTTGCCGGAGAGCACGCCCTGCGCGATCGGCGACCAGACGATCTGCCCGATGCCCAGTTCCTCGCTGGCCGGCACGACCTCGGCCTCGATGACCCGCCAGAGCATCGAATACTGGGGCTGGTTGGAGACCAGCGGGATGTGCAGCTCCCGGGCGAGCGGGTGGGCGGCGCGCAGCTGGTCGGCGCTCCACTCGGAGACGCCGATGTAGTGCGCCTTGCCGGAGTGGACGACGTCCGCGAACGCCTCCATCGTCTCTTCCAACGGGGTGCTGTAGTCGTAGCGGTGGGCCTGGTAGAGGTCCACGTAGTCGGTGCGCAGTCGGCGCAGCGAGCCGTTGATCGACTCGATGATGTGCTTGCGGGACAGTCCACGGTTGTTGCGGCTGGGCCCGGTCGGCCAGTAGACCTTGGTGAAGATCTCCAGGCTTTCCCGGCGCTCGTTCTGCAACGCCCGGCCGAGCACGTCCTCGGCCCGCCCCCCGGCGTACCCGTCGGCGGTGTCGAACGTGGTGATCCCCGAGTCGAGGGCGGCCCGGACGCACGCGAACGCCGCGTCCTCCTCGACCTGCGAACCGTGGGTGATCCAGTTGCCGTACGAGATCTCGCTGACCATCAGGCCGGAACGGCCCAGGTGTCGGAATTCCATGTACCGACCCTAGCCCTAGTGGATCATCATTGGCGACCGATGACTCAGAGCACCGGATTGGCGTCGGTGAGTAGTCGGTCGATCTCCTCCAGCACCTCGGCGCGATCGCCGTGCACCGGGTCGATGAGCGGCACGCCGCGCCGGTCCAGCGCGCCCCACCGCCCGTTGCCACTCTCGATCAGGAACGCCACCGGGTGGATGACCAGCATCGGGTGCGCTGGCGGGACCAGCACCGTGCCGGTGCGGTCCACCACACCCCGCCGGCCCGCCACGTCGACCACGGCCAGCCCCTCATCGGTGAAACCGTCGACCTGCCGGCCGTCGGCCAACTCGGTGACGAAGCCGTGGTAGCGGGTGGGCACGACGATCCGGCCGGTCCGGTCGACCGCCCCCCACCCCTCGCGCCGCACCGCGGCCAGCCCACGCCGGAATGGTCTTACCTCGGCGAAGTTGGGTGCGACCTGTACCGCCCCGGTCGCGTCGATCGCCGTCCAACCGCCCTCGCCGACCACCCAGGCCAGGCCGTCGCTGAACGGATGCGCGGCCCGGAAGGACGGCGGGATCACCGTCGTACCGAGCAGGTTGATCAATGACCAGCGGTCGCTGTCCGGTCGGCGGACCCAGGCCAACCCGTCGTGGAAGGGCTGCGCCTCGGCGTACCGGGCGGGAATGACCACCTCGCCGTCCTGGCTGGTGTAACCCCACAGCTGCCCGTCCCGGTCCGGCAACGGGGGCCGGTCCCGGTCGAGGACCTCGTCCCGACCCCGGGGGTACGGCCCGAAGCCATCAGCCTCGGCCCGGACGGTGACCGCGTCGAGGGCCACCCGGACCCGCTCCAGCAGTTCGGCGTCGCCGGCCCCACGCAGGTCCAGCGCCTTCTCGAAGTGCTCGCACGCCTCCATGAGCCGCCCCTGGTCGTAACACGACCGCCCGGCGTGCTCGTGCAGCGCGGCCCGCAACCGGTCAGGCAACTCGACCGAGTTGGCCTGGGCGAAGAGCTGGTCCGCCTCGGGGAAGTCGCCGCGCCAGCGCAACACGTGGGCCAGCCGGGCCTGGGCCAGCGCGGTCCGGCGCAGCTCGCCGGTGGCCTCGGCGTAGGTGAGGGCGAGCCGGCCGTCGGCCAGCGCGTCGTCCAGCTCGCCGAGAATCCGCGAGGCCACCGCCCGCAGGCTGAGCAGCCGGGCCCGGGCGCGGTTGTCGACCGCCGAGCCCAACTTCTCGGTCAGCCGTCGCCGAATGGCCCGCAGGTCGTCCGGCTCGGTCAGTTCCTCGCGCAGGGTCACCGGATCCAGCCGCCAGCGGTACGCGGCCAGCACCTGCTCCGGGTCGCCCGGGTCGGCCAGCGACGGGCGGGTCACCACCGGCGGTGCCTCGGCGGGCGGCGCGGACACCGGCATGCTCTCCCCGTCCGCGCCGCTCCTCGGGCCGGGTACGGCCGGGGCCGGTGGCCCGGACGTCGGCTCCACCGACGCGGGTGGTCCGGACGTCGGCTCCACCGACGCGGGTGGTCCGGACGTCGGCTCCACCGACGCTGGTGGCTCGGAGACCGGTGCCGTGGCGGACGGTGTCGCCGAGGCCGGTGGCGCGGAAACGGGCGTTGTGGCTGGTGGCGCGGAGACGGGTGCCGCCGAGACGGGCACCGGCGGTGCGGACACGGACGCCGCCGGGGCGGGTGGTGCGGACACGGGTGTTGGTGGTGCGGATACCGGCGCTGCGGAGTGGGGCTCTGGCGGCGTGGGTGGTGCGGAGACGGGCGCTGTGCCGAGAGGCGGCGCGGAGACGGGCGTTGTGCCGAGGGGTGGCGCGGAAACGGGTTCCTGTGGCGCGGCGGGCGCTGGGGGCGCGGAGACGGGTGCTGCCGGCGCTGCCGATACCGGCGGTGCCGGGGGAGCGGACACCGGCGTGATCGAGACGGGCGGTGCCGAGACGGGTGGTGCCGAGAACGGCGGTGCCGAGACGGGCGGGTTCGGGTCGTTCGCAGCCGTCACGGGCGGCGCGGCTTCCGCCGGCCACTCGTCGACGTACGGGCCTCCCTCCGGGCTCGCGCTCGGAGCGTCGACAGCGTCGGTCGGCTCGTCGGGTGGCGCGAGTTCGTCCGTCGGGTGGTACTCGACCGGGTTGGCGTCCTCATTGGGTGAAGCGGTGTAGGCCTGCTTGTCGACGTCGGGTTCGGCTGCGAGGTCGCGTTCGTCCTGCTGGTGGGGGGGGATCGCGAGCAGCGGTGCGCCGGAGACGGGTTGGTCGTCGTCCACAGGTGCCGTGTCGAACGCGGGCTGCTGGTCGTCGTCCAGGTCGTCCAGCCAGCGCCGGGGAGCACCGGAGACCGGGGCAGCGGGCGGCGCGGAGACGGGGGCAGCGGGCGGCGCGGAGACGGGGGCAGCGGGCGGCGCGGAGACCGGGGCGAAGGCGTCGTCTGGTGTCGACCCGCTGGCGTCGGTCACGTCCAGGTGGGTGTCAGCCGTCGGCGTCGACGCCTCCGTGTCCGACGCGGCCGCTGTCGTGAAGAGGTCGGGGCTGCCGGCCGTCGACTCATCGTCGGTCGGGTCGTACTGCCGCTCGTCGGTCGTCGACGCACCCGGCGAGGAATCGGCGGGCTGAGCCGGGCTGAACCACGCGTCCGGCCCACGGACGCTCGCGACGTCGTCCGGTTCGCGAACGGGCGTGACCGGTTCTTCCGAGGGTGGCGGGGGTACGTAGCGGCGCGGCGTACCGGGGGCCGGCGGAAGCACCGGCGCGACGTCCATCGCCGGCGGCTGCGGGACAGTGCCGTCCGGGGACGCTGCCGGACCAGGAGCAGGCGCCACCGGCGTGGGGTCGTCCGGGCGCGGGGTGGGTCGGGTCGCTGGTGACGCCGGTGCCTGCCAGGTGGGCGGCGGGGCGACCGACGGGCGTGCGTCCGCCACCGGAGCCACCCGCTCCGGCGGGTACGAGCGCTGCGGAGCGTCCGGCCGCTGCGGCGGGTACGGGTGTTGCGGCGCGGCTGGGTGTTGCGGCGCGGCCGGTCGATCGGCGGAGTGCTGCCGCTCCGTGGACGGCGAACGGTCCGGCGTGACCGGGCGGCGGTCGGTGGGCGGGTTGGCGAACAGCGGGTCGCCGACCCGACGGTGACCCGGTCCCGGCTCCTCGCCGCGCCGCTGGTCCACCGGGCGGTCCCCGGTGTCCGGGCCGGGGTAACGCGGCGGCGGGGTGTGACGCGCCCCGGCCGTCGACGGCGGTTCGGTCAGCGGCCGGCGTCCGGGTGCTGGCGGGCCATCGGACCGCTCGTCGGCGCCGGGCGGCTCCACCGGCGCGGACAGGTACTCCAGCCGCAGGCGGGCGGCGGGCGGTCCCGAGACGGGCAGGTCGGCGGCGGGCGACACCGGAGCTGCGGACACCGGGCCCGGCGACACCGGGGCTGCGGACACCGGTGGCTCCGGGCCGGGGGGCGCGGGGGCGACGGGTGCCGGCGACACCGGCCGGTCCGGGAAGACGGGGGAGACCGGGGCGGCCGACACCGGCCGGTTCCAACCCGAGGGCGCGGGGGAGACGGGTGCCGGCGAGACCGGCCGGTCCGATCCGGGGGACACGGGTGCTTGCGACGGTGGCCGGTCCCAGCCAGGGGAGACGGGTGCCGGCGAGACCGGTCGCTCCGGCGAGGCCGGTGGGACCGGCATGGCGCGGCCGGCCGTGGGTGGCGCAGTCGCGGCCGGACGTACCCCTCGCTCGTCGGGCCGCGCCGGGGCGGCCGCCGGTCGCTCGTCGGGCCGTACCGGTCGGTCGTCGGGCCGTACCGGTCGGTCGTCGGGCCGGGACGGCGTGGCCGGCGGCCGTTCGGGCCGGGCGGTCGGCCGCGACGCGACGCCCGGGTCGGCGCCACGGTACGGGTCCGTGGTGCGGTACGGCTCCGGGCCACGGTGCGGCTCGGTGCGGTGCGGGTCTGACGTGCGGTGCGGGTCTGCGGTGCGGGGCGGCTCGGGGCGGTGGCCCGGCTCGCGGGCCCGGTCCGGGCTGCGGTCCTGGCGCACCGGACCCGGCGGTGGCCAGGGCAGACTGTCGCCCGACCGTTGGCCCGGCTGCGGCCGGGGCTCGCGGTACGCGTCCTCACGAGGCGCGTTCTCGCGGTACCCGTTCTCGGGGTACGCGTCCGGGCGGGCCTGTTCGCGGGGTCGCCGGTCCGGGTACGCCTCGGCGCGTGCTGCCGCCTCACGGGGCTGCTGCCAGTGCGGGTCGGTGTCGGGGCGACGCCGGTCGTCGTCGAGGCGGGACTGGCCGGGCAGGTCCGCCTCGGGTCGACGCCGTCGTCCGCCGTTGGCTGCGGGAGCTGTGCCCATCCCCTCGTCCGCGCGGTAGCGCGAGTCGGTCCCCTCGTCCGGGCGGTAGCGCGAGTCTGGGCGGCGCAGGTCGTCGGCGGCCCGGTCCGGGTACCCGTCGGCGCGGTAGCGGGGGCGGCCGTCAACGGGTGCCCACGGGTCGACAGCGTCGGCGCTGCGGCCGTCATGGTCACGGGTGGGTCGGACGCCGTACCCGTCGCCGGGGTGTCGTTCGTAGCCGGCCGCCGGTCGCTCCGGTGTGCCGCGTCGACGTGGCGCGTCGTCCGGCTCGGGCACCCAGCCGGGTTCGGGCCGGGGCGCCGGGGAGACCGGCGGTGTGCCCCGGTAGCCACGGTCCCGCTCGGTGGGCTCCTGCCGGGGGCGGCGGCTGTCGTACCGCTCCGGGGTGGGCTGGTCGCGGTGCCAGGCGGCTTCCCGCGCGGGTCCCCGTTCGTCGGCGGGGCGTCGATCGGACCAGGCGGTGCGCCGGTCCGACTCGGGGGAGCGGCGTTCCTCGCGGCGGGGTGGCTCGGGCAGCGGTCGACGGTACGGCTCGTGGTCGTAGTGCCGGGAGTCGGTGCTGTCGGGCCGCCCGTACGCCGAGCGCTCGTCGTCGCGGAGTCGCCCGTAGGCCGGTGCCCCGTCCGGCTCGTCGTCCACCCAGGACCGGCCGTGGGGTGGCTGTTCCGCCGGTGGTTCGTCGGACCACGACCGGCCGAGGTAGGTGCCGTCCGGGTGGGTGGGCGCGAGCGGCGGCACCTCGGCGCGGCCGGACACCGTCGCCCGCCCACGGGGTGGCGGCTGGTGCGGCATGCCGATGTCGCCGGGGTAGCGCTGGCCGGGAAACTGGGGGTGCCACTCGGTGGTCGGTTCGATCACCCAGGCCGGTTCGTTCGGGTCTGGCCACCGGTCGGTGTAGCGGCCGTTCATCCGGCGAGCCCGTCGCCACACCCGGCCGCCGGGCCGATCCTCGCCGGGAGTGAGCTGTCCGCAGCCGCCGCCGGGTGACCGCTGGGCGTCCGGTCGCCGCCTGCCACGCCCCGGTGGCCGGCTCGCGTCCGCTCGCTCACGCGTTGTCACCTCGTTGCAAATTGTCGCGCTGGGGCCGCACGAGCCGGTCAGGTCGCCGCTCCGGCAGGCCGTGGCTGCGGATGGAGGGTAACGGCGTGGGCTCGCTCACCGCCACTGTGGCGCCGCCCACCGGCGCAAACGTTATCCCATTGGTTTCGGACATTTAGGCCTATAACCGAATCTGGTCTCCGACCCTACCGCACTCGACGACCACCCGGCCCCGGCGGGAGTCACCGCAGCGGGTCAGGGATGTTCCATGATGAGGACGGCGAACGTGCCGGCGGCGAGCGCCTCGTAGTGGTGCGGGGCGTCGCCGGGGAACGTGGCGTAGTCGCCGGGGTCGAGTTCGACCGAGGCACCCTCGGGCCCCACCCGCAGTCGACCGGCGGCGACCACCACGTGCTCGATGCTGCGCGGGGTGTGTCCCTGGCCGGTTCGGATCGCCCCTGGTTCCAGCCGGATCAGGTAGACGTCCCGGCGCAGGTGCGCCGTACCGGCACTGAGCAGCGTTCCGCTGAAGTCGGCCTGCTCGGAGCGGACGTGCGACCCGTCTCCCGCCCGGATGACCCGTACGACGTCGTCCACCGGCTCCACCAGCCGGCTGAACGGCACGCCGAGGGCGACGCCCAGGGACCAGAGTGTCTCCACGCTCGGGTTGCCGCTGCCCGACTCCAGTTGGGAGAGGGTGGACTTGGCCACCCCCGCCCGGCGGGCCAGTTCGGTGAGCGAGATGCCGACCCGTTCCCGTTCCCGGCGCAGGGCGGCGGCGATGGTGGCCAGCGGGGCAGCCGGTTCCGGAGGCATGCCTTCGCTCCATGGGTTCGAACGTTCGCTCTGGCGAACAACGGCAACCCGTTCAGCATGATGAACGCACCGCAGGATCCGCGCAGATACGGCGAAACTGCCGCCTCGAAGATGTCTGAGGCGGCAGTTTCGCCGATATCGCGCGGAGCTGGGGCGGCGGGGTCAGACCTTGTCGCCCAGCTTGACCTGGGGCGCCGGAGCGCGCATCCGGCGGAAGGTGATCGACCGCATGACCGCGTAGAGGTAGAGCGAGCCCATCCGCTGGTCGGACTTCGGGAAGCGCTCCCGGATCAGCTTGCTGATCTTGCGGCAGATCAGCACCGAGTCGATGACCACGCCCAGCGCCAGCGCGCCCCAGAGCAGGTTGGAGATCAACCGGACCGGCGCCGGCATGGCCGCGTTCGACCCGATCAGCACGATCAGCGCGCCGCCGAAGAACCAGGTGCCGACGGTACGCCGGGAGTCGACCACGTTGCGGGCCAGCAGCCGTTCCGGGCCACGGTCGCGGGGGCCACCCTCACGGCGGAACTCCGCTGCGGCCTCAGCGCGCAGTTGGCGGCGACGCTCCCGCTCCTCCTCCTTGGTGAGGGGGCGGCTCGGACCGGCCGGGCGGCGGCCGACGGTTGGCCGCTTGGGCGTCTCCCGACCCTTGGCCGGGGTGTAACCCCGGGGACGCTCGGCGGTCTCCTCGGGGGTCACCGAGGTGACGGCCTCGTCGACGAGGTCGGTGGACTTGCGGCGAAAGAGCGACGGCACGCGGCAAGGGTAGCCAACGGTCCACGCCCGGTGCACATCGCGGTGCACCGGGCGTGAAGAGTGTGTCGGTACTTACGGACGCTCGGCGTGCGCGCCGAGGTCGGCGAGCTTCGCCTCGAAGTCCTCGTAGCCTCGGTTGATCAGGTCGACGCCGTACACCCGGGAGGTGCCCTCGGCCGCGAGCGCCGCGATCAGGTGGCTGAACCCGGCCCGCAGGTCCGGGATGACCAGGTCGGCGGCGTGCAGCTTGCTCGGCCCGGCGATCACCGCGGAGTGCTTGAAGTTGCGCCGGCCGAAGCGGCACGGGGTGCCGCCGAGGCAGTCCCGGTAGACCTGGATGTTGGCACCCATCGAGTTCAGGGCCTCGGTGTAGCCGAGCCGCTGCTCGTAGACCGTCTCGTGGACGATCGACAGGCCGCGGGCCTGGGTCAGCGCCACGACCAGCGGCTGCTGCCAGTCGGTCATGAAGCCGGGGTGCACGTCGGTCTCCAACGCCACCGCGTTCAGCTCACCGCCGGGGTGCCAGAAGCGGATGCCGCCCTCCTGGCCGGGGTCGCCCAGCTTCGGCGCGCGGGCGTCGGTGACCTCGTACTCGCCACCGACCGAACGGAAGATGTTCAGGAAGGTCATCATGTCGGCCTGCTGTGCGCCCAGCACCTCGACGTGACCACGGGTCGCCAGGGCGGCGGCCGCCCAGCTCGCCGCCTCGATCCGGTCCGGGATCGGCCGGTGGGTGTAGCCGTGCAGCTTGGGCACGCCCTGAATCTCGATCACCCGGTCGGTGTGGACCTTGATGATCGCGCCCATCTTCTGCAGGATGCAGATCAGGTCGATGATCTCCGGCTCCACCGCGGCGTTACGCAGCTCGGTGACGCCCTCGGCCATCACGGCGGTCAGCAGCACCTGCTCGGTGGCGCCGACGCTCGGGTACGGCAGGGCGAACTTGGTGCCGTGCAGCCCGTTCGGCGCGGACAGGTGCAAGCCCTCCGGCCGCTTGTCGACGGTGGCGCCGAACTCCCGCAGCGCCTGGAGGTGGAAGTCGATCGGGCGCGGGCCGATGTGGCAGCCGCCGAGATCCGGGATGAACGCGTGTCCGAGACGGTGCAGCAGCGGGCCGCAGAACAGGATCGGAATCCGGCTGGAACCGGCGTGCACGTTGATCTGGTCGGTGCTCGCGCTCTCCACGTTCGCCGGGTCGAAGACCAGCTCGCCGTCCTCGGTGCCGTCGGTGACCTTGACGCCGTGCAGGCCGAGCAGACCTCGCACCACCTCGACATCGCGGATCTTGGGCACGTCGAACAGCCGACTCGGGCTGTCGCCGAGCAACGCGGCGACCATCGCCTTCGATACCAGGTTCTTCGCGCCGCGCACGCGGATCCGCCCCTCGAGCGGAGTGCCTCCGTGCACAACCAGGACGTCGTCGGTCAACGCAACCTCCAGCGCGTCGGTGCTGCCGTGTTGATGGTGGGGCGCCTGAACGTTGTCGCTACCCCGGATGCGGCCATATCCAAACGGCCCGCGTGTGTCGTCGCTTGGGCAGCATAGCCCTCGGTGACGAAAAAGGACTCGGTCACATCGGCGTGTGTGGCATTAATCGGTGATCCGGCACTTTTGCGTACCAAGAACGCTACGGATCGTGATCAGGGCACCGCCGGCGGAGGAGTGTCCGCGCCAGGCAGGGCGAGCATCTGATCCAGCGCGACCCGGGCGTGGTGCGCGGTGTCGGCGTCCACCGTGATCTGGTTGACGACCCGGCCCGCGACCAGCTCCTCCAGGGCCCAGACCAGGTGCGGCAGGTCGATCCGGTTCATCGTCGAGCAGTAGCAGACGGCCTTGTCCAGGAACATGATCTGCTTGTCCGGGTGCGCCAATGCGAGCCGGCGGACCAGGTTCAGCTCGGTGCCGAGCGCCCACGCCGAGCCGGCCGGAGCCGCCTCGATCGTCTTGATGATGTATTCGGTGGAGCCGACGTAGTCAGCGGCAGTGACCACCTCGTGCCGGCACTCCGGGTGGACCAGGACGTTGACCCCGGGCACCCGCTCCCGCACGTCGTTGACGCTGTCCAGCGTGAACCGGCCGTGCACCGAGCAGTGCCCCCGCCAGAGGATCATCTTGGCGTCGCGCAGCTGCTCCGGGGTGAGCCCACCACCGGGCTTGTGCGGGTCGTAGAGCACGCAGTCGTCCAGCGACAGGCCCATCTCCAGCACCGCCGTGTTACGGCCCAGGTGCTGATCCGGCAGGAAGAGCACCTTCGACCCCTGCTCGAAGGCCCAGTCCAGGGCGCGCTTGGCATTGGACGAGGTGCAGACCACCCCGCCGTTGCGGCCCACGAAACCCTTGATGTCGGCCGACGAGTTCATGTACGTCACCGGCACGGTGTCACCCGCGATGCCCAGCTCGGTCAGCGTGTCCCAGGCGGCCTCCACCTGACCCAGGACCGCCATGTCCGCCATCGAGCAACCCGCCGCCAGGTCGGGCAGGATCACCCGCTGGCTGTCGGTGGTGAGGATGTCGGCGCTCTCGGCCATGAAGTGCACGCCGCAGAAGACGATGTACTCGGCGTCCGGGCGGGCCGCGGCCTCCCGCGCCAGCTTGAACGAGTCACCGGTCACGTCGGCGAACTGGATCACCTCGTCGCGCTGGTAGTGGTGCCCCAGCACGAAGACCTTGCTGCCCAGCTTCGCCTTCGCGGCGGTGGCCCGGGCCACCAGATCCGGATCGCTGGGCGCCGGCAGGTCGCCCGGACACTCGACGCCGCGCTCGGTGTCGGGGTCGCTGCCCCGGCCGAGCAGCAGCAGAGCCGTCGCCGTGTTGGAGGGTTCCACCCAGGTCGAAGTCACGTCATCCATGCTCCCACAGCGCGGGCGCGACGCAGCTTCGCTCGGTGTGGGCTGCCACACTGCTCGGCATGCGCGTGCTGCTCTGCCCGGACAAGTTCGCCGGCACCCTGTCCGCACCGGAGGTGGCCGCCGCCGTCGCCGACGGTTGGCGCACCGTCACCGACGGAGACGATCTGCTGATCCGGCCGCTCGCCGACGGCGGGCCGGGCTTCGTGGAGGTGCTCGCCGAAGCCCTCGGCGGTCGGCGGGTGCCGGTGTCGACGGTCGACCCGCTGGGCCGGCCGGCGGCCGGTGAGATCCTGCTCACCGCCGACGGCGCGACCGCCTATCTGGAGAGCGCGCAGGCGTGCGGGCTGCACCTGCTCTCGGCAGCCGAACGCGACCCGAAGACCACCACCTCGTACGGGCTGGGTCTGTTGGTGGCCGCAGCGGTGGAGAGTGGTGCCCGCACCGTGGTGATCGGGCTGGGCGGCTCCGGCACCAACGACGCCGGTGCCGGAATGCTCGCCGCGCTGGGCGTGACACCGCTCGACCCGGGCGGTGCCGCGCTGCCGTACGGCGGGGCGGCGCTCGCCGCCGTCGACGCGCTGGACGGCGCGCCCCGGCTGCGCGGCGTCCGACTGGTCGCCGCCACCGACGTGGACAACCCCCTGCTCGGCCTGCACGGGGCCAGCAACGTGTTCGGCCCGCAGAAGGGCGCCGACCGCGGTGACGTGCTGCTGCTCGACGCGGCACTGGAGCGTTTCGCGGCGGTGCTGGAACGCGACCTGGCCGGTTGCCCGACGGGGCTCGGCACGCTGCCCGGAGGCGGGGCCGCCGGCGGGATCGGCGCGGCGCTGCTCGCCCTGGGCGGCACCTGCGAGTCGGGGATCGGCCTGGTCACCCGGGCCACCCGGCTCGACGCCGCACTGGACACCGTCGACCTGGTGGTCACCGGTGAGGGGTCGTTCGACCACCAGTCGCTGCGCGGCAAGGTCGTCGCCGGGGTGGCCGGCGCCGCCCGCGACCGGGGAGTGCCCTGCGTGGTGGTGGCCGGGCAGGTGAGCACCGGCCGGCGGGAGGCCGCCTCGGCCGGGGTGACCGACGCGTACAGCCTGGTCGAGCACTTCGGTGGCGAGGAGGGCGGCGGGCTCGACGCCGCGCTCAGCCGACCCGCGGACGGGCTGCGCGAACTGGGCGCCCGGCTGGCCCGGCAGTGGAGCCGCTGAGCGCCCCGGCCGCCTGACGAGTGGGTCCACCTGCGGTGGGCGTCACGCCACGCGGGTGCACCCGGCCGAGGCGGCGTACGATCGGCGGAGGACCACAACCGGGAATCACTGGACGGCGCGCGACGTTGGCCAGTGCGTCCGGACCCAAACCGCGCAGGGAGACTTCCACGTGACCACGCCAGCGCAGACCGAGTCGACCGAGGCCCAGGCCCCTACTTCCGTCGTCCTCACCGACGTCGCGGCGCAGAAGGTCAAGGCCCTGATCGAGCAGGAGGGCCGCGACGACCTGCGGCTCCGCGTCGCCGTGCAGCCGGGCGGCTGCTCCGGCCTGCGGTACCAGCTTTTCTTCGACGAGCGTTCGCTCGACGGTGATGTCGTGACCGACTTCGGTGGTGTCGAGGTCGTCGTCGACCGGATGAGCGCCCCGTACCTTTCCGGCGCGACGATCGACTTCGCCGACCGGATCGACGCCCAGGGCTTCACCATCGACAACCCCAACGCGGGCAGCTCCTGCGCCTGCGGTGACTCGTTCAACTGAGTCACACCCCACACACCAGCGACGATGGGGCCGTTCTCCGGAACGGCCCCATCGTCGTACCGGTCGGGGGTCGCACCGGTCTGGGAGCGGTCCCGAAGGGGACCGTGGCGGGCTGGTTGCCGTTGTCCGACCGAGCGGTGACCATCGGGTTGCCGTGCCGGTAGGCTGACGGCGCCCTGCTCCCGACCCCGAGGGTTGACATGAAGATCGCCGTCACCGGCTCGATCGCCACCGATCACCTGATGAGCTTCCCCGGTCGCTTCGCCGACCAGCTCATCGCCGATCAGCTGCACAAGGTGTCCCTCTCCTTCCTGGTGGACGACCTGGTGCTCCGCCGCGGTGGCGTGGCGGCGAACATCTCCTTCGGGATGGGTCAGCTCGGCCTGCGCCCGGTGCTGCTCGGCGCGGTCGGCGCCGACTTCGCCGACTACCGCTCCTGGCTGGAGCGCCACGGCGTGGACTGCGACTCGGTGCACGTCAGCGAGGTGGCGCACACCGCCCGTTTCGTCTGCACCACCGACACCGACATGTGCCAGATCGCGTCGTTCTACGCCGGTGCGATGAGCGAGGCCCGCAACATCGAGCTGGCGCCGGTCGCGGAACGGCTCAACGGTCTGGATCTGGTGCTGGTCGGCGCCAACGACCCGGAGGCGATGCTGCGGCACTCGGCCGAGTGCCGCACCCGCGGGTACGCCTTCGCCGCCGACCCGTCGCAGCAGCTCGCCCGGATGGGCGGCGAGGACGTGGTGGCGCTGATCGAGGGCGCCGAGTACCTGATGACCAACGACTACGAGAAGTCGCTGCTGCAGAGCAAGGCGCAGCTGAGCGACGACCAACTGCTGGACCTGGTCAAGGTACGGGTCACCACGCTCGGCAAGCACGGTGTGGAGATCGCCGGGCGGGGCATCGACCCGATCCACGTACCGATCGCGCGGGAGATCCGGGCGGTCGACCCGACCGGCGTCGGCGACGGCTTCCGGGCCGGCTTCTTCACCGCGCTCTCCTGGGGCGTTGGCCTGGAACGCGCCGCCCAGGTCGGCTCTCTGCTGGCCACGCTGGTCCTGGAAACCGTCGGCACCCAGGAGTACGACGTCCGCCGCGACCTGTTCGTCAAGCGCCTCGCCGAGTCCTACGGCGACACCGCAGCCGACGAGATCCGCCCCCACCTCCTCCCGTAACCCGCCCCGCCCCGCCCCGCCCTACCCCGCCCTACCCCGCCCCCGCGATCTTGCACTTTCTGTTGCCGTCTCGCGGCTCATGCGCCCTTTTGTCCCCGCAGAAACCGCAAGATCGCGGGGCGGAGGGGGGTCATGGGGGACGGGGGTGGGCTGTGGGGTGGGTCAGTGGGTGCGGCGGACGTCGTAGGCGGGGCCGTCGGGGCCGGTGATGGCGCCGAGGAACTCCTGGCCGCGCATCCGGCACCAGGCGGGGATGTCCACCGCCGCGGCCGGGTCGTCGGCGAGCACCCTCACCACCGCGCCCACCGGCACCTCGGGCATGCGTCGCGCCGCCGCGATCACCGGCAGCGGACAGCGTTGGCCCCGGCAGTCGATCACCTCGTCCGGCATCGTCACAGCCCCACCACCCCGGCCTCCGCGCGCAGCCCCGCGACGATGTTCGGCAACTCGGTCAGGAACCGCTCCACGTCCGCCTCGGTCGTCTCCCGGTGCAGGCTGACCCGCACGTTGCCGTGCGACAGCACCCCCATCGCCTCCAGCACGTGCGACGGCCGCAGCGTGGACGAGGTGCACGACGACCCCGACGACACGGCGAAACCCCGCCGGTCCAGGGCGTGCAGCAGCGCCTCGCCGTCGACGTACAGGCAGGAGAAGGTCACCAGGTGGGGGAGCCGGAGCACCGGATCGCCGACCACCTCCACGTCGGGCACCTCCGCCGCGACCCGCTCCCGGATCCGGTCCACCAGCGGCGCCAGCCGGGTCGCCTCGGCCGCCGCGTCGGCCGCCGCCGCCCGCAGGCTCGCCGCCGCCGCCACGACCGCGGGCAGGTTCACCACCCCGGGGGTACGTCCGCTCTCCCGCTCGTCCGCCGGCCAGGGTGACTCCCAGCGGGTGCCCTTGCGGACCGCCAGCACCCCCACCCCGGGTGGCCCGCCCCACTTGTGGGCGCTCGCCGTGAGCACCGACCAGCCGGCCGGCACCGGCACCCGACCCACCGACTGCGCCGCGTCCACGTACAGCGGCACCCCCACGTCGGCGCACGCGGCCGCCGCCTCCGCGACCGGCTGCACCGTCCCCACCTCGTGACTGGCGGTGATCAACGCGGCCAGCGCGACCCCCGGGGCCCGCACGGCGGACGACCAGGCGGTCAGGTCCAGCCGCCCCGACCGGTCGACCGGCACCGCGCTGGCGGTCCCGCCCGCGCCGACGTGCCGCTCCGCCGCGTGCAGCACCGCCGAGTGCTCGATCGCCGAGTGCACCAGCGTCGACCCGACCCGGTGCCGCCCCGCAAGGCCCCCGAGCACCGCGCCGTGGGCCGCTGTCGTACCGCTGGGGGTGAAGGACACCTCGTCGGCGCGGACGCCGAGCGTCGACGCGGTGGCCTCGCGCGCGGCGTCGAGCAGTTGTCGGGCCCGGCGGGCCTGCGTGTACAGCTTGCCCGGGTCGGCCCAGCCGTCGTCGAGCGCGGCCAGCAACGCCTGCCGCGCGACCGGATGCATCGGCGCGGCGGTCGCCGCGTCCAGGTAGACCGGGGATGCGCTCACGGTGCCACCTTTCGTTCGCGGCTGCGGGGCTCGCAACCCCGGCTCACTCCTCGCGCTCACAGGTCGGTCTTCGTTCGCGGCTGCGGGGCTCGCAACCCCGGCTCACTCCTCGCGCTCACAGGTCCGTCTTCGTTCGCGGCTGCGGGGCTCGCAACCCCGGCTCACTCCTCGCGCTCACAGGCCCGACGGTATCGCGGCGGTATGCCTAGGTTCCCCCCGATGGGGGGCGGACAGTGACCCCACCACGGCCGAGTCCGTCATGGTCGAGTAATCTGCGACCGTCGGTGACGCCTTTGCCGTCGGTGCCGAGGAAAGACGCACCGCGGCGCGCTAGGGAGGCAGGACCAGGTGGTCGCAAGGAGTTCGGAGGTACGGCCGTCGGCCGTACGGCACAGCGCTTCCCCAGGGGCCGGTGGGCGCCGGCGGCGCGGTGCTGGTCGGCTGGCCGGGCTCGGTCTCAGTGGCGTCGCGCTGCTGGTCCTGCTCACGGGCTGTGACGTTGGAGCGGCGTTCGACGGCTTCGGCTGGCCGCAGGGGGGCATCTCGGCCGAGTCTCGGCGGATGTACGACCTGTGGATCGCCTCCTGCATCGCCGCCCTCGCGGTCGGTGTCTTCGTGTGGGGTCTGATCTTCTGGTGTGTCGTGCGCTACCGCAAGCGCGGCAACGCGCTGCCGGTGCAGACCCGCTACAACATGCCGATGGAGTTCCTCTACACCATCGCGCCGATTCTGATCGTCTCCGTGCTCTTCTACTACACGGCGATCGTGCAGACCGACGTGGACAAGCTGTCGAAGAACCCGGACGTCACGGTCGAGGTCGTCGCGTTCAAGTGGAACTGGCAGTTCAACTACCGCGACGGGCAGGGCCCGGACGCCAAGACCACCGCGTCGACGCTCGGCACCAGTGAGGTCATCCCGGTGCTGGTGCTGCCGACCGACCGGTCCATCCGGTTCGAGGAGACCAGCCGCGACGTCATCCACTCGTTCTGGGTGCCGGAGCTGCTCTTCAAGCGGGACGTCATGCCGGGCAAGATCCGCAACGTGTTCGAGGTCTCCAGCCTGGAGGCCGAGGGTGCCTACGTCGGGCGCTGCGCCGAGCTGTGCGGCAGCTACCACGCGTTCATGAACTTCGAGCTGCGGGTGGTATCGCCGGAGAAGTACGACCAGTTCCTCGCGGCCAAGCAGAGCGGCAAGTCCACCCAGGACGCGTTGTCCGCGATCGGTGAGCAGCCGTACGCGGTGACCACGGAGCCGTTCGACACGCGGCGGACGCAGGACAACTTCAACCCGGACAAAGTTCCGGCCCGCACCGGAAGCTGAGGCAGCGGCATGAAGACCGAGTGGCGTATCTTCCTGATCATCGCCGGTTTCCTCTTCGGTGCCACCATCCTCTACGGCGCCTGGACGAACGGGCAGTCGGGCGGCATCGAGTGGGTCGGCACCGTAGCCCTGCTGCTGTCGTTCCTGCTCTGCTCGATGTGCGGTGGCTTCTTCTGGTTCGTCTCCCGCCGGATCGACCTGCGCCCGGAAGACCGTCCGGACGCCGAGATCGCTGACGGCGCTGGCGAGGTCGGCTTCTTCAGCCCGGGCAGCTACTGGCCGTTCGGTCTGGCGCTGGCCGCCGCGATCGCCGCGCTCGGCCTGGTGTTCTGGCAGTACTGGCTGATCGGCGCCGGCCTGGTGGCCGTTGTCCTCGCCGCCTGTGGGCTGCTGTTCGAGTACTACAGCGGCACCCGGCGTACCGCCGAGCACTGACCCACACCCGGTCGCCATCGCGACCGACCCCGCACGACGAAGGCCCGTTCCCCGGTGGGGGAGCGGGCCTTCGGTCATGCTCGACCCCGGTCGAGCGGCGCTGGCGGTCAGTCGCCGGATCGGGCCGGGCGGCAGGTCAGGCGGCGTGACGCTGGCCGTCAGATGGCGCGCCGGTGGGCGGTCAGGCGACTCGGCGAGGGGCGGGCTGGCGGTGGCGGACGGTCAGTCGGGTGACCGGGAAGGCGATCGCGCCGACGACCACTGCGGCGCCGCAGTCGGTGCAGATCAGCTCTGGACAGTCGGTGCCGTGGCCGTCGACGCAGGGCGGGGCCTCGAACAGCGCCACGCCCTCGCAGAGGTCGCAGTAAAGCTCGCGGTGCGACACGGGCGTCTCCTCTCGATCACCAGGCCGGCCCGCCCGGATGCGACAGCGACGCACCGACGGCGGCAGAGAACTACTCAGCTGTAGTTTCCCAGACGGGTCCGACAAATCCCCGCGCACCGTCGCCCACTCGTCGGCCGCCGGTTGTGATCCACTCGACTTCCTTGAAATCGGGGTGTCCGGGCTTCCGGGACACCGCAGATTCAAGGAAGTCGAGTCGATCACCCCCCGGAGTCCGCCCGAAGACGGCGCCGACGGGCCAGGCGCCGACGGGGCAGGCGCCGACAGGTCAGGCGGTGGCGATCGCGATCCAGCGATCCAGGGTCGCGGCGGCCGCGCCGGAGTCGATCGACTCGGCCGCGCGGGCCAGACCGGCGCGCAGCGCCTCGGTCAGGTCGCCGTCCAGCGGGCCCTGGGTGGCCAGCGCCGCCGCCGCGTTGACCAGGACCGCGTCCCGGACCGGGCCCGTCTCACCGGCCAGCAGGCGACGGGCCACGCCGGCGTTGTACGCGGCGTCACCGCCGCGCAGGTCCGCCAGGGTGGACCGGGGTACCCCGAGGTCCGTCGCGTCCAGCACAGCCTCGCGTACGGTGCCGCCCTGGGCCGCCCAGACCCGGGTCGGCGCGGCGGTGCTGAACTCGTCCAGGCCGTCCTCGCCGCGCATCACGATCGCCGAGTCCCCACGGGCGGCGAACACGCTGGCCATCACCGGGGCCATCCGCAGGTCGAAGCAGCCGACCGCGCCGGCCCGGGGGCGGGCCGGGTTGGTCAGCGGGCCGAGGAAGTTGAAGAAGGTGGGCACGCCCACCTCGCGGCGGACCGGGCCGGCGTGGCGCATCCCGGGGTGGAACCGGGCCGCGAAGCAGAACCCGATGCCGGCCTCCTCGACACAGCGGGCGACCTGCTCCGGGCCGAGATCCAGGGGGATGCCGAGGAACTCCAGCAGGTCGGCGGTGCCGCACAGGGAGGAGGCGGCCCGGTTGCCGTGCTTGACGACACGGACGCCAGCACCGGCGACCACCAGCGCCGTCATCGTGGAGATGTTGACAGTGTGGGCGAGGTCACCGCCGGTGCCGACCACGTCGAGCGCGGTGCGGCGCAGTTCGTCGGGGAGCGTCACCGGGACGGCTCGGCCCAGCATCGCCTCCACCAGGCCGGCCAGCTCCGCGGGAGTCTCGCCCTTGGCCCGCAGCGCGACGGCGAAGGCGGCGATCTGCGCCGCGCTGGCCGAGCCGGTCATGATCTCGTCCATCGCCCAGGCGGTGTCGGCGGTGGAGAGTTCGTTGCCGCGCAGCAGCGCGTTGAGCAGGTGCGGCCAGGTCCGATCGCCCATGGCGGGCCTCCCGAGCATGCGAAGTGCGGGTGGGCTGGAACCGGCGCCGAGGAGTTCCGGCGCCGTGGGGGTGCCGGAGGAGCGTGGGACGTCAGGCGGGTGCGTGCGTCCGCAGCAGCTCGGCCACCGTGCCCCCGGTGGTCACCGGGTCGAGCGGGTGCACCAGCACCGCGTCGGCCTCGGCGTACGCGGCGAGCCATCGGTCGGCGGCGCGCGCGATCACCAGGCAGGTCGGGGGAGCGTCGTCCCGGTCGTCCTTGACCTGTCGGGCGATGCCGATGCCGCCGCCCGGGCTCGCCTCACCGTCGAGCAGCAGCAGGTCGATCTCGTAGTCGTCGACCAGCCGGATGGTCTCGGCGTAGGTCGACGCGTCGACGAACTCGATCTGCAGACCGGGCGCGGGTCGGGTGCCGACGGCCATCCGCATGCGGTCGCGGACCTGCGGGTCGTCGCTGTAGAGCAAGACGGTGCAAAGACGATCGCTCATGTCGGCACTCCCACCTCGTAGCTGCCCGGAGATCGTACCGGGCGGCGTGATGTAGCCGACATCCCGCCCGGCGGCACCCGTCGGGGCGTACGTCCGGGCAGCTCAGGCGGGCGTGGCGTCGGCGGCGCGGTCGCGGGCCTCGTCGCGGGCCTCCTGGCGGTCCAGTTCGCGGTCGACCCGGCGGGCCTCCCGCTCGGACTGCTTGACCCACTGCACCACCAGCACGGCGAGCATGGTCACACTGACGAACTCGCCACCGGCCCAGAGGATGCCCCCGGCGACCACCTGGTCCTGCCAGGGGTCGACCCAGCCCAGGTTGAGCGACGGGTACCAGTCGCCCCCGAAGAGCGTGCTGCTCTGCATGATGGTGAGGCCGAGCACGGTGTGGAACGGCACGGAGAGCAGCATCAGCAGGGCGCGCGCCGGGTAAGGCCAGCGGCCGGGCAGCGGGTCGAGGCCGAGCAGCGGCCAGAAGAACACGCAGCCGGTCATGATGAAGTGCGCGTGCACCAGCTCGTGCGCCCAGGCGTGTTCCAGGGTATAGCGGTACAGATCACTGAAGTAGAGCACGAACGGGTTGACCACGAAGATGGCGAACGCCACCAGCGGGAAGCTGTAGACCCGGGCGACGCGGCTGTGCACGATCGCGAGCAGGCGCTTGCGCGGCCCGACCGGCAGGGTCCGCAGGGCCAGGGTCATCGGCGCGCCCAGCGCCAGGAAGATCGGCGCCACCATGGACAGCACCATGTGCTGGATCATGTGCACGGACAGCAGCGCGGTGTCGTACGCGTGCAGCCCGCTGACCGTGACGAGCGCGATGCCGCCCAGCCCGGGGCCGAGGAAGAACACGGTTCGGATGACGGGCCAGCGGTCGCCGCGCAGGCGCAGCCGGTACACCCCGTAGAGGTACAGGCCGGCGGCGAGCACCAGGCCGAGGGCCAGCCAGCTGTCCAGGCGGGTCTCGCTCAGCACCGCGCCGACGGTGAACGGCGGCGGGGCCGAGGTGGCGGCGAAGATCGGATCGACGTGCAGCACGCTTTTCAGGCTAGGCCAGGCGAACCGGACCCCGACGCTGGGGCCACGGAAGGCGCAGGTTTGCCACCCCGCTGATCGCCGGCCCCGGTCAGGGGCAATAATGACGGCGTGACTGCGGCCCCAGCCATTGACAAGAGCCGGATCCACTCTCTGACCCGACCGAACATGGTCAGCGTCGGGACGATCGTGTGGCTCTCCAGTGAACTCATGTTCTTCGCGGCGCTGTTCGCGATGTACTTCTCGATCCGCGCGGCTGCGCCGGAGCAGTGGGAGAAGCACACCGAGGCGCTGAACATCCCGTACGCGACCACCTTCACGGTGATCCTGGTGCTGTCCTCGGTGACGTGCCAGCTCGGCGTCTTCGCGGCGGAGAAGGGTGACGTGCACGCGCTGCGGCGCTGGTTCACCGTCACCTTCGTGATGGGCCTGATCTTCGTCCTCGGCCAGCTGAACGAGTACCGGCACCTGGTCGCCGACGGCATCAAGATCAACGAAGACGGGTACGGATCGGTGTTCTACCTGACCACCGGCTTCCACGGCCTGCACGTGACCGGTGGTCTGATCGCCTTCGTCATCTTCATGGTCCGTACGACCATGGGCCGGTTCACCCCGGCGCAGGCGACGTCGGCGATCGTCGTGTCGTACTACTGGCACTTCGTCGACGTCGTGTGGATCGGGCTGTACGCCATGATCTACTGGCTCCAGTGATCTTGCGCGTCACATTCCGCGCTGCTGCTCCGTCCCCTGAGACAGGTCCAACCGGTTAAGGACACCGCTCATGACTTCTGACAACGACCGCCGACGCGGTCTGCTCGCGCGGTTGCGTGAGCGGCCCGCCGCGCGCAGCAGGGGCCGCCGCCGGCTGGGCGCCGCGGTCCGGCTGATCGCCGCGCTGATGCTCGCCGGCGGCGCATACACCGTCTTCGCCCCGGGCGCCCAGGCGCAGGACAACCCGCAGCTGACCGGCGCCGCCGCCGAGGGCAAGGCGTTGTTCGACGTGAGCTGCGTGACCTGCCACGGCCGCAACGCCCAGGGCGTCGAGGGCCGCGGGCCGAGCCTGATCGGCGTCGGCGCGGCATCGGTCGAGTTCCAGGTCAGCTCCGGGCGGATGCCGATGGCCCGCCAGGAGGCCCAGGCGCACCGCAAGCCTCCGGTCTTCACCGACGAGCAGACCCGCCAGCTGGCCCAGTACATCCAGGAGCTGGGTGGCGGCCCGGTCGTTCCCGAGGGCGACGACCTCCGCGAGGACGGCAACATCGCGGCCGGCGGTGAGCTGTTCCGGATCAACTGCTCGCAGTGCCACGCGTTCGGTGGCGGCGGCGGTGCGCTCTCCTCGGGCAAGTTCGCCCCGAGCCTGCACCCCGCGACCGACCGTCAGATCTACGCGGCGATGCTGAGCGGCCCGCAGAACATGCCGGTGTTCGGCGACAACCAGCTCCGGCCGGAGCAGAAGGCCGACATCATCGCCTACATCCAGGAGACGCTGAAGCACGACCAGGACCCGGGTGGGTTCAACCTCGGACGGTACGGCCCGTCCACCGAGGGCCTGGCGATCTTCCTGGTTGGCATCGTGGCGCTCGTCTTCGCTAGCCTGTGGATTGCGGGCAAGTCGTGACCGAGCAGGCCATCCGATTCAGTGCTGTGGTGCCGCTCGGCGCCACCCGTAGCGAGGTGACGGCATGAGCCCCCACACCGAGCACCAGGCCTCGCAGGGCCCGGCGCCGCTCGACGTGAACGACCCCAAGCTGACCCGGTTCGACATCGTTCGTGAGGGTGCGCGCCGGGACGACATCGAGATCGTCCACTACGAGCCGCAGGTGCTGCCGGGCACCAAGGCGGAGCGTCGGCTGACCCGGGTGGTCGCCGGCTTCTTCCTGATCACCGGTCTGGCCGCGACCGCCTTCCTGGCCATCTACATCTGGTGGCCGTGGCAGTACGAGGCCGGCCGGGGCGGCGACAAGTTCTACACCCCGCTGCTCGGCTTCACCCTCGGCGTGGCGCTGCTCGCCGTCGGCTTCGGCATCCTGACCTGGGGCAAGAAGTTGCTGCCCAAGGAGGTCTCGATCCAGGACCGGCACGAGGGCCAGGTGGACTCCGAAGGCCGCACCATCACCGGCCAGACCATGCTCTACATGGCGGACGAGCTGGGCGTGAAGCGTCGCCCGCTGCTCGGCATCTCGCTGCTGGCCGGTCTCGCGCCGGTCGCCGCGGTCGCCGCGGCGCCGCTGGTCGGCGGTCTGATCTCGCAGCCGCACAAGAACAACCAGATGTTCACCACCGGGTTCGCCACGGCCGAGGGCGGCCAGCGGATCCGCCTGGTCCGCGAGGACGGCCGGCCGATCCGCCCGGCGGACATCAGCACCGGTGGTCAGCTGACCGTCTTCCCCGGCATCGACCACGGCGTGAGCAACAAGCACGCCGACTCGCCGACGCTGTTGATCCACCTCCGCGACTCGGACGCGCAGGAGTCGCGCCGGGCCAACGAGCGGATCGGCCACGGTGACTACATGTGGGGCAACTACGCGGCGTTCTCCAAGATCTGCACGCACGCGGGATGCCCGGCCAGCCTGTACGAGCAGCAGACCAACCGGCTGCTCTGCCCGTGCCACCAGTCCCAGTTCCTGATCACCGACAACGCCCGGCCCGTCTTCGGCCCCGCCAGCCGGCGGCTGCCGCAGCTGCCGATCGAGGTGGACTCCGAGGGCTTCTTCGTGGCGAAGTCCGACTACACCGAGACCGTCGGGCCTGATTTCTGGGAGCGGCCATGAAGCGTCGAAAGTTTGACCTTGCGGCGACGCCGGGCAAGGCAGCGGTGGGAGTGGACGACCGCTTCGCGGTGGCCACCCCGCTGCGCAAGCTGCTGAACAAGGTCTTCCCGGACCACTGGTCCTTCCTGCTCGGCGAGATCGCGCTGTTCTCGTTCGTCGTGCTGCTGCTGACCGGTGTGTTCCTCACCTTCTTCTTCGAGCCGGCGATGACCGAGGTGGTCTACGACGGCAGCTACGCGCCGTTGCAGGGCACCCCGATGTCCGCCGCGTACGCCTCCAGCCTGGACATCTCGTTCGATGTCCGGGGCGGTCTGGTGATGCGGCAGATGCACCACTGGGCGGCGCTGCTGTTCATGGCCGCGATCGTCGTGCACATGCTGCGGGTCTTCTTCACCGGTGCGTTCCGCAAGCCGCGTGAGACCAACTGGATCATCGGTTCGCTGCTGTTCTGGGTCGGCTTCCTCGCCGGCTTCACCGGCTACTCGCTGCCGGACGACGGCCTGTCCGGCACCGGCCTGCGGATCGCCTCGGCGATCATGCTGTCCATCCCGGTGATCGGTTCCTGGGTCACCTCGTCGATCTTCGGTGGCGAGTTCCCGGGCACGATCATCATCAGCCGGTTCTTCATCGCCCACGTGCTGCTCATCCCGGGTCTGCTGGTCGCGCTGATCAGCGTCCACCTGGGCCTGGTCTTCAAGCAGAAGCACACCCAGTGGCCCGGCCCCGGCCGGACCAACAACAACGTGGTCGGCGAGCGGATGTTCCCGCGGTACGCGTTGAAGCAGGGCGGCTTCTTCATGGTCGTCTTCGGCGTCATCGCGCTGATGGGCGGTCTGTTCCAGATCAACCCGATCTGGCTGTTCGGCCCGTACGAGGCGTGGGTGGTCTCGGCCGCCAGCCAGCCCGACTGGTACGTCATGTTCCTCGACGGCTCGACCCGACTCATGCCGGCCTGGGAGATCAACATCCCGATCGGCGACGGGT
Source organism: Micromonospora parva (assembly GCF_040649675.1). Lineage (NCBI taxonomy): Bacteria > Bacillati > Actinomycetota > Actinomycetes > Micromonosporales > Micromonosporaceae > Micromonospora > Micromonospora parva. The sequence goes on along the minus strand of NZ_JBEZFX010000004.1, from coordinate 230,878 downwards.
ACGTCATCCCGCCGCTGTTCTGGCCGACGGTGGTGCTACCCGGCATCCTGGTGGGCCTGTCGACGATGTACCCGTTCCTGGAAGCCCGGCAACTCAAGGACCGCAAGAGCCACAACCTGCTCGAGCGTCCCCGGGACGCCCCGGCCCGGACCGCCGTCGGCGCCATGGCCGTCGCGTTCTACGTCGTGCTGACGCTCTCCGGCGCCAACGACGTGATCGCGGACAAGTTCCAGATCAGTTTGAACGCGATGACCTGGGCCGGCCGGATCGGCCTGCTGGTGGCCCCGCCGTTGGCGTACTACGTCACCTACCGGCTCTGCCTGGGTCTGCAGCAGCACGACCGGGAGGTGCTCGCGCACGGCGTGGAGACCGGCATCATCCGGCGCCTGCCGGACGGCCGGTTCGTCGAGGTGCACCAGCCGCTCAGCGCGGCCAACGGGCACGCGGACGGCCACGGCCAGCTCGACTACGTCGGCTGGGTCGTACCGAAGAAGATGAACCGGCTGGGGGCCCTCGGCCCGGCCATCCGGGGCTTCTTCTACCCGATCGAGAAGCCGGTCGAGGCGCCGGTCTCACCGGGGCACCCGCCGGTCGAGCCCCGGCCCGAGCGCGAGGAGGTCGGCAGCGGCGAGAGCCGCCACTGACCGCCCAGTCGCACCGTTACGTGGCGCCCGTCGGATTCCGGCGGGCGCCACGTCGTATCCGCACCCTCCCCGCCCATCCGACCAGGAGTCGGACGGGCACGGCAGGACCGGTCGACCCCGCGCGCCCGGGGGATCGCAGGAATAACCCCGGTGAGCCGGGTATCCGTGCGGTCCAACGTCTCAAGGGGGGGAAGCATGTTGGGTATCAAACGCCTCGGCCTGTTGGCCGCGCTGGTACTGGTCGGTGTCGCGCCGGCCGCGGCCGCGCAGGCCGCGGCACAGCCGTCGACGCAGGACACCCAGTACCTGCAGGCGGTACACCAGGTCAACCTGTTCGAGATCACCGCTGGTGACCTCGCCCAGCAGAAGGGCAAGGACCAGGGGGTCAAGGACCTGGGCGCGATGCTGAAGACCGACCACACCCAGCTGGACCAGACGGTGCAGCAGACCGCGTCGCAGCTCGGCGTGGAACTGCCGAACGAGCCCAGCGCCGACCAGCAGGCGGTCATCGACAAGCTGAACAACGCCAGCGGCGCGGAGTTCGACCGGCTCTGGGTGACGAGTGAGCTGGCCGGCCACGTCCAGGCCATCCAGGCCACCCAGACGGAGATCTCGCAGGGCTCCGAGCCGTCGGTGGTCCAGCTGGCGCAGACGGCGCTTCCGACGCTGCAGACGCACTACGACGAGTTGGTGGCGCTCGCCAACAAGTTGGGCATCCCGGTTCCGCAGACCAGCGCCAGCGGTACGCCCAGCCCGGGCGGCACCGGCACTGAGTCGCCGGCTCCGGGCGGCACCGTCACCGAGTCGCCGGCTCCGGGTGGCACCGTCACCGAGTCGCCGGCTCCGGGCGGTGGCTCCACCGAGGTACCGGCTCCCAGCGAGAGCTGACGTAGCCACAGCAGACGGCCGGTCCACCCAGCGGGGTGGGCCGGCCGCCCTGTGCGCTTGACGCGCCGCCGTGCGGCCGGCGTGGGCCCGGCAGCGGTGAGCGGGTCAGTCGGCGCCGGCCAGGCCGATCGCGAACGCCTCCTCCAGGTCGTGCTGGGAGTACGCCCGGAAGGCGATGTGCGACTCGGTGTTGAGCACACCCTCGACCTTGGAGATGCTGCCCGCGATGACCTGGGCGATCTGGTCGAACTCGCGGACTCGGACGATGGCGATGAGGTCGACGTGCCCGGCCACCGAGTAGACCTCGCTGACACCGGGAAGGTTGGCCAGGTTCTCCGCCACCTCGGGGATCGCGTCGGTGGCGCAGTCGATCAGCACGATCGCGGTGATCACGGGGCATTTCTCCGTTCGTCGGCGTCGTCGCCCATGCTAGATGTTCCGGCCCGGGACCGGAGGCGGGAGCCGGCGCGCTCAGCCCTGGGCGGCGCAGGGCACCGTCAGGTCGCTCCCGGCCCGGATCACGTTCTCCAGCCGCTCACCGGCGCGTACTGTCGTGCCCGGCCACACCACAGTGCGAAACACGTCGCCGTCCACCCGCGCGCCAGCGCCGACCACGGACTCCACGCAGCGGCCGGTCACCGTCGCGGACTCCGCGACGAGAGCGCCGCCGGCGGCGGCGTGCAGGTTGGCCGCCAGGTAGTCGGCCGGGGTGCCGGTGTCGAAGAAGGTGCCCGGATAGGGCACCACCGCCAGGGCGCCCGCCGCCTCGGCCGGCCGCCACACGGCCCGGACCAGGTCCGAGAAGACGACCGGCAGGTCCCGGACCAGACGCCAGGGCAGCAGCGAGAAGCCGGTGAAGCAGTGCCCGGCGAAGGTGCCCGGCGCCGCCGGGTCCGCGGCGGGCTGGCCGAGCAGGCGTACGGTGTGCCCGTCCCAGCCGTCGAGCAGTGCGGCCACGTCCGGGCCCGGGGGAGCGGCCGGGTCGGCGAGGTACGCGTCGGCGTTGCCGACCAGCACCGGCCGCCCGTCGATCCAGTCCCGCAGCCTGGCCACCCCGCCCGCGGTGCCCAGCGGGTCGCCCGGCTCCACCGACAGGTGGGCCCGGTCGCCGACGTGCTCCACGATCTGCTCGCCGAGGTAGCAGGCGTTCACAGCGACCCGGTCGGGACCGGTCAGGCCGAGGCCGGCCAACCGCTCCAACGCCCGATCCAGCAGGGGCACGTTGCCCACCGGGCAGAGCGCCTTGGGCACCCGTTCGGTGAGGGGGCGCAGCCGGGTGCCCTCGCCGGCGGCGAGCACCACCGCGCACAGCTGCGCCGGCACACCGGCCGCGCCGGTCACGGGGTGTCGTCGGGCACCGGTGGCGGGAACTTCCCGGCCAGCGGCCCGATGTCGTAGTAGGCGAGCAGCCGGGCCGTCGGCCAGGTCAGCTTGGGCAGGTCGTCCAGGGGGTGCCAGGCGGCCTCGAAGACCTCCGCCCCGTCGACGGTCAGGTCGGTGCTGGACGCCGGCACGTCGGCCTCGAAGACCATGTCCACCCAGCCCTTGGCGTGCACGATCGCGTTCGGCACCGCCGGGCGCAGCCGGGACGGCGGAAGCCGGATGCCGGACTCCTCGAACAGCTCACGGGCGGCGCCGACCACCGGGGCCTCGCCCCGGTCGAGCAGGCCGGCGGGGAGGGACCACGCCTTGCCGGGCGGCTGGCGCAGCATGAGCAGCCGACCCGCGCCCGTCGCTTCGGAGTCACGGACCAGGGTCACCGCGCCGACGACGTACTTGGGCACCGCCAGCCGGACCAGACGCCGGCGCACCGGCAGCGGCAGCCGGTAGAAGGCCTGGTAGAAGAGGGCCCGACCGGTGGCGCGGGAGCGGGGGATCATGACTCCAGGCTAGTGGTCGCGAATGTCCTTCGGACGCGCTGGGGCTCGTCGGGTCACTGCCGATGGTCGACCAGGTCGATGAGCTGGCGGACCACGGTGTCCGGTTCGATCACCCGGTCGAAGACCGCGACCAGCAGGGTCTCCAGGTCGGGGTAGCCCAACTCCTCGGAGAGGCGCAGCAGCGGCAGGTCACTGGCGAGGCCCCGGTTGTGCTGACGCAGGGCGAGCCCGATGGTGGCCCGGCCGAGGCGCACCTTGTCGCTGATCGTGATGCCCGGCTCGGTGTGCTCGGCGAACCACCTGTTGATCTGCATCTGCGCGTTCGGCGACTTGACGAAGCTCAGCCACTCCCGGCGGGGGCCCCGCGGCGCCACCCCGGCCTCGAAGCCGTTGTCGCCGTCGTTCTCGGTGAAGATCTCCACCACGTCGCCCTCGTCCAGCTCGGAGCTCAGGGGGGCGAGTCGACCGTTGATGCGGGCGGCGAGGCAGTGGTCGCCCCGCTCGCTGCCCAGCTCGTAGGCGAGGTCGACGGGCGTGGCGCCGGCCGGCAGCACGATCTGCCGCCCGTCGGCGAAAACCTGGATCTGCCCCTCGGCGAGGTCGCAGCGCAGCGACTCGTAGAACTGTGCCGGGTCGGCGGCGTCCGGTTCCCAGTCGAGCACCCGGCGCAGCCAGTCCAACTGCTCGGCGCGGGCCGCGGCGCCGCCGTTGCCCGAGCGCGGGAAACGGAAGTCGGCGGCGATGCCGTACTCGGCGGAGCGGTGCATCTCCTCGGTGCGGATCAGCACCTCCACCGTGCGGTCCTGCGGGCCGCAGACGCTCGTGTGCAGCGACCGGTAGAGGTTGTTCTTCGGTGACGCGATGAAGTCCTTGAAACGGCCGGGCACCGGTCGCCAGGTGCCGTGGATCGCGCCGAGCGCGGCGTAGCAGTCGGTGGCCGGGCCGTCGACCACCACCACGATGCGGGGCAGATCGTACGGGGCGGTGTGGCCGCCGGCGATGGTGTCCTTCCAGATCGAGTAGAGGTGCCGGGGGCGGGGGCTGACCTCGGCGTCGACCCGGCTGCGCCGCAACGCCACCCGGGCCCGGGCGACCACCGAGTCGAGGTACGAGTCCCAGCCTGGCCGGTCGTGCACGTGCCGGGCCAGCCGGGCGTGCTCCTCGGGCTCCAGGTGCAGCAGCACCACGTCGTCCAGCTCGCGCTTGAGGGTCTGGATGCCCAGCCGGTCACAGAGCGGGACCAGCACCTCCTGGGTCTTGCGGGCGATCCGTTCCCGCGACGACGCGGAGCGCACCCCGAGGGTGCGCATGTTGTGCAGCCGGTCGGCCAGCTTGATGATCAACACCCGGACGTCCTTGGCGGCCGCGACGATCATCTTGCGGATCGTCTCCGCCTCGGCGGCCTTGCCGTAGAACGCCTTGTCGAACTTGGTCACCCCGTCGACCAGGTGGGCCACCTCGCCGCCGAAATCCTCGGAGAGCGCCTGGAGGGTGTAGCGGGTGTCCTCCACGGTGTCGTGCAGCAGCGCGGCGACCAGGGTGGTGGTGTCCATTCCCAGCTCGGCGCAGATCTGCGCCACCGCGAGGGGGTGGGTGATGTAGGGCTCACCGCTCTTGCGGAACTGCCCGCGGTGCATGTTCTCCGCGATCGTGTAGGCGCGGCGCAGCACCGCGGGATCGGTGCCGGCGTGGATGCCCCGGTGGGTGCGGACCAGTTGGGTGACCGGGTCGGAATCGGTGGTGGGCCAGCTGAGCAGCGACCGCAGCCGGCGGGCGAGCGGCAGCTCACCCGGCTGTGTCGGCAGGGCGCCCCCCAGGGCGGCGCCGTGTCCGGCGTCGACGTCCACGAGGGACACCTCCTCACCCCGGCTCCGCGTCACCGGAAGCCGGCGGCGGGAGCAGGCCCACGAATCGGGCAGGACTGCACTTCTCTAACAGCCTAAGCGAGTCGACGTAGTCCGATCGGTCAGTTGGTCATGAGCGTTCGGTCGAGAGTTGGTGGGACGCGCCGCTCTCGGCCTTCGCCAGCAGGTCACGGAACCGGCCCGCACCACTGGCCGGAGAGGACCAACCGGAGGACATCTCGACGAGTCGGGTCTCCGGCCGCTCCAACCAGGACAGGATCCGCTCGGACTCCTCGGCGGTGGCGGCCGGCACCGGACCGTGCCCGCCCGACACCGTCTCGGCGGTGGCCCGGATCGTGGTCAGGGTGGGCCGTGGGTGCACGCCCGGCGGGGAGACCCCCGCGCCGGCCAGCCGGCCGTGGCGGACCAGCGCCAACTCCCAGCCGCCCCGGGCGGCCGGCCGGGCCGCGGCCAGCTCCACGATGCCGGTCAGCGCGGCCAGCCGCTGCATCCGCACGGTGGCCCGCAGCACGGCGGCCAGCCGGGAGCGCACCACGGCGGCCTCCTCGTAGCGCTGGTCACGGGAGAGCACGTCGATCCGGGCGAGCAGCGCGTCCACCACCGGCTGGGGGTCGCTGGCCGTCGCCGCGCGGAAGGGCGCGACGGCGCTGTCGTCGTACTCCTCGGGGGTTATCTTGTGCTCGCAGGGTGCCGGGCAGCGACCCAGCTCGGCCAGCGCGCAGGCCGGCGTGACGGTGCGCAGCGAGAGCCGGTGCGTGCACTGGCGTAGCGGCACCGCGTCGTGGAAACCGGCGGCGGCCAGCTCGGCGGCGCGCCGGGAGGTAAACGGTCCGAGGTACGCGGTGTCGGTGGGGGAGAGGTCGCGGACGATCGACAGCCGAGGGTACGGACCGTCGGTCAGCTTGAGCCAGACCATCCGTTCCGGGTATTTGGACCGGCGGTTGTACGGCGGGGCGTGGGCGGCGATCAACCGCAGCTCACGGACCTCCGCCTCCAACGAGTGGGCGCACTCCACCGCCTCGACCCGCTCGGCCGCGCCCAGCATCTCGGAGATCCGGGCGCGTTTCTCGCCGGCGGTGAAGTAGCTGCGCACCCGGGTGGCGATGTCGACGGAGGTGCCCACGTAGAGCGGTCGGTCGTCGGCGGCCCGGAAGATGTAGACCCCGGGGACCTTGGGCAGCCCCTCGGCCAGGTGCCGTTTGCGGCGCTGAGTCGGGGTGACCGCGCGGGCGAACTCGATGGCGTCGCCGACCGTGTCCACCCGGTGCCCGCCGAGCCGGCCGATCAGTCCGTGCAGCACGTCGACGGTGGCCTTCGCGTCGTCCAGGGCCCGGTGTGTCGGTTGGGTGCTGGTGCGGAAGTAGGCGGCCAGGGTGCCGAGCTTGCGGTTGGGCACCTCGTCGCGGGTCAGCACCCGGCGGGCCAGCGCCGCCGTGTCCAGCACCCGGGGGTTGGGCCAGCGGTAGCCGTGCTTCGCGCAGGCGGCCTTGAGGAAGCCCACGTCGTACGGGGCGTTGTGGGCCACCAGCACCGCGTCGTCGATGAACTCCAGGAAGCTCGGCAGCACCTGCTCGATCGGGGGCGCCGGCACCAGCATGGCCTGAGTGATCCCGGTCAGCACCGTGATGAAGGGCGGAATCGGCTGCCCCGGGTTGACCAGTGTCGCCAACACCCCCAACTGCTCGCCACCGCGCACCTTCACCGCGCCGATCTCGGTGATGCCGCCGCCGTCCGGCGCGCCGCCGGTGGTCTCCAGGTCGACCACCACGAAGGTCGTCGCGTAGAGCGGCAGGGCCGGGTCCACCCCGCCCACCGCCGGGTCGAGACCGGCAAGTGACTCCTGGACGTACTCCGCCTGTGCCATCGGCGGCACGCTAGCGCCCCGGTGCGACACTCCCGTCGCAGCGGTCCCATCCGTCACCATGGGGCTAGGATGAGAGATCGGCTCACTCACCGGGCGGTGGGCCCGGTCGCGGTGGGAGACTTGCCACATGCCCCTCACCGAGCCGTTCGACGATCACCTCCCGCAGGAGGATCCGGTCGCGCTCGACGGTGTGGGCAACCCGGACGACAACGTAGTCAACGACCCATCCGACGCACCGGAGTCGAGGACGGACGACGGTGCCGCCGCCGAGCCCGAGCCGACCCTGCCCGAGCCGGTCCGGCAACGGATCGTGACGCTGACCGCGGCGGTGCTGCCCACCCTCCCCACCGACGAGGTGCCGGTGCCGTTGCGCCGGGTGGCCAAGTTCGCCCCCAACCGGCGCGCCCGGCTCGGCGCGCCGGTCATCGCCGCCCAGCTCACCGCCGACCCGCTGTTCCGGCAGCGGGTCACCGCGCGGGTCCTGGCCGACGCCGGTGACCTCGGCGCGGCAGTGGTCGAGGGCACCGCGCCGGCCGCCGCCGACCCGGTGGAGGTGGCCGCGTTGGCCTACCTGGCCCGGCCGCGGGGGTGGCGGGAGCTGATCGACGCCAGCGGCGCGGCCGTGCGCGCCGAGGCGGACAGCGCCGTCGTCGCCGAGCTGGTCCGCGAGGCCGAGCAGCGGGCCACCCGTGCCGAGCACGATCGCGCGGTGGCCCGGGTCGAGGCCGACAAGCTCCGCGACGAACTGGCCCGGGTCCGCGAGGAGCTGGGTCAGCTCCGCGAGGAGTCCCGGCAGCTGGCCCGCACCCTGCGGGAGACCCAGGCCCGCGAACGGAAGGCCACCGAGATGCTGGCCACCGAACGCGGCCGGGCCGCCCGCGCCAGCGCCGACGTGGACGCCGAACTCCGCCGCGCCCGGGCCCGGCTGGCCGAGGCCGAGGCCGCCGCCGGGGTGGCGCGGGCCAGTGCCAAGGAGGCACGCTCGGTCGACGACGCCCGGCTCTGGCTGCTCCTGGAGACCATCGGCCAGGCCGCCGTCGGGCTGCGCCGGGAGCTGGCGCTCGACCCGGTCGACAAACTCCCCGCCGACTTCGTCGCCGACGCGTTCGCCGAGCAGCCGGGCAGCGCCCCGGCCGGCCCGGCCACCCGCGCCCGCGACACCGACGACCCGGCCCGGCTCGACCAACTGCTCGCCCTGCCCCGGGCGCACCTCGTGGTGGACGGCTACAACGTCACCAAGCGCGGCTTCGGTGAGATGTCCCTGGAGCAGCAGCGCAAACGCCTCATCACCGGGCTGGGCGGGATCGCCGCGCAGACCGGCGACGAGGTCACGGTGGTCTTCGACGGCGCCGAGCGGATGCACGGGCTGCCGCCCGCACCGCGCGGGGTGCGGGTGCTCTTCTCCCGCAAGGGCGAGACCGCCGACGAGCTGATCCGGCGGCTGGTCCGCGCCGAACCGGCGGGCCGGCCGGTGGTCGTGGTCTCGTCGGACCGCGAGGTCGCCGACGGGGTACGCCGGCACGGGGCGTACCCGTTGGGCGCGGACTCCCTGCTGCGGCGGCTCGCCCGGTCCTGACGTCCCCGCCACACGCTGGTTTCCATCCGTACATCCGGACTCCGGCGTCGTGATCGACACGAGTTCCATGATGTCGGGGTGTCCGACCGGTTGGGATGGCCCATGGTCCTTGAACCCGGTCGATCCTGCTCAATCGATTGTCGGGTGGTCCGCTGTCGTACCCGAGGGCTAACGTCGCCGCTGTCGTCGGCGGAGGGAGTCACCATGGCACGGGACGACGTCACGGTCTTCGTCGACCAGGATCTGCGGGGTGCCCGGTTCAACAGGTCGACGCTGGCCGGTGCGGTGATGCGCGGCGTCGACGTCGATGGTCTGGACATCGACGCGCCGTGGCTGGCCGAGGGCACATTGCTGATCAACGGCGTCGATGTCGTGCCGTTGGTCGAGGCCGAGCTGAACCGGCGCTTTCCCGGGCGCGACCTCCGGCGGGCCGAGAACCCGGACGACCTTCGGGCGGGGTGGGCCGCGCTCGAACGGGCCTGGGCGGCGGCTGTCGACCGGGCCGTGTCCATGCCCGAGGGTGCTGTCGACGTCTCGATCGACGGAGAGTGGTCGTTCGCGCAGACGCTGCGCCATCTCGCGTTCGCCGCCGACGCCTGGTTGGGAAAGGCAGTCCTGCGCCTGCCGCAGCCGTTCCACCCGCTGGGTCAGTGGCACGCCGAGTATGAGACCGACGGCTTCGACATGTCGGTCTTCGCTACCGAGCAGCCGACATTCGACGCGGTCCTCCAGGTGCGGGCCGAGCGGCAGGCCATGGTGCGCGAGTTTCTGGCGACCGTCACGCCGGAGGTGCTCGCCGAGTCTCGGCCGAGCGCCTGGTGGCCCGAGCACGTCGTGTCCGTCCGGCACTGCCTGCACGTGATCTTTCAAGAGGAGTGGCAGCACCTCCGCTACGCACTGCGTGACCTCGACGCGCAGGGCTGAAACCCAACCCCGACGACCGGGCGGACGCTCGGGGTCAGCTGGTCGGTAGTCGTCGGGCCAGCTCACGACGCAGTGCGTCGGTGCCCGGCGTCATCCAGGCGAGCCGGACGACCAACTCATAGGGGCCGCGCCCGGGGGTCGACCACTGCCCGGCCCGCATGGGGGGCCGTGTCTGCTCCGGGTCGAGTGGCGTGACCACCAGCCGGGGGTCCATGCGGCCTCGGACCTGGGCGCTGGCCATGTTGACCCAGTCGATGCTGAGACTGGTTCCGTTCGGCCCGGTCAGGTGCAGCGTCTCCTCGGTCAGCCGCAGCGGCAGCCGAGGCTGACGGCGCAGCTGCCAGTTGGTGGTCAGCGCGACGATGGCGCCGATCATCCCGAACCGCAGCAGCACCTTCCACCACACCTCGTCGAACACCACTGTGTAGAAGGCGAGGAGGGCCGCGGCACCCAGCAGAACGAGGACCTTGGCGAGGCGATGTCGACGGGGGGAGTACCGGAAGTCCACGACGGACGAAGCATCGAGGTCGGCCACCGTCGCTCAGTGCCCGACTGACCGAGCGACCAAACGATGCCGCTCGCTCGACCGGCAGAGTTCCGTGATGTCGGGCGTTCCGAAAGGGTGGGATACCCCGATATCGCTGATGTGGAGTGGATCTAGCCCTGAAACGGGCGGTCGGACGGGGTTCCTGTCGTACCCGGTGTTTAGTGTCGATGTCACCGACGGTGCTCGGCCGGCGACGACGAGAGTCGCCCGGGTGCCGCGAGCCGATCAGGAGGCGTGATGCTCATCGACTGCGACGGGTGCGCGAAGCGGGCCGACGGCTGTTCCGGCTGCCCGCTGACCGCCCTGTTCGACGAGACGTCCCCGGCGGCCGGGTTGGTCGCCGCCGAGGTCGAGGCCATCGAGGTGCTCGCCCGGGCCGGCTTCGAGGTGGAAGTGCTGGCCGCGCCCGTGCGCCCGCCGGCGGCTCGCCGCCGGGCCACCCGCCGGGTCGCCTGAGCGCCACACCGCGCCCGGAAGCGGGCTTATCCCGGGCCATAGGATGAGCGGTCACGGCGGGAGGAGCGGCGCGATGAGCGAGGTACGGCGGGACGACGGCGGGCTCGTCGGCGGCGCCGCGTTCGGTGGCGGCGATCCGACCCGCCGGGCGGTGACGCGGTGACCCCGCGCGGGTGGGCGCTGCTGGCCCTGGCCGGGCTGACCGTCGCGCTGGTCGTGCTGGCCGCGCTGCTCATCCCGTGGCACCGTCCACCGGCGCCCCGCGCCGACCAGCTCGCCGCGCTGGGTGACCTGCCGGCCGAGCAGGTGGCCAAGGGGCGGGAGTTCCGGGCCGCGCTGCGCCCCGGCGGCTACGCCGCGCTCGCCGTCGGGCTGCTGATCGCCCTCGCGCTCGGGTTGACCCCGCTGGGCAGTCGCCTGGTCGAGCTGGTGGGCCGGCCGTTCGGCGGGCACTGGGCCGCGCAGGCCGTGCTCGGCGGGCTGGCGGTGATGCTCGTCGCCGACCTCGTGACACTTCCGTTCGCCGCCTGGCGGCAGAGCGTTCTCACCCGCTACGGGTTGAGCACCAACGGCTGGAGCGGCTGGGCTGTCGACCTGCTCAAGTCGTACGCGGTCAGCGCGGTGATCGGCGCGGTGGCGTTGTTCGGCTTCTACGCTGTCATCCGGCTCGCGCCGCGCTGGTGGTGGGCGTTCGGCGCGGCCGGCGCCGCCGTGCTGGTGGTGCTGCTGTCGTTCGTGCTGCCGGTGCTGGTGGAGCCGGTGTTCAACCGGTTCACCCCGATGGAGCAGGGCCCGTTGCGCACCGAGCTGATGAGCATGGCCGCCCGCGACGGGGTGCCAGTGCGAGACGTGCTGGTCGCCGACGCCTCCCGCCGCACCCGGGCGGTCAACGCGTACGTCTCGGGTCTCGGGCCGACCCGCCGGGTGGTCGTGTACGACACGTTGCTGCGTGAGGCGACCCCGGCCGAGGTGACCGCCGTCGTGGCGCACGAGTTGGGGCACGCGAAGGATTCCGACGTGGCGGTCGGCACGCTGACCGGGGCGTTGGGTGCGGCGGCGGCGGTGGTGGCGCTCTACCTGCTCGGCTCGTGGGGTCCACTGCTGCGGCTGGCCGGCGTCGACTCGGTGGCCCAACCTGCCGCGTTTCCGCTGCTGGTCGCCCTGGTCACAGTGGCCGGGCTGGTCGCCGCCCCGGTGCAGGCGCTGATGTCCCGTCGGGTGGAGGCGCGGGCCGACGCACACGCGCTCGCGCTCACCAACGACCCGGAGTCCTTCGAGTCGATGCAGCGCCGGCTCGGCTCGGTCAACCTCGGCGATCCCGACCCGCCCCGCTGGGAATACCTCTACTCGGCCTCGCATCCGTCCACCGTGGAGCGGATGGCCGCCGCCCGCGCGCACGCCCGGGAGGCTGGCCGATGAGTCGCACCCTGCTGATCACCAACGACTTCCCGCCCCGCCCGGGTGGGATCCAGTCCTTTGTGCACAACCTCGCGGTCCGGCAACCGGCCGGCTCGGTGGTCGTCTACGCGTCGAGCTGGCGCGGAGCCGCGAAGTTCGACGCCGACCAGCCGTTCGAGGTGATCCGGGAACGCACCCGGGTCCTGCTGCCCACCCCGTTGGTCGCCCGCCGGGCGGCCCGGTTGGCGCGCGCGTACGACTGCGACACGGTGTGGTTCGGCGCGGCGGCCCCGCTGGGGCTGCTCGCGGCCGGTCTGCGGCGACGGGCCGGCATCCAGCGGGTGGTGGCGCAGACCCACGGCCACGAGGTCGGTTGGGCGGCGGTGCCGGCCGCCCGGCCGGCGCTGCGGCGTATCGGCCGGGGTGTGGACGTGACCACCTATCTCGGCGAGTACACCCGCAGTCGGTTGGCCCGGGTGCTGGACGGGGTGACCGACCTGCGTCGCCTCGCGCCCGGGGTCGACGTGGACATGTACCACCCGACCGTGGACGGTGAACAGGTTCGGGCGCGGCTCGGGTTGACCGACCGGCCAGTGGTCGTCTGCGTGTCCCGGCTGGTGCCGCGCAAGGGTCAGGACACGCTGATCCGGGCCCTACCGGAGATCCGCCGCCGGGTGCCCGACGCGGCGCTGCTGATCGTCGGTGGCGGGCCGTACCGGGCGACCCTGGAGAAGCTGGCCCGCCAGACCGGTGTGGAACGGGATGTGGTGTTCACCGGCACGGTGCCGTCGGTCGAGCTGCCGGCGCACTACGCGGCCGGTGACGTCTACGCGATGCCGTGCCGCACCCGCAACCGTGGCCTCGACGTCGAAGGGCTGGGCATCGTCTACCTGGAGGCGTCCGCCACCGGCCTGCCGGTGGTCGCCGGTGACTCCGGAGGCGCACCGGACGCGGTCCGTGAGGGGGAGACCGGCTACGTCGTACGCGGCCGGGACGTCGGCCAGCTCGCCGACCGGGTCGCCGCGTTGCTCGCCGACCGGGACCTGGCTCGCCAACTGGGCGCGGCGGGCCGGGCCTGGGTGGAACGGGAGTGGCGCTGGGAGGCGCAGGCGGACCGCATGGCGGCGTTGCTCGCCGGCTGACCGCTGCCCGCGTTCACCGCTCCCGGGCGGGCGCGTAGCGCGGCACGTACTCCTGGCCGGTGAGTTGCTGGATCGCCGCCATCACCTCGTCGGTGACCGTCCGGATGTCGCGTGGGCTGTTGATCCGTCCGGCGACCGGGATCGGTGGGCCGAACCGCAGGGTGACCGGGTGTCGGCGGGGCAGCCGGGCGTCGACGGGCAGCACCTCGGCGGTGCCGGTCACGCCGACCGGGATGATCGGCACCTCGGCGTCACGGGCCAGTCGGGTCATTCCGACGCGGCCCCGGTAGAGCCGCCCGTCCGGTGAGCGGGTGCCCTCCGGGTAGACGGCTACCAGGCCGCCGGCGCGCAGCACCGGGACGGCGGCGTCCAGGGCGCGCAGGGCGGCTCGGCCGTCGGTGCGGTCGACCGGGATGGCGCCCATGCCGGCGACGATCCGCCGGTTGAGCCAGCCGCCCGGCCCCCGGCCGTTGAAGTACTCGACCTTCGCCCAGAAGGTGACGTGGCGGGGTGTCGAGGTGACGAGGAACAACTCGTCGGCGACGGACAGGTGGTTGCCGGCGAGGATCGCGCCGCCGTGCCGGGGCAGATGCTCCAGCCCTTCCACCCGGGGCCGCCAGCCCAGCCGCAGCGTGGTGCCGACGGTCAGCTTGGTGAGGTCGTACAGCAGGGGCACGAGTTCTCCGGGTTCGGCTAGGTGGGGGGCGGGCCGAGATGGGCGTCGAGCGCGGCGCGCAGCAGGGCGTCGTCGTCGGTGGCGCCGGTGGCCAGCGGCAGGCTGCCCCAGGCCCAGAGCTGGGCGATGCCGTGCAGGTTGGCCCAGAGTGCGCCGGCGAGCACCGCCGCAGGGGCGTCGGTGGGCCGGCGCACCTGCGCCACCAGGTCGGCCAGCACGGCGAACAGCGGCAGGCTCGTCTCACGCAGCCGCAGCCGGCCGCTGTCCAGCAGGTCGTGCCGGAACATCAGCTCGAACATGCCGCGGTGGGCCGCCGCGAAGTCCAGGTACGTCCGGGCCAGGGCGGTCAATCGGGTACGCGGATCCGGCCCGACGTCGCGCATCGTCTGCTCGACCCGGGCGGTGAGGTCGGCGAAGCCCTCCCGGGCGATGGCGGAGAGCAGGTCGACGTGGGTGGGGAAATAGCGGCGCGGTGCGCCGTGCGAGACCCCGGCACGGCGGGCGATCTCCCGCAGCGACACCGCCGACTGGCCCTCGCTGAGCACCAGGTCCACCCCGACGGCTACCAGCCGCGCGCGCAGCCCGGTCTCGTCGGCGTCCATAGACACTGTCTACCATGCCGCGTAGACAGTGTCTACCTCGCCGGTGGGTCGGCTCAAGCAGGCGTGTCTCGGTGACCTGCCGATGCCTTTCCGGGATCAGCGTGATGTCGGTGAGTCATCGAGATGACTCACCGACATCAGCCTCAACGGAGTCCGGCCCCGCGCTGTCCGCTCGACCCCACGGCCGCTCCACTGCGGGTGTCGTGACGTCGGGGTGAGCCGCGGTTGGGGGAGTGGGCGGGAACGGTTGGGGCGTGGGCGGGCCCGAAGGTCAGCGGATGCGGGCCAGGATGCGATCGGCGGGGGCCGGGCGGCCGAAGTGCCAGCCCTGGGCGGCGTCGCAGCCGATCGCGCGCAACCGCTCGGCCTGCCCGGCGGTCTCCACCCCTTCGGCGGTGACGGTCAGGTCCAGCGCGTGCGCCAGCGAGACCAGCGAGGCGAGGATCCGCTCGTCGGTGCGGCCGACGGAGGACGACCGTAGGCCGGCCACGAACTCGCCGGCCACTTTCAGTTCGGTGACCGGCAGGTCCCGCAGGTACGCCAGGTTGCTGTAGCCGGTGCCGAAGTCGTCGATGGCGATGCGTACCCCGAGGTCGGCAAGGACCCGCAGGGCGCGTACCGGCTCCTTGGCGGTGCTCATCATGGTGCTTTCGGTGATTTCCAGCTGGAGCCGTTCCGGGGGCAGGCCGGTCTGCCGCAGGAGGGTGCGGACCTCCTGCACCAACCCCGGCCGGTGCACCTGCCGTACTGCCAGGTTGACGCTGACGAACGGCGCGGCGGCACCCCCGGCCGACCACGCCTCGGCCTCGCGGCACGCCTCGGCCAGCACCCACCCGCCCAACTGGACGATCAGGCCGGTCTCCTCGGCCAACCCGATGAAGCTGTCCGGGCGCAGCACCCCCAGCTCGGGGTGTCGCCAGCGGACCAGCGCCTCCACGCCGACGAGGCTGCCATCGCGCAGTGAGGTCAACGGTTGGTAGTCGAGGTAGAACTCGCCCCGCTCCAGGGCCGCCGGGATGGCCGCGGAGAGCGCGTACCGGGCCAGTTCCCGTTGGTTGCGCTCGGCGTCGTAGAGGGCCCAGCGCGCCCCACCGGCGGACTTCGCCCAGTGCAGGGTGCTGTCGGCGGCGCGCATGAGGTCCGTGGGGTTGGCTCCGGCAACCTGGCGCTCGACGATGCCGATGCTCGCCGAGATCTGCAGCTCGTGCCCGTCCACCAGCGCCGGTGTGCGCACCGCGGCGAGCGCGGCCTCGGCCACCGCGACCATGTCGTCGGTGCCGGCGGTGCGCTCCACCAGGATCACGAACTCGTCGCCGCCGAGCCGGGCCACCAGGTGCTCACCGATGGCCTTGCTCAGCCGCTCCGCCACCGTGGCCAGCAGCAGGTCACCGATCTGGTGCCCCAGGGTGTCGTTGACGACCTTGAAACGGTCCAGGTCCAGGAAGCACACCCCGACCCGCTGCGCGCCCCGGCCCGGCTCGTTGATCGCGGCGGCGAGCCGTTCGGTGAACAGTGTCCGGTTGGGCAGGCCGGTGAGCGGGTCGTGGGTGGCCTGATGGCGGAACCGGGCCTCGCTGGCCCGCAGCGCACGCTCGGCCTGGGTGCGGGCCCGCATCGCGGCGCGGCGGATCGACTCCTGCTCGTCGAGCGTCCGGTCGCGCAGCGCGCGGGCGTAGCCGGTCGCCACGGCCGCCAGCAGCCGGGCCATCCGGTCCTCGACGTCCTCGGCCACCAACCCCAGGTCGCGCACCAGGCGGAGCTGGATGACCTCGACGGTACGGCCCAGCCCTTCGGCGGACGCGATGTGCGCGGCCACCAACTCGGCACCGACCCGGTGCCCGGCCCGCAGGTCGAACGGCTCGGTCAGCAACGCGCCGGCCAGTTCCCCGGTGAGCCGGTCCAGCAGGGACTCCAACTGGGCCTGGGTCATCGGGAGGTAGCTGGTGCCGGAGACCGCCTTCGCCCAGGCCCGGGCGAACGTGCCCGGACCGGGCGTCGTCCCCGGCGACTCAGCCACCGAGGCGCCCGACGCCGCCCATGAAGACCGCGCGCTCGGCGTCCTCCGCGCTCTCCGGGGTGTCCGGTCGCCACTGGGGCACCCAGACCACGCCGGGGTCGAGCAGCTCGAAACCGTCGAAGAGCGCGGTCAGCTCGGCGCGGCTGCGCACCCACAGCGGGCTGTCGGTGCGCCGGTAGACCCGTTCCGCCTCGGCGCGTTCGTCCTCGCTGCGCCCGTCGTCGCTGGCCTGCGACAACACCAGGTAGCTGCCGGGCGCCAACGCGTCGCGCAGCGTCCGCAGCAGGTCGGCCGGTCGGTCGTCGTCGGAGACGAAGTGCAGGACGGCCACGACCATCACGGCCACCGGTTGGCTCAGGTCGAGCAGCTTGCGGACGTCCGGGTGGGCCAGGATCGCCTCCGGGTGGCGCAGGTCCTCCTGCACCACGGTGGCCCGCTCGTTGCCGGCGAGGATCTCACGGCTGTGCGCCACCGCCACCGGGTCGACGTCCACATAGACCACTCGCGACCGCGGGTCGAGTTGCTGGGCGATCTCGTGCACGTTGCCGACGGTCGGGATGCCCGAGCCGATGTCCAGGAACTGCCGGATCCCGGCCTCGGCGAGATGGTGCACGGCCCGGCGCAGGAACGCCCGGTTGGCCTGGGCCATCAGCGGCGCCTCCGGCACCGCGGCGACCATCGCCTGCGCTGCGGCCCGGTCAGCGGCGAAGTTGTGCGAGCCACCGAGGTAGTAGTCGTACATCCGCGCGACGCTCGGGCGCTCGATGTCGATGGTGTCGGGTGCCCAGTCCGGCCGCTGCATGCGTTTCACCCCTCGAATCCGCGACGCGGGCGTCGTCGCCCGCGCGGGTATTGTGCACCCGCCACGCACGCCAGACCATAGCGCGCCGGAGGTTGCCCGCCGACGTCGGTCGATGCGCGACGGCCCGCGCCGGCTGAGAAGCTGGCGCGGACCGTCGGTCGCGACGTCCCGCTCGACGAGCGGGCGGCAGGTCAGAACTTGGGCGCGTCCGGTGCCTCGAGCAGACCGAGCCGGAGTGCGGTCATGAGGGCCTGAGCGCGGTTGGCCGCGCCGAGCTTCTCGTAGAGCTTCGAGATGTGCGTCTTCGCCGTGGACTCGCTGACGAACAGCTGCTTGGCGATGCCCGCCACGCTCATCCCGTCGGCGAGCAGCCGCAGCACCTGCCCCTCCCGGGGAGACAACTGCGGGCCGGACGGTGCGAGCCGCCGCTTCATCGCCTCGGCCAGGTCGGCCGCGGTGAACGCGCTGGGGGAGGAGGCGGCGTGCCGGGCGGCGGCCACCACCTCGTCGGCCGGGGCGGTCTTCGGCACGAAGGCGCTCGCGCCGGCCTCCAGGGCGCCGAAGAGCTGATCGTCGCCGGCGTACATGGTCAGCACCACGATGCCCATCGACGCGCTGGACTTGCGCAGCGCGCGGGTGGCCTCCAGGCCACTGCCGTCGGGCAGCCGCAGATCCATGATCACCACGTCCGGCTGCAACGCGCCGGCCTGACGTACTCCTTCTGCCGCCGTGGCCGCCTCACCGACGACCTCGAACTGGCGGTCGCGCTCGAAGGCGTGCCGCAAACCCTTGCGAATCAGGTCATGATCGTCGACAAGGAGGACCTTGGTACGGGTGGCCGGTATCGGACTTGTGGTCATCCTCGGGTTACTCCCCTTCTGGTGCTGCGCTGCCGCGCACGTTATCGCGCCGGGCCGAGGTGCCGAGAACCACCGCCACGGTCGTGCCGCTGGGTTGCCGCGGCCTGATCTCCAACCGGCCCCGGATACGTTCCGCCCTCTCGGCCATGATCGCAAGACCGTACCGCCCGTCCGGGCGCTGGTCAGCCATCCCCTGACCGTCATCCGACACTTCTATTTGCGCGTACGGGGGGTCGACCTCACAGGTGACCCACAAATTCGACGCCCCGGCATGCTTGCGCGCGTTGGTCACCGCCTCCTGCGCGATGCGCAGCAACTCGGCCTCCGTGGCGGCCGGGAGCCGGGCGGTGGACTCGTCCAGCGAGAGGTGCACCCGCAGCCCGCCGGACGCGCCGACGGTGCGCGCGTACTCCGCGATCGCCGCGGCCAACCCGCCCTGCCGGTCCACCTCGCTGCGCAGCTCGAAGAGGCTCAGCCGCAGTTCCTGGATCACCCGGGTCACCTCGCCGCGCAGCGTCCGCAGGGCCTCGGCGGTCTCGTCGGCGTCGTCGAAGACGGTGGCCAGGGCGTTGTCGATGCCGTAGCCGACCATCACCAGCTCCTGCGCCACCCCGTCGTGGATCTCCCGGGCCAGCCGCTGCCGCTCCTCGTTGGTGGCCAGCGAGCGCACCTCGTCGAAGAGCAGCGCCGCCTCCAGCCGCAGCGCGGCCGGGCGGGTCAGCGCGGTCACCCGGGACACCACCGGCGGCGGGTACGCCTGCGCGGCGTCGGCCTCCAGCACCACCAGCCCCACCGTGCGCACCCCGGCGACCAGCGGAATGATCAGCGCGGACACGTCGCCGCCACGGTGCGAGCGGGACTGGGACCGGGCGGCGGTGGTGGCCTGCTGGGTGGCCCAGGCGTCGGCGATCGCCGAGTCGGCGTCCAGCGTCGTCTCCCAGTCCACCCGGTCGACGCCGGCCTGGGCGAGGACCACGAGCCGACCGCCGCCGCTGGCCGACAGCACCGCGCCCCGGTCCGCGCGGGCCACCGTCCGCAGCTCCTCCAGCAGGTGCTCCGAGATGCCGCCCGGGTCCAGGGTCGCCCCGGGCAGTTGCCGGGCCACCGTCCGCAGCTGGGTCAGCAGCCGGGTCGCCTCGGCGTACGGCTGGGGTTTGCCCTCGCCGCGGACCGCCATCACCCGGTGCAGCGTGCCGGCGGCGTAGAGCCCCAGCACCGCCAGGATCAGCCACTGCGCGCAGACCGCGAGGTAACCCGGCTGGCCGAGCTGGGACCCGCCGTCGACCCGGGTCAGCGCGCCGCTGACCAGCAGGGTGACGGCGGTGACCACGAGCAGGGCGGCGCCCTCGGGGAAGCGGCGGCGCAGCGCGGTGACGGTCACCGGGACGGCCAGGTAGGGCAGCACCGCCGACGCGCCCAGACCGTCGACAGTGCCGCCGATGGACGCCACCGCGGCGACGTGGCTCGCGGCCAGCCCCAGCACCACCACCTCGGCCACCCGGCTCACCGGGCCGACCAGCCGGTGCTGCGGTGCCAGCAGCGACGGCAGCCCGGCCACCGCCAGCAACACGATCCACCACAGCTGGGCGACGTCGCGGGTGGCGAACAGGGTCAGGACGGCGATCAGCGCCAGCATCACCAGGCGGGCGGCCGCGGCGAGGGGATGCGGGTGCGGTGCGGTGACTGTGGATGCGGGCACGTGACGGATGGTAGTCAGCCTCGGTAGATATCGGCGATCTCCGCCGCGTACGTCTTGTGGACAACCTGGCGCTTGACCTTGAGCGACGGGGTCAGCTCGCCGGTCGTCTCGGTGAAGTCCTGGGGCAGGACCCGGAACACCTTGATCGCTTCGGCCTTCGACACGGCCTGGTTGGCGACGTCGATCGCGGTCTGGATCTCCTTGCGGAGCCCCTCGTGCTCGCGCAGCTGTTCGACGGGGGTTTCGCGGGGCAGGCCGGTGCTCTCCAGCCAGGCCGGCAGCGCCTCCTCGTCGATGGTGACGAGCGCCGCGATGAACGGCTTCCCGTCGCCGACCACGACACACTGGCTGATCAACGGGTGTGCCCGGACCAGGTCCTCCAGCACCGCCGGGGCGACGTTCTTGCCGCCGGCGGTGACGATCAGCTCCTTCTTGCGGCCGGTGATGCTCAGGTAGCCGTCGGAGTCGAGCTGGCCGAGGTCGCCGGTGCGGAACCAGCCGTCGGCACTGATCGTCTCGGCGGTCGCCGTCTCGTTGCGCCAGTAGCCCTGGAAGATCAACTCGCCGGAGATCAGGATCTCGCCGTCGTCCTCGATCCGCACTGTCACGCCGGGCAGGGGGCGGCCGACGGTGCCGATCCGGGTGCCGGTGGGCAGGTTCGCGGCAGCGGCGGGCGAGGTCTCGGTGAGGCCGTAGCCCTCCAGGACCGTCACGCCGATGCCGCGGAAGAAGTGACCGAGCCGGGCGCCGAGTGGCGCGCCGCCGGAGATCGCGTCCCGGCACCGTCCGCCGAGCGCGGCGCGCAGCTTGCGGTAGACCAGCCGGTCGAAGACCACGTGCTGGGCGCGCAGCGCCAGGCCCGGTCCGCCCGGGGTCTCCAGCGCCTCGCTGTACGCGATGGCGACCTGCTCGGCGCGGGCGAAGATGCCGCCCTTGCCGTCCGCCTCGGCCTTCTGCTTGGCGGCGTTGTAGACCTTCTCGAACACCCGGGGTACGGAGAGCACGAAGGTCGGCCGGAACGCCTGCAGCTCGGCGACCAGGTTCTTGGTGTCGGCGCAGTGCGCCATGGTGGCCCGCGCCTGCACGACGCCGATCTGGATGAGGCGGGCGAACGCGTGCGCCAGCGGAAGGAAGAGCAGGGTGCTCGCGCCGGTGTTGAACAGGTTCGGCAGCACCGGCACCGCGTTGGCGATGTCGGCGTACATGTTGCGGTGGCTGAGCACGCAGCCCTTGGGGCGGCCGGTGGTGCCGCTGGTGTAGATGATCGTCGCCAGGTCGTCGGCGCGCACGGCCTTGCGCCGCCGCTCCACCTCGGCCAGCTCGACGGCGGCACCGGTGGTGACCAGCTCGTCGACCCCGCCGGTATCGATCTGCCAGACCTGGCCCAGCTCGGGCAGCCGGTGCCGGACCCCGGCGACCAGGGCGGCGTGCGCCTCGGTCTCGACCACGACGGCGACCGCGTTGGAGTCCTCGAGGATCCACGCGGCCTGCTCGGCGCTGGACGTCTCGTAGATCGGCACGGTCACCGCGCCGACGGCCCAGATGGCGTAGTCCAGCAGGGTCCACTCGTAGCGGGTGCGGCTCATCAGCCCGACCCGGACACCTGGCTCGATGCCGGCGGCGATCAGCCCGCGGGCCACGGCGGCGACCTCGTCACGGAACTGGAGGCAGGTCACCTCGGTCCAGGCGGTGACCGTGCCTTCGGCGCTCGGGACCGGGCGGGCGAACTGGACGGTGTCGGGCGCGACTTCGGCGTTGTCCCAGACCGGATCGGTGAGGTTGGCCGCGTCGCCAACGGTGACGATCGGCGGGACGGAAAACTCGCGCACCTGCACTCCTTCGTGCTCGCACTGGTCGGGCTGGTCGTCGCCCGGGGCGTCGGTTGTGTCGAAACCTACCCGGCGGGCGGTCGGGGTGGCACAGGCAGGAGGCGGGTAGCCTCCCCACATGGCGGACTCCTCCACCCAGTCGATCATCATCGGCGCCGCACCGGATCGGGTGACGGCGGTCATTTGCGACTTCGCGCGCTACCCGGAGTGGACCGACGCGGTGCGTCGCGCCGAGGTCGTCGAGGAGTACGAGGACGGGTACGCCAGTCAGGTGCATTTCACCATCGACGCCGGGGTGATGGCCGACGAATACGTGCTCGCCTACGAGTACGCCGAGGATCTGTCCCGGATCGAGTGGCACCTGGTCGCCCCCTCGAAGATGCAGAAGGCCCAGCACGGTTCGTACGACCTGGTGGGTAACCCGGACGGCAGCACCACTGTGACCTACACGCTGGAGGTCGAGCTGTCGGTCGGAATGCTCGGGATGTTTCGGCGCAAAGCCGAAAAGATGATCATGGACACCGCGTTGAAGCAGCTCAAGCGCCGGGTAGAAGCAACCGGTGCGGCGCAGTGACGTGTCCGGTGGCACGGTAGAGGAGCCGACGGTGGGCGGAACGGATCCGGGTTCGGCCCGGGAAGAGGCGGAGCGGCTGGTCGCCACCCTGCTGGCGGGGGCGCGACTGGCCTCCGCCGGCTCGGCGGGCGGCGCGTTCGGCTCGCTGGGTGCGATGGTGTCCGGTGTCCTCGGTCACAGTGCGGGGCCCGACGGGCGCTCGGGCACCGGTGGTGCTTTCGCCACCGGTTCGGCCGAATGCTGCGTCTGCCCGGTCTGTCGGGGCATCGCCGCGTTGCGGGACCCGAGTCCGGAATTCGCCGAACGCCTCGCCACCGGCGCCGGTGACCTCGCCGCGGGCGTGGCCAGCCTGCTCCGCGCGTTCTCCCCGGCGGAACCGTCCGAACCGAGCTCCGCCGAACCGACGGCCGCGCCGTCGCCGGCACCCGCCGCGACCACCGACGACGTGCCCGCCGAGCCAGCCCCGAGCACCCCGTCCCCGGCGACCGGCGACGACCACGTGTGGCGCGATGCCACCCGTACCGGGCATGATTCTCAGCCGGCGCCGGAGCGGGATGTCTGGTCGGTCGCCACCCGGACGGCGGACCCACTCGCCCCGGCCGCCGTACCACCCGTCGACGAGGCCGGGTCGGCGACCGTACCGGCACCGACCACCCGTCCCGTGGTGCCCGCCTCGCGGGTGCCCGATGACGCCGACGCGGAAGCATCGGGCGACGGCGCCTGAGCGCGGGACATTTCCGACCCGGACCGGCACTGGGCCGGAACCTGGGCCGGACAGCACAGCAGAGGGGGGCGGCAGCGGTGACGCTGACCATCGGAGTCGACGTCGGTGGCACGAAGGTGGCCGGCGGTGTCGTGGACGACACCGGCCAGGTGCTCGTGCAGACCCGACGGGACACTCCCGCCGATGACGTCGCCAAGACCCGCGACGTCATCATCGAGCTGGTCGCCGAGCT
The DNA here is from genome assembly GCF_040649675.1 of Micromonospora parva. Classification (NCBI taxonomy): domain Bacteria; kingdom Bacillati; phylum Actinomycetota; class Actinomycetes; order Micromonosporales; family Micromonosporaceae; genus Micromonospora; species Micromonospora parva. The sequence continues at coordinate 207,679 of NZ_JBEZFX010000004.1, read as the reverse complement.
GGCCACCGGGCGGAGCATCGAGGCCGTCGGCATCGGCGCGGCCGGTTGGATCGACGCCGGCCGTTCGACGGTGCTCTTCGCCCCCAACCTGGCCTGGCGTGACGAACCGCTGCGCGAGTACGTCAGCGAGGCCGTCGGTCTGCCCGTGATCGTGGAGAACGACGGGAACGTCGCCGCGTGGGCCGAGTTCCGCTACGGCGCGGCCCGCGACGCCGACGACTCGATGATCATGTTCACCATCGGCACCGGTGTGGGCGGCGGCATCGTCCTCGGCGGCGATCTGATGCGCGGCGCGCACGGCATCGCCGCGGAGCTGGGCCACATGCTGGCCGTACCGGACGGGCACCAGTGTGGTTGCGGCCGGCTGGGCTGCATCGAGCAGTACGCCAGCGGCAGCGCCCTGGTCCGGTTCGCCCGGGCCGGCGCCCGGCAGGAGCCCAACCGGGCCACCGCCCTGCTGGAGCTGGCCGGCGGCGAGGCCGAGGCGATCACCGGCCCGATGGTGACCACCGCCGCCCAGGGCGGCGACCCGGTCTCCGCCGAGGCGTTCGCCCAGATCGGCCGGTGGCTGGGCACCAGCCTCGCCGACATGGCGCAGATCCTCGACCCGCAGACCCTTGTCGTCGGCGGCGGCGTGATCGACGCCGGCGACCTGCTGCTCGGGCCCACCCGCCGCTCGTACCTCGACGCGCTCGCCCAGCGCGGTCGGCTGCCGGTGGCCGAGGTGCTCCCGGCGGAGCTGGGCAACAGCGCCGGGGTGATCGGCGCGGCTGACCTGGCCCGCCGGATCTGAGGCGGGTCGGGATGGGTGTGCCGCTGCGCGTGGTGTCGTACAACATCCACAGCCAGCGCGACGACACCGCCGCGCTGGCGGCGGTGGTCCGGGCCGCGAAGCCGGACGTGGTGATCGTGCAGGAGGGGCCGCGCCGGTTCCGGTGGCGGCAGAAGTCCGCCACGTTGGCCGAGTCGTTCGGTCTGGTGGTGGCCGCCGGTGGGCTGCCCGCCCTGGGCAACCTGCTGCTGACCAGCCTGCGGGTGCAGGTGCGCGGCACCCGCTGCCAGCGCTTCCCGCTGACCCCCGGCCGGCACCTGCGCGGCGCCGCGTACGCCGACTGCAGGGTCGGCGACGCTGAGTTCACCGTCGCCGGCTCGCATCTGTCCACCGACCCGGCCGAGCGGCCCTCCCAGGCCGCCGAGTTCAAGCGTGGCCTGGACGCGGCGACCAGCCCGGTGCTGGCCGGCGCGGACCTCAACGAGGGTCCGGACGGGCCCGCCTGGGCCACCGTGTCGCGCGGGTTGACCGACGCCGCGGTGGCGGCCGACCGGGCCGAACGGCTCACCTACTCGTGCGCCGACCCGCGCCGGCGCATCGACGCGCTCTTCGTCGACCCACGGATCACCGTTGTCGACTACGACGTGGTGGACACCCCGCAGACCCGGCGGGCCAGCGACCACTTCCCGGTCCTGGTCGACCTGCTCCTGCCCACCACCGGCTGACCTCCGACCCCGGCCCGCGCGTCGACGCGTCCGCTCCAGGACTGGACATCCGGCCCCGTTGTGGAGAGGATTTCGCGGCGACCGGCACGCCTGCCGTACCAAAAGGAGATGTCCCCGGTGTCCACCTCCACCGACCACGGCCGGCCCGACCCGGAGGCGACCTCGCCCGCGGCGAACAGCGACGGCCGCCCGGTCTCCGACCGGGGCGACACGGTCTGCGTCATCGGGGCCGGGGCCAGCGGGCTGACCGCCATCAAGAACCTGCGCGAGCACGGGTTCGGTGTGGACTGCTACGAACGGGAGACGGGCGTCGGCGGCGCCTGGAACTGGCGGCACGACCGGAGCCCGGTGTACGCCAGCACCCACCTGATCTCGTCGAAGCCGTTCACCCAGTTCCCCGACTTCCCGATGCCGGACTCCTGGCCGGACTATCCGCACCACGGTCAGGTGCTGTCGTACTTCGAGCGGTACGCCGACCACTTCGACCTGCGCTCGCACATCTGGTTCGGCACCGAGGTGATCCGGGTCCAGCCCGTCGAGGGGGATCGGTGGGACGTGACCACCCGCTCCACCGGCGGGTACGGCCCGGAGCGCACCGCCCGGTACGCCGCCGTGGTGATCGCCAACGGGCACAACTGGTCGCCGAAGCTGCCCCGCTACGAGGGCCTGGAACAGTTCCGTGGCGAGGTCATGCACGCCTCGTCCTACAAGGACCCGGCGCAGCTGCGCGGCAAGCGGGTGCTGGTGGTCGGCGCCGGCAACACCGGCTGCGACATCGCCGTCGAGGCCGCCCAGCAGGCGTCGCGCTGCTGGCACTCCACCCGGCGCGGCTACTGGTACGCGCCGAAGTACGTCCTCGGTCGCCCCGCCGACCAGGTCAACGACACCCTGTTGGCGCTGCGGGTGCCGCTGCGGGTACGGCAGTGGCTCTACCACTGGACGCTGCGGCTGACCGTCGGTGACCTGACCCGCTTCGGGCTGCCCAAGCCCGACCACCGGGTGTACGAGACGCACCCGATCGCGAACAGCCAGCTCGTCTACTACGTGGGCCACGGCGGGATCGGTCCGGTGCCGGACGTCGCCCGGTTCCACCCGTACGCGGTGGAGCTGGCCGACGGCCGCGAGATCGACCCCGAGGTGGTCGTCTTCGCCACCGGTTACCTCCCGCGCTTCGAGTTCCTCGACGCGTCGGTGTTCGGTGACAGCGCGGGCGCGGGTCGGCCCACGTTGTGGCTCAACGCGTTCACCCCGGGGCATCCCACCCTGGCGGTCGCCGGGCTGCTGCAACCGGACTCCGGGCTGTTCACCCTGTCGCACTGGCAGACGGTGCTCTTCGCCCGGCTGCTGCGGGCCCGTCGGGACCGGCCGGAACGCGCCGCGGCGTTCGCGTCCCGGGTGCGGGAGCGGGCCGGGGAGCGGTACTCCGGGCCGGTCAAGGAGAGCAGCCGGCACTGGTTCGAGGTCGGGCACGCCGACTACCTGCGCGCCGTCCAACGCGCCCTGACCGAGCTGGAGGGCAAGTGAGCGCCCAGCCGCATCGTCGCGAACGAAAGGCAGACCAGTGAGCGAGCTGCGGATCATGCGCGGCCGGGAGTGGTCGCGCCCGGTCCGGCCGGCCCGGCGGGAGGTGCTCAGCGCGATCCCCGAGCTGGAGGAGGGGCGTCCGCCGCTGCTCTTCGTGCCCGGGTTCGGGCACGGCGCGTGGGCGTTCGCCGAGCACTGGTTGGGTCACGCCGCGTCGCGGGGGTTCCCGGCGTACGCGGTGAGCCTGCGGGGGCACGGTGGCAGCGAGCCGGCGCCGGAGGCGACGCTGCGGGCGTACGCCCACGATGTGGTCCAGGTGGCGGCGAGCCTGCCGCGGCAGGCGGTGCTGGTGGGGCACGGCGCCGGGGCCCTGGTGGTGGCGCACGCGTTGGCCCGCTACCCGGCGCGGGGCGCGGTGCTGGTGGCGCCGGTCTTCGGCGGCTGGGGTCTGCTGGGCGCGGCGTTGCGCCGCAACCCCGCGGGGACGCTGCCGGCGGTGTTCGGCGGGCCGTTGCGGCTCAACCGGCGGCAGTTGTTCAGTAGTGAGTTGCCCGACGAGGAGGCCCGGCGCTACGTCGGACGCCTCGGTCGGGCGGGTCGGCGGGCGCAGTGGGCGCTGCTGGGCGCGCCGGAGGCGGAGCCGGCCGTGGGCGCGCCCCCGGTGCTGGTGCTGGGCAGCCCGGACGACCGGGTGGTGCCGGCGTCGACGTTGACCCGGGTGGCCCGCCGGTACGGGTCGGCCCCGTTGCTCTTTCCCGGGATGGGCCACGACCTGATGGTGGACGTGCGGTGGGCGGAGCCGATCGACGCGATCCTGGACTGGTTGGAGAAGGAGCCCGCGGCGCACTGAGCAGCCGGGCCGACAGTGCTCAGGTGCCGCCCTGGTGGACGGCCGGGCTGCCGGTCGGGGCGACCGGCCGGGGCACCCGCGCGGTGCCCTCGGAGCCGGTTTCGGTGCTGGTCAGGCGGCTGATCAGGGCACCGCCCTCGTCGAGGGCGCGCAGGTAGGAGCGGGCCCAGGCCCGGATGTCGTGCTGGTGCAGGTGGGCGCGCATGGCGCGCATCCGCTGCGTGGTGTCGGCCGGGCTGGCCCGCAGTGCCGCCCGCAGGCCCTGCTTGAGCCCTTCCAGGTCGTGCGGGTTGACGAGGTACGCCTGGGACAGCTCGGCGGCGGTGCCGGCGAACTCGCTGAGCAGCAGGGCGCCGGTGTCGTCGACCCGTGCGGCCACGTACTCCTTGGCGACCAGGTTCATTCCGTCGCGCAGCGGGGTCACCGCCATCACGTCGGCGACCCGGTAGAGCGCGGCGAGCTCGGCGCGGTCGAAGGGCTGGGTGAGGTAGTGGATCGCCGGCTCGCCGACCCGGCCGAACTCGCCGTTGATCCGGCCGACCTCGCGCTCGATGCGTTCGCGCAGGATCTGGTACTGGCCGACGCGTTCCCGGCTCGGCATGGCGACCTGCACGAGCACCGTGTCGCGGACCTTGACGTCGCCGCTGGCGAGCAACTCGCTGTACGCCTTGAGACGCTGCTCGATGCCCTTGGTGTAGTCCATCCGGTCGACGCTGAGGATGACCTGCCGGGGATCGCCGAGGTCCTGTCGGAGCCGGTGGGCCCGCGCGGCCACGTCCGGCCGGTCGGCCAGCGCGGCCATCTCGGCGGTGTCGATGGAGACCGGGAACGCGCCGATGCGGACGACCCGGTCGTCGATGCCGATCCGCCGGTCGGTGGCGGGCAGTTCCAGCACCCGGGTCACCAGTTGGGCGAAGTTGTGCGCCGCCTGCACGCGCTGGAAGCCGACCAGGTCGGCGCCGAGCATGCCGCGCAGCAGTTCGGCCCGACGGGGCAGTTGCATGAAAAGCTCCGGCGGCGGGAACGGCACGTGCAGGAAGAACCCGATGCGCAGGTCGGGGCGGAGCGCGCGCAACTGACCGGGGACCAGTTGCAGGTGGTAATCCTGCACCCAGATCACCGCGCCCGGCTCGGCCACCTCCGCTGTCGCCTCGGCGAAGCGCTGGTTGACCCGCTGGTACGCCTCCCACCACCGACGGTGGTGCTGCGGCTGCTCGACCGAGTCGTGGTAGAGCGGCCAGAGGGTGGCGTTGGCGAACCCCTCGTAGTGGTCGCGCAGGTCTTCCGGGCTGAGCGCGACGGTGTGCATCCGCACGCCGTCGACGTCGGGCAGTGCGGGGGCCGGCCCGGTGCCACCGGCCCAGCCGACCCAGGTCGCCGGGGTGTGCCGCAGGAGCGGGTGCAGTGCGCTGACCAGCCCGCCGGGGCTGCGCCGCCACTCGCAGGCGCCGTCGGGCGCCTGATTGTCATCGATGGGGAGGCGGTTGGCGACCACCACGAGAGAACTCTGTCGCATCTCGGGCATTCCGATCAGCAGAGGACTGACCGCCGCGAGCAAGGGAAAACCGGTCAGTCAGCGGGGGAAGTGACGTACAGCGGTATTCCTACTGACAGTAAGTTACACCACTGTTACGCCACCGGCGGGGCGCTGCTGTCCCGGGATGCGGGCCGACGTCAGACGACGGCGCCGTTGTCCGGGTCGTCGTCGTCCTCGTCGCCGGGGCGCAGCCGCCAGACCAACGTGACGAAACCGGCCAGGATGCCGGTGAACCCGAACAGCGTGACCGCCGAGCGGTCGATCGGGAGCAGCCACGGGAAGAGGAACAGCACGAAACCGACGACCACCCCGAGCACGCCGATCACCGCGTACTTGCTGACCCGTGGCAGTGGGGGCGGTGGCGGCGGGTGGTAGCCCTCGTCGTCATCGTCGTCGGGCAGGTCGGCACCGAAGGTGTCCAGCCCGTCCAGCAGCGAGGGTTCGTCCGGTCGGGTGCCGCGCCCCACGGAGATCCCGGAGATGTCGGTGGCGGACGGTAGCCGGCGAACGTCGGTGGCGGTCGGACCGGGCTCGTCGGTGCTGGAGCGGGTCAACGACCCGGGGGTCGACTCGTCCCGGGTGTCCCGTTCGTCCACGTCCTCGGAGGCGGGCCACGGGTGGTCACCGGGTGCGGAGGTGGTGTGGAAGCCCTCCACGATCCGCGCCCACTCGGCGTCGATGTCCGGTTCGTCGCGGGCCGGCGGCTGCTCCACGGCGGTCTCGTCGGCGAGTTGGGTCAGGTAGTCCCGTGCGGTGGTCAGGTGCGACCGGTCGACGTAGAGCCGGTCGACCGGTCGGGCCGGCACGGTGGTGGTGCGGGTGACCGGGTTGAGGTCGGCGGAGGGCTGGAGGTAGGCGGCGATCCCACCGGCGGCCAGCACGTCGAGCAGGTGCTCGCCGACGCGCGGATCGACGTCGCCGACGACGGCGTACTCGTTCGCGTCGAGCCCGTTGTCCCGCCGTCCCCGGCGGGCCCCACCCGCTGACACCCGGACATCCCCCTTAACGCGCCTTCCGGCGCGGCCACCGCTGCCCTTCGACGCCCGTCCGTACGCCGTGCTCTGAATCGTGACACGTCAGGGCATGGTTCCGGGAGTGCGTTGTGTCGCGTCTTCCAAAGTCACGGCTCCTCCCGCAGGTCGCGGCAGGGCTCCTTTGTCCGTTCTTGCGCGACAAGTGCGATCTCGGTGATCGTGGCATAGCTCGATGCCGCAGCCCCGCAGCGCCGTCCGTTGTGGTGGGAGCGCTCGCTTCGTAGGCTCGGCGGCGACGACGGCTGGCGCTGTCGCGGGCACACCACGGGAAAGGACGCCGGTGCTCTACTGGCTGCTGAAGTACGTCATCCTCGGTCCGCTGCTCAAGCTGATCTTCCGCCCGCAGGTGGAGGGCCTGCACAACGTGCCGGCGACCGGCCCGGTGATCCTGGCGAGCAACCACCTCTCCTTCTCCGACTCGATCTTCACACCGCTGATCACCGCCCGGAAGGTCACCTTCGTCGCCAAGGCCGAATACTTCACCGGCAAGGGCATCAAGGGCTGGCTGACCAAGATGTTCTTCGTCGGCACCGGCACGATCCCGGTGGACCGCTCCGGCGGCCGGGCCGCCCGCGCCGCCCTGGACACCCAGTTGCAGGTGCTGCGGGCCGGGGGAGTGGCCGGCATCTACCCGGAGGGCACCCGCTCCCCGGACGGGCGGCTCTACCGGGGCAAGACCGGGGTGGCCCGGCTCGCCCTGGAGAGCGGCGCGGTGGTGGTGCCGGTGGCGATGCTCAACGCCGACGAGATCCAACCGCCGGGCAAGCTCATCCCCAAGATCGACCGGGTGCGGATCCGGTTCGGGGCGCCGCTGGACTTCTCCCGCTACGCCGGGCTGGCCGGCGACCGGTTCGTCGAGCGCGCGGTCACCGACGAGATCATGTACGAGTTGATGGAGCTCTCCGGCCGGGAGTACGTCGACATCTACGCCCAGAAGCTCAAGGAACCCATCCCGGCGCCGCTGGCCGCCTAGCCACCGCCGTCGACGGTCAGGGCAGCTGGAGCAGGTGGGGGGCGCGGTGGCGGGTGGCGAAGTCGTGCAGACGGGCCCGGGTCGCCGCGGCGGCGGGCGGGTCGGTCTCGGCCAGCGGGCCGATCGCCAGCGCCAGTGTGATGACCTCGTCGGTCACGTCGGTCATCCGGGCGTAGCTCCCCGCCGCCGACCGCAGCAGGCTCGCCGCGGTCGGGGCGTCCCCGGCGTGCCGGGCCAGCGTGGCGTCGGCGACCTGACCGGCGGCGTGCGCCCACGGGGTCATCCGGGGCGCCCGGTCGAGCAGCTGCCGGACCAGCCGGGCCGCGTCCGCGCCGAGCACTCCGGCGACGTGACCGACCGTCGGCACCCACTCCGCGAACGGAATCATCCGAGTCCGCCGCCAGTCCTCGTCCAGTTCGGTGAGCAGCGCCATCGCCTCGTCGCGGCGGCCCTGCACCGCCCGGCACAACGCGGCGTGCGCCAGGGTGGAGCGCAGCACCCGGTGGAATCCGCTGCGCCGCGCCGCCACCAGCGCCTGCTCGACCAGGTCCCCACCCGGTCCGTCCGGTCCAGCGGTCTCGTCCAGCTCGGCTCCGGCCAGCCCGCGCATCCAACCCGAGACCGCCACGATGTGCAGATCCCACTCCGCGGTCGGTCGTCGGGTCGACTCCGCGGCCATCGCCAGCGCCGCCGTCCAGTCACCCGCATAGTACGACCGCGCCCACTGGTCGGCGAAGCTGGTGGCCAGGCTGTGCTCGCCGCCCAGGTCGAGGGTGAGCTGCTCGTCGACCAACCGGGCCGAGCCGGCCAGGTCGCCCTCCTCCTGCAACGCCCAGGCCAGGTTCTGCACCGCCCGCCGTCGACTGGTCAGCCGCTCCACCCGGCAGTGCTCGGTCACCTCCGCCAGCTCCGGGAACGCCGAGGCGGAGCCGGCCAGGTAGCGCGCCACGGCCAGGGTGATCCGGGCGTTGGCCTGGACCTCGCGCAGCTCAAGCCGCTCGGCGAGGGCTGCTGCCGCCCGCGCCGCCGCGCACGCCGGCTCGGTCTCCGCGTTCAGCATGTGCACCCGGGCCAGCTCCAGCAGGGCGCCCGCCTTCTCCTGACTGTCCGGCAGGTCGCTGTAGATGCCGATCGCCTGGTCCAGGCAGTGCAACGTCGCCGAACGGTCGGCCCGGCTCCACGCGGCGGTGGCCAGCAGCGTCCAGGCGCGCGCCGCCCCCGTCCGGTCGCCGCCGGCGGTGAGCCGCTCGGCCAGCCGGCTGAGGGTGTCCGTGCCCCCCGCCACCAGGAAGGCGTCCCCGTCCCGATAGAACGCCAGCTCCGCGTCGAACAGCTCCAACGCCGGGTCCGGCCCGACGTCGAGGGCCAGCGCGCGGCTGACCAGCGCGGCGGCGGTGTCCAGCGCGTGCAGCTCGTACGCCCGGCGGGCCGCCCGGTGCAGCGCGGCCCGAGCCGGCGGGGCGTAGGGGGCGGTGTCCAGCCCGACGGTCCGGGCGATCTCGTGTGCCGCCCAGCGATGGTGGGCCAGCACCTCGGCCAGGTCGTACTGGCGGCCGTCGGTGAGCTGCGCCATCCAGTCGGCGGTGCGTTGGTGACGCAGCACCCGTTCGGCCCGGGGTAGCCGCTGGTAGCAGACGTCGCGCACCAGGATGTGCCGGAACCGGTACTCGGGCTGACCGGGCATCGTCGACGTGCTCTGCTCGTACACCAGGTCGCGACGTTGCAGGCGGTCCAGCGCGCGCTCGACCCACTCCACCGGCCGCCCCAGCGCCATCGCCACCGGCGCGGCCCAGAACACCACGCCGACCACGGCGGCGGCCTGGAGCACCGCCCGGTCGGCCGGGTCCAGCAGGTCCAGCCGGTTCGCGATGACCGCCTGCACGGTGCGGGGCATCTCCGGGCCGCCGTCGAGGTCGGGGCGGGCGACCGAGTCGACGCCGTCGAGCAGGCCACCATCCAGCAGCATCCGGGCGTACTCCTGGGCGTAGAGCGGGTTGCCGTCGGCGAACTCGATCAGCGGGGTACGCGAGGCGGAGGGCAGCGTCGACTGCCCGAGAAGCAGCGAGTAGAGCGTGTCGATGTCGGTGTCGTGCATCGGCGGCACCGAGATGGACATCGCGCCACTGATCGTGCCGGTCCAGGCCGGGTGCCGTTCCCGCAGTTCCGGGCGGGCGGTCGCGACGACCAGCAGCGGTATGCCGCGCGCCGTCGCGCCGAGTTGCTCGACGAAGGCGAGCATCGCCTGGTCCGCCCAGTGCATGTCCTCGAAGGCGAGCACGGTCGGACCGGTGGCGGCCAGGGCGAGCAGGAAGCGCCGCCAGGCCGCCTCGGTCTCGCCGGGGGTGAGCCGCTCGCCGGGTACGCCGATCAGCGGCCCGAGCGCCTCGGCCAGCCGGGTCGCGTGCGGGTCGGCGAGCTGCGCCAGCCGGGCCCGCAGCCGCTCGCGCAGCGCGGCCGGGTCGTCGACCTCCGGCACGCCCACCCAGGTCTTCACGATGTCCGACAGTGCGGCCCAGGTGACGTTCTCGCCGAACGGCGGGCACTGCCCGACGAGCCAGGTGACCGGTGGGCCGGGCATGCTGCCGGCGTTGCGGGCCAGCTCGCGCAGCAGCCGGCTCTTGCCCACACCGGCCGGGCCGAACACCGTCACCAACTGGGAGGTCCGCTCGGTCACCATCCGGTGCAGCGCGTTGACCAGCAGGCCGCGCTCGTGCTCCCGGTCCACCATCGGGGTCAGCTCGGCGCCGCGCGGGTCCCGGTGCGGTCGGACCTGGACGGCCAGCCAGATCCGGCTCACCGCGGACCGGCCGCGCAGGGTGACCGGTGGCTGGTCGGCGTACTCCATCTCGTGCCGGGTGGCCGACCAGGTGCTCTCGTCGACGACGACACCGCCCGGTGGGGCGAACCCCTGCAGGCGGGAGGCCGTGTTGACCACGTCTCCGGTGACGAACGCCTGCCCACCGTCGCGGGTGGCGGAGAGGTCGACCAGGGCCTCGCCTGTCGCGATGCCGACCCGGAAGCCCAGCGGCGGCTGCGGACCGGCGGGCTGACGGGCCAGGCTCCGCTGCAGCTCCAGGCCGGCGCGCACACACCGCAACGCGTCGTTGTCGGTGGCCACCGGCGCGCCGAACAGCGCCATCGCCGCGTCACCGATGTACTTCTCGACCACCCCGCCGTACTGGTGCACGATCCGGCGCACCGTGGCGAAGTAGGTCTGCTGCAGACTGCGGGCCTGCTCCGGGTCGGCCTGCTCCGCGTACCTGGTGAAGTCCACTATGTCGACGAAGAGGACGCTGACCTGACGCCGGTCCTCCTGCACCACGACGACGTGGTCGCGCAGCGGCTGACCGCAGCTGGTGCAGAAGTTGACCTCGGTGCTGTTGGCGTGCCCGCAGTGCGCACAGTTGACGCCGAGCGGCTGGCCACAGCCGCCGCAGAAGCGGTCGTCCGGCCCGGCCGCGCGGGCGCAGTGTCCACACTTGAGGTCGATGTTCAGCTCCGTGGGCGAGAGGGGCCAGTATCGCGGCTGACCCGCCAGTCGGGTAACCGACGGGTGGACGGGCAACGTCGTCGATCGGCCGGGGTTAGTGTTCCGTACCAGGAAGTTTCATGTCAGGGAGAGTGCCGTGCAAGTACGATTGTCCGCCTCGTGGACCGATCCGGGTGGCACACAGTGGGCTCCGGGCGACACGATCGACGTCGATGCTGTCACTCTCGCCGAACTGGAGGAGCAGGGCATGGTGGAAGAGCCTGAGGGTCAGTCGGGCGGGTCGGGGGAGACCACGACCACCTCGTCGAGCACGTCCACGGCTGGTAAGCCGACCGATCCGAAGAAGATCGGTCCGGGGCCGGGCGCGCCGCCGGCCGACAGCACGGAGAACTGATCGCCCGGGTGCGGTCGGTGGGCCCTCGGTCCGCCGGCCGCACCCGTCGTGCAGCCGCCCGGTGCCGGCCGACCGATTAGCGGTCGTTCATGCCGGCGCGCCGACGCAGCGCGGCCACGTCGGTCACCACGATCCGACGACCCTCGGTACGCAGCCAGCCGCGACTCGCGAACGAGCCGATCGCCTGGTTGACGCTCTGCCGGGAACCCCCGGCCATCTCGGCCAGCTGGCTCTGATTGAGCTCGATCGTGATCATCGGTGCCTGGCTCTCGCCGGCCAGCCGGACCAGCGTCTTCGCCACCCGACCGGGCAGGTCGAGGAAGACGTGGTCGGCGTTCTGCTCGGTGAGCCGGCGGATCAACCCGCCCAGTGAGCGCATCACCGCGTCCAGGATGCGGGGGTTGGAGTGCACCAATTCCATGAACGCGCCCCGCGACAGCGCGAGCGCCGCGCAGTCCTCGATGGCCTCCGCCGAGGCGGACCGGGTGGACGCGTCGAGCAGGGAGACTTCGCCGAGCACGTCCGGCGGACGGATAACCGACAGCACGGCCCGCTCGCCGGTGGGCGCGGTCCGAAACACGGCCACCGCGCCACGGCGCAGCACTATCAGTGACTCGCCGGGGTCGTTCTCCACGAAGAGCAGCTGGCCCTTGCGATAGGTACGTGGAACAGCGGCGGCGATGACGCGCTGCCGCACCTCGGGCTCCAGCCCAGCGAACATCTCCACACCCGTGAGCGCGTCACCCGGCTCTGGCAGGCGAACCTCCACGGCCCAACCCCTCCCCCGGTCATGGACCACAACTCGCTCACCGGGCGAACCTGATGGGCCCCGACAAGGTGAACTGACACCGATTCGGCGTCCGGTAGCGGTACACATCAGATCATGACGGTCCGGTCGCTTGCTGTACACCCCTCGAAGCACTTCCGTGACCGTCACGAGCTGCGACGCGCCACTCACAAGGTGTCGCCGGGGCGCGGGGTGGGCCCCGGCGGGGACGATGAAGCGGCGGTGGGCGAAGATGCCCGGAATGGTCTACCGCTACTTCTACGACTGCGAGTTCATCGAGGACGGCACGACGGTCGACCTCGTCTCGATCGGTGTCGTCGACGAGTACGGCCGCGAGTTCTACGCGGTCTCCACCGAGTTCGACGACTCCCGCGCCGTGCCCTGGGTCCGCCGCAACGTGCTGGACAAGCTGCCATCCCCGGCGGACCGGGCCTGGCGCTCGCGCGAGCGCATCCGCGACGACCTGTACGACTTCCTCATCGAGCCGATCCGGGACCGGCCGGGGGAGCAGCTGGAGTTGTGGGCCTGGTTCGCCGCGTACGACCACGTGGTGCTCGCCCAGCTCTGGGGTGCGATGCCGGCCCTGCCCCGGGAGATTCCCCGCTACACCAAGGAGCTGCGGCAGCTCTGGGACGACCGGGGTAGGCCGCCCCTGCCGGACGCGGACGCGGCCCGGCACGATGCTCTGGTCGATGCCCGGCACAATCTGGCCCGCTGGCGGGCGATGACCGCCCGCTAGTGGTGGCCACGCCGCCGTTAGGTTTGACCGGTTCTGTCCCGGGCAACGGTTCGACCAGCCGAGCTGAGGGAGATTGCCATGAGCGACCAGCCGACCAGCGCCGCGGAGGCGCGCGCCCGGGTCACCGGCCTGGCCCGTGCCGCGCGGATCTGCATGTTGACCACCACCGCTCTGGACGGGCGGCAGGTCAGCCGGCCGATGGGGCTCCAGGAGGCCGAGTTCGACGGTGAGTTGTGGTTCTTCGCCTCTGCCGACTCGGCCAAGGTCCGCCAGATCCGGGTGAACCCGGAGGTCAACATCGCCTTCTCTGACCAGAAGCACAACGCCTGGGTGTCGATCTCCGGCACCGCCACCGAGGGGTTCGACCGGGCCCGCGCCGAGCAGCTGTGGAACCCGCTGCTCAAGGTGTGGTTCCCGGATGGGCTGGACACCCCAGGACTGACGTTGATCAAGGTGCACGCCAGCTCCGCCGAGTACTGGGACTCGCCGAGCAGCACCGTGGTGAACCTGCTCGGCTACGCGAAGTCCGCCGTCACCGGCCGGCCACCGGAGCTCGGCGAGAACCACGAGGTGACCTACTGACCGGGGGTGGGTGGCCGGGGCGCGCTGTCGTCGTACCGGCGGGCCGACTACAGTGCGCAGTGACGGCCCGCCCCGGGCCGGCAACGGCGCCGATGGTCTGACCTGACACATATCCTGGGGCAAATCGGGCTTTACCTGATGCTCCAGGAGGATGAGCGGATCATGCGTATCGGCGTGCTCACCGGCGGCGGCGACTGCCCCGGTCTCAACGCGGTCATCCGGGCGGTGGTCCGCAAGGGCGTCGCCACTTACGGTCACGAGTTCGTGGGCTTCCGGGACGGCTGGAAGGGCCCGCTGGAGGGTCTGTCCCGGCCGCTGGACATCGCCGACGTCCGCGGCATCCTGCCCCGCGGCGGCACCATCCTCGGCTCGTCCCGTACCAACCCGTTCAAGATCGAGAACGGCGTCGAGCGGATCAAGGACAACCTCGCCGCCCAGGGCGTGGACGCGCTGATCGCGATCGGCGGCGAGGACACCCTCGGCGTGGCCACCAAGCTCTACGAGCTGGGCGTGCACGTCGTCGGCGTGCCGAAGACGATCGACAACGACCTCGGCGCCACCGACTACACCTTCGGCTTCGACACCGCTGTCAACATCGCGATGGAGGCCATCGACCGGCTGCACACCACCGCGGAGAGCCACCACCGCACCCTGGTCGTCGAGGTGATGGGCCGCCACGCCGGCTGGATCGCCCTGCACGCCGGCCTGGCCGGCGGCGCCAACGTGATCCTGCTGCCCGAGCGCCAGTTCGACGTCGACCAGGTGGCCGGCTACGTCGAGAAGCGCTTCCAGCACCAGTACGCCCCGATCGTCGTGGTCGCCGAGGGCGCCCAGCCGCTGGACGGCCAGATGGTGCTCGCCAACCAGGAGCTCGACTCCTTCGGCCACGTCCGCCTCGGCGGCATCGGCCAGTGGCTCGCCGAGCAGCTGGAGGCCAAGACCGGCAAGGAGGCCCGCACCGTGGTGCTGGGTCACATCCAGCGCGGTGGCACCCCGACCGCCTTCGACCGGGTGCTCGCCACCCGCCTGGGCCTGCAGGCCATCGACGCCGTCAACGACGGCGACTGGGGCAAGATGGTCGCGATGCAGAGCACCGACATCGTCCGGGTGCCGCTGGCCGACGCGACCCGCGAGCTGAAGACCGTGCCGCTGGAGCGGTACGCCGAGGCCGAGGTCTTCTTCGGCAGCTGATCGATCGTCGACGGCGTGGCGGGCCCGCGGGCCCGCCACGCCGCGACCCGACGCGAGGGGGTACGGCCGACATGTCCGCCGGAGTGCACACGGTCGCGGTGATCGGCGCGGGCAAGATCGGTGAGCTGATGCTCTCCGGGCTGCTGCGCTCGGGATGGCCGGTGGACCGGCTGCTGGCCACCGCCCGCCGGCCCGCTCGGGCCGAGGAGTTGACAGCCCGTTACGGCGTACGGGTGGTCGACAACCTGACCGCCGTGGACGAGGCGGCGGTGCTCGCGATCTCGGTGAAGCCCCAGGACGCCGCCGCGCTGCTCGACGAGATCGGCCCCAAGGTGCCGGCCGACAAGCTCGTCATCTCGCTCTGCGCCGGCCTTCCCACCAGCTTCTTCAGCCGCCGGCTGCCCGACGGCACCCCGGTGGTGCGGGTGATGACCAACACCCCGGCGCTTGTCGACGAGGCGATGACAGCGATCTCCGCCGGTGCGTACGCCACCGGGGCGCACCTGACGTTGGCCGAGGAGATGTTCAAGCCGCTCGGCCAGACGATCCGGGTGCCCGAGTCGCAGCAGGACGCGGTCACCGCGCTCTCCGGCTCCGGCCCGGCCTACTTCTACCTGCTGGTCGAAGCCATGATCGACGCGGGAATCCTGCTCGGGCTGCCCCGCCAGGTGGCACACGAGTTGATCGTGCAGACCGCGATCGGGTCGGCGGTGATGCTGCGTGACTCCGGTGAGCACCCGGTCAAGCTGCGCGAGGCGGTCACCTCGCCGGCCGGCACCACCATCTCCGCCATCCGCGAGCTGGAGAAGCACGGCGTACGCGCGGCGCTGCTCGCCGCGCTGGAGGCCGCCCGGGATCGGGCGCGCGAACTGGCGGCACAGGCCGACTGACCGTCCGGACGCGTCACGCCCAGCGGTTGCGGGCACGTCGCGGGGCCGTGCGTGCCGCATACTGGCCGGGTGTTCACACTTGCCCAGGCCCGGCACCTGGTGGCCACTCTGCAACCCCGCGTCGACGAGTTGATCCGGGTGCGGGCTGACCTGACCGAGCTGCGCGCCGACCTGGCCGACCACGGCGTGAGCGCGCTCGGCGGGCTGGCCGAGGTGAAGGCGCTGGAGGCTCGGCTGCATGCCGTCGTCGACGAGCTGCACCAGCACGACATCCAGGTCAAGGGCATCGCCCCGGTGCTGCTCGACTTCCCCGGCGAGCGGGCCGGCCGGGCCGTGCTCTGGTGCTGGCTGGAGGGCGACTCCGACGTGCGCTGGTACCACCGGGCCGAGTGCGGCTTCGCCGGCCGCCGCCCCCTCTGACACCCCCGGCCCTGGCGCCGGGGCCCGCGCGGCCTGCCGTGCTGATCCGCGCCGAGGCGGAGCGAGGCCGCCGGGTTGAAGGCTTGATCCACTCGGGCTCCTGAAAGTCGCGGCATCCGGGCACGCCGGACACGCGACTTCCTTGAACCCGAGTTGATCACGCGGCGGGCCGGGACCTCGCGGCGCGGGCCGCGGCGGGCCGGGACCTCGCGGCGCGGGCCCATGCCGGCCGGGTGCGCGGCTCAACCCGCCGCCGACGTCGGCAGGACCGGGCCTGCGGCCTCGGTCACCGCGAACACCACCACGTTGTCGACGTAGTGCCCGCGCCGCCGGTCGAAGTCGCCCCCGCAGGTGACCAGGCGCAGCTCCGCCCCGGGCGTCGGCCCGTAGACCACTGCCGTCGGAAACTGGTCCTTGCGGGTACGCAACGACCCGGTCACCCGGAACGGCAACCGCTGCCCGCCGCGCCACACCTCCACCAGGTCGCCGGGCCGCAGCTCGCCGAGCCGGGCGAAGACCGCCGGCCCGCGTCGGGAGTCCAGATGCCCGGCGAGTACGGCCGGGCCGGTGTCGCCGGGAGCCGGGCCGCCGCCGTACCAGCCGGCGGTGTCGAAGTCGGTCGGCGGGATCAGCGCGCCCGCGCCGTCCAGGCCCAGCACCGTGAGCGGTGAGTCGACACCGATGCGCGGTACGCGTACCCGCGTGGGTGGACCGTGTGGCGTGGGCGCGGCGGCCACCGACGGACAGCCGTCGCCGCAGCCGGGGTGCCAGGTCGCGACCGGCGGCGGCGGGTCGGTGGTGGCCAGCCCGACCCCGGTGCTCGCGGCGAGGCAGACCGCCGCGCCGGCCGCGACCAGCGCGGCCAGCGGCACCCGACGGTCACGGTGCCGCCGGATCGACGGGCCCGGCCCGGCGCTCACCAGGTGCTGCGCCGCCGTCGCCAGAGCAGCAACGCGACCACCCCGGCCGCCGCGGCCAAACCGCCGGCCACCAGGGGGTACGCGTCGAGCCCGGTGCGGGCGGTGCCCCCGGCGCCGGTGTCCACCCCACCGGCCGGGACGACGGTGCCGCCCTCGGCGTCGCGGCGCAGCTCGGCGGTCAGCCCGCCCTGCTTCGCGTCGAGCACCAGCAGCGAGTAGACAGCGCCGCCGGTGAGCCGCACCTCGGCGTCGGTGCTCGGACCACCGGCACCGGTCAGCTTCAGCCGCCATCTGCCCGGCTCGACCTGCTGGTAGTCGGTGGTGGTGGCGAACTGCACCCCGTCGGCGATCTTCGGGCCGTCGGAGGCGGCCACGTCGAGGATCGGGGTCCGCACCGACGCCTGCACGACCCGCACCTTGGCACGCCCGTCGCTGGGGGCGCTGAGGTCGTCGGTGAGCACCCGCAGGCCGAGGTCGGCGTGCCGCCCGACACCGGCCACCGTGAACGCGTCGCCACTGGTCACCGCGACCTCGGTGGTGAGCACCGGGGGATCGCTGGCGGGAGCGCCGGCCTCGCGCATCGCCACCGCGTACCGGCCGGGCGCGAGTTCGAGGTAGTCGGAGACCACGCCGTAGCCGACCCCCGGGAAGACCCGCGGCTTCGCGGTGCCCGGTGCGGCCAGGTAGACGTCGACGGCCGGGGTGTCGGGGGAGAGGTGGGCGAGCCGGACGTATCCGACGGTGTCCGCGCCCGTCGCGGCGACGGCCGGAACACCGACGCCGGCGGCAGCGAGGGCGGTGCCGAGCAGGAGCACGCCGGTGCCGGCCAGCAGTCGGCGGGGGAGGGTACGGGGCATGTGCATGTCGCCTCCGGGGGCACGTTCGGTGAGCGGTTGGCAACCCAGAGAACAGGGTCCCGTGAACGGGACTACGGCGCAAGTTGCCCCAGCGGGTGTTTCTTGGTGCCGTCCCGATTATTCTCGGTCGATGCGGGATCGCCGGGTGGCGCTGGCGTGGGCGGCCTTCGTCGTCGTCGCGCTGGTGTCCTGTGTGCTCGTTCTGCGCCGTCCGGATCGCCTCTCCGACCTGCACATCTACTACGGCGCGCTGGCCGACCTGCACGCCGGTCGGCCGCTGTACGGCTTCGTGGCGGCCAACGGCGGTCCGTTCACCTATCCGCCGTTCGCCGCCCTCGTGCTGGGGCCGATCACCGCCGTGCCGGAGGGCGTCCTGCGGGGAATCTGGTTGGTGGCGACGTGCGCGGCGGTCGTCGCCATCGCCGGGACGGTCGGTGTCGCGCTGACCACCCGGCAGTCCCGGCGACCGCTCGTGGTGGCGGTGGCGGCCACGGTGCTGATGCTCTCCGCACCGGTGCAGAGCAATCTGCGCTTCGGTCAGGTCAGCATCTTCATCGTGTTGATGGCCCTGCTCGACGGGGTGGGCCTGGTCCCGCCCCGGCTGCGCGGGGTGCTGGTCGGGGTCGCCTCGGCGATCAAGCTGACCCCGTTGCTGTTCGTCGTCTACTTCCTCGCCACCGGCCGCTACCGCGACGCGGGCCGCGCCGTGGCGACATTCCTGGCCTGCGCGGGGCTCGCCGGGATCGTGCTGCCCGGCGAGAGTTGGACGTACTGGACCGAGGCCGTCCGGCAGACCTCACGGATCGGCAACCTGGCGTCACTGGGTAACCAGTCCCTGCACGGCATGCTGCTGCGCGTCGGCGTGGACGAGGCGGCGTTGCCAGTGCTCTGGGCCACCCTGGTGGCGTTCGTCTGCGTGGCGGCCCTGCTGCGGGCGCGACAGTTGACGCGACAGGGCCGCAGCGGGCACGCGGCGGTGCTGGTCGGCTGCGCCACCGTCGCCGCGTCCCCGGTGTCCTGGACCCACCACCAGGTGTGGCCGGTGCTCGCGGCGATGCTGCTGATCGGCGCGTCCGGCGTCACCCAGCGGGCGGCCGGGGGAGCGCTGCTGGCCGCCATGGTCGTCTCGTTGGGCGCGGTGCTCAGTCCGGTGTCGACGCGGCCGGGGGTGCAGTTCCTCTTCGAGAACGCCCGCGCGATCGGGGTGCTCCTGCTGTGCCTGGTCGGCTTCGGTGGCGTCGCGGTCGCCGCCGCCCGCACGCACCGGCGACCGGCGGGCCGACGGGGCTGGTTGCGGGTGGGCGTGACGGCCACCGTGGCTGTCGCGTTCTTCGCGGTACAACCGCTGCCCGCCGGTGCCGACCCGACCTTCAAGGCGTACGCCCTCGACGACGTGGTCAACCCGCGGTACTTCTTCGTCTGCCGGGGCCCGGTCGAGTGCGCCGCCTACGGCACGGACGCGCCGGTCACCTTCGGCACCCGGGCCGAGAGGACCAAGGTGCGGGTCAACGGGGTGGTCTCCCCGCAGGTGACCAGGCTGGAATACTTCTCCGCCCCGGGTGGGCCACCCCGGGTCATTCCGCTGCTCGACGCGTACCCGGGGAGCCGGACGTTCTCGTTCCGCTCGGCCAGCATGGCGCAGGGCCGGCTCGTCGCGTACGACGCGGACGGGCGGCCGATCGCCAGCTACGACGACGAACTCGCCGCCGCCCTCCGCGCGAGGAGCCGGTAGGCGGTCGCGGGAGGGCGGTGGCGGTTGGTCAGCGGGTGGCGGCGGCCAGGGCGGCGCGCAGCTTCGCGGCGTCGCCGGTGGCCGGGTGCTCCCAGTCGGTAGGGCTGGCGGAGTAGAGCGTGCCGTACGCCGGAGTGTCCGGCTGGTAGCGCCACCCCTCGGCCAGCGGGCCGACGTCGACCGCGTCGTACCCGATCCGGTCCAGGAAGGCGGTCACCTCGGCCTTCGCGTCGGCGTCGTCACCGGCGATCGCGAGGGCGCTGCGGTCGGCCGCACCGGACGGCCGGGAGAGCGCGGCCAGGCCCTTGAAGTAGATGTTGTTGAAGACCTTGACCACCCGCGACTGCGGCAGGTGCCGCTGCAGCAGCTCACTGCTGGTGATCTCGCCGGAGTCCAGCTCCGGGAAGGCCCCGTCGCGCTGCGGGTAGTAGTTGTTGGTGTCGATGACGACCTTGCCGGCCAGTGGCTCCACGGGCACCGCGCGGTACGCCTTCAGCGGCACGCTGACCACCACCAGGTCACCCACCTGTGCCGCGTCCTGCGCGGTGCCGGCGCTGGCGTGCCCGCCCAGGGCCTCGACCAGGTCGGTGAGGGTCTCCGGGCCGCGCGAGTTGCTCAGCACCACGTCGTAGCCGGCGTCGACGGCAAGCCGGGCCACGGTGCCGCCGATGTTGCCACTGCCGATCAGTCCCACAGTTGTCATGCTCGTTCCCAACTCCGTCCACCCGCGACGCATTCCCGACCAGCCTGGTGGGTTATTCCGGTCACCCCGGCGGGGGGCTGCTCGCGACCTCGCCTTCCCGGCGGGTGCCTGGTGGCGCCGCACCCGTCCTGGACAACGTACTGCTCACGCTGGTCGCCGACCGGCTCTCCGGTGACATGCCCCTCTCCGGTGGCCAGCGGTTCGTGCCGGCCGCCGTGCGGTGCCGGCCCGGCCCGGCCCGGCCCGCAAGATCGTGCTCGATCCGGGATGTGGTGGCGTCCGGAAGCCGGGAGGCCACTACATCCATGTTCGAGCGTGATCAGGGCGGCACGCGCGGCGCCCTGGGGTGTCAGGAGGCGGGGAGGGTCTTATCGATGGCGGTGCGTAGCTCGTCCGAGCCGGGCTCGACGGTGGGGGCGAAGCGGGCGGCGACCGAGCCGTCCGGGGCCACCAGGAACTTCTCGAAGTTCCACCGCACGTCACCGGTGTGCCCGTCGGCGTCCGGAGTCTGCACCAACGCGGCGTAGAGCGGGTGCCGGTCGGGGCCGTTGACGTCGACCTTCTCGGTCAACGGGAAGGTGACCCCGTAGTTGACCTGGCAGAAGTCGCTGATCTCGGCGGCGCTGCCCGGCTCCTGCCCGGCGAACTGGTTGCACGGCACGCCGAGCACCACCAGGCCCCGGTCGGCGTAGGAGTCGGCGAGCTTCTGGAGGCCGGCGTACTGCGGGGTGAGGCCGCAGCGGGAGGCCACGTTGACGACCAGCAACGTCTTGCCGCGGTAGCGGGCCAGGTCGGCGGGGCCGCCGTTGAGGGCGTCGATCGGGATGTCGAAGACGGTCATGGGCCGAGGCTACTCGCGGGCCGGCGTCGGCCGGGTATGGGCGCAGCGTGTGCACTCCGTGCACCAGGAGAAATCGAAACATGCACATCTTGACGAACTGATGACGGCGTGAGTACCGTCTCACCATCTCTTTTGGAAAGTTTCCTAACAGTTCGGGAGACGCCGCATGAAAAGATCGCTCCGCCGAGCCCTCTGGGCCGGTGCCGTGGTCGCCGTGACCGTCGCAGCGGTGCCGGTGACCACCGCGTTCGGCGCCGGCACGGTCACCACCACCTTCACCAAGGCGCAGGACTGGGGGACCGGTCACGAGACGAGGGTGACCGTCACCAACGGGTCCAGCGCCACCGTCGCCACCTGGCGCATCGAGTTCGACCTGCCGTCGGGCACCACCATCAGCAGCGCGTGGGACGCCGACGTCACCAGCAGCGGCAACCACTACGTCGCGGTCAAGAAGAGCTGGGCCGGCGGCCTCGCCCCCGGCGCCTCGTTCAGTTGGGGCTACAACGGCAGCGGCGCCTACAAGGCACCGCTGAACTGCACCATCAACGGTGCCGCGTGCGGCGGCGGAACGACCCCGCCCACCACGACCCCGCCGACCACCACCCCACCGACCACGACGCCACCGACCACCCCGCCACCCACCACGCCACCGCCGACCACGCCGCCGCCGAACACCGGTGGCAAGAAGGTCGTCGGCTACTTCGCCGAGTGGGGCGTGTACGCCCGCAACTACCACGTCAAGAACATCCAGACCAGCGGCTCGGCCGCCAAGCTGACCCACATCCTGTACGCCTTCGGCAACACCACCGGCGGTCGCTGCTCGATCGGTGACAGCTACGCCGACTACGAGAAGGCGTACACGGCGGCGGACAGCGTCGACGGCGTCGCCGACACCTGGGACCAGCCGCTGCGGGGCAGCTTCAACCAGCTGCGCAAGCTCAAGCAGCTGAACCCGCACCTGAAGGTGATCTGGTCGTTCGGTGGCTGGACCTGGTCCGGCGGCTTCACGCAGGCCGCCCAGAACCCGGCCGCATTCGCCGAGAGCTGCTACAACCTGGTCGAGGACCCGCGCTGGTCGGACGTCTTCGACGGCATCGACGTCGACTGGGAGTACCCCAACGCCTGCGGTCTGAGCTGTGACACCAGCGGCCCGAACGCCTTCAAGAACGTGATCAGCGCGCTGCGGTCGAAGTTCGGCTCCAACGCCCTGGTCACCGCCGCCATCACCGCAGACGGCAGCAACGGCGGCAAGATCGACGCCACCGACTACGCCGGCGCCATCGGCAACCTCAACTGGCTGATGCCGATGACGTACGACTACTTCGGGGCGTTCAACGCCCAGGGGCCGACGGCGCCGCACTCGCCGCTGACCTCGTACACCGGCATCCCGCAGCAGGGCTTCAACTCCGACGCGGCGATCCAGAAGCTCAAGAGCAAGGGTGTCCCGGCCAGCAAGCTGCTGCTCGGCATCGGCTTCTACGGGCGGGGCTGGACCGGTGTCACCCAGGCGGCGCCGGGCGGCAGCGCCACCGGCGCGGCACCGGGCACCTACGAGGCGGGCATCGAGGACTACAAGGTCCTCAAGAACACCTGCCCGGCCACCGGCACGATCGCCGGCACCGCGTACGCCAAGTGCGGCAGCAACTGGTGGAGCTACGACACCCCGTCGACCATCAACGGCAAGATGACGTACGCGAACAACCAGGGCCTCGGTGGCGCGTTCTTCTGGGAACTCTCCGGTGACACGAGCAACGGCGAGCTCATCGGCGCCATCAAGGGCGGCCTCGGCTGAGCCGAAGGCCGGCGCACCACCCACACGGCGGGAAGGGACCCGCACCGTCCCTTCCCGCCCGTGACACAGCGGCCCGGTCGACGCCCAGCGTCGACCGGGCCGCCACCGTTGGGTTCGATCAGCTGGATGTGGCAGACTCGCGGCTCGGCACGTCTCGATCTCAGCGTCGACGGAGGTGATCATGCGCTCGACCCACCGCGGGCTGGCGGCGACCGCCGCCGGGCTGATGCTGCTGCCGGTCGCCCTGGTCGGCTGCGGGATCGGCGGCGGGGACGAGGACGAGTCCGCCGCCAAGCCGGCCCGAGCGCCCGCCGAGGAGGCCACCACCCGCTCCCGCGAGCGCGTGCAGGCGTACCTCGACGCGATGGCGGCCAAGGACGTCGCCGCCGGCCGCAGCCAGCTCTGCGCGCTGCTGCACGACGGCTTCGACCTGGGCGCTACCGGCCCCAACGGTGACTTCGCCGACCACTTCCAGGTGCCCGAGGCGGCCATCACCGACATCCGGTCCGGCCCGCTCGGGCAGGAGGTCAGCGTCTCGGTCTCGGTCACCGCCGGTAAGCGCACCGTTGTCCGGCCGTTGGTGTTCACCGTCACCCGCGACGGCAGTGACTGGTGCATCGCCGGTGAGGCACCGGGTGCCTCGGCCGACAGCGCGCCGCCGGCGAAGGCTCCCCCTACCCCCGCGTCCTGACCAGCGCCCGGCGAATTGATCTCCCATCTGCCGGAACCGTCCCCCTCGCCGCCCGGGCACCGCGACGGTCGCCGTACGCTTTCTGTCATGCGCCATGAGTGGCATCAGCTGAGCCATCCCGCGGTGGGCAGCCCGGGCCTGCAGACCAGCCGTCCGACAGTCGACTCCGCCGAGGACGCCGCGCTCGGCCTGGACCGATGGCGGGAGCTGCCCCGCGAGCAGGTTCCGCCGTGGTCCGACCCGACCGCCGTCGCCGCCGTCTGCAAGGTCCTCGACACCGTGCCGTCGGTCGTCGCGCCCTACGAGGTGGACCAGCTCCGGCAGAAGCTGGCCCTGGTCTGCGAGGGCAAGGCGTTCCTGTTGCAGGGCGGTGACTGCGCCGAGACGTTCGTCGACAACACCGAGAGCCACCTGCTGGCCAACGCCCGCACCCTGCTCCAGATGGCGATCGTGCTCACCTACGGCGCGTCACTGCCGGTGGTCAAGGTCGCCCGGGTCGCCGGGCAGTACACGAAGCCCCGCTCGCTGCCGACCGACGCCCGTGGGTTGCCCGCGTACCGCGGCGACATGATCAACTCGCTGGAGGCCGATCCGGCCGCCCGGGTCGCCGACCCGCAGCGCATGATCCGGGCGTACGCCAACTCGGCCGCGGCGATGAACATGCTCCGGGCGTACCTCGCCGGCGGGCTCGCCGACCTGCACGCCGTGCACGACTGGAACAAGGGCTTCGTGAAGAACTCCCCGGCGGGGGAGCGTTACGAGGCGATCGCCCGGGAGATCGACCGGGCGCTGGCCTTCATCCGGGCCTGCGGCATGACCGACGACGAGGCGCTGCGTACCGTCACGCTGTACTGCTCCCACGAGGCCCTCGCCCTGGAGTACGACCGCGCGCTCACCCGGGTCTCCGACCGGCGCGCCTACGGGCTCTCCGGGCACTTCCTCTGGATCGGCGAGCGCACCCGGCAGATCAACGGGGCGCACATCGACTTCATCTCCCGGATCGCCAACCCGATCGGGGTCAAGCTCGGCCCGACCACGTCCCCGGATGAGGCGATCGAGCTGTGCGAGAAGCTCAACCCGGACAACATCCCGGGCCGGCTCACCCTGATCAGCCGGATGGGCAACCACCGGGTACGCGACGCGCTGCCGCCGATCGTCGCCAAGGTCACCGCTGCCGGGGCCAAGGTGGTCTGGCAGTGCGACCCGATGCACGGCAACACGCACGAGTCGTCCAACGGCTACAAGACCCGGCACTTCGACCGCATCGTCGACGAGGTGCTCGGCTACTTCGAGGTGCACCGAGGGCTGGAGACCCACCCCGGTGGCCTGCACGTCGAGTTGACCGGCGAGGACGTCACCGAGTGCCTCGGTGGCGCCCAGGGCATCGAGGACCTCGACCTGCCCGACCGGTACGAAACCGCCTGCGACCCGCGACTGAACACCCAGCAGTCGTTGGAGTTGGCGTTCCTCGTGGCGGAGATGCTGCGTGGCTGATCTCGCGAGCCCCCGCATGGCTGAGCCTGCGAGCCCCGCAGTCGGCGAACCGAAGGGATGACAGTGGCTGATCTGTTCGTGGACCTGCGGTCCGACACGGTGACCCGACCCACCGCCGGGATGCGGGAGGCGATGGCCGCCGCCGAGGTCGGTGACGACGTGTACGGCGAGGACCCGAGCGTCAACGCGCTGGAGGCCGAGGTCGCCGCGTTGTTCGGGCACGAGGCGGCGCTGTTCGCCCCGAGCGGGTCGATGGCGAACCAGATCGCCCTGCAACTGTTGGTGTCGCCCGGCGACGAGTTGCTCTGCGACGCCGACGCGCACGTGGTCACGTACGAGATTGGTGCCGCGGCCGCGTACGGCGGAATCTCCTCGCGGACCTGGCCCGCGGTGGGCGCGGACATCGACCCGGAGGTGGTGGCCGGGATGATCCGGCCGGACGGCTACTTCGCCGTTCCCACCCGGGCGATCGCCGTCGAGCAGACCCACAACCGGGGCGGCGGTGGGGTGATTCCGCTGGCGACTCTGCGGGATCTGCGCGGGGTCGCCGACGAGGCGGGGGTCGCGCTGCACTGCGACGGCGCCCGGATCTGGCACGCGCACGTCGCCGACGGGGTGCCGCTGATCGAGTACGGCCGGCTCTTCGACACGTTGTCGGTGTGCCTCTCCAAGGGCCTCGGCGCGCCGGTCGGCTCGCTGGTGGTGGGCAGCGCCGAGAAGATCGAGCGTGCTCGGACGATCCGTAAGCGGATGGGCGGTGGCATGCGCCAGGCCGGCGTCCTCGCCGCCGCCGGTCGGTACGCGCTCGCGCAGCACATCGACCGGCTGGCCGACGACCACGCGAAGGCGGCCCGGCTCGCCGAGGCGGTCGCGCCGTTCGGTGTGCTGGCCACGACGGTCCGTACCAACCTGGTCGCGCTGGACCTCACCAAGCACACTCTGGACGCGCGGGCCCTGGCAGCCGCGGCACGGGCCGAGGGTGTCCTCATCTCGGTGCTCGGCCCCCGTACCGCCCGCCTGGTCACCCACCTGGGCGTCAGCGACGCGGACATCGACCGCGCCCTCGCGGCCCTACCCCGCATCCTGGCCAACGCCTAACCCCACCCAACCAACCCCCACCCCACCCCCCGCTCACCTCGGTGATCAAGAGGTTTGCGTCAGATTCCGGCCCCCGGATGACGCAAACCTCTTGATCAACCAGGTGGGGTTCCCGGTGGGAGCAGGTGGGGTTCCCGGTGGGTCAGGTGGGGGTTACTGGGGGGTCAGGCGGGTGAGGGTGGTGATGTCGGCGGCGTGGCCCACGTGCTTCTCGCTGGGGGTTTCCACGACGGTCGGGACGCCGGCGGTGGCCGGGTGGGCCATCAGCTCGGCGAAGGCCGGCTCACCGATGGTGCCCTTGCCGATGTTCTCGTGCCGATCCCGGGTGGAACCGCACAGATCCTTCGAGTCGTTGGCGTGGACCAGCCGCAGCCGGTCCGCACCGACAGTGGCCACCAGGGTGTCCAGGGTCGCCGTCATGCCGCCCTCGGCCGCCAGGTCGTGACCGGCCGCCCAGGCGTGGCAGGTGTCGAAGCAGACCCCGAGCATGGGGTGCCGGTCCACCGCGTCCAGGTAGGGCCCGAGCTGCTCCACCCGGGAGGCGAGTGACCGGCCTCCACCCGCGCTCGGCTCGACCAGCAACATCGGCCCGCCAGCGTCGGCGGTCCAGTCGAGCAACGGCAGCAACACCTCGCGAACCTGTCGCATCGCCGCCTCGGCGTGCCCCTCGTCCACCGAACTGCCCGCGTGGAACACCACCCCGCGCGCGCCGATCGCCACCCCCCGACGCAGCGCGTGCGCCAGCGTCTGGGCCGACTTCTCCACGGTGGCCGGGGTGGGCGAGCCGAGATTGACCAGCAGCGCGGCGTGGATGAACGCGGGAATGCCCCGCTCGGCGCAACCGTCGCGGAACAGGGCGTCCTGCCCGGGGTCGCCGTTGGGCAGTGCCCAGCCTCGCGAATTGGAGACGTAGACCTGCACCACCTGCGCACCCGTCACGTCGGCGTACGGCAGGGCGGCCTTCGCCAGCCCACCCGAGGTCGGAGTGTGCGTGCCCACCGGCCGCGAGATCGTCGGCATCAGAAGCACGTCAGGGTGACCGGGGTGCCCGGAGCCACCTGCTGGTTCTCGCCCGGGATCTGGATCCGGACCACGGCGTTCGGGTTGATCGCCACCGTCACCGGGAAGCCCTGGCCCTCCAGCGCCTGCTTGGCCTGCTGGCAGGGCAGGTCCACCACCCGCGGCATGGCGATCAGCGGCGGCCCCTTGCTGACGTCCAACTTGACCTGGGTGCCCTTCTCCACGCCGGCGCCATCGGCCGGGCTCTGCCCGAGGATCTCGTCCCTCGGTTTGTCGGAGTCCTTGTAGTTCTCCACCAGCACCAGGTTGAGCTGGGCCAGGGTCGTCCGGGCCTCGGTCAGGCTCTTGCCGACCAGGTTCGGCACCGTCACCGGCGCCCTGCCCCGGCTCAGAATGAGGGTGACCTTCGTCCCTGGCTTGACCTCGGCGCCCACCTTGGGGGAACTCTCCACCACGACGCCGGCCGGCAGGCTGTCGTCGTAGCGGGGGGTGCCCTTGGCCACCACCAGCTTCGCGTTGAGCAGGTCCGCCTCGGCGAGCTCGAACTCCTTGCCGATCACGTCCGGTACGGGGAAACGCTCCGGGCCCAGCGAGAGGGTCAGGGTGATCGTGCCACCCTTGACGATCTTGGTTGCGGACGCCGGATCCTGCCCCAGCACGCTGTCCTTCGGGGCCTTCTCGTCGAAGCGCGGCTCGGCGTACTCGAGGACGAGCCCAGCGCGGTCGGCCTGTGCCTGCGCCTCGGCCTTGCTCAGGCTCACCAGCTGCGGAGCGTCCGTGTAGCGACCGACGCCGAACCACCAACCACCGATCGCGGCCACCAGCCCCAGCGTCACCACCACGGCCGCGACGGCCAGTCGGCCACGCGGGTGGTTCAGCACCGTGGTGCGCAGCGCGGCGAGCCGGGCGCCCAGGCCCTCGGCGGGCTCCGGGGCGGCCCGACGCCGACCCGGCCCCTGGCTGCTGGCCCCCTCGGGCAGCCGTGCCCAGGACGGGCGGTTGGGCGGCTGGACCGTCGCGACCATCATGGTCGGCTGGGAGAGCAACGGTTCGTCGCTGACCGGGCGGAGCACGGCGGTGTGGCTGTTGGCGTCGCCCAGCCGATCCCGGGCAACCTGCACCTCGGCCAGCAGAGCGCCGGCGTCCGCGGGCCGGGCGCCGGGGTCACGCCGGGTGGCCCGCTGCACCAGGTCGTCGAGGACCGACGGCAGGCCCGGCACCAGCGTCGAGGGCGCCGGCACGTCCCGGTCGACGTGCTGCCAGGCGACGTCCACCGGGCGGTCCCCGTCGTACGGCACCCGGCCCGTGAGCATCTCGAACAGCACGATGCCGGCCGAGTAGACGTCGGTGCGCGGATCGGCGCGGCCCTCGGTGACCAGTTCCGGGGCGACGTACGCCACGGTGGCCATCAGTTGGTTGCCCTGCTCCTCGTCGGCGCTCGCCTCGACCGCCCGGGCCAACCCGAAGTCGGCCACCTTCACGACGCTGTCGACCAGGTTGGCGACGCCACCGGTGGGCGCCTCGGCGACCAGCACGTTCTCCGGTTTGACGTCGCGGTGTACGAGACCCGCCCGGTGCGCGGCGGCGATCGCGGCGAGCATCTGCTCGGTGATGGCCAGCGCCTCGTCCGGGTTGAGTCGGCGGCGCTCGGCCAGCACGTCGCGCAGCGTGCGGCCACGGACGTACTCCATCACCAGGTACGGCAGACCGGCGTGGGTGCCCTGGTCGTAGACCGCCACCACGTTCGGGTGGGTCAGCCGGGCGATCGTCTTCGCCTCGTCGGTGAACCGGGCCACGAAGTTGGCGATCCTGGCGCGCGCCTCGCTCGCCTGGGTCGGGTGAATGATCTTGACAGCGACGGTGCGCTCAAGGCGCTCGTCCGTGGCGGTGTACACGGTCGCCATGCCACCACGGGCCACGCGACCGCGAATGCGGTAGCGCCCGTCGATCAGCGAGCCCAGCAACGTGTCGGCGACCTGAGTGTCCATCGGCAGGGAGTCTATGTGTCCAGGGGGCTAAGGATGAACAGGATGCTACAGCCGTACGCCGGCCCGGGCCGTCCGGCCGCGCGGTGTGCCCCTTGTTCGCTGGTCAGGGGTGCTCACGAGAGCGGGTGCCGACGGGTCGCCCGGGGTGCCGGTGGCTCGTCGCGGCGGCGGCGTGGCAGGGTGGTCGGGTGACCGAACCCGTACCCGATCAGGCCGCGCCCGGCCTGGAGCTCGCCGGACCCACCGACCCGGCCGGCTGGTTGACCCTGCCCGACGTCGCGGAACGCCTCGACGTGTCGATCAGCAAGGTGCACCAGATGATCCGTGACCGGGAGCTGTTGGCGGTCCGCCGCGACGGCGTCCGCCGCATCCCGGCGGACCTGGTTGCCAACCAGACCGTGCTCAAGCACCTGCCCGGTGTGCTCAACCTGCTCGCCGACAACGGCTACGACGACGAGGCCGCCCTGCGCTGGCTCTACGAGCCGGACGACACCCTGCCCGGCTCCACCCCGGCCGCCGCCCTCTCCGGCGATCAGGCCCGCGAGGTAAAACGCCGAGCCCAAGCCCAAGGCTTCTAACCCCACCCTGCCCCCGCCCCACCCTGCCCCGCCCGGCCCCGCCCGGCCCCCACCCCGCTTCCCCCGAGTTGATCATGAGGTTAGCGGCGCGACACGCCGAGGCGGAGGTCGCTAACCTCATGATCAACCCTGGGGGTGGGGGCAGGGGCAGGTGGGGGTGGGGCAGGGGTTTAGTCGGTGCGGCGGGTTGCGGCTATGGCCAGGTCGACCAGGGCCTGGCGGGCCTCGGTGTCGAGGTCGACGGCGGTCAGCGCGGTCAGGGCGGCGTCGGTGAGTGTGGTGATCCGCTGTTCGGTGCGGGCCAGCGCCCCGCTCCCCGAGATCACCTCGCGGAGCAGGGTCACCCCCTGCTCGTCCAGCTCCTGGTCGCCGAGCCGGCCGAGCAGCAACTCGCGGCCCGCGTCGTCGGTGGCCTCCACCGCCGCCGCCACCAGATAGGTGCGTTTGCCCTCGCGCAGATCGTCGCCGGCCGGCTTGCCGGTCAGCACCGGGTCACCGAAAACCCCCAGCACGTCGTCGCGGAGCTGAAACGCCTCACCCAACGGCAGCCCGTACGCCGAGTAGGCCGCCCGCACGTCCTCGGGCGCGTCGGCCAGCGCGGCCCCGAGCAGCAACGGACGTTCGACGGTGTACTTCGCGGACTTGAACCGGGCGACCTTGCTGGCCCGTTGCACCGAGGTGTCCCCGGTGACCTGCGTCAGCACGTCGAGATACTGCCCGACGGTGACCTCGGTGCGCATCTCGTCGAAGACCGGCCGGGCCCGGGCCAACGCCCACAGGTCCAGACCCGCGGAGTGCAGCAGCTCATCGGACCAGACCAGGCAGAGGTCGCCGAGCAGGATGGCCGCGGCGTCGCCGAAACCGTCCGGGTCGCCGCCCCAGCCGGCCTCCCGGTGCCGGGTGGCGAACCTCCGGTGGACCGCGGGCTCGCCGCGACGGGTGTCGGAACGGTCCATCAGGTCGTCGTGAATCAGGGCGCTGGCCTGGACGAACTCCAGCGCGGCCAGGGCGGTGATCACCTGGTCGCTGTCCACCCCGCCGGCACCCCGGAACCCCCAGTACGCGAATGCCGGACGCAGCCGCTTGCCGCCACCGAGCACGAACGCCTCGATCGCCTCGGCCACCGGAATCAGCGCGTCGTCCACGGCGGCGAGCCGGACACGTTGGCCGGCCAGGAACTCGGTGAGAGCCTTGTCGACCCGCTCCCGCAGGCCGTTGCGGTCGACGGGGGAGACGGGAGCAGCGTGGGTCACGCCCCGACGCTAGCCGGTCGTCATCGTTCGTGCTCCACCGCCACGCGTGGTGCGGCCGGGACCCGTTCGCCCAGCCGGTCGTACGCCGCGCGGCGTGGCGCGTCCCGGCCCGGTGGCGCGGCCCGGCCCGGTGGCCCGCGTCGAGCCGGCCCGGCGGGTGGCAGCGGCGGCCTCGGCGAGCGTCACCAGCGGCACGTCCAGGACGACGGCGAGCCAGCCCAGCCAGAACCCGCCCGGCACGCGACGCTGGCGCTCCCACCGGGAGATCTCGTGCCGACTCAGCGTCGGCACCCCGGCGGCGGCGCACAACTCGGCGGCGGCTCGCTGCTGGCTCCAGCCCCGGGCCAGTCGGCACCGGGCCAGCAGCGGCCCGAGCTGCGTGCAGCGCGGCGAGGCGGGCGGGATCATGGGTCCTCCTGGCGGGAGTCGGTGCGGTGGCGCCCGACCCGCCCGACCGGACGGGACCGGCGTCATCGCTCGGTTGCTGACCCCCGCACGGGACCCCGGGGCCACCCCCGCCGCCCCTCCCGCACCGCCAATTTCTACCCCGGAGGTACGACGCCTTTCCGCCCGCCGGCTCGGCGCGGATCAGGCGACCTCGCCAACCAGGTGAGCGCCCGACCGACACCGGCCACCGGGTCGGCGGACCGGGCGGCGTCGGCCGCTGGATGGGAAGGGCCTGGGTCCTGTTGGCGTCGACCGCTAGAGTCGGAGCGTGGCGCTCGGTCTTCCCTCGACACTCCCCAATCCGCAGCCGGCGATCGGGGAGCTCATCCGTGAGCACCAGCCGACCTTCTCGTTCGAGTTCTTCCCGCCCAAGACCGAGGCGGGGGAGCTGCTGCTCTGGCAGGCCATCCGCGAGCTGGAGTCGCTGCGCCCGTCGTTCGTGTCGATCACGTACGGCGCGGGCGGCTCGACCCGGGACACCACCGTGGCGGTGACCGAGCGGATCGCCACCGAGACCACCCTGCTGCCGATGGCCCACCTGACCGCGGTCAACCACTCGGTCGCCGAGCTGCGGCACGTGGTCGGCCGGCTCGCCGGGGTGGGGGTGCGCAACGTGCTGGCCGTTCGGGGTGACCCTCCGGGCAACCCGAGCGGCGAGTGGATCCGCCACCCCGAGGGGGTGGACTACGCCGAGGACCTGGTCCGGTTGGTGCGTGACGCCGGT
The DNA here is from genome assembly GCF_040649675.1 of Micromonospora parva. Classification (NCBI taxonomy): domain Bacteria; kingdom Bacillati; phylum Actinomycetota; class Actinomycetes; order Micromonosporales; family Micromonosporaceae; genus Micromonospora; species Micromonospora parva. The sequence continues at coordinate 175,633 of NZ_JBEZFX010000004.1, read as the reverse complement.
GACTTCAGCGTCGGCGTGGCGGCCTTCCCGTACAAGCACCCGCGCTCGCCCGACGTGGCCAGCGACACCGCCCAGTTCGTCCGTAAGTGTCGAGCCGGCGCGGAGTTCGCGATCACCCAGATGTTCTTCGACGCCGACGACTACCTGCGGTTACGCGACCGGGTGGCCGCCGCCGGCTGTGACACCCCGATCCTGGCCGGGGTGATGCCGGTGACCCAGATCGGCACCATCGAACGGTCCGTGCAGCTGTCCGGTGCGCCGTTCCCGCCGGCGTTGGCGGCCCGCTTCGAGCGCGTCGCCGACGACCCGGACGCCGTCCGCCGGCTCGGCATCGAGCAGGCCAGCGAGATGTGCCGCCGACTGCTGGACGAGGGCGTGCCGGGAATCCACTTCATCACCCTCAACCGGTCCACGGCGACCCGTGAGGTCTGGCAGAACCTGAAAGCCGGCGCGCGCGTGTGAACACTGCGCCTGCGACACCTGTTGCCCGGCGCGACGGTTGATCCGTGGTGGGCACACAGCTGAACTGGGATCAGTACGCCACGGCGTGGGCGCGACTGCACGGCGGGTTCGACCCTCGGGTCGCGGCGCCGGTGGTGCGTGCCTGGCTGCGATTCGCGTACCACGTCGGATATGTGCTGGGCCGACTGCGGGTCAGCCCCACCGCGGTCACCGTGGCCGGAGTGCTGCTCTGCTTCTGCGTACCGTTGCTGGTGAGCCGGCCGGGGGACGGGCCGTTCCTCGGTGCGCTGTTCGTGCTGCTCGCCGCCGTGGCGGACAGCGTGGACGGTGCGGTGGCGGTCGCCACCGGCCGCACCACCCGGTTGGGCTACGTCTACGACTCGGTCGCCGATCGGCTCGGTGAGGTGGCGTGGCTGCTGGCGTTCTGGCTGGTGGGCGCACCAGGTGGGCTGGTCGTCGCGGGCGGCGCGTTGTCCTGGCTGCACGAGTACGTCCGGGCGCGGGCGGTCGCCGCCGGTATGCGGGAGATCGGTGCGGTGACAGTGGGCGAACGCCCCACCCGGGTCTCGGTGGCGCTGGCCGGCTTGCTGGTCGCCGGGCTGGCCGGGCTGATCGAGCCGGACCTGGCCGCCGGCACCATCACCATGGCGACAGCGGTCTGGGTGCTGCTGGCCGGGTTCGGCCTGGGGCAACTGCTCTCCAGCATCCGGCGCGCCCTGCTCGACGCCGATTGAGCACGGTCTACCAGGCGGGGCCGATCTCGTCGGCGACGATCTGCGCGGAGAGGGTCACCATCGGCAACCCGCCGCCCGGGTGGGTGGAGCCACCCACCAGCCACAGCCCGTTCGCCGGGCCCCGGTTGGCCGGGCGGAGCAGCCCACCGGCGGTGCCGTAGATCGAGCCACCTGGCGCGCCGGTCGCCACGTCCAGGTCGGCGGGGGTACGGATCTCACGGAACAGCAACCGGTCGCGGACGTCCACACCGCGCCGCGCCAGCACGTCCAGGATCCGGTCGGCGTACGCGTCGGCCAGCCCCGGACGTCGCCAGTCGACAGCTCCCGCCGCGGTGCCCTGCCGAGCGGCGTTGACCAGCACGAACCACGCCTCGTGTCCGGCGGGGCGGACCATCGGGTCGTCGGCCACCGTGACGAACACCGTCGGGTCGGCCGCCGGCCGGGCCCGCACCCCGCGCCCGGGGTCACCGAAGACCGCGTCGAACTCGGCGTCGTAGTCGTCGGGGAAGAAGACGTTGTGGTGGGCCAGCCCGGTGCTGCCGGAGACGCCGAGCAGCAACACGAAACCGGCGAGGCTGCGGTCGGTCAGCGCGGCCAGCCGACCCGGGTGCGGCAGCAGGTCACGGTAGACGGTGATCGCGTCCACGTTGGCCACCACCACGTCGGCGGGCACCGGGGCGGCGACTCCGGCGAGGCGTACCCCGTGCACCCGGCCGCCGGTGGCGTCGATCCGGGTGACAGTGGCGTCGGTCTGCACGACCACGCCGAGGTCCAGGCAACGGGTCAGCAGCGCGTCGGCGAGCGTGCCCAGCCCGCCGCGCAGGTACCAGCCACCGAAGGCCAACTCGGCGTAGGGGACCGCGACCAGCGCCGCGGGTGCCCGACGTGGGTCGGCGCCGGTGTAGGTGGCGTACCGGTCCAGCATCATCCGCAGCCGCGGGTCGGACAGGTGCCGGCGGCCCAGGCCGCGCAGGGTGCGGCCCGGGGCGATGGCGGCCAGGTCGCCGACGCGCCAGGCCAGCGACGCGAGGTCGCGGGGGGAGTCGACGGTACGGCGCAGGATGTCCCGCGAGGAGGCGTTCCACACCCGAGCGGCCCGACGCCACAACCGCTGCCAGTCGGCCGCCGCCCGGTCGCCGAAGGCGGCGCCGATCCGGCTGGCGAACTCCACCGGGTCGGCGCACGAGTCCAGTGCCGGGCCGCCGCCGGGGAAGACGTGCCGGACGATCGGGTCCAGGCCGACCAGGTCCAGGTACTCGTCGAGCTTCGCCCCGGTCGCCTCGAACAGGTCGTGGAAGACCTCGGGCAGGGTGAGCAGGCTCGGCCCGGTGTCGAAGTGGAACGACCCGGCCGGTGTGTCGTGCGCGTACCGGCCGAGCTTGCCGCCGACCGTGTCGGCCCGCTCGAAGACGGTCACCTGGTGCCCGGTGGCGGCCAGCCGGGCGGCGGTGGCGAGGCCACCCACCCCGGCGCCGACGACCACGATCCGCGCCATACCGCGTCCTCCTAGCTGACCGGGCGACCCCGCCAGGTCAGGCGGCGTCGCTTTCGCAGATGGTACGACCGCACTGTCAGCCAACCGAGGACCACGACCGACACGGGGTGTGCGAGCGCGTCGGGCCACCATCGGCCACCTGTCGCGCGGGCGGTGAGCACCCGCCCGGCCACCCCCAGCAGGTAGCCGGCCAGGCCCACGGCGGCCACCCCGGGCGCGCCGGCCACCACGCCAGCCAGCGCCACCAGTGGCGGGGCGGTGTAGAGCAGCAGCAGCGCCGCCACCACGGCCGCCGCCGCGCCCGGGTGCCCGAACGACGCCCAGAGCGACTTCGAGTACCCGTCGCGCAGTTGCGGCCAGTCGTCGTACATCCGGCAGGTGGCCAGCCGGGAGCCGTCGGCCAGGGCGATCCGCCCGCCGGCCCGCTTGACCGCCCGGGCCAGCTCGACATCCTCCAGGATCCGGTCGGCGACCGCGGCGTGCCCGCCGGCGGCGGTGTAGCCGGCCCGGTCCACCACCAGGAACTGCCCGCCCGCCGCGGCCAGCGACGGCCGCGGTGAGCGTTCCATCGCGCGCAGCGGCAGGAAGGTGAGCCAGAGCCACTGCAACAGCGGCTGCACCAACCGGTCGGCCGCCGTCGCCACCACGATCCGGGGGTACGGCGACAGCAACGTCACCCGGGCGGCGCGCAACTCGGTGACGGCCGCGGCCACGGCGTGCGGGGCGAGCACCACGTCGGCGTCGACGAAGACCAGCGCGGTGGCGTCCGGGTCGGCCCGGGTGGCCAGCTGCCAGCAGGCGTGCGGCTTGCCCAGCCAGCCCGGCGGCGGGGCGACGCCGCTGAGCAGCGTGACCCGGGGGTCGTCGCCGACCACCGCGCGGACCACGTCGGCGGTGCCATCGGTGGACCCGTCGTCGAGGACCACGATGCGCAGCCCGGGTACGCCGCGTTGGGCGAGCAGGGCGCGCAGGCAGGGTGTGACCCGGGTGGCCTCGTCGCGCAGCGGCAGCAGCACGGCCACCGGCTCGTCGACGGCGTCCGGCCGGTCGGTGGGCCGGCGCAGCCACCGGGCGGCGTTGAGCCAGGTGTGTCCGGTCAACGCGGCGACGGCGATCAGCAGGCCGAGCAGGACGGTCATCGGGTCGCGTCGACGCCGGGGCGGTGCGGCTGGTGGGCCTCCCGACCGGGGTCACCGCCCCGGTGGGCACGTAGGAAGGTCACCGTGAGCGGTACGGCGGTCACCGCCATGCCGGCGGCGCCCCAGAGCGCCGATGCGGGCAGGTCGAGGAAGACCGCGTGGGCCAGGATGCTGGAGAAGTACGTCCACAGGTACAGCGCGACCATCGGGTGGTCCCGCCGGTCGGTGTGTTCGACGGCCCGGCCGGCCAGCGGGCGCAGCGCGCTCATCATCAGCACCGCGAAGAGCAGCCAGCCCAGGTAGTTGCTGACCGGGATGCCGGCCAGGCCGGGCAACGCCGGGGTGGCGTCGCGCCAGACCCAGTAGCCCTCGGCCACCATCTGCGGGTCCAGGAAGAGGTCCCAGGCGGCCAGCCCCACAGTGGCCAGCGCGATCCGCCCCACCCACCGCCCCACCGTCGACCCGCTGCCGCCGGCGGTCAGTGCGCCGCCGTCGGCCGTTGCGGCGTTGCCGCCGGTCAGTCGGACCGCTGCCAGCCACGCCGGCCAGGCCATCCAGGTCCAGGCCAGCGGAATGATCAGTGGCACCCCGGCCAGCTTGGGGCCCAGCTCCCCGGAGTAGTCGTAGCTGCCGAACGGCACGCCGGTGGCCACCCCGATCGCCTCGATCGCGAACCCGCCGCCGGTGGCCACCGCGACCAGCGCCGCCGCCACCCGTGGGCCCCGGCTGAGCAGCGCGTGGCCGACCGAGAGCAGCCAGCCGAGGACGACGGTGGCCACGGTGAGCCCGGCCCGGGTGTCGCCGGTGGTGAGCGGGTAGCAGATCTGGGCGAGCACCAGGACGGCGAGCAGTGTCCAGGAGATCCGTCGGGTCATGACGCCGGCGGGTCGAGCGGCAGATCCCGACCGAGCACACCGAACGGCCGCTCGTCGCCGGGGAAGTGGAAGTCGCGCAGCACGTCGACGAAGCCGAACCGTCGGTACAGCCGCCAGGCCCGCGAGGTCTGCTCGTCAGCCTCCGGGGTGGACAGCAGCGTGGTGTCGCCCTCCGCCATGCCGAGCAGGGCGCGCAGCTGACCGGTGCCCAGGCCGTGCCCCTGCGCCGGTGGCCGGACGTGCAGCTCGACCACCTCGAAGCAGTGGGTGAGCCAGCGCGTACGGGTCGGGGCGTCCAGCGCGCGGTGCACCTGGTCGTGCCACCACTGACCGGAGGCGCCCAGATAGCCGTAGCCGAAGCCGGCGAGGTGCCCCTCGCTGGTCAGGCTGGCGACCGCCCGGAAACCCGGCCGGCGAACGTGGGTGGCGATGTAACCGCGCCGGGCCTCCAGCAGGTCGGTGCGGTATCCCATCGCCTCGCCGTAGACGGCCACCACGTCGTCCAGCCGCCGGACGAGATCGTCCGGCGTCCAGCGCACCAACCTCATGCCCGTCCACCCTTCACCGTTTCCGGGCCACCATCGGCGGCCCACCCGAGCACCGACCGGTCGCCGACCACGTCGCGCACCTCGAACCGGGCGAACAGCTCCTCGGCGTACCAGCCCGCGGTGGGGGTTCGCATGATCGCCGCCCGATGCTCCGGGTGACGGTACGCGAACGCCACCAGGTCCGTCGGGTCGCGCCACACGCTCACCGTGCCCTGCCAGCCCAACGGTGCCTCGCCGACCCCGAACCGGGCCAGCAGCCCGGGCGCGTCGCGCAGGGCGGCGGCCACCGGTGGGATCGCCCGCCAGAAGGTGGCGGCCCGGCGGGCCCGCAGCCGGGCCCGGGTCAGTGCCAGCACCGGGCCGGTGACCCGGCCGCCCGACGGGTCACCGAACGGCCGCTGGCCGGACCACTCGCCCCGGCTGGTCAGTGGGCGCAGGTCGATCCGGGCCTGGGCGTGGGCGATGCGTGCCCAGGCCCGTCCGACCGACGAGTCGTCGAAGTCGGCCGCCGCGGCGGGGGAGTCCCAGACGGTCAGCGCCGCCCACCGGGTCAGGTCGGCGTCCCTCGGCCCGAAGTCGGTGCCGGTCCCGGTGCCCAGCAGCTTGCCGAACCGGGCGCCCGGGAGGGCGCGCAGCCGGCGTGGGTCCAGCGCCATCCGGGTCAGCGCCCGGGGCAGCGCGCCGCGGGAGGTCCGCCACACGTGCAGCGTGACCAGCTCCGGGACCGCGCTGCCGGACTGGTTGGTCAGCACGCTCCGCTCGCTCACGCCACCTCGGCCGGGGTGCCGGCGGTGACCCGCAGCAGTTCGGTGTAGGTGGTCGGAAAAACCGCCTGGGGTACGCCACCCGCGGCCCAGATCTCCGGGTACGCCGCCAGCGCCGTGTCCACCAGGGTGCGCAGCGGGTGCGGGTGCCCGAGGGGGGCGACCCCGCCGATCGGCTGTCCGGTGTGGGTCCGGACGAACTCCGGGGTGGCCCGGCGCAGCCGGGTGACGCCGATCGATGCCGCCAGGCCGGCGGTGTCGACCCGGTGCGCGCCGGAGGTGAGCACGAGCAGTGGCGTGTCGTCCGCGTCGAAGATCAGGGAGTTGGCGATCTGACCGACCTCGACGTCGAGCGCCTCGGCGGCCGCCGAGGCGGTGTGCACCGCGTCGGGCAGCAGACGGACCAGGCTGGGCTCGCCGGTGCCGTCGCGCGTGCCGGCGGCGGTGAGCGCGTCCTGCACCGCTCGTACGTTCGGGTGTGGCTGCATGTCGTCATTCTTCCCGGTTCGCCGGGGTGGGTTCATTCGGCCGGCACGCTCAGCGCGTCACACGTTGCATTTTCGTCGGAGGGGAGGTGTACTGTCAGCAGTAGTTAGAACGAGTGTTCGATTGCCTCGAACGCCCGTTCCAACCAGCCGGAGCGCGGCGTTTCGCGGCGCCACCTCCGGGCGGTGCGGCTCCGCGGGCCGCACCTGGGTTTCCGGGCAGTCGCGAGCCTGGTCCCAACAGGCAGGAGCGTCGTCCGCCGCCCACGACCCCCGGGCGGCGGGCGACGCACCCGCCGGTCCGCCGGCCGGGTGTGGTGTGGGGAAGCATCCACACCCGGCCGGCCACACCCGGTGCGTCTTCCTCCGCACCACCCCGACCTCGGCGTCTCGTCGGTGGCAGCAGCCGCCGCAGTGACGTCTCGGCCACGTGGAGGAGAGACACCCATGCCGACCAACCCGGCTCAGGCACCGACGGTGCCGGCACACGTGCTGCCGCATCGCACCCCCGCCCAGCTCCTCATGTTGGCCCGCCGTGGGCTGGTCGAGGCCGGCCAGACCCGACCTGACGGCCTGCGCTACGCGGCTGCCCACCTGGCCGCCCTGCGCGCGGCGGCGGCCCTGCTCGCCGCCCGGGCCCGGCCCGCGCCGAGTCGGCGCAACCGGATCACCAGCGTCTGGGTCCTCCTCTGCGCGGTCGCTCCAGAGCTCGACGAGTGGTCCCGGTTCTTCGCAGCGGGGGCCAGCAAGCGTGCCGCCGCCGAGGCCGGCATCCCCCGGGTGGTCAGCGCCCGGGAGGCCGACGATCTGCTCCGCGCTGCCGAACAGTTCGTCACGGTGGTGGAAGCCGCGCTCGGCGTGGCCCACCAACCGGCTCTGGACGGCCTCGCCGCCTGATCCCGTCGTGCCACCGGCCGCCCTGCGGGGGGAGCCGGGCGGCCGGTGGCACGGCGTGCCGGTCCTGATCTGATCCACAGCAACGACGGGGGAGTTGGTCCAATGGCGGGCCGCATGGTGGTCGGTTCCGCCGCGCTGGCCGATCTGGTGCGCCCGGCGAGCGCACCCGACCCGGTCGGTGGCCACCGGGTGCTGCCGGTGGTGCCCGAGTTGACCGGTCTGCTGCCCAACCGGGGCCTGCGCCGGGGCAGCACCATCGCGGTCGCCGCCGGCCAGCCCAGCCGCAGCGGCGGCACCTCACTGATGTTGGCCCTGCTCGCCGCGGCGTCCCGGGCCGGCTCGTGGTGTGCCGTGGTCGGGGTGCCGACGTTCGGCGCGGGCGCGGCCGCTGAGCTGGGCATCGCCCTGGACCGGTTGGCCCTGGTGCCGAACCCCGGCCCGGAGTGGGCCACCGTCGTGGCCGCGCTGATCGACGGGGTGGACGTCGTGGTCACCACAGTGCCGGCGACGGTTTCCGCCTCCGTCGCCACCCGGTTGGCCGCCCGGGCCCGGCAGCGCGGCAGTGTGCTCGTCCCGTACGGCCGGTGGGACGGCGCGGACGTGACGTTGCAGGTGGTCCGTGGTGTCTGGGAGGGGCTCGGGCTGGGCCGGGGGCGGTTGCGCCGCCGGGAGATCACCGTCTCGGCGCGCGGGCGCGGGGCGGCCGCCCGACCCAAGGAGATCAAGGTCTGGCTGCCGGGCGACGAGTTGACCCGGGTGATCCCTCGTACGCCGCCGTCGCCCGTGGGCCGGTCGGCCGCGCCGCTCGCCCTGGTCGGTCGGGGATGACCGGCGCGCCGGCACGGACCCTGCTGCTGTGGTGCCCGGACTGGCCGGTGCTCGCCGCCGAGATCGTCGACGGGGTGCCGGCGACCGGCCCGGTCGCCGTGCTGCACGCCAACCGGGTGGTCGCCTGCTCCGAGCGGGCCCGCGCCGAGGGGGTGCGTCGGGGCCTGCGCAAACGGGAGGCGCAGGGCCGCTGCCCCCAACTCACCGTCGTGGAGTACGACCCGGGTCGGGACGCCCGGGCGTTCGAGCCGGTGGTCGCCGCGGTGGAGGAACTGGTGGCCGGCGTCGAGGTGGTCCGTCCGGGCGCCTGCGCGGTGGCCGCCCGGGGGCCGAGCCGTTACCTCGGCGGCGAGGAGGCGGCCGCTGAGCGGATCATCGAGCACGTGGCCCAGTCCTGCCTGGTGGAGAGCCAGGTCGGCATCGCCGACGGGGTGTTCGCGGCCGGGTTGGCCGCTCGCGCCGGCCGGGTGGTGGCCCCGGGCGGGACACCGGAGTTCCTGGCCGGGTTGCCGGTCGAGGCGCTCGGCCGGTCGGCGCTGGCCGACCTGCTGCGCCGGCTGGGGGTGCGTACCCTCGGCGACTTCGCCGCGCTGCCGGCCGGCGACGTGCTGGCCCGGTTCGGGTTCGACGGTGCGCTGGCCCATCGGCTGGCCGCCGGGCGGGACCACCGCCCACTCGCCGTCCGACAGCCGCCGGCCGACCTGACGGTGACCTCGGAGCACGACGAGCCGATCGACCGGGTGGACGCGGCGGCGTTCGTGGCCCGGGCGTTGGCCGAGCAGCTGCACGAGCGGCTGGCCGGGCACGGGCTGGCCTGCACCCGGCTCGGCATCGAGGCGGTCACCGAGCACGGGCAGGAGCTGCACCGGGTGTGGCGGCACGATGGCCTGCTCACCGCCGCGGCCATCGCCGACCGGGTGCGCTGGCAGCTCGACGGGTGGCTCTCCGGCAGCAACGGTCGTGCCGGTGCCCGCGCGGCCCGGCCGACCGCCGGCATCATCCGGCTGCGACTGGTCCCGGACGGGGTGATCGCCCAGGCCGGTCTGCAGGCCGGTCTCTGGGGGGAGACCGGCGAGGAGCGGGAACGCGCGCACCGGGCGTTGAGCCGGGTGCAGGGCATCCTCGGCCCGGAAGCGGTGGTCACGGCGGTGCTCGGTGGTGGGCGTTCCCCGGCCGACCAGGTGCGACTGGTGCCGTGGGGCGACGAACGACTCCCGGCCCGGCCCGGCCCGGCGGCCGGCGCGAGGGCTGGTGAGGGCACCCCGCCGTGGCCGGGCCGGCTGCCGCCGCCCGCGCCCGCCGTGGTGCTGCCCAGTCCGCTCGCCGCGACCGTGCACGACGCCGCTGGCGAGCCGGTGGTGATCAGCGCGCGGTTGGCGGTGAGCGCCGCGCCCGCCCGACTGGTGGTCGGCACCGGTCAGCCAGCGGAGATCGTGGGTTGGGCCGGGCCGTGGCCGGTGGACGAGCGCTGGTGGGCGCCGGCCGAGGCCCGCCGCCGGGCCCGGTTCCAGGTCAGCCTGGCCGACGGTGCTGCCCTGCTGCTGGCCGTGGAGTCGGGGCAGTGGTTGGTGGAGGCGATCTATGACTGAGTCAGGTCGATCCCTGCCCGGCGTCGGTTGGCTCCGCGCTGGCCGGGGGACAGATGTCCTGATGAGCGTGATGACTCACCGGCATCAAGATGCCGGTGAGTCATCACGCTCATCGCACCTCTCGCCGCCGGCGGGGCGACCGCCGTCGTGTCCGTCGTCGACCCGGTCGCCCAGCGTCCCTCGGCCGAGCAGTACCGGGCCGAGCAGCGCGGCCGGAGCGGCCGGATGAGCTTTCACAACCCGAAGATGCCCTGGTCGGAGCTGGAGCGCGTGCTCTCCGGCCGGGCCGGTGACACCCGGGCGGGTGGCAACCGCGGGAGCAGAGGTGAGCGGCACCTGCACGTGGTGGACCCGCTCGCCGTGGACGCCGATGGTGGTGACTCCCCGGCCTGGAGCCGCCGCCGTGAGCAGTACCAGCCGCCGGAGCTGACCCGCCCCGACGGCGTGGTGCCCTACGCGGAGCTGCACGCGCACACCAACTTCAGCTTCCTCGACGGCGCCAGTCACCCGGAGGAGTTGGCCGAGGAGGCGGCCCGGCTGGGGCTCACCGCGCTCGCCGTCACCGACCACGACGGCTTCTACGGGGTGGTCCGCTTCGCCGAGGCGGCCCGCACGCTGGGCCTGCCGACCATCTTCGGCGCGGAGTTGTCCCTCGACCTGCCCGGTCCGCAGAACGGCGAGCCCGACCCGCAGGGCGCGCACCTGCTGGTGCTCGCGCACGGCCACGAGGGATACGCCCGGCTGGCGACCACCATCGCCCGCGCCCAGCTACGCGGCGGGGAGAAGGGCCGCCCGGTCTACGGGGAGCTGGAAGAGGTCGCCGCCGAGCTGAAGGACCACGTGCTGGTGCTGACCGGCTGCCGCAAGGGGCACGTGCCGGGGGCGCTGCTCACCGAGGGGGTGGACGCGGCGGCCCGCGAGTTGGACCGGCTGACCGCGCTCTTCGGCGCGGAGACGGTGGCGGTGGAGCTGACCGACCACGGCCACCCCGTCGACGCCGACCGCAACGACGCGCTCGCCGAGCTGGCCGCGGCGGCCGGGTTGCCGACGGTGGCCAGCAACAACGTGCACTACGCCAGCCCTGGCCGGCGGCGGCTGGCCACCACCGTCGCCGCGGTGCGGGCCCGACGCAGCCTGGACGAGATCGACGGGTGGCTGCCCGCGGCGGCGACCGCCCACCTGCGCAGCGGCGCGGAGATGGCGGCCCGGTTCGCCGCGTACCCGGGTGCGGTGGCGCGGGCCGCCGAGTTCGGCGCCGAGTTGGCCTTCGACCTGCAACTCGTCGCGCCGCAGCTGCCGGCGTACCCGGTGCCACCGGGGCACACCGAGATGAGCTGGCTGCGCAAGCTCACCGCTGACGGGGCGCACGAACGCTACGGGCCGCCGCAGGCGCACCCGGCGGCGTACGCGCAGCTCGACCACGAACTGAACATGATCGAGGAGCTGGGGTTCCCCGGCTACTTCCTGGTGGTCTACGACATCGTCAGGTTCTGCCGTGACCAGGACATCTACTGCCAGGGCCGGGGCTCGGCGGCCAACTCGGCGGTCTGCTACGCCTTGCGGATCACCAATGTGGACGCGGTGCGGCACCGGCTGCTCTTCGAGCGGTTCCTCGCCCCGGAACGCGACGGCCCACCGGACATCGACGTGGACATCGAGTCCGACCGTCGGGAGGAGGTGATCCAGCACGTCTACACCCGCTACGGCCGGGAGCACGCCGCCCAGGTCGCCAACGTCATCTCCTACCGGCCCCGCTCGGCGGTGCGGGACGTGGCCAAGGCCTTCGGCTACTCGCCGGGGCAGCAGGACGCCTGGAGCAAGCAGATCGACAGGTGGGGCTCGGTGGCCACCGTCGATGTGGAGAATATCCCCGAGCAGGTGGTGGAGTACGCCAACGAGTTGCAGACGTTCCCGCGGCACCTGGGCATCCACTCCGGTGGCATGGTGATCTGCGACCGGCCGGTGATCGAGGTCTGTCCGGTGGAGTGGGGGCGGATGCCCGGGCGCAGCGTCCTGCAGTGGGACAAGGACGACTGCGCGGCGGTGGGCCTGGTCAAGTTCGACCTGCTCGGCCTGGGCATGCTCTCCGCCCTGCACTACGGCTACGACATGATCGGCGAGAGTCTCGACCTGGGTGACATGACCCTGGACGACCCGGAGGTCTACGACATGCTCTGCCGGGCCGACTCGGTCGGGGTGTTCCAGGTGGAGAGCCGCGCCCAGATGGCCACCCTGCCCCGGCTCAAGCCCCGCGAGTTCTACGACCTGGTGGTCGAGGTGGCGCTGATCCGGCCCGGCCCGATCCAGGGTGGTTCGGTGCACCCGTTCATCCGGCGCAAGAACGGTCAGGAGCCGGTGACCTTCGCGCACCCGCTGATGCGTAACGCCCTGGAGAAGACCCTGGGTGTGCCGTTGTTCCAGGAGCAGCTGATGCAGCTCGCCATCGACCTGGCCGGCTTCGACGCGGCCGAGGCCGACCAGTTGCGCCGGGCGATGGGCGCCAAACGGTCGGTCGAGCGGATGACCCGGATCGCCGAGCGGCTCTACGCCGGGATGGCCGAGCGGGGCATCACCGGTGAGCTGGCCGACGACGTCTACCGCAAGCTCACCGCGTTCGCCAGTTACGGCTTCCCGGAGAGCCACGCGATGAGCTTCGCCTACCTGGTGTACGCCAGTTCCTGGCTCAAGCGCTACCACCCGGCGCCGTTCCTGGCCGCGCTGCTCAACGCCCAGCCGATGGGCTTCTACTCGCCGCAGACCCTGGTCGACGACGCCCGCCGGCACGGGGTGGAGGTGCGCCGTCCGGACATCAACGCCAGCGGGGCCAAGGCGGTGTTGGAGTCCACCCCGGACACCCGGTGGGGCAGCGGGCCGGGGGAGCCGCCGCACGCCTGGGGGCTGGGCGGCCCCGCCGTCCGGCTCGGCCTGTCCAGCGTGCGGACCCTCGGCGCCGACGTGGCCGAACGGATCGAGGCCGAACGGGTCGCCGGTGGGCCGTACCGTGACATGCCGGATCTGGCCCGGCGGCTCGGTCTCACCGCCGCGCAGCTGGAGGCGCTGGCCACCGCGGACGCCTTCGCCTGTTTCGGGCTGACCCGGCGGGAGGCGCTGTGGGCGGCCGGCGCGGCGGCCCAGGACCGGCCGGGTCGGTTGCCCGGCACGGTGACCGGCGCGGCGGCGCCCACGCTGCCCGGATTGGAGGCGGTGGACCGGCTGGTCGCCGACGTGTGGGCCACCGGGCTGTCGCCGGAGAGCCATCCGGCCCGGTTCATCCGGGGGCAACTCGACGTGCTCGGCGCGGTGCCGATCGCCCGGCTCGGCCGGGTGGAGCCGGGGCAACGGATCCGGGTCGGTGGCATCGTCACCCACCGGCAACGCCCGGCGACCGCGGGCGGGGTCACCTTCCTCAACCTGGAGGACGAGACCGGGATGCTCAACGTCACCTGTTCGCCGGGGCTGTGGCAGCGCTACCGGCGGGTGGCCCGCACCAGCGCCGCGCTCGTGGTGCGGGGGCGGTTGCAGCGGCACGAGGGGGTGACCAACCTGGTCGCCGACCGGCTGGACGCCATCGAGCCGCCGGTGAGCCCCGCGTCCCGTGACTTCCGCTGATCCAGTGATCCACATTACGGTTTCCCGAGCCGCCGAGCGGGAGACTCGTTGCGAGCGGGCAGAGCGGCCCGTGATCCGTGAGGGGGAACGACAGTGACGGGAAATCACGCGTACACCGGTGGAATCGCCAACGCCCGGCGGACCCGACTGGGCAACGGCTGGGTGCCGTCGCACCTCGCCGACCCCCGCGAGTACGAGGTGACCAACGGTCCGGTGGCCAACGAGCGCCGGTCCCGGGCGGAGGACGAGACTGAGGGTGCCGAGGCCTGACCTCCCGCCGCACCACGCACCGATCGGGCGTGTGGTGGGCGCACCCACCACACGCCCGCGCCACCACCGGGCCGGGTGACTAGGCTCGGCCGGGTGGAGCAGACCCGAGGCCGGTTCGCCGAGCCGCCGCTGACACCCCGCACCGCCGTGATCTGGTCGGTGCTCCGCGCCGAGCTGGACCGGCGCGGCGACGCCGAGCTCACCGTGCTGGACGTGGGCGGCGGCACCGGCGGTTTCGCCGTTCCGCTGGCCCGCGCCGGGCATCGGGTCACCGTCGTCGACGCCAGCCCCGACGCGCTCGCCGCGCTCACCCGCCGCGCCGCCGAGGCCGGGGTGGCCGACCGGATCGTCGCCGTGCAGGGCGACGGCGACGCCCTCGCCGGGCTGGTCGAGCCGGCCGGCGTCGATCTGGTGCTCTGCCACGCCGTACTGGAGGTGGTCGACGACCCGACGCCGGTGGTGGCCGCGCTGGCCAGCGCGCTGCGCCCGGGCGGGGCGGCCAGTGTGCTGGTGGCCGGCCGGGCCGCCGCAGTGCTGGGCCGGGCGATGAACGGGCACCTGGACGTCGCCACCGCGGTGGCCGCCGATCCGGCCGGCACCGCGGGGCCGCGCGACACGCTGCGCCGACGCTACGACGCCCCGGGCGCCGCCGCGCTGCTCGGCGCCGCCGGGCTGGTGGTCGAGGAAATCCACGGGGTACGCGTGCTGGCCGACCTGCTGCCGGCCGCTGTCGCCGACGGTCAGCCCGCAGCCCTGGTCGAGCTGGAACGTGCGCTGGCCGCCCAGTCGCCGTACCGGGATCTGGCCGCCCAACTGCACCTGTTCGCCCGCCGGCCGGCATGACCGCCGAAGCCGGTGACGTGCCGGCGCCGCTGGCGATCCTCGGGCCGCAGCACGGCGACGGCCGGCTCGCCGACGTGCTGCCCAGCGCGCTGGCCGTGCTGGGGGTGCCCGGCTCGACCGACCCGCTGGGGCTGGTGCCCTCGTTGGCCGGGGTACGCCGGATCGCCGTACTGCTGGTCGACGGGCTCGGCTGGTACCAGCTGCCGACCGCGGCGCCGTACGCGCCGACGCTCGCCGGGCTCGCCGCGACGGTGGCCCGCCCGCTGATCGCCGGTTTCCCGTCCACCACCCCGACCAGCCTGGTGTCGCTGGGCACCGGTGTCGCGCCGGGCGCGCACGGGGTGCTCGGCTTCACCGTCCGGGTGCCCGGCACCGATCGGGTGCTCACCCACACGGACTGGGCCGCCGATCCGTCGCCGCTGCGCTGGCAGCCGGTGCCCACCCAGTTGGAGCGGGCCCGCGCCGCCGGGGTGACGACGACAGTGGTGAGTCGGCCGGAGTTCGGCGGCAGCGGGTTGACAGTCGCCGCCAACCGGGGTGGCGACTTCCGGGGCGCCGCCGGCGGAGACGCGGTGGCCGCCGCCATGCTGGCCGCGCTGGCCACCGGCTCCGGGCCGACCCTGGTCTCCGGTTACCACGCCGACCTGGACCGGTACGGCCACGTCTACGGCGTCGACTCGGAGCCCTGGCGGGTCGCCGCCGCCGAGGTGGACGCCCTGCTCGCCCGGCTGGTCGACGGGCTGCCCCCGGACGCGGCGTTGCTGGTCACCGCCGACCACGGTCAGCTCGACATTCCCGCCGCGCACCGCTTCGACCTGGACACCGATCCGCGGCTGCGGGCCGGTGTGCGGCTGGTGGCCGGCGAGGCCCGGGTCCGCTACCTGCACACCGAGCCGGGCGCGACCGAGGACGTGCTGGCCGCCTGGTCGGCGGTGCTGGGCGCCACGGCCCGGGTACGCACCCGCGACGAGGTGGTGGCCACCGGCTGGTTCGGGCCGGTGCCCGAGGAACACCTGGGCCGCGTCGGCGACGTGGTGGTGACCTGCAACGACACGTACGCGGTCATGGCCAGCCGTACCGAGCGGCCGATGGCGTCGAAGTTGGTGGCCTACCACGGGTCGGACACCGCCGCCGAGCTGACAGTGCCGTTGCTGGTCGTCCGGGGCTGACCCGGGGGCGGTTCGGCCCACTGGCCGATGGTGGTGTCGTACCCCCGGGTTAACCTGCCGGGATGGGCCGCAGTCAGTCGTTGCCCCGGGGCGACGATCCGCGCTTCGGGCCGGACGCCGACGACTCCGCCAGCCCGATCCTGCACGTCGACATGGACGCCTTCTTCGCCGCGGTCGAGGTGCGCCGCCGCCCCGAGCTGCGTGGCCGGCCGGTGATCGTCGGCGGCGTCGGCCCGCGCGGCGTGGTCAGCTCGGCCAGTTACGAGGCCCGCCGGTACGGCGTACGCAGCGCGATGCCGACCAGCCAGGCCCGGGCCCGCTGCCCGCACGCGGTGTACCTGCCACCGGACTTCTCCGCGTACTCGGCCGCCTCCCGGGCCGTCATGCAGATCTTCCGGGACGTCACGCCGCTGGTCGAGCCGCTCTCCCTCGACGAGGCGTTCCTCGACGTGACCGGCGCCCGGCGGCTCTTCGGTTCGCCGGCCACCATCGCCCGGCTGATCCGTCGCCGGGTCGCCGACGAGCAGGCGCTGACCTGCTCGGTCGGGGTGGCGCCGACCAAGTTCGTGGCCAAGCTGGGTTCCACCCGGGCCAAGCCGGACGGCCTGCTGGTCGTGCCTCCGGCGCAGGTGCTCGACTTCCTGCACCCGCTGCCGGTGGACGCCCTGTGGGGGGTGGGGGAGCGGGCCGCGGAGGCGCTGCGCAAGCTCGGCCTGGCCACCGTCGGCGACCTCGCCGAGGCGCCGGTGGGCATGCTCCGTCGAGCCGTCGGTGCCGCCTCGGCGTCGCACCTGCATGAGCTGGCCTGGGGTCGCGACCCGCGCGGGGTCAGCCCCGAGCACGTCGACAAGTCGATCGGCGCCGAGGTGACCTTCGACGTCGACGTGGCCGACCCGTTGGAGATCCGCCGCGCGTTGCTCGCGCTCAGCGCTAAGGTCGGCGTCCGGTTACGCGGCTCCGGCCAGGTGGGGCGCACCGTCTCGCTCAAGGTCCGGCTGGCCGACTTCCGCACCGTCAGCCGATCTCGCACCCTCGACGTGCCCACCGACACCGCCCGTGAGATGTTCGACACGGCCTGGGCGCTCTACACCGCCCTGGACCCGGGCGAGCGGATCCGACTCGTCGGTGTCCGGGTGGAAGGACTCGCCCCGGCGAAGGGCGCTCCCCGGCAACTCACCCTCGGCGCCCCCGAGCGCGGCTGGCGCGAGGCGGAAGCTGCCGCGGACGCCGCCGCTGCCCGTTTCGGGCGGTCCGTCATAGGTCCGGCCAGTCTGATGGGCGACCGTGATCCCCGTCGAAACGAAAATCCACCCCGCCCATAGGTCGTCCCGCTTTCCGACGCGCGACCCCCCTCGTAGACTTGCGGGTAAGCAGCCGGATGGCTGCCACGGTCTGTCGGCCCGAGTGGGCCCGACCAACGTGACCGGGGAGGAGTGCCGTGCCGCTCTCGGAGCACGAGCAGCGGCTGTTCGAGCAGATCGAGCGGTCGCTTGCCGAGGACCCCAAATTCGCCTCGGCCGTGCGCGCCAGCGATCCGCGCTTCCATGCGCGGCGTCGCCTGCTCGTCGCCGCCGGCGTCATCATCGCTGGCTTGGCTCTACTGGTCTATGGCGCGGTGATCAAGACTCCACCACTGGCGGTGGCGGGCTTTGTCGTCATGCTGGCGTCGGCCGCGTTCGCGGTGCAGTCGCACCGGCGGGCGCAGTCACCCGACCTGCACGTGGTGGGCGGCACGACGAGTCGCCGTCGTCCGCGCGGTGGCCGATCCGGTCGCCGGTCGTCGATCCTGGACCGCATGGAGGACAGGTGGCGGCAGCGCCCGGAGGGGCACCGCTGAGCCGGTCCCGCCGCTGAGGCGGGCCGTACGCCGCGACGAGCGGTCGCCGGGCACAGCCCCCGGCGACCGGCGACCTCCGTCGTATCCGCGCGCCCTTCTTCCCCGCTAACCACTCTCCGCAGGACCACCCTTCCGCATGATCGTGCTCGATCCCGGATGTAGTGGCATCGTGCGCCAGGGAGGGGCCTCTTTCCTGGATCGGGCACGATCTTGGGTGGCGGCAGCGTAGGCGGGCAGACAGGTGGGGCGGCGGTGGTGGCCGCCGCCCCGGATCTGGAACTGCCCTTGTCAGCGAGTCGGGGAACTGCCCTGTCAGCGAGCTGCCCGGTCGGCCAGCATCCGTCGAGGGTTCCACCGCAGCAGGCGGTACCGGGCCCGCCCGGTGAACGCCACCATCCGGCCGGACCTGTCCGCCAGGGTGGTACGCCAGCGCAGCAACACCGAGGGCGGCAGCACCGTGGCGAGCAGGCGGGTCCGTCGGTCCGCCCGGGTGGCGAGCGCCGCACGGACCGCGCGGAGCGCCGGCAACAACCGCTCACCGGTCAGCGGATCCCGCGCGTAGCGGGCCCGCTCCTCCGCCCGGCCGAGCAGCCGCGCCGACCCGATCGCCTCGTCGTCGTCCAGAGCGTCCCGGACAAGTCGGTCCGCGGTCGCCCGGGGCGTCTCGGTCGGATCGACCGGGACCCGGAAGTCCACCAGCGTGTCGAGCAGCTCCGCCCAGGCGGCGTGCGCGTCCGCGCGGGCCCGGCTGGCGTCCACACTGACCACCACCGGTCGCGCCCCCGGCTCGCTGTCGCCGTCGACACTGGCGGAGGCCACCGCCGCGCGCACCTCGCGGCCACCCCGTCGGCGGCGTAGCGCCAACCGGCGCAGTGCCGGCACCGCGAGCAGCGCCAGCAGTGCCACCAGGCCCGCCGCCCACCAGGGCCAGACCGGTGGCTGCTCGTCCGGCGTCGTCCCACCGGCTGCGAACCCCTCGTCGGTTTCCCGGTCGGCGTTGTCCGGGCTGGAGGGCCCGGCCGAGGCTCCCGGGTCCGTCGGTGTGGTCGGGACCTCAGTGTCCGGGCTGGGCGTCTCCGGTGCGTCGTTGTCCGGCGCCCAGGGCGACCGGGTCGCGCCGGGCACCCCGTACGCCGGGGTGGCGTCGAACGGCACCCAACCGGCCCCGTCGAAGTAGACCTCGGTCCAGGCGTGCAGATTGAGGTTGGTCAGCGTGTAGGTGTCACCGTCGCGCTTGCTGCCGTTGGTGAACCCGAACGCGACCCGGGCCGGGATGCCGGCCGAGCGGACCAGCCAGGCCATCGCGGCGGCGTACTGCTGGCAGTAGCCGACCTTGTTGGTCAGGAAGTTGACGATGTCCTGACCGCTGCTGCCGCTCTCGGTGCTCAACCGGTAGCTGAACCCGTTGTCCGCCGAGAAGTGCTGGTAGATCGCCAACACCCGGTCGTAGTCCGTGCGCTTGCCCTGGATCAACCCCTTGACCAGCTCCTCCACCTCGGGCACCGGCGCGGGGGTGGCGGTCATCTGGCGGCGTACGGGATGGTCGGCCGGCAGTGGCTGCGCGGCCCGCAACGCCGCCTGCGTGAAGGTCGAGCGGACGTAGTCGAAGGAGTACTTCCGGCCCCGGGAGTTCTCCCGGTTGGAGAAGACCACCTGCTGGTTGGTGTCGTAGAGCCAGTTGTCGCTGAGGTCGTCGGTGCGGGTCGGCTCGGCGTACACCGGCATCAGCGACATGCTGAGGCTCTTGGTGACCTCGACCGTCGCCTGGTAGGTGGCCTGCTGCACGCCTGGGCCGGCCCTCTCGGCCGGGTTCGGCAGGTCCCGGTTCACCGACCGGCCGCTGGGGTTGCGCGCCTGGAAACCGCTGGGGCGCAGCTCGTCGGCGACCGCGTAGCGCAGGTAGAACGGGTTCTGCTCGGACGTCTTCACCTTCACCAGGTCGGCTACCTGGGACTGGTTGAGCTGGCCGGCGAGCGAGGCGAACAGGTCGATCCGACCCGACGTGCCACCCGAGCCGCCCCCGTTCCCGGTGCCGTTGCCCGACCCTCGGCTGAGCGAGTCGAGCAGCCCGCCGGTCATGCCGGGCACCGCCAACGGCAGCAGCACCGCCAGGGCCACCCCGACCGCCGCGAGCCGGCGGCCGGCGGACGCCAGCGGGGAGGCCTCCCACACGTCGACGTCGCGGCCGTCACCGGTGAACCGCCGCCCGAAGCGGCGTACGCGGTCGACGTTGTCGGTGACCAGCAGCCAGAGGTAACCGGCGGCGCCCACCACGAACGGCACCGCGGGGACGCTGTCGACGTAGACGGCGACCGGCACCGAGTAGATGGCGAGCATCGGCAGCCCGGCCAGGGCGGGCCGACGCAACCCCACGGCCAGCACGTCCACCAGCACGGCGACCGCACCGACGCCGAGGACGGCGATGAACAGCAGCGGGTCAGTGTCCGGGACCTCGACCCCGTACGAACGCATGTCCTGCATGGAGCCGGCGAGCAGGTCACCGAAGTACGCGAATGTGCCCGGGGTCGGCAGGATCGCGAGCAGCTCCTCGCCGCTGGGGAACAACCAGGTCAGGGCAAGCATCAGGCCGGCCAGCATGCCCAGCACCTGACCCCACAGCGGTGCCCGGACGAGTCGGGTCAGCGCGGCCACCCCGGCCACCACGGCGACCGCGATGATGGACTCGATCAACCACGTCCAGCCCTGGAAGATGGCCGACAGCGGTGCGGCGGCCAGCAGCGTGGCCACCGCCGCCACCACGCCGATGTTCCGACTGCTGATCATGAGGGGAGCCTTCCGTTCATCGCACACCGCCGGCGACCGTCTCGGCCAGCGCGGCCCGCATGGCGAACCCCTGCGCACCCCGGCCGGCCTGCGGCCACAGCGCCGGTAGCCGGCCGCCGTGGTCGACGCCGACCACCCGCCAGCCACTCTGCAACATGGCGAGGACGGCGGCGGCGTGCGCGTGTTCCGCCTCGGCGCGGGCCTTCTCGGGCAGGCTGAGCCAGGTGGAGCTGTTCAACAGGAAGCCGACGCAGGTGGCGTTGTTGCCCCGCAGCCCGGCCAGCAGCTCCGCCTCGGCGACGCTGACAGTGCCGAACAGGCCGATGATCAGACCACCGTCGGAGCGCTGGCGGACCCGCTGCACGAGGCCGGTGACCTCGGCACGCTGATCCAGTCGTACCTCGGCGAGGTGGTCGAGCAGCGCCCCGTCCCCGCCGGCCTCCGAGGCGTCCACGTCCGCCCCCGCGCCGGTGACCAGCCGCAACTTGTAACCGGCCTGCCGCAGGTGGACGGCGATGCTCGCGGCGGCCGAGACCGCCCACTCGAAACTGGCCGTCGGCCCCTCGCCGCGGTGGCCGTACGCCCGGGTGTCCAGCACGACGGTGGCGCGGCTCTCCCAGGGCTGCTCCTCGCGGCGCACCATCAGCTCACCGGTGCGGGCGGTGGACTTCCAGTGCACCCGGCGCAGGTCGTCGCCGCGCCGGTACTCCCGGGTCGCCGCGTCGTCCTCGCCGTGCACCGCCACCGAGCGGGCCCGGCTGTCGCCGCTGCCCGCGTACTCCCCGGGGAGCCGGACCGACGGCAGCGGGGTGACCTGCGGGATGACCGTCAGGTGGTCGGTGCTGGGGAACGAGCGGGTGAGCTCGCAGAGGCCGAACGGATCGGTCATCCGGACGACCAGCGGGCCCACGTCGTAGCGGCCCCGCACGTCGGCCCGCACCGTGTACGCCACGGAGCTGGCCTGGTGCGCGCCGAGCCGCTCCAACACGACCCGGGGCCGGCTGCCCAGCGCGTAGGGCAGCCGGTCCTCCAGGAGCAGGGTGCCGGTCGGCAGCCGGGACAGGTTCTGCAGGCGCAGCACCACCCGGGAGTTGGCCCCGACCGGAACCCGGTGCGGGTCCAGCGAACGGTTGCAGGCCAGCTTGTAGCGGCTGCGCCCGACGTAGGCGGCGGCCAGCAACGGCAGGATGGCCAACAGCACGGCCACCCGCAGCAGGTCCTTCTCGCCGAGGATGCCGGCCGAGATCGCCGCCGCGACCGCGGCGGCGAGGAAGGACCGCCCGCGGGTGGTCAGCCCGCGTAGCCCGGCACGCACGTCATGGCCTCCGCGGCTCGTAGGGCGCGCGGCCGTTTCCGGTGGCGGGCCGGGTGTCGTACGGGTTGCGCTGCCGGTCGTGGGGGAGCGGCAGGCGGTGCACCAGCTCGGAGACGATGGCGTCGGTGGTGCGTCGGGCGAGCTGCGCGTCGGCGGTCGGGATGATCCGGTGGGCGAGCACCGGCACCGCCAGGGCCTGCAGGTCGTCGGGGAGGACGTAGTCGCGGCCCTCCAGGGCGGCCACCGCGCGGGCGGTGCGCAGCAACTGCAGGGTCGCCCGGGGGGACGCGCCGAGCCGCAGGTCGGGGGCCTCGCGGGTGGCGGTGACCAGGTCGATCGCGTACTGCTTGACCGCGTCCGCGACGTGCACCTGCCGGACGGTGGCGATGAGCTGCCGGACGATGGCCGCGTCGGAGACCGCGCGCAGCTCGTGCAGCGGGTCGGTGGCGCCGTGACCGTCGAGCATGGCCAGCTCGGCGTTGGAGTCCGGGTAACCCATCGCGATGCGGGCGGTGAACCGGTCGCGCTGCGCCTCCGGCAGCGGATAGGTCCCCTCCATCTCGATCGGGTTCTGGGTGGCGATCACCATGAACGGGGTCTGCAGCTGGTACGTCACCCCGTCGACGGTGACCTGCCGCTCCTCCATGCACTCCAGCAACGCCGACTGGGTCTTCGGCGAGGCCCGGTTGATCTCGTCGCCGACCACCAGGTTGGCGAACACGGCGCCCGGACGGAACTCGAAGTCGTGCGTCTCCTGGTTGTAGACGCTGACCCCGGTGACGTCGCTGGGCAGCAGGTCGGGGGTGAACTGGATGCGCCGCACCGTGCAGTCGATGGACCGCGCGAGGGCCTTGGCCAGCTTGGTCTTGCCGACACCTGGGACGTCTTCGATCAGGAGGTGACCCTCGGCGAGCAGGACGGCCAGGGCGAGCCGCACGGTGGCGGTCTTACCCTCGATGACCTGCTCGATGTTGGCCACGATGGCCTCGCTGGCGGCGCGGAACTCGTCGTGCGGCAATAGGCCGCCCACCTCGTCCCAGGTCTGTTGTGTCACGGGCCTCCTCCTCGTCGCCGTCACGGCAGCTCTGCACAGAGAGCACCTGGACCCGCCGTTGGGTTCGCGACGCCGAGCCTCGTTTGCCGCAGGAATCTCACTGGTCTCTCAGGCTAACCATGTTTGTCGTTATCGCCGACCCCCGCAGGTAGTCCGTCGGTTACGCACCGATTTTCGCCAGCTCGGGGGAACGGCTTCGAGCCGCCCGGGGGCCGGCAGGACGAACCGTGGGCGAGGTACACTGCGGGGCATGGCCGGAGTCTTCCTGCTTCTTACCGGGCCGTGCTGATGCGCTGAACGCAGCGACAGCACGGCGGCCCCTCCTGCGCGAGGGGCTTTTTTGTGCCCGCCGCCGGCCCGGCCCGGTGGTGCCGAGACGAAGCGAAGCGAAGCGAGGAGAGACGATGAGTGAGGCAGCCGCACCGGCGGGCGACATTCCCCCGTTCCGGTACACTGCGGCCCTGGCCGACGAGATCGAGATCCGTTGGCAGGACACCTGGGCGCGCGAGGGCACCTTCCACGCACCGAACCCGACCGGGCCGCTGGCCGACCCGACCCACCCGCGCGCCGGCGCGGAGAAGCTGTACGTGCTGGACATGTTCCCGTACCCCTCCGGTGCGGGCCTGCACGTCGGCCACCCACTGGGCTACATCGGCACCGACTGCTACGCCCGTTACCAGCGGATGGCCGGGCGCAACGTGCTGCACGCGATGGGCTTCGACGCGTTCGGTCTGCCCGCCGAGCAGTACGCGGTGCAGACCGGCACCCACCCGCGCACCACCACGGTGGCGAACATCGAGCGGTACAAGGCGCAGCTGCGCCGACTGGGTCTGGCGCACGACGAGCGGCGTTCGGTGGCGACGATCGACACCGACTTCTACCGCTGGACGCAGTGGATCTTCCTGCAGATCTTCAACTCCTGGTACGACCGCGACGCCGCGAAGGCCCGGCCCATCGCCGAGCTGATCGCCGAGTTCGAGGGCGGCAACCGGTCCACCCCGGACGGCCGCCCCTGGGCGGAGCTGAGCGTCGCCGAGCGCCGGCAGGTCGTCGACGACCACCGGCTGGCGTACGTCTCGGAGGCGCCGGTGAACTGGTGCCCAGGGCTGGGCACCGTGCTGGCCAACGAGGAGGTCACCGCCGACGGTCGCTCCGACCGGGGCAACTTCCCGGTCTTCAAGCGCAACCTGAAGCAGTGGAAGATGCGGATCACCGCGTACGGTGACCGGCTGCTGGACGACCTGGACAGCCTGGACTGGCCCGAGCCGATCAAGCTGATGCAGCGCAACTGGATCGGCCGCTCGCAGGGCGCGCACATCGACTTCGCCACGGCCGGGGCGCCGATCCGGGTGTTCACCACCCGGCCGGACACCATCTTCGGCGCCACCTACATGGTGCTGGCGCCGGAGCACGAGCTGGTCGACACGCTGGCGCCGACCAGCTGGCCGGCGGGCACGCGAGACGTCTGGACCGGCGGGCACGCCGGCCCCCGGGAGGCCGTCGAGGCGTACCGGAAGGCGGCAGCCGCCAAGACCGACGTCGAGCGGCAGTCCGACAGCAAGGAGAAGACCGGCGTCTTCATCGGCGCGTACGCCACCAACCCGGTCACCGGCGGGCAGATCCCGATCTTCATCGCCGACTACGTGCTGGCCGGCTACGGCACCGGCGCGATCATGGCGGTGCCGGCGCAGGACGAGCGGGACTGGGCGTTCGCCGAGGTCTTCGAGCTGCCCATCGTGCGGACCGTGCAGCCGTCGGAGGGCTTCGACGGCAAGGCGTACACCGGTGACGGCCCGGCGATCAACAGCGCCGCGCCCGAGCGCGGCCTGGACCTGGACGGCCTGGGGGTCGCCGACGCCAAGGCGGCGATCATCGCGTGGCTGGAGGCGAACGGACACGGCACCGGCGCGGTGACCTACCGGCTGCGCGACTGGCTGTTCTCCCGGCAGCGCTACTGGGGTGAGCCGTTCCCGATCGTCTACGACGAGACCGGCGCCGCGATCGCCCTGCCGGAGGAGATGCTGCCTGTCGAGCTGCCGGAGGTGGAGGACTTCTCCCCGAAGACGTTCGACCCGGACGACGCGGCCTCCAACCCGGAGACCCCGCTGTCGCGTCGCCGCGACTGGGTCGAGGTGGAGCTGGACCTGGGCGACGGGCCGAAGCGCTACACCCGCGAGACCAACGTGATGCCGCAGTGGGCCGGCTCCTGCTGGTACGAGCTGCGCTACCTGGACCCGAGCAACTCCGACCGGTTCGTGGACGCGGAGAACGAGCGCTACTGGATGGGTCCGCGCGGCGAGGGCGACTGCGGGGGCACCGACCTGTACGTCGGCGGCGCCGAGCACGCCGTGCTGCACCTGCTGTACGCGCGCTTCTGGCACAAGGTCCTGTTCGACCTGGGGCACGTGTCGTCGTTCGAGCCGTTCCGCAAGCTGTTCAACCAGGGCATGATCCAGGCGTACGCGTACACCGACTCGCGCGGCAGCTACGTGCAGGCCGAGGAGGTCTTCGAGCGCGACGGCGCCTACTACCTGGGCGACCTGGCGGTGAACCGCGAGTACGGCAAGATGGGCAAGTCGCTGAAGAACGTGGTGACCCCCGACGAGATGTGCGCCGCCTACGGCGCTGACACCTTCCGGGTGTACGAGATGTCGATGGGCCCGCTGGAGGTGTCCCGCCCCTGGGAGACCCGGGCGGTGGTCGGCTCGTACCGGTTCCTGCAGCGGGTCTGGCGGGCCGTTGTCGACGAGCAGACCGGTGCCCTGCGGATCACCGAGGACCCGGCCGACGAGGCGACCCGCCGGCTGCTGCACAAGGTCATCGACGGGGTCCGTGGCGACATGGACGGCATCCGGTTCAACACCGCCATCGCCAAGCTGATCCAGCTGACCAACGGGCTGACCGGGCTGTCGGCGACGCCCCGCGAGGTCGCCGAGCCGCTGGTGCTGATGGTGGCGCCGTTCGCCCCGCACCTGGCCGAGGAGTTGTGGCGCAAGCTGGGCCATGACACCTCGCTGACGTACGCGGACTTCCCGAGCGCCGACCCGGCGTTGCTGGTGGCCGACACGGTGACCTACCCGGTGCAGGTCAACGGCAAGGTTCGTGGCCGCATCGAGGTCGCCGCCGACGCCGCCGAGGAGACCGTCCGCGCGGCGGCCCTGGACGCGGTGGCCGCGACCCTGGGCGGCAAGGAACCCCGCAAGGTCATCGTGGTCAAGGGCCGCATGGTCTCCGTGGTCGCCTGACCCGCACCCCGTCCCCGCCCCGCGTCGCCCTGCCCGCGTCGCCCCGGCCTCGTCGCCCCGGCCTCGTCGATCTTGCACTTTCGGATGTCGTTTCGCCCGTCGCAGCACGGTATGTCGGGACAGGAACTGCAAGATCGGCGGGGCTGGGGGTGGGGTGGGGTGGGGTCAGGGTTGGGTGGCGCGGCGGCGGCGTTCGGCGCGCCACCACTGGTGGATGAGCACCAGGCTGGCGATCAGGCCCAGGCTGGCCGGGGCGGCGGCGTACCAGTTGACCTCGCCCGGGGAGCTGACCGCCGCACCGATCGCCGCGTAGCCGAAGGCTGTCGGCGCGGACGCGATCACGCTGCCGGCCAGGAACGGCAGCACCCGGGCGCCGGTCGTGCCGTAGCCGTAGCTGACCAGCCCGAAGCCGGCGATCGGCAGCAGCCGGACGGTGACCACCCCGAGCACGCTCTGCCGGGCGAACCAGCGGTCGAGGCGGGCCAGTCGACCGCGGACCCGTTCGGCGACGAACTCCCGACCGAGCAACCGGCCGACGGTGAACCCGATCGCCGCGGCCAGCAGCGCGGCGCCCAGTGCGTACCCGGCGCCCTCCAGGGGGCCGAAGATCGCGCCCGCGGCGAGCGTGATGAAGGTCCGGGGCACCAGCGCCACCAGCAGCAGCGCGCCCCCGAGGATCGCCGCCACCGGGGCCAAATCGCCCAGCCGGTCGGCGACCAGCGGCAGCTGCTCCGGATCCGGGTGGGGCACCAGCAGCAGCAGTAACCCGCAGGCGCCGATCAGCAGCACGAGCAGGGCGAACCGGACGGCCGACGGCTGCCGGAGCAGCCGCCGGACGGCGCGGATCATGCCCGGGCGGCGGCCACCGCGGAGCGGCGCTCGTTGCGGAGCCGGTCCGACCAGGTGTCGTCCAACGGCGGGAGCTGGTGCGCCCCGGTGGCCCAGCGCAGCAACAGGTCGGCCAGGGCCGGGTTGCGAGCCAGCGCCGGGCCGTGCGAGTAGGTGCCCAGGAGCTTGCCGCGCCACGCGCCCTCGGTGGCGCCGTCGTTGCCCACCCCGGCGGTGACCCGGGCCAACGGCGAGACCTCCGGACCGAGGTGGGTGCGACCGCCGTGGTTCTCGAAGCCGGTGAGCGGGGGCAGGCCCAGCCGGGGGTCGATCTCGCCGGCCAGCTCGCCCACGGCCCGGGTCTCACCCCGGTCGGACTGCAGGTCGAGCAGCTCCAGCCCGCGGCACTGCACGCCCTTGGCGAAGAACGACGTGCCGAGCAGTTGGTAGCCGGCGCAGACGCCGAACACGACCGAGCCCTGGGCGACAGCGCGGTGCAGGCCGCCGTCGGCGAGCAGCCGCTGGGCGCCCAGCGCCTGCGGGCCGTCCTCGCCGCCGCCGACCAGGTAGATGTCGGCGGTCGCGGGCAGCCGCTCATCCGAGCGGACCTCCAGCACCTCGACCGGCATCCCGCGCTGACGGGCCCGACGGGCGAGGATCAGGGCGTTGCCCCGGTCTCCGTAGGTGGAGAGCAGGTCGGGGTAGATCCAGACGATGCGCAGACTCTCAGATGACACGGTCCAACTCCGCTCGGATGTCCTGGAACGCGGTGTAGTTCGCGATGACCTCCAGCCGCCCGGGCGGGACCGCCCGGAGCGCGTCGTCGAACGTCCGGACGTGCTGGAACGGGACGTCGTTGACGTCCAGCCGCACCGCCAGGTCGTACGCCCGGTCGCCGGTGATCAGCACCTGCCGGCCCCGGAGCGGGGCGAAGTCGACGTCGTAGAGCCAGGAGGTGTCCATGCCGTCGGGGTCGCGCGCGTTGATGGAGAGCAGGGTCGGCGCTTCGTCGGCCATGTCGAACGCCTCCAGCCAGCTGGCCGGGTTCTTGGCCAGCAGCAGCCGGATGTTGCGCCCGTCCTTGTCGACCTGCGCGTAGCGGCCGGCGACCGAGGTGACGATGCCGAGGCGGGACACCGCGTCGACCGGGCGGACGCCGAACTCGGCCGCCACCGCCAGCGCCGTCGCCGCGTTGCCGAGGTTGACCTTGCCGGGCAGCTGGAGGGAGACCTTGTGCCAGGCGCCGCTGGGGTCGAGCACGCCCTCGTCCTCGACGACCCAGTGCGGCTCCGGTCGCCGTAGCGGGCAGCCGGTGCACCACCACTGCTCGCCGGAGCGCTGGATCGTCGAGCCGCACTCGGGGCAGACCCAGGAGTCGTCGTGCCAGCGCTGGCCGGCGCTGAACCACGTCACGTGCGGCGGCTTGATGCCCCGGGCGGGGTCGCCGGGCGGGGTGGCGGCCCACACCACCAGCGGGTCGTCGGCGTTGGCCACCACCCGTACGTCGGTGTGCCGGACCAGCGCCGCGCGCCAGAGCTGCGCCATCATGGCGACCTCCTTGGCGCGGTCGAGCTGGTCGCGGGAGAGGTTCAGCAGCGCGACCACGTGTGGCTCGGTCGCCTCCAGCACCTGGGCCAGATAGTGCTCGTCGACCTCCAGCACCGCGTACGGGGTGCTGCCGGCCTTGGCCAGCGCCGAGGTGTGCCCGCTGGGCATGTTGGCGCCGAACGAGTTGGTGGCGACCCGGCCGAGCACGCCGACCGCGGCGGAGGTCAACCGGGTGGTGGTGGTCTTGCCGTTGGTGCCGGAGACGAGCGCGATCGCGCGCCCGGCCGACAGGTGGGCCAGCAGGTCCGGGTCGATCTTCAGGCCGATCCACCCGCCGATCACCGAACCGTCGCCACGGCCAGCCGCCCGGGAGAGCGCCGCGGCGGTCCGTGACACGGAGCTGGCCACCTTGGCCCGTAGGGGCATTTTCGCGTCCGTCACGCGAGCGAGGTTACCGGACCGCTGGCCCCACCAGATCGCCGCCGACGGTGAACCGTTCGGCCGTGGTGGCTGCGCGGGCGGCCGGGTCGGCGTCCCCCGGACGGAGTCGATCTATGTCGGAAAGCGGACCACGCCGAGGGGCGGCCGGCGCCCTCCACTCCGCTCCACCCCTCGTGACGTGCGGTTTTGCCCCCGAGTAAGGCGCGCCGCGCGGGTGAATTTGGTTGCGGGTGGAGGGAAGTGGAGTAGAGTGGGGACCAATGGTGAGGCCGGGAGGGCTCACCGGCCCGGGGGGTCAGCGGCGCCGCGAACGCCGCTCAAGGGCGAGGGGGTTGGGCCGATGTTTCTCGGCACCCACACTCCGCGCCTGGACGAAAAGGGCCGGTTGATCCTTCCGGCGAAGTTCCGGGATGAGCTGGCGGGGGGTGTCGTGGTCACCAAAGGGCAGGAGCGCTGCCTCTACGTCTTCCCGACTCCTGAGTTCCAGCGGATCGCGGAGCAGTTGCGCGCACAGCCGATGACACACAAGGCGGCCCGGGCCTACAGCCGGGTCTTCTTCGCCAGTGCGCACGACGAGGTTCCGGACAAGCAGGGTCGGGTGACCATTCCGGCCCACCTGCGCGCCTACGCCGCACTCAACCGCGAGCTGGTGGTGATCGGCGCGAGCACGCGGGTGGAGATCTGGGACAAGGTCGCCTGGGAGACCTACCTCGCCGAGAGCGAAGACGACTTCGCCGACATCGAGGAGGGGGTGCTGCCCGGCGGTCTGTAGGGCGGTAACGGCGCCCGACGTACTGCGAGATCTCCAGCCGCTTTCGAGTTCCTGGCATCACTTCCCCGGTGCCAGGCGCACGATCCAGTCACTGGGCGACGGTCCGGTGTCAGGCGGGAGCGGATGGGGATCTGGCGGTACGACGGCAGCGCCGTCCGACGACAGGCGCACGACAAGAACGGACGTTTCAACCAGTGGGGGTCAACATGGGGGAGTTGCGCGGCACGCACGTGCCGGTGCTGCTCGAGCGGTGCCTCGAGCTGCTGGCCCCCGCGCTGGGTCGAGGCGGCCGGACGGTCTACGTCGACGCGACGCTCGGCCTGGCCGGGCACGCGGAGGCGGTGCTCGAGGCGCATCCGGAGACGGTCCTGATCGGGCTCGACCGGGACACCGAGGCGCTCGCTCACGCGCGGGTCCGGCTGGCCCGGTTCGCCGATCGGGTGCACCTGGAGCACGCCGTCTACGACGAGTTGCCGGACGTGCTGGAGCGGCTGGGCTATCCGGCCATCGACGGCATCCTGTTCGACCTGGGTGTCTCGTCGTTGCAGTTGGACGCGCCCGACCGCGGGTTCGCGTACGCCCAGGACGCGCCGCTGGACATGCGGATGGACCAGACCCGGGGGGTGACCGCCGAGGAGGTGGTCAACACGTATGCGCATCCGGATCTGGCCCGGGTGCTGCGGGTCTACGGCGAGGAGAAGTTCGCCGGTCGGATCGCCTCGGCGATCATCCGGCAGCGGGAGCGGGCCCGGATCACCTCGTCCGCGCTGCTGGCGGAGCTGGTTCGGGACTCCATTCCGGCGCCAGCCCGACGAACGGGCGGTCACCCGGCAAAGAGAACGTTTCAGGCTTTACGGATCGAGGTAAACAGAGAGCTGGCAGCGCTGGAGACAGCGTTGCCATCCGCACTCGACGCACTGACCGTGGGCGGTCGCATGGTGGTCCTGTCCTACCACTCGCTGGAGGACAGGCTCACCAAGGCGGCCCTCACGGACCGGGTCCGCAGTAAGGGCCCGATTGACCTCCCGGTCGAGCTTCCCGGGTCCGGTCCGACGTTCCGGCTGCTCAGCCGGGGCGCCGAACTGCCCGGGGAGGCGGAGGTCGCCGCGAACCCGCGGGCCGCCTCGGTGCGGCTGCGGGCCGCGGAGCGACTCGACCCGAACGCGACAGAGCTTGGGCGGACCGACCGCGAACGGTCCCGCCGACGGGTGAAGGGAATGCACCAACCGGGCACGGGGTCCGCCTGATCCGTGGGGGGTCAGGGGCACCGGGACGGCTAGAGGGACGGATGTTGAGGGGGAGGGACATGAGCATTGACAAGCGCGACCGCCGGGACGTCACCGGCGGCGGGCAGCGCGCACCGCGGTCGGGGGGCCGGATCGCGGCGGAGCGGGCTCCACGCCTCGGAAACGGTACGCCACGCATCGATCGAGTGAACCGGCAGGGGGAGACTCGCGCCCGGGGGGCACGCGAGTTCCCGACTCAGGGCACCGCCGCGCTGCGTCCGGTCGAGAAGGCCGGCAGTGCGACCGTCGCCCGCCCGCCCCGGTTGCGGGTGGCGCCGCCGCCGCCGATCTCGGTGCCGCGTGCGCCGTTCGCGGCGCTGATCGTGGTGCTGGTGGTCGGCGGGGTGCTGGGCATCCTGGCGGTCAACACCAAGATCAATGAGAACGCGTTCCGGTTGGAGCGGTTGCAGCAGCAGCAGGCTCGACTGGACCTGGAGAAGCAGCAGCTGGACAAGCAGATCGCCGAGGCCGAGGCGCCGGGCAACCTGACCGCCGAGGCGCGGCGGCTGGGTCTGGTCGACGCCGGCGAGCCCGGCTACATCCGGCTGCCGGACGGCAAGACCCTCGAGGTGCCGCAGCCGGCCAACGGCCAGCCGTCGGTGACCAGCCAGGGTGCGGGAGGCTGACCGGTGCCACCAAGGTCGGACGAGCCGCGCCGGGACCCTACGGGGTCCCGGCGCGGTTCTGCACGTGATGCCAAGCCCGTCGACGGCGAGCCGCGCACCGGCGAGCCGGGCATCGGGGGCATCTCCGGCGCGCGCGCGTACACCCCGAGGGGTCGCACGGTCCGCGAGGAGCGCGGCACGCCGACCCGTGGCCAGGGTGCCGAGCAGCGGCGTACGCCGCGCAGCACCCGTTCCGGTGACCCGTTCCGGCCGGCGTTGCAGGTGCTCGACGGCGGCCGGGCCGCCGCCCGTTCCGGCCGGCGCGACGCTCCGGCCGCCGGACGCGGTGGGGTGGTGCGGACCGTCGTGCCGCGTACCCCACGGGGTCCCGGTGGGGACGAGCCGCCGCCGCGTCGCCGCACCACGCCACGCGCGCCGCGTCGCACCGACCGACCGGCGGCCCGGCGGCCGTCCCGCAAGCCGCGACGCCCACCGAAGCTCGCCGACTCGCGGCTGCGGCTGCGGCTGGGCACCGTGCTCGCGCTGACCCTGTTCGCCGTCATCGGGATCCGGCTGATCTTCCTCCAGGCGGTCGACGCTCCGGCGTACGCGGGGGGTGGCGTCACCGACCGCACCCGCACCGTCGAGCTGCCGGCGCCGCGCGGCGCGATCTACGACAGCACCGGCGCGCCGCTGGCCCGCAGCGTCGAGGCGCGGTACGTGTACGCCGACCCGACCAAGGTCGAAGATCCCGCTGGCACCGCGAAGGCGCTCTCGCCGCTGCTCGGCATCCCGGTGTCGAAGCTGATGGAGCTGATGAGGCCGCGCAAGCTGGAGAACGGCATCGCGTCCACGTTCGCCTACCTGGCGCGGGGTGTGGAGATCCCGACCGCCAAGCGGGTGCAGGCGCTGGAGCTGCCCGGTATCGGGGTGCACCGCGACGAACGTCGCGACGTGCCCGGCGGTGACCTGGCGGCCAACCTGATCGGCTTCACCAGCCAGGACATGGACGGCCTGGAAGGGCTGGAGGCCCGCTACGACGACGTGCTCGCCGGGCAGGACGGCAAGCGGGTGTACGAGGCCGGCCTCGGCGACCTCGGAGCGCCGATCCCGGGCGGCTACAGCCGGACCACTCCCGCCAAGCCGGGCAGCTCCCTGAGCCTCACCATCGTTCGTGACCTGCAGTTCCGCACCCAGCAGATCCTCAGCGCGGGCATGGCCAAGGTGCCGGGCGGCACCGGCGCCGCCGTGATCATGGAGATTCCCTCCGGCGCGGTGCTGGCCCAGGCCAGCAACCCCACCTACGACGCGGCGAAGCCGCTCCCCAGCGACCCGGTCGCCCGGGAGGACGCCGCGACCAGCTTCGTGGTCGACCCGGGCTCGGTGCACAAGGCGATCACCTACGGCGCGGCGCTGCAGGAGGGGGTGATCACCCCGGACACCACGTTCCCCGTCGCCAACGGCATCAAGATGGGCGACACCTGGTTCCCCGACACCCACCCGGCCGACGGCAAGCGGATGAGCATCCCGGGCATGCTCGCCTACTCGTCCAACGTCGGCGCCATCACTGTCGCCGACCGGCTCGGCCGGGACCGGCTGATCGACTACCAGAAGCGGTTCGGGCTGGGTAAGCCCACCGGTGAGGGGATGCCCGGGGAGGCCAGCGGGCGCCTGTTGCCGGCCGATGAGTGGAGCGGGTCGTCGTACGGGTCGGTGCCGATCGGGCACAGCGTCGACGCCACGCCGCTGCAGATGACCGCCGCGTACGCCGCCATCGCCAACAACGGCACGTACGTGCAGCCGCACCTGGTCAAGGAGGTGATCGGCCCGGACGGCAAGCGCACCCCCGCGCCGGCCCCGGTGACCCGCTCGGTGCTCAGCCCACAGAACGCGGCGGCCCTGCGCACCATGCTGGAGGCGGTCACCACCGTCGACCGCGCCACCGGTCTGACCGCCGCCGTCCCCGGTTACCGGGTGGCCGGCAAGACCGGAACCGGGTGGCGGCTGGTGAACG
Organism: Micromonospora parva; assembly: GCF_040649675.1. Lineage (NCBI taxonomy): Bacteria > Bacillati > Actinomycetota > Actinomycetes > Micromonosporales > Micromonosporaceae > Micromonospora > Micromonospora parva. The sequence continues at coordinate 142,197 of NZ_JBEZFX010000004.1, read as the reverse complement.
GCAAGAAGCAGCCCGGTGAGGTGTCCTCCTTCATCGGGATGGCTCCCGCCGAGAACCCCCGGTACGTGATCTCGGTCTTCGTGTACGCACCCAACAACGGGGGCGCGGCGGTCGCCGGGCCGGCGTTCCGGGACATGATGCAGTTCACTCTGCGTCACTACCGGGTGCCACCTTCCGCCGCCGGATCCGCGCCCAAGTTTGTGGTCTATCCGCGCTGAGCAGCAATGGCGGGACATCATCGGTGAGTGCCGACGAACCACCGGGGCGGCTGTGCGGCCGGAACCGGACGACCGGGTAGGGTCTGACGCCGTGCCCGGCAATCCACGTCCACGTACCGTGACCGGAGTTCGGCTCGGTGATCTCGCCATCCGGCTCGCCGTCGACCTCCCGGCGGACGCCGCCGCGGTGGTCGTCACCGGGGTCACCCACGCCAGCCAGGAGGTCCGCTCCGGCGACCTGTACGCGGCGCTGCCCGGTGCCCGCCGGCACGGTGCGGAGTTCGCCACCGGTGCCGCCGAGGCGGGTGCCGTGGCGGTGCTGACCGACCCGGCGGGCGCGGAGCTGGCGGCGCAGAGTGGTCTGCCCGCCCTGGTGGTGCCCGACCCGCGCGCCGTGCTCGGCGAACTGGCCTCGGCCGTGTACGGCGACCCGACCGCCGGTCTCACCGTGATCGGGGTGACCGGCACCGCCGGCAAGACGTCCACCGCGTACCTGATCGAGTCGGGGCTGCGGGCCGCCGGGCACACCACCGGGCTGGTCGGCACGGTGGAGACCCGGCTCGGTGACCTGGTGATCGACAGTGTGCGCACCACCCCCGAGGCGACCGACCTGCACGCCATGCTGGCCACCGCGCGCGAGCGTGGGGTCACCGCCGTGGTCATGGAGGTCTCCAGCCACGCCCTGGCCATGGGCCGGGTGGGCGGGGTGCGGTTCGCTGTCGGGGGCTACACCAACTTCGGCTCGGACCACCTGGACTTCCACGCCGACAGCGACGACTACTTCGCCGCGAAGGCCCAGCTCTTCGACGGGCGCTGCGCCGTCGAGGTGCTCAACCACGACGACCCGGCGTTGAAGCCGCTGCTCAAGCCGGGCACCGTCACCTATTCGGCGGCCGGTGACCAGGGTGCGACCTGGTGGGCCGACGGGGTGGGCGGCGAGGGGTACGCACAGCGGTTCACCGCGCACGGCCCGGACGGGGTGGCCCTCTCCGCCGGTGTCGCGCTGCCCGGTCGACACAACGTGGCCAACGCGCTGCTGGCCATCGCCGCGCTGGTCGGCGCCGGGGTCGACCCGGTGACCGCCGCGGCCGGTGTGGCCGCCTGCGGTGGCGTCCCGGGCCGGCTGGAGCTTGTCGACGTGGCCGCGCCGGTGCGCGGGGTGGTCGACTACGCCCACAAGTCGGACGCGATAGTGGCCGCACTGGCCGCGTTGCGCGAGTTGAGCGCCGGCCGGCTGATCTGTGTGATCGGCGCCGGCGGGGACCGGGACCGGGGCAAGCGGCCGGTGATGGGTGCCGCCGCGGCGGAGGGAGCCGACGTGGTGCTGGTGACCGACGACAATCCGCGTACCGAGGACCCGGGGGAGATCCGCGCCGAGGTGCTCGCCGGGGCGTACCGGGCCGGCACGTCCGCCCGGATCATCGAGGTGGCGGGCCGCCGTGCCGCGATCGACGAGGCGGTCCGGCTGGCCGAGCCGGGCGACGTGATCGCGCTGCTCGGCAAGGGACACGAGCGTGGCCAGGAGGTGGCGGGCGAGGTGTTTCCGTTCGACGACAGCACCGAGTTGGCCGAGGCCCTGCGGGCCCGCTTCGGGGACCTGGCGGGCCAGCGGTGATCGCGCTGAGCCTGGCCGAGGTGGCCGCCGCTGTCGACGGTCGGCTGGTGTCCGCCGACCCGGACGTCACCGTCACCGGTTCGGTGGAGTTCGACTCGCGCAAGGTGGGCCCCGGTTCGCTCTTCGTGGCCTTCCCGGGGGAGAAGGTCGACGGGCACGACTACGCTCAGACGGCGATCCAGGCCGGCGCGGTGGCGGTGCTCGGCAGCCGCGAGGTGCCCGGGGTGCCGATGGTGCTCGTCGACGACGCCCTGACCGCGATGGGTCGACTGGCCCGCGCCGCGGTGGACCGGCTGCCCGGGCTGACCGTGATCGGCGTGACCGGTTCGTCCGGCAAGACCACCACGAAGGACCTGATCGGTCAGCTGACCGCCCGGCTCGGGGCCACCGTGGCACCGCCCGGCTCGTTCAACAACGAGCTGGGCCACCCGTACACCGCGCTGCAGGCCGACCGGGACACCCGCTACCTGGTGATGGAGAAGGGCGCGCGCGGGGTCGGGCACGTGCGGTACCTGTGCGAGCTGGTGCCGCCCCAGATCTCCGTGGTGCTCAACGTCGGCACCTCGCACATCGGTGAGTTCGGCTCGCAGGACGCCATCGCGCAGGCCAAGGGCGAGCTGGTCGAGGCGCTGCCGCCGGACGGGCTGGCCGTGCTCAACGCCGACGACCCCAGGGTCGACGCGATGGCGGGCCGTACGCGGGCCCGGGTGGTCCGCTACGGCGAGGCGCCCGACGCCGACGTGCGCGCCGAGGACGTCACGCTCGACGAGCGGGGGCACCCGTCGTACACCCTGGTCACGCCGGAGGGACGCGCGCCGGTGCGGCTTCGGTTGGCCGGCCGTCACCAGGTCGGGAACACGCTCGCGGCGGCGGCGGTCGCCCGGGAGCTGGGTATGCCGCTGGCCGAGCTGGCCACGGCCCTGGGCGAGCTGGGGTTGGTCTCGACCCGCCGGATGGACGTCTTCGACCGTCCCGACGGGGTGACCGTGATCGACGACTCGTACAACGCCAACCCGGCCTCGATGGCGGTGGCGGTGCGGGCTCTGGCCAGCATGGGTCAGGGGCGGCGTACCGTCGCGGTGCTTGGTTACATGGCCGAGCTGGGCCCGTTCGAGTACGACGGCCACGCCGAGGTCGGCCGACTCGCGGCCGAGCTGGGTGTCGACCGGCTGCTCGTGGTGGGTGAGCCGGCTGCGCCGATCCACGAAGGCGCGACAGCGGTAGCGAACTGGGGAGGAGAGTCGGTGCTGCTCACCGATCAGGCGGCGGCCGTCGAGGTGCTGCGGAACGAGCTACGACCGGGTGACGTCGTCCTGGTCAAGGGTTCCCGGTACCGGACCTGGGAGGTGGCCGACGCCCTGCGCGCCGACGCCGACGGGGAGTCGATTCGATGAGGGCGGTCATCGTCGCCATCGGGGTGGCCTTCCTCGTCTCGCTCTTCTGCACCCCGATCGCGATCAAGGTGTTCACCCGGCTCAAGGCCGGTCAGCCGATCCGGTCCGACGGCCCCGCCATGCACCAGGGCAAGAAGGGCACGCCCACGATGGGCGGCGTGGTCTTCATCCTGGCCACGGTGATCGCGTACGTGGCCGGGCACCTCGCCCTGACCACCCTGCCGGACCAGCAGATCGCCCAGGTGGAGCCGACCATCACCGCCCTGGTGCTGCTGGGTCTGATGGTCTTCTCCGGCGCTGTGGGTTTCCTCGACGACTTCCTCAAGGTGCGCAAGCGCAACAGTGCCGGGCTGAACAAGCGCGGCAAGTTGCTCGGGCAGATCCTGGTCGGTGCGGTCTTCGGGGTGATCGCGCTGTGGTTCCCGAGCACGATGACCAACGGTTCGGGTCTGGCGACCAACACCGAGACGGTGGGCAGCACCACGCTGAGCTTCATCCGGGACATCGACTTCCTGGAGGTCAGCAAGGTCGGCGCGGTGATCATCTTCATCTTCGTGGTGATGGCGGCGACGAACGGCGTCAACCTCACCGACGGTCTGGACGGTCTGGCCACCGGCGCGTCGGTGATGGTGCTCGCCGCGTACGCGCTGATCGCGTTCTGGCAGTACCGGCACTGGTGCGCCGACCCGAACTACACCCAGCCGTACTGCTACGAGGTCCGCGACCCGTTGGAGATCGCGCTGATCGCCGGGGCGGCGGCCGGGGCCTGTGTGGGCTTCCTGTGGTGGAACACCTCTCCGGCCCGGATCTTCATGGGTGACACGGGGGCGCTCGGGCTGGGCGGTCTGATCGCCGGCATGGCGATGTCCACCCGCACCATCCTGCTGCTGCCGATCATCGGCGGACTCTTCGTGATCATCACGATGTCCGTGGTGATCCAGATCATCTCCTTCAAGACCACCGGTAAACGGGTGTTCCGGATGTCTCCTCTGCAGCACCACTTCGAGTTGGCCGGCTGGAGTGAGGTCAACATCGTGGTGCGCTTCTGGATCATCGCCGGCATCGGCGTGGCCATCGCCCTGGGCCTGTTCTACAGCGAGTTCCTCGCCAACATGACCTGACCCGGCCCCGCCCCCGCCCCCTCTCACCCTCTCACCCGTCGATCTTGCAGTTTCGGTTGACGAAACATCCTTTCACGGGTGTTTTGTCGGCACAGAAAGTGCAAGATCGACGTGGGTGGGCGGTGTCGTGGGAGTGCGGTGGGGCGGGTTCGACACGCCCGGTGGGGCGTTGTGGGGCGGTGGGGCGTGTTCAGCGGTGATGATGTCGGGGTGGGGGAGGAAATCGGCACCGGGGATGGGACTGTCGGACGGCCGCGACGGTCGCCGAGCGCGGCGCGTACACCGGTGACCGCCGGGGCGCGCGGCCCGGAGCCCGGCGCGGCGGCCCGGGAGTCCGGACCGGGGGCGCGGGAGTCCGGGCCGGCGGGACGCGAGCCGGAGGCCGTGGCGGCCACCCCGCTGCGCGGCATCGACGCGGCCGGTGGCCTCGCCGCGCTGCGCGGCCTGCTGGACCGACCGCTGACCTCCTACTACCTGCTGCTGTCCTGCGCCGGCCTGCTGCTGCTGATCGGGCTGACCATGGTCTTCTCGGCGACCAGCGTCAAGGACTACGCCGAGGACGGCAACGCCTCGGCCTCGGTGACCAAGCAGGCCATCTTCGCGGTGATCGGCATCGGCGCCTTCTGGATCTGCCAGCGCCTGCCGGCCAGCACCTACCGGTCGCTGGGCCGGCCGCTGCTGTTCACCTCGATCGGGTTGCTGCTGCTGCTCAACCTGCTGCTCGCCTACGCCCGGCTGACCCGGCAGGAGTCAGGGCAGATCGGCCCGGTCGAGGCACGGCTGAACTGGCTGTTCATCGGTGGGATCCAGCTGCAGCCGTCCGAGCTGGCCAAGTTCGCGATGGTGCTCTGGGGCGCGCACCTGGTCGCCCGCAAGGGCGCCGCGCTGGGCTGGTGGCGCGAACTGGCGACCCCGCTGTTCCCGATCGTGGGCCTGCTCTTCGTCCTGGTCGGTTACAACGACACGGGCACGATGCTCTGCCTGCTGGCCCTGGTCGTCGGCCTGCTCTGGGCCGCGGGGGTGCGGATGCGGGTGTTCGGCGCCCTGGCGGCGGCCGGTCTGGTCGGGATCGGCCTGCTCGTCGCGGTGGCCTCGCTGGGCGCCGGCTCCGGCGAGCGCGGCGCGGACAACTACCGGCTCGCGCGGCTGGACATGTTCTTCAACCCACCGGACCCGGAGACCTGCAAACTCAACGACTGCCTGCAGTTCTACCAGGGGCGGCTGGCCATCGAGCACGGCGGCTGGTTCGGTGTCGGGCTGGGCAAGGGCAGCCTGAAGTGGGACTGGCTGCCCGAGGCGCACAACGACTTCATCTTCGCGATCATCGCCGAGGAGCTGGGCGTGATCGGCTGCACCGTGGTGCTCAGCCTGTTCGCGGTCCTCGCGTACACCGGGTTCCGGATCGCCCGACGGGTCGACGACCCGTTCCGCCGGCTCGCCGCCACGGCCGTGACCACCTGGCTGGTCAGCCAGGCCGTGATCAATATCGGTGGGGTGGTCGGGCTGCTGCCGATCACCGGCCTGCCGCTGCCGTTCATCTCCGACGGCGGAAGTGCCCTGGTGGTGACGTTGGCCGGCATCGGCATGCTGGCGTCCTTCGCCCGCGCCGAACCCGATGCGGCCAGAGCACTGCATGCCCGTCCGCCGGCCCGGTGGGTCCGACTACTCTGGGCCCCGTTGCCGCCGCTTCCCGGCCGGCGTCGCCGGCCGGCGTCGCCGCCCGCTGGCCGAGGGTCAGTGCCCCGGTCCCGCGAGCGGCGCCACGACGACCAGGCCGTGCCGCGCGGGGTCCGCCAGGACCGCAACCGCAGGGGTACGGCGAGCGAGAGGAGACGCTGATGGGTCCGCTGCGTTCGGTGGTGCTCGCGGGAGGTGGCACCGGGGGGCACGTCTACCCGCTGCTCGCCTTCGCCGACTGCCTGCGCCGACACGACCCGGGCGTCCGGATCACCTGCCTCGGCACACCCCGGGGCATGGAGAACGACCTGATCCCGCCGCAGGGCTACGACCTGCGGCAGATCCCGGCGTACCAGCTGCCCCGGTCGGTCAACATGAACCTGGTCCGTACCCCGGGCCGGATGTGGACGGCGGCCCGCGCGGCGGGCAAGGTGATCGACGAGGTGCGCGCCGAGGTGGTCGTCGGCTTCGGCGGGTACGTCTCGGTGCCCGCCTACCTGGCCGCGTGGCGTCGTGAGCTGCCCATGGTGATCCACGAGGTGAACGTGCCACCGGGCGTGGCCAACCGGCTGGGCATGAAGTTCACCAAGAACGTCGCCGTCGGCTTCCCGAACCAGCCGAGCCAGGCCGAGTCGTTGCGGGACGCCACAGTGGTCGGGGTGCCGCTGCGCCGCGCCATCACCGGTCTGGACCGGTACGCGCTGCGCAACGCCGCCCGCGCCCACTTCGGGCTCCGCCCGGACCTGCCGGTGCTCTTCGTCTCCGGCGGCTCGTCCGGCGCCCGCTCGATCAACCTGGCGGTCTCCGGCGCGGCCAAGGAACTGGCCCGCAACGGCGTGCAGGTGCTGCACGTGATGGGTGCCCGCAACGAACCGGTGCCGATCCCCACCGACCTGCCGGTGCCGTACGTGACGCTGCCGTACCTGTCCGAGATGGAGCTGGGCTATGCGGCGGCCGACCTGATGCTGGCCCGGGGCGGGGCGATGACCGTCGCCGAGGTGGCCGCGATCGGGCTGCCCACGATCTACGTGCCGTACCCGCACAGCAACCAGGAGCAGCGGCGCAACGCGCTGCCGGTGGTGGAGGCCGGCGGCGGGCTGCTGGTCGACGACGCGGAGCTCACCCCGGACTGGCTGGAGCGCACCGTCATCCCGCTCATCCGTGACCCGCAGCGGCTGTACACGATGGGCGCCGCCGCCGGGGCGTACGGCCGGCGCGACGGCGACGAGGCCCTGCGTTCCTTCGTGCTGGCGGCGGTGGCCCGATGACCGCGCAGTTCACCCCGGCCGGCACGCTCACCGCCGAGGACCTGGGCGCCGTCCACCTGATCGGGGTGGGTGGGGTGGGCATGCTCGGCGTGGCCCGGCTGCTGCTCACCCGGGGCATCCGGGTCTCCGGCAGCGACCTGCGGGAGTGGCCGTCGCTGGCGGGCCTGCGGGCGCTCGGCGGCACCATCCACCTCAGCCACGAGGTCAGCAACCTCGACGGGGTCGACACCGTCGTCTACTCGTCGGCCATCCCCCAGGACCACCTGGAGCTGGTCGAGGCGCGTCGGCGCGGCCTGCGGGTGCTGCACCGCTCGGAGGCGCTCGCGGCGGCGATGACCGGCCGTCGCGCCGTGGCCGTCGCCGGCACGCACGGCAAGACCACCACCACCTCGATGGTGACGATGGTGCTCCAGCAGGCCGGGGTGGACCCGTCCTTCGTGATCGGCGGGGAGATCTCCGAGGTCGGCTCGGGCGCGCACCACGGGACCGGCGAACATTTCGTGGTCGAGGCGGACGAGAGCGACCGCTCGTTCCTCATCTACCGCCCGTACGTCTCGATCATCACGAACATCGAGGCGGACCACCTGAACACCTACGGTGACTACGCGACGCTGGAGGCGGCGTTCGTGGAGTTCGCCCGTCTCACCGACCCGGACGGGTTCATCATCACCTGCGCCGACGATCCGGGCGGTCGACGGCTGGCCGAGAGCCTGCGGTCCGAGGGGCGGCGGGTGTTCACCTACGGCGAGGCGGACGACGCCGACCTGCGGTTGACCGAGATGGTCTCCTCCGCCCGGGGGGTGCGCTACCTGGCCGCCATCGACGGACGGTCGCTGGGCGAGTTCCGGCTGCCGGTGCCGGGACGGCACATGGGGCTGAACAGCGCCGCCGCGGTGCTGACCGCGTACCTGCTGGAGTTGCCGCTGGAGGCGGCGGAGGCCGCGCTGGCGGTCTTCCCCGGCGTGCGTCGGCGCTTCGAGCGCAAGGGTGTCGCGGACGGCGTGCTGGTCTACGACGAGTACGCGTACCACCCGACGTCGATGACGTTGGCGATGCAGACGCTGCGCGAGGTCGCCGGGGACGGCCGGCTGATCGTGGTCTTCCAGCCGTACCGGCTGTACCGCACCCGCGACAACCAGGCGGAGATCGCCGCGGCGTTGGCCATCGCCGACGAGGTGGTGCTGTTGGAGGTCTTCGGGCCGGGTGAGTTGCGTCAGCCCGGCGAGGGCTCGGCGGCGCTGATCGCGGCGGTGGAGCTGCCCGCCGACCGCAAGGTCTTCGTGGAGTCGTGGGAGCAGGCCCCGGTCGAGGTGGCCCGTCGGGCCCGTTCGGGGGACGTGGTGGTCACCATGGGCGCCCCGCCGATCTCGCTGATGGGCGACGAGCTGCTGGCCGCCCTGGGTGAGCGTACGGCCGGCTCGGCATCCACCGCGACCGTCGACCCGGTGGCCACCTCCCCGGCGATCGGTGATCCGGTACCGGGTGGGGCCACGTCCGGTGGCGACGGTGCGGCTCTCGGTGGCACCGCCGTGCCCGGCGGCTCGGCGCCGACGGCCGGATGAGTCCCGGCCCGGCCCGGGGGCGGACCAGCGCCGCCGACGGCGGCGCCCCGCGCCGAGGTCCGGCCCGGCGGTGGCAGCTGGTCCGGGCGGGCCGCGACGCGGTGCCGCCGTCGACCCGCCGGTTCATGGCGCGTGCCCGGCAGCGTCGCATGCGTGCGGCGCTGCCGTGGGCGGTGGCCGCCGGGGTGCTCGCCCTGGCCGGGCTGGTCGCCTGGACGGTGCTCGGCACCGGGCTGTTCGGCGTGCGTGAGGTGCGGGTGGAGGGTGCGAAGCTGGCCACTCCGGTGCAGGTGCACGACGCGGTCGGCGTTCCGGACGGGGTGCCGTTGGCCCGGGTGGACCTGGCCGCCGCGGCCCGACGGGTCGGCGCGCTGCCGGTGGTGGAGCGGGCCACGGTGTCCCGGGACTGGCCCGACGCGCTGGTGGTGCGGGTGACCGAGCGGACCGCGGTGGCGGTGGTGCCGCAGGGGGAGGCGTTCGCCATGATCGACGGGAGCGGGGTGGCGTTCCGGACTGTGGAGCGACGCCCGGCCGGCCTGCCGCAGGTGACGGTGGCCCGGCCGGCCGCCGACGACCCGGGCACCCGGGCCGGGCTGGAGGTGCTCGTCGCGCTGACGCCGCAGCTGCGCACGGAGCTGGTGGACGTGAACGTGGAGGGGCTGGCCCGGATCAGCCTGCGGTTGCGGGGGGACCGGACGGTGATCTGGGGGGACGCGACGCGGGGCACTGACAAGGCCCGGGTGGCCACCGCGCTGCTCGACGAGGACACCGACCGGATCGACGTGAGTGCGCCGGATGTGGTGACCTTCCGTTGACCGGTGAGCGTGCGGGGAGGTGACCCGTCGCGCTCCGCTCGGCGACACGCCGCCCGGGTCCTTGGCTCATCGGGCGGTGGCGCTTACGTTGCCCCGAAGAGGATCAGTGGTTGACATAACTGTAAGCCTCTAGTAGAGGGTTAGGGCTCACCCCTGATCCTCGCTGGTGACAGCTGTTGTCGGCCGCTGGGCTGGCCACGCCGTACCCGGTCGGCCGAAGCCAATCTCGAAGGAAAGGACCGGAGATGACACCTCCGCACAACTACCTGGCGGTCATCAAGGTCGTCGGCATCGGGGGTGGCGGCGTCAACGCCGTCAACCGGATGATCGAGGTTGGGCTCAAGGGCGTCGAGTTCATCGCGATCAACACCGACGCGCAGGCGCTGCTGATGAGCGACGCCGACGTCAAGCTCGACGTCGGGCGCGAGCTGACCCGTGGCCTGGGGGCCGGGGCCAACCCGGACGTCGGCAAGAACGCCGCCGAGGACCACCGCGACGAGATCGAGGAAGTGCTCAAGGGCGCCGACATGGTCTTCGTGACCTGCGGCGAGGGCGGCGGCACCGGCACCGGCGGCGCGCCGGTGGTGGCCAACATCGCCCGCAAGCTCGGCGCGCTGACCATCGGCGTGGTGACCCGGCCGTTCTCCTTCGAGGGCAAGCGCCGCCAGGTGCAGGCCGAGTCGGGAATAGACGAACTCCGCAACCAGTGCGACACGCTGATCGTCATCCCGAACGACCGGCTGCTGGCCCTGGGTGACCGCAACATCAGCATGATGGACGCGTTCCGCACGGCCGACCAGGTGCTGCTCTCGGGTGTGCAGGGCATCACCGACCTGATCACCACCCCGGGTCTGATCAACCTGGACTTCGCCGACGTCAAGAGCGTGATGAGCGGCGCCGGCAGCGCGTTGATGGGCATCGGCAGCGCCCGTGGCGAGAACCGCGCGGTCGAGGCGGCCGAGGCGGCCATCTCCAGCCCGCTGCTGGAGCAGAGCATGGACGGCGCGCGGGGCGTGCTGCTCTCCATCGCCGGCGGGTCCGACCTGGGCCTGTTCGAGATCAACGATGCCGCCCAGTTGGTCACCGACGCGGCCCACCCGGACGCCAACATCATCTTCGGCGCGGTCATCGACGACGCGCTCGGTGACGAGGTGCGGGTGACGGTCATCGCGGCGGGCTTCGACGGCGGCACGCCCGCGTACAAGGCGGCCGAGCCGACCCGCAAGAGCAACACCAACCAGCCGGCACCGCAGAGCACCCCGGTGCCAGCTCCGGCCACCAACCCGGCGCCGGCCCAGTCGCCACGTCGCGTGCTCTTCGACGACGTGGACGTTCCCGACTTCCTCAAGAACGGGTCCTGAGCACCGCCGATGACCGACAGCTCAGCCACGGTACGACCGGATCGGCGCGCCGAACTCGCGGCCGGTCTCGCACAGGTTCGGTCCCGGATCGATGACGCCTGCGCGCAGGCCGGCCGGGACCGCGCCGAGGTCACGATGATCGCGGTGACGAAGACCTACCCGGCCAGCGACGTGGTGGCGCTGGCCGGGCTCGGGGTGACCGACATGGGGGAGAACCGCGACCAGGAGGCGGCCGGTAAGGCCGCCGAGGTGGCTGCCGCCGGGGTGCGTCCCCGCTGGCACTTCATCGGCCAGTTGCAGCGCAACAAGGCCCGCTCGGTGGTCCGTTACGCCGACGTGGTGCACTCCGTCGACAGTGTCCGGCTGGCCCGGGCGTTGGCCACCGCGACCGTCGAACGGCAGGCGCCGCTCGACGCCCTGGTTCAGGTGAGCATCGACGGCGACGCGGCCCGGGGCGGGGCACTGCCCGGCTCGGCGGATCCGGGCGCCGGGTTGGAACCGGTGGCCGAGGCGGTGGCCGAGGCGCCCGGGCTGCGTCTGGTCGGTCTCATGGCGGTCGCCCCGCTGGGGTGGGAGCCGGAGCGGGCATTCGCCCGGCTCGCCGAGGTCGCCGACGCCTTTCGGGTCGTCCATCCGGGAGCGACCGCGCTGTCCGCCGGAATGAGTGGAGATTTCGACATCGCGATCCGTTACGGCGCGACACATGTCCGCGTCGGTAGCGCGTTGCTCGGAATGCGTCCCACGCTGCGGTAGCCTGACCGCGAGACAAGCAAATTACATCAGTGTTGTTTCAGGGGCGGGCGTCTCCTAGTCGGGGGTCGTGGCGCGCGACGCGAATCGCGCGCCGGGGGATTGCCGTTCCGGTCCGATGGGCATGGTTGTCCACTCGCGACGGGCGACATGGCACGGGGGCGCGTGCCGCACGGCGGACGGAAGGGCGCGGGATGGGTGCACTGCGCAAGGCGGGGGTCTGGCTCGGTCTGGTCGAAGAAGACGACGAGCGGGCCTACGACGACGGTGGCTACGACAAGGGTGGCTACCGCGACTCGCGTTACCGGCAGAGCCGGTACGCCGAGGAGTTCGCCGACGACGACGAGGACGACGCCGAGGAGCCGCCGGCTCCGCGGCCGCGCGACAGCGGGCGGGGCCGACTCTCCGAGCGGCCGAGCGGGCGGTTGAGCGAGTCCGAGCGCGGTGACGGTGAGCGTCCGGAGCGGATCGAGCGGTCCAGCGTACGGTCGATCACCCGGTCGTCGGCGGGCGAGACCTCCGGCGCGCTGACCTATCACACCCGGGACAACCTGGCTCTCGCGCCGCAGGTCACGGCGCGCGAGCGCGCCCTGCCCGAGGAAGAGCAGCGGTACCAGATCACGACGCTGCACCCCACCACGTACCGCGAGGCGCGCACCATCGGCGAGCACTTCCGCGACGGCGTCCCGGTGATCATCAATCTCACCGAGATGGATGAGGCCGATGCCCGCCGTCTGGTGGACTTCGCCGCCGGGCTGGCGTTCGGCCTGCGCGGTACGATCGAGCGCGTGACCAATCGGGTGTTCCTGCTCTCACCGGCTAACGTCCAGGTCACCGCTGAGGACAAAGCCAAGATCGCTGAGGGCGGCTTTTTCAGTCTGAGTTGACCCCGCCCGACCCGAGGGACGTCGCTGACCGTGTTGTCGATCTTACTGCAAGTGCTGTACCTGATCCTTTATGTCTTCCTGCTCCTTCTTCTGTCCCGGTTCGTGTTGAGCGCCGTCCTGCAGTACGGCCGTCGCTGGCAACCGGGGCGTGGAGCATCGGCAGGATTGGAATCCGTGTGGAGCGTCACTGATCCCCCTCTCAACGCGTTGAGGCGTGTGATCCCTCCGCTGCGAATTGGTACCGTGAGCATCGACCTGGCCTCCCTTGTGCTCCTGGTTATCCTGTTCGTGCTGATGGAGTTCGTGTTAGGGCCGTCGATCAGGGCATCTGCCTGATGACCGACGCGCTTTCGCGGCCGCAACTGACCCGAGGAGTTTCGATGCCGCTGACCCCGGCCGACGTCCACAACGTCGCCTTCAAAAAGCCGCCGATCGGCAAACGGGGGTATGACGAGGAGGAGGTCGACGCCTTCCTGGATGAGGTCGAGCGCGAGCTCGCCCGTCTCATCGAGGAGAACAACGAGCTGCGCGCCCAGGTGGAGCGCGGCGGCCGTGGCGGTGCCCCCGCCGGCCCCGGCGGCGACGCCCGACTGGCGGCGGAGCTCAACGACGTCAAGGCCCAGCTGGACCGGGTGCAGCGCGACAAGTCGGCGGCCGAGCAGGCTGCCCGCGCGATGCAGGCCGAGCTGGAGCAGGTCCGCGCGACCGGCGGCCCGGCCGGCGGCGTCACCGGTGACGGTGAGCAGCAGGCTCTGCGCGTGCTGATGATGGCCCAGCGCACCGCCGACGACCACGTGTCCGACGCGCGTCGCGAGGCCGACCAGCTGCTGTCCGAGGCTCGCAGCAAGGCCGAGGAGGTGACCCGGGAGGCGCGCGCGAAGGCTGACGCCCTTGAGCGGGACGCCCGCCAGCGGCACCAGGAGGCCATGGGCGGCCTGGACGCCAAGCGCACGGCCCTGCAGAAGCACATCGAGGAGCTCAAGCAGTTCGAGCGCGAGTACCGCACCCGGCTCAAGGCGTACCTGGAGAGCCAGCTGCGTGACCTCGACGGTCGTGGCCAGGGCCTCGAGGCCGAGATGACCCGCTCCGAAGCCGGCCGGGTCGCCGGCGGCAACGGGCTGGCCGCAGCGGGCCTCGCTGGTTCGTACGGCGGCGGCGGGCGCTCCGGCGCCCTCGAAGCCGGACGCTGAGCACCGGCCGGCGATCGCTGTCCGCCAATGGTGACGGTCGCCGGCCCGGCCTGGACGGTTCGACGCGGCGGGGGTGAGCCGTGATAGTCGCAAGTCTGCTGCTCATCCTCGTCGCGGTGGTGCTCCTGGTGCTCGGCCTGGCCGGTGGCTCCAGCTTCTTGTTGGTCATCTCCATCGCGGCCAGTCTGCTGGCCGCCGTGGCGTTGGTGGTGGGCGCTCGCCAGGCAGCCGCCAACCGCGCCATGGTGGATCCCGGCCGGACCGACCGGCGGCACCCCGACGCACCCCGCACGGCCAGCCAGGCCACGCCGGATGTCGCGTACGGGCCGCCGCTGGTCGAGCCGGAGGTGCCGGTCCAGCACGTGCCCACGACGTTTGGTACCGGCGGCACCGGGTGGCGGCAACCACCCGGGCCGCCGGTCGACCACGTCCCACCGATCGACGAGGCGTCGCCGTACGACCCGCCGCGCGTCGACGAGGCGTCGCCGGTCGTGGCCGACGAGGTGTCCTCGCGGGCCCGGCCCGTCAGTCCGGCGTCGCCGACGGTGGCCTCGACCGACGACGGGTTCGACGGCGCGGTCACGGCGGTCGACGAGCCGGCCGCCCAGCAGATCACTACCGCCGAGGCGGCCCGGGTGGCCCGACTGCACGACGCCGTCGAGGTCGTCGACGGCCGCCCCCGCTACCACCTCGCCACCTGCCCCCACCTGGTTGGCTGGCAGCCCGAGACGTTGCCGGTCGCCGAGGCCGTGGAGCTCGGCTTCACGCCGTGCGCGCACTGCGCGCCGGCGACCGCTCTCCTCGCCGACGTCCGGCCGATCTGAAGCGGCGCCCGGTGCCCGCGCAGGACACGCTCACCGTGGCGGTGCGGGTGAAGCCCGGCGCCTCCCGGGACCGGGTGGGTGGCCGCTTCGACGGCCCGCACGGCCCCGCCCTCGTGATCGCGGTCCACGATCCGGCCGTGGACGGTAGGGCCACCGAGGCGGCCCGGCGGGCGTTGGCCGGCGCGCTGGGCGTCCGGCGGGCCGCGGTGTCACTGCGCTCCGGCGCGGCCAGCCGGGACAAACTCTTCATCGTCGATCGGCCCGGCCCGGAGCTGCCCGAGGTGCTGCGCCGCCTGCGCGACGGATCCGCCGAGTGAGGACAGCCCGGGCAAGGCAGCCGTGACCCCCGGGTTGGACATCGCGCTGCTGCTCGGTGCGGCGGTGCTGCTGGTAGCGGTCGGCGCGGTGCGACTCTCCACCCGCCTCGGCGTGCCCAGCCTCCTGGTCTATCTGGCACTGGGTGTGGCGATCGGCGAGGGCGGGCTGGGCATCCGTTTCGACGACGTCGAGCTGACCCGGACCCTCGGCTTCTGCGCGCTGATCGTGATCATCGCGGAGGGCGGCCTCACCGCCCGGTGGACCACGCTGCGTCCGGTGCTCGGGCTGGCCTCCGTGCTCTCCACTGTGGGCGTGATCGTCAGCATCGTGGTGGTCGGCGTCGCCGTGCACCTGCTGCTGGGGCTGGACTGGCGGTTGGCGCTGCTCTACGGAGCGGTGCTCTCGTCCACCGACGCGGCTGCCGTCTTCGCCACCCTGCGCCGGCTGCGGTTGCCGCCCCGCCTGGTGGCGACGCTGGAGGCCGAGTCGGGGATGAACGACGCCCCGGTGGTGCTGCTGGTGGTGCTGCTGTCCCACCGGGGTTTCTCGCACCCGTGGTGGTATGAGGTCGCGCTGGTCTGCTACGAGCTGGGCGTCGGCGCGGCGGTGGGGGTGGGCGCGGGTGTCGCCGGCACCTGGGCGCTGCGCCGGGCGGCCCTGCCCTCGGCCGGGCTCTACCCGATCGCCGCGGTGGGCATCACGGTGCTGGCGTACGCCGCGGGGGCGGTTCTGCACGCCTCGGGCTTCCTCGCCGTCTACGTGGCCGGGGTGTTGCTGGGCAACGCCCGCCTGTCGCACCGGCAGGCGATTCTCGGTTTCGCGGACGGGCTGGCCTGGCTCGCCCAGATCGGGTTGTTCGTGCTGCTCGGGTTGCTGGCCTCGCCGGGCCGGCTGGACGCGGCGGTGCTGCCCGCGGTGGTCGCCGGGCTGGCGCTGGTGCTGCTGGCCCGGCCGCTGTCGGTGGCCGTCTCGGCGTTGCCGTTCCGGGTCGGCCTTCGAGAACAGGCGTTCCTGTCCTGGGCCGGGCTGCGCGGGGCGGTGCCGATCGTGCTGGCCACCATTCCGCTCTCCGAGCGGGTGCCCGGCGCGGAGCGGCTCTTCGACGTGGTCTTCGTGCTGGTGGTGATATTCACGCTGGTGCAGACCGGGACGCTGGGGTCGTTCGCCCGCTGGTTGCGGGTGACCGCGCCGGCCGAGGCCGCCGAGATTCATGTGGAGACCGCGCCGCTGGAGCGGATGCGGGCGGATCTGCTCCAGGTGGAGGTGCCGCCGGGCTCGCGACTGGCGGGTGTGCACGTCGACGAGTTGCGGCTCCCGTTGGGCGCATCGGTGACCCTGGTGCTGCGCGACGGGGTGGGTTTCGTGCCCGCACCGGACACCCGGTTGAAGACCGGCGACAGTCTGCTGATCGTGGCGACCGCCGGGGTGCGGGACGCCGCGGAACGGCGGTTGCGGGCGGTCAGTCGGCGGGGTCACCTGGCCCGATGGTTTGGTGAGTACGGGGATGAGGTGGTCAATTGATCTGCTAGCGTTCCCTTTGCCCCAGTTTGGCAGGGCTCGGGGCTGTTAGACGGTGCGACGGTGCGGCACGTTGTCGGACGCCTGTACGTTCCGTATTCTTGCCAACCTCCGGAGTGCGCGGCCATCGTCGCCGCGCGCCCCTTTTCGTACATAGGGGACGCCCTGGGCGGCGCCCCCTGACCCAGGCGCCGCGGACCGCGCGGTTCCCCGGCCGAGGGAGCGACCCCATGGCGAAGCCAGCCGACACCAGGACCGCCGGGCGCAAGCCGGTGGCCAAGGCCACCCGCAGCACGGCCGAGACCGAGAAGATCCGGGCGGCGCTGGCGGCGCGGCGGGACGAGCTTCGTGCCGAGTACGATCAGACGCTGAGTGAGATCACCGAGCTGCAGCGCGATCGGCTGACCGACTCGGCCGGGGACGACCAGGCCGACACGGGCACCAAGACGCTCGAGCGGGAGCAGGAGATCTCTCTCGCCAACAGCATTCTGGAACGGATCACGCAGGTGGAGCGCGCTCTGGAGCGTCTCGACGAGGGTGGTTACGGCTGGTGCGAGCGGTGCGGCAACCCGATCCCGGTCGAGCGCCTCGCCGCCTTCCCGTCGGCCACCCTGTGTGTGACGTGCAAGCAGCTGGAGGAGCGGCGCTGAGGTCCGCTCCCCGGCGGCGATGAGACGGTGAGCGATCACCGCCAAGACTGTCGATGGGGAGCGCATGACCGCAGCACCGTCCGCCGAACCCGGCCGCACCGACCCGGGCGGCGGCACACGCCGGCCCCGGGCCGTCGCGATTCTGGCCGGAGTCGCCCTGGTGGCCCTGCTGGCCGACCTGGTCACCAAGCACCTCGCGCTGGCCGCGCTGACCGACCGGGAACCGGTCCGGCTGCTCGGCGGGTTCGTCTACCTGAGCCTGACCCGCAACAGCGGCGCGGCCTGGAGCATCGGTGCCGACCACACCTGGGTCTTCCCGCTGATCACCATCGGTGTGGTCGGCTGGATCGTCTGGATGGCACTGCGCCTGCGCTCGCTGCCCTGGGCGGTCTCCCTCGGCCTGGTGCTGGGTGGCGCGTTGGGCAACCTCGTCGACCGGATCTTCCGGGCGCCGTCCCCCTTCCACGGGCACGTGGTCGACATGATCAGCCTCTTCGACCCGTACGGTCAGGTCTGGCCGGTGTTCAACCTGGCCGACAGCTCGCTGGTCTGCGGTGTGCTGCTGGCCGTCCTGTTGGAGCTGACCGGCCGGCAGCGTGACGGCCGGCGGGCGGGGCGCGACGACGACCCGGCCACCACGGACGCCGCGTCGGGCGCCGAGCAGCGGGAGCGGGCATGACCTCCGCGTTCGCCGCTGGCGGCGACCACCGTTCCCTTCCGGTTCCGGACGGCCTCGACGGCATGCGCCTGGACCAGGCCGTGTCCCGCCTGTTCGGGCTCTCCCGCACCGCCGCCGCAGCCCTGGTCGACGCCGGAGACGCGCTGGTCGACGGCGCCGCCCGGCCCAACTCGCACAAGGTCAAGGCCGGCTCCTGGCTGGACGTCACGCTGCCCGCCCCGGTCGCACCGCCGACAGTGGTGCCGCAGGCGGTGCCCGGCCTGCGCGTGGTCTACGCCGACGACGACATCGTGGTGGTCGACAAGCCGGTGGGGGTGGCCGCGCACCCCAGCCCCGGCTGGACCGGGCCGACGGTGATCGGCGCGCTTGCCGCGATCGGGCACCGCATCTCCACCAGCGGCGCCGCCGAGCGGCAGGGTGTGGTGCACCGGCTCGACGTGGGCACCACCGGGATCATGGTGGTGGCCAAGAGCGAGCAGGCGTACACGGCCTTGAAGCGGGCCTTCAAGTACCGCGAGGTCGACAAGGGCTACCACGCGGTGGTGCAGGGTCACCTGGACCCGCTGCGGGGCACCGTCGACGCGCCGATCGACAGGCACCCCACCCACGACTACCGGTGGGCGGTGGTCTCCGGCGGCAAGCCGAGCATCACCCACTACGACACCCTGGAGGCGTTCCCGGCGGCGAGCCTGGTCGACGTCCGGCTGGAGACCGGCCGGACGCACCAGATCCGGGTCCACTTCTCCACCCTGCGGCACCCCTGTGTGGGTGACCTCACCTACGGTGCCGATCCCACCCTCTCGGCCCGTCTCGGCCTGTCCCGACAGTGGCTGCACGCCCGCGAACTGAGCTTCCTGCACCCCCGAACGGGGGACGAGGTCCGGTTCGTCAGCGACTACCCTGACGACCTGGACCGTGCGCTCCAGATCCTGCGTGACTGAGCGGCGACCGCCCGACACCGATCCACAGAGGGGATCCCGCCCGTGCGCGCCGGCAACCTGCTGCGGCAGTTGGACCAGCGGCTGCTGCCGCCGCTGACCCGGGCCGTGGCCCGGCTGGGCGACCGGTCGGCGCGGTTCGGCGTGCTCAGCTGGGCCGCCGTGCTCTCCGCGGCGGCGGTGCTGGGCACCGCCGTCTGGGCCGTCGATGACGCCCCGGTCGGCGACCGGACGGTCGGTGAGGTGACCCGGGTCGGCGTCGTCGACGGCGACTCGGTCCCCGCCTACCTGCGGTCGGCCGCGGCCGACCTGGCGGCGCTGCCGGCGTCCGCCCCGGCCGCCGAGGGCACGACGTACGCGCTGGTCACGCTCGACGCGTACCTGCCTCCGCAGCGGCTGGCGACGGTGCTCGGCGACGTCGGGGTGTCGACCGTCTTCGGGCGGGTTCCGCTGCCCGGCCGGCAGACCGAGATCGTCAAGATCCCCGCGATGCGGGTGCCCGACGACGTGGTCGCCGGAATGCGACAGGTGGCGGCCCGTAAGGAGACCGAGGCCGCCGACTACCGGGCCAGGGCCGCCGCGGTCGACGGCGACGGGGAGGGCGAGCGGGAGCTGCGGGAGCAGTACACCAGCGGCGCCGAGGTGGCCGCCGCCGAGGCGGCCGGTTACCGGGCCGGCTGCGCCTGCGTCTACGCGGCGGTGGTCCGCGCGACGCCGGTGGCGCTGCGCGGCGTCGCGACCCGGCCGGACGTACGGGCTGTCGACCCCGCCCCCGAGGTGTACCGGTTGGACCGCACGGTCTTCACGCCGCCGCTGCCCGAGCAGCGCGATGTGGCGCGCCCGCCAGCCGACAGCGGGCTGAGCCCCACACCGACCCGGTCCGAGCCGCCCGCGCCACTGATCAGCGCACCGGCGCCCTCGCCGACCGTGGGCGAATCGTCGGAACCCGCACCAGCCGTGACGACCCCGTCACCCGAACCGTCGGAGCCGGAGCCCACCGAGTCGACGCCGCCGAGCGTCACCACCTCGCCGGACGCCACCGTCGCCGAGCCGCCGTCGCCGTCGCCGTCGTCGTGATCTGCGCCGGCTGGTGTGCGCTCTGAGGTGTGGTCCGAATAGGGTTGGGTTCGTAGCCTGTCAGACAGAGATCGATGGCGCTGGGAGGGCGGGCCGTGGAGGGCAGTGAGACCGGCTGGGGCCGGCCGGCCGAACCAGCGCCGCGGTGGCGTGCGTTGTTGGACCGAGCCCGGCTGGGCGGTCGCGGCGCCGAGCAGACCGAGCCCGAGCGGCGCGGCGAGGAGCCGCCGCCAGACCCGCTGCCCCGGCGGGCGGCCCCGAACGGCTACGCCGGGCGGGCACCGGCCATCGGGCATCCCGCCGACCTGTCGTACGGCGCGGAGCCCGGTTACCGGGCCGAGGCGAGCTACCGGGTCGACCCGGCCTACCGGGCCGAGCCCGCGTACCGCGCGGAGCCGGACTACCGGGCCGAGCCGGACTATCGGGCGGAGCCCGCGTACCGGGCCGAGCCGAGTTACCGGGCCGAGCCGGACTACCGCGCGGAGCCGGCGTACCGGACCGAGCAGCCCGACTACCGCGCCGAACCCGACTACCGGGCCGAGCCGGGCTACCGCGCCGATCCCGGCTACCGCGCCGAGCCGGACTACCGCGTCACGCCGGAGTACCGGGCTGATCCGGGCTACCGGGCCGAGCCGACGTACCGGGCCGAGCCCGAGCCGCCGGCCCGTGGACCCGAGCCGGTCCCGTCGCGCTACGCCCTGCTGGACAACGGCTACCGATCGGGTCAACCGCCGGTCGAGTCGCGGTACGCCCTGCTGGAGACCGGCTACCAGCCGGAAACCGGCTACCCGGCGGCCGCGCCACCGCCGGTCGCCCCGCCGCCGGTCGTCGCCCCGCCACCGCCGGTCGTCCCGCCGGTCACTCCGCCACCCGCCCCGGCGATCGGTTCGGCGGTCGCCGAACGTGCCTACCCGGCCCGGATCGAGTGGCGGCCGCAGGCCGTCGACCAGGAGCAGGAACGCGCCAACGGGGTGCTCAAGCGGGACCTGGGCACGCCCCGGGTGTTCGCCTTCGCCAACCCCAAGGGCGGCGTGCACAAGACGACCGCCACAGTGCTCGCCGCGGCGACGGTCGGCAGCGTCCGCGGCCAGGGCGTGCTGGCCTGGGACGACAACGAACTGCGCGGCACCCTCGGCCTGCGCGCCGGCAGCGCCCGGCACGCCCGGACGATCCGGCACCTGATCAGCGACCTGGCCCAGATCGAGATCCTGGAGGGCGCGACCCTGCTGGACCGACTGGACGACTATCTGCGGCACGCCTCCGACGGCTCGTACGACGTGCTGGCCGGCGAGGAGAGCCCGCGCTTCGCCCAACGACTGGACCAGTTCACCGTCCGGCGGGTGCTGGAGTTGCTGCGGCGTACCCACGACGTGGTCTGCGTGGACACCGGCAACAACGTGGAGAGCCCCAACTGGCGCACCGTGATGCAGGCCGCCGACCAGCTGGTGGTGACCACGGTGCCCCGGGAGGACGCGGCGTTCAGCGCGGACTGGATGCTCGACCTGCTGCACGAGGAGGGCATGGGTGAGTTGGCGGACAACGCGATCACCCTCATCTCCTGCCCCACCCCGGGTCGCTCGACGCTCCAGGACGACCTGGAGCGGCACTTCGCCACCCGCACCCGTGGCGTCGCCGTCGTGCCGTACGACCCGGCTCTGGAGACCGGGTCGTCGATCGAGTACCACCAACTCCAGCCGGAGACCCGGCAGGCGTGGCTGCGGGCCGCGGCGATGATGGTGGAGCCGTTCGCCCGGTGAGCTGGTCTGCCGCCACCGGAGCCCCGGTCCCGCACCGGGCCTGAGAGGATCATCGGGTGAGCCCGGACAACCCCGACAGTGAGCGGCCCGTCGACGAGCCCGACCGACCCGCGCCACCCCGCACGCCGGAAGCGGATCCGCCGCAGGCCGACCCGTCGCCCGGGGCGGCGCCGGATGGGTTCGACCCAGGTCAGCCGCCCACCTCGGCGGCGTACCAGAGCTCCTTGGAACTTCGGTTCGACGAACCGCGTCGTCCGCTGCGGGCCGTGGCGACGGTGGTGGGCGCCGTGCTCGCGCTGGCCGCGCTGGGTGTCCCGCTCGGGTTGCTCTGGGCCGCGCTCGCGCCGGACACCCCGGTGCTGAAGACCGCCGAGGGGGCGATCTACGCCGAGCCGCAACCGGAGCAGCCGATCGCCGCCGACGGCTGGTTCAGCCTGCTCGGGCTCGCCTTCGGGCTGCTCGTGGCGCTCGCCGTGTGGGTCGTGCTGCGTCGGCGGCGGGGCCCGGTCGGGTTGGTCGCCGCGGTGCTCGGCACTCTGGTTGCCGCGCCGGTGGCCTGGCAGGTGGGACGGCGGATCGGCCTGGCCACCTTCGACCGGTTACTGGTGACCGCCCCGGCCGGGCAGGCCTTCAACAAGCCCGCCGACCTGCGCGCCGGCGGGGTGGACTGGCTGCTCGGGGTGCTGCCGGTGCCGCACGGCAACCTGCTGCTGCCGGCGTTCGGGGCCGCGGTCATGTACACCCTGCTGGCCGGCTGGTCACGGTGGCCGGGGCTGCGCCCGGAGCCCGAGCCGGGAGAGTTCAGTTGGGTGTCGGCGGGGACGCCAGCTCCGCCAGCGGCACCGGAACCGCCCGCACCTGACGCAGCAGAGCCGCCTCGCGGTTGAGCAGCCGCAGCTCGGCGCGGAGCCGGGAGGTGGTGTCGTCGATCGCCAGCAGCCGTTGCCGGTCGTCGACGGTGAGCGCCGCCGTCGCCGCCACCAGGTGCGAGAGCACCGTCGGGTCCTCCGGCAGCTGCTCGGAGATCTCCTCCGGGTCGGAGCGGATCAGGCCGAGGTACTGCCGGAACACCGCGATCACCCGGGCGGCCAGCAGGTCGGCCAACTCGTCCGGGCCACCCGGGTCGGGCAGCCACTCCACGTCTGCGGTCAGGTAGGGCTCGGTGCTGTCGTCGACCTCGGCGATCCGGAACCGGCGGCGGCCGACAGTGACGATGTCGAAACCACCGTCGGCCAGCTCGGTCACCTGCCGCAGCTCGGCGGTGCAGCCCACCTCGTACAGGGTGACCTCGCCGACGCCCGGCGTCGCCCGGGCGCCGGGACCGGCCGGCGCGACCTCCCAGCCGGCCTGGATGGCCACCACGCCGAACTCACGGGGGGCGCCCTCGGGCAGGCCGACCAGGTGTCGGACCAGCGCCCGGTAGCGCTCCTCGAAGATGTGCAGCGGCAGCACCAACCCGGGAAAGAGCACCGTTGCGAGCGGGAACACCGGCAGCCGTGCGGTCACAGGGTCGAGCCTAACCAATCTCGCCCACCGGGGCGTGGCCCGGCTCACCGTCCCGGCGGACGGGCGGCTCGGGTGGACCTCCGGTCGGCCGCCTAGACTCGCAAGGGTGCTGAATCGGATCGACCTGCGCGACGGTCTCGGAGACCCGCGCCGTCTGCTGCCCCGCGCCCAGCTCGACGTGTCCGTCGCCGTCGAGCGCATCCGGCCCCTGGTGGAGGCCGTCCGTGAGCATGGGTACCCAGCGATCCGGGAGGCCAGTGTCCGGTTCGACGGCATCTCCCCGGAGGTGCTGCGGGTGCCGGTCGAGGCGATCACCGAGGCGGAGGGGGTGCTCGACCCGGCGGTGCGGGCCGCGCTGCTGGAGTCCATCGCCCGGGCCCGTCGGGTGCACGCCGACCAGCGGCGCACCGACCACACCACCCAGGTGGTGCCCGGCGGTACGGTCACCGAGCGGTGGCTGCCGGTCGACCGGGTCGGCCTCTATGTGCCCGGCGGCCTGGCGATGTACCCGTCGACGGTGGTGATGAACGTGGTGCCCGCCCAGGCGGCCGGGGTGCGCTCGCTGGTGGTGGTCAGCCCGCCGCAGAAGGACAACGGCGGCCTGCCCGACCCCCGGGTGCTCGCCGCGTGCGCGCTGCTCGGCGTCGACGAGGTGTACGCCGTGGGCGGGGCCCAGGCGGTGGCGATGCTGGCGTACGGCGCGGCGGTGGACCCGGCGGGTGAGCTGCGCTGCGACCCCGTCGACCTGATCACCGGGCCCGGCAACATCTGGGTGACGGCCGCCAAGCGGCTGCTGCGCGGCGTGGTCGGCATCGACGCCGAGGCCGGTCCGACCGAGATCGCCATCCTGGCCGACGACACGGCCGACCCGGCGCACGTGGCCGCCGACCTGATCAGTCAGGCCGAGCACGACCCGCTCGCCGCGAGCGTGCTGGTCACCCCGTCGGTGGCGTTGGTCGAGGCGGTCGAGACGGAGCTGGCCCGGCAGGTGCCGGCGACCAAGCACACCGAGCGGGTCACCACGGCGCTGACCGGTGAGCAGAGCGGCGTGGTCCTGGTCGACGACCTCGAGGCGGGGCTGCGGGTGGTCGACGCGTACGCGGCCGAGCACCTGGAGATCCAGACGGCCGACGCCCGGGAGTGGGCGCTGCGGGTCCGCAACGCCGGGGCGATCTTCGTGGGCGCGTGGTCGCCGGTGTCGCTCGGCGACTACTGCGCCGGCTCCAACCACGTGCTGCCCACCGGCGGTTGTGCCCGGCACTCCTCCGGACTGTCCGTGCAGTCCTTCCTGCGCGGCGTGCACCTGATCGAATACACCGAGGCCGCGCTGCGCGACGTGGCCCCGCACGTGGTCACCCTGGCCAACGTGGAGGACCTGCCCGCGCACGGCCAGGCGGTCCAGGCCCGCTTCCCGGGAGGGTCGGCGTGAGCGGCCTGGACGACCTGCCGATCCGCGGCGACCTGCGGGGGCTGTCGCCGTACGGGGCGCCGCAACTGGACGTGCCGGTGCGGCTCAACACCAACGAGAACTCCCACCCGGTGCCGGAGCCGGTGGTCGAGGCGATCAGCAAGGCCGTCGCGGCCGAGCTGCGCGAGCTGAACCGCTACCCGGACCGGGACGCGTTGGCGCTCCGCGCCGACCTGGCCGAATATCTCGGGCACGGGCTCACCGTCGAGCAGGTGTGGGCGGCCAACGGCTCCAACGAGATCCAGCAGCAGTTGTTGCAGGCGTTCGGCGGTCCGGGGCGCAGCGCGCTCGGTTTCGTTCCGGCGTACTCGATGCACCCGCTGCTGGCCCTCGGCACCAGCACCCGCTGGGTGCCCGCCGAGCGCGGCGTCGACTTCGGGTTGACCGCCGAGGAGGCGGTCGCCCAGGTCCGCGAGCACCAGCCGGACGTGGTCTTCCTCTGCTCGCCGAACAACCCCACCGGCACGGCACTGGACCCGGCGGTGATCGCCGCGGTGCTCGACGTCGCGCCCGGCATGGTGGTCGTCGACGAGGCGTACGCCGAGTTCGCCCGGCCCGGGACGGTCAGCGCCCTCGCGGTGCTGCCCGGGCACCCGCGGCTGGTGGTCACCCGGACGATGAGCAAGGCGTTCGGCTTCGCCGGCGGCCGGCTGGGTTACCTGGCCGCCGACCCGGCGGTGGTGCAGGCGGTGCAGCTCGTCCGTTTGCCGTACCATCTCTCCGCGCTCACCCAGGCCGCCGCCCGCGCGGCGGTGGCCCACCGCGATGCCCTTCTCGGTACGGTGAGCGCGATCATGGCGCAGCGGGACCGGATCGTGGCGACGCTGCGCGAGCGGGGGTTGCGGGTCGCTGACAGTGACGCCAACTTCGTGCTCTTCGAGGTGGGCGGCGACCAGACCGTAGTCTGGAACGCCCTGCTGGCGCAGGGGGTGCTGGTCCGTGACGTCGGCCTTCCCGGCTGGCTGCGGGTGACCGCCGGCACCGCCGCCGAGACCGACGCCTTCCTTTCTGCGATGGAGACTGTTCAATGAGCCGGACCGCCCGGGTGGAGCGGATCACCAAGGAGACCAAGGTCCTCGTCGAGATCGACCTCGACGGCACCGGTGCCGCCGAGATCAGCACCGGCGTCGGTTTCTACGACCACATGCTGCACCAGATCGCCCGGCACGGTGGTTTCGACCTGACCGTGCGCACCGTGGGCGACCTGGAGATCGACGCGCACCACACGATCGAGGACACCGCGCTCGCCCTGGGTGCCGCGTTCGACCAGGCGCTGGGCGACAAGGCCGGCATCCGGCGCTACGGCTCGGCGACGGTGCCGATGGACGAGGTGCTGGTCCGGGCCGCTGTGGACCTTTCCGGTCGGCCGTACGTGGTGCACGACGAGCCGGTGCTCGCCCCGTACATCGGTCCGGTGTACGCGACCAGCATGACCCGGCACATCTGGGAGTCCTTCGGCCAGGCGGCCCGGGTCACGTTGCACGTGGACGTGCTGCGGGCGGCCCGGCCGGGCGGTCACCCGGACGCGCACCACGTGGTGGAGGCACAGTTCAAGGCGGTCTCCCGCGCCCTGCGCGAGGCGACCTCGATCGACCCGCGTTCGGCAGGTGCGATCCCGAGCACGAAGGGTGCTCTCTGATGAGCGCGAGGAGTGCAGCGCAGCGGAGCCCCGCAGTCGCGAATGGACGGTGGCTCTGATGGGTGCGGCGTTGCCGACGTTGTTGTTGATCCTGGCCGGGGTCTTGGTGGGTGGCACCTGGTCGCTCTACCGGCAGGGCGCGCCGAAGGTCGCCGTGTTCGTCACCGCGGCGCTCGCGGTGCTCGCCACTGTCGCCGGGGTTCTGCGGCTGCTGCCGGAGAACGGGTGATCGGGGTGACGGCATGAGTGACGTGGTGGTGCTCGACTACGGCTCGGGCAACCTGCGCTCGGCGGAGCGGGCGCTGGCCGCCGCCGGAGCGGATGTCCGGGTGACCGACGACCTGGCCGCCGCGGCTGCCGCCGATGGTCTGGTGGTGCCGGGTGTGGGCGCGTACGCGGCGTGCATGGCGGGGATCGAGACGTTGGGCGCCGGTCCGGTGATCGCCGAGCGGGTGGCTGCTGGCCGGCCGGTGCTGGGCATCTGCGTGGGCATGCAGGTGCTCTTCGAGCACGGTGACGAGCACGGCGTGGTGACCAAGGGGCTGGGGTTGCTGCCCGGCGGGGTGACCCGGCTGGCTGCCGCCCGGTTGCCGCACATGGGCTGGAACACGGTCCGGGCTCCCCGGGAGTCGGTGCTGTTCGCCGGGTTGCCGGAGCAGAGCCGCTTCTACTTCGTCCACTCGTACGCGATGGGCGACCCGGCGGCGCTGGCCGCCGCGGGGGCCACGGTGACCACCGCCCACCACGACACGGACTTCGTCGCGGCGGTGGAGCGTGGCTCGTTGTCGGCGGCCCAGTTCCACCCGGAGAAGTCCGCCGAGACCGGTGCCGCGTTGCTGCGCAACTGGCTCGCCACGTTGCCCAACGGTGGGTGAGCGTCGTCGCGCGGTGCCCGGTCGGCGGGTGTCGCGGTGAGCCGGGAGCGGGCCCGCCGGCGGGCGCAGCGGGAGGCGGAGCAGGCCCGGGAGCGGGCGGTCCGGCAGCGCCAGGTCGCTCGCCGGCAGCGCCGTCGGGCGGTGGTCCGTCGGTTGACGCCGCGGCTGCGGCGGGGTCGTTCCGGGCGGCTGGCCCGGCACAGTCGGGGTGAGCGGGCCGCGATCGTGCTGCTCACCGGCGCGGCGTTGATCCTGATCTGGACGTTCGTTGACAACCTGGCGTTGCGTATCGCGCTGATCGTGCTCTTGCTGCTCGTACTGCCGGCGATCGTCGTGATCGCCCTGGACCGTCGTACCTGATCGAGGAGAAGACCGTGAGCCTCACCCTGTTACCCGCCGTCGATGTCGCTGACGGCCGGGCCGTCCGGCTCGTGCAGGGCGCCCTCGGAAGCGAGAGCGTCTACGGTGACCCGTTGGAGTCCGCGCTGGCCTGGCAGCGGGACGGCGCGGAGTGGATCCACCTGGTCGACCTGGACGCGGCGTTCGGTCGGGGCACCAACGCGCACCTGCTGGCGGAGGTGGTGCGCCAGTTGGACGTGAAGGTGGAGCTCTCCGGTGGCATCCGGGACGACGAGTCGCTGCGCGCGGCGCTGGGCACCGGGGCGGCCCGGGTGAACATCGGGACCGCCGCGTTGGAGGATCCGGTCTGGTGTGACCGGGTGGTGGCGGAGTACGGCGACCGGGTGGCCATCGGGCTGGACGTGCGGGGCCACACCCTGTCGGCGCGGGGTTGGACCCGCGACGGCGGTGACCTGTACGAGGTGCTGGAGCGGTTGGACAAGGCGGGCGCGAGCCGGTACGTGGTCACCGACATCACCAAGGACGGCACCATGCGCGGGCCGAACCTGGATCTGCTGCGCGAGGTGTGTGCCCGTACCGACCGGCCGGTGATCGCCTCCGGTGGGGTGTCCACTCTGGACGACCTGCGGGCGTTGGCGACCCTGGAGTCGGTCGGGGTGGAGGGTGTCATCGCCGGCAAGGCGCTCTACGCGGGTGCCTTCACGGTGGCCGAGGCGCTGCGGACGTTGGCGCAGGCGTGACGACGACCCGGCTCGGGTCGGGTGGCCCGTGGGAGCAGCGTTACGGCTACTCCCGGGTGGTCCGTGCCGGTGAGCGGGCCTGGACGGCCGGGTGCACGGCGACGGTGGACGGCCGGGTGGTGCACGTGGGTGATCCGGCCGCGCAGACCGCGCAGGCGCTGCGGATCGGGCTGGCCGCGCTCGCCGAGGTGGGTGCGGAGCCGGGCGATGTGGTGCGCACGAGGATGTACGTGACGGACCGGTCGCACGCCGACGAGGTGGGTCGGGCCCACAACGCGGTCTTCGGTGCGGTCCGGCCGGCGGCGACCCTGGTGGTGGTGGCCGGTCTGCTGGACCCGGAGCATCTGGTCGAGGTGGAGTTGGAGGCGTACCTCGGCGATCGCTGAGGTACGCGTCCGGTCGGCCTGACGGCCGGCTCACGGACAGATAAGTTGTGCACAACTTAATTGTGGGCTACTTTTCAACGGTGACCGATGACCTGGTGCTGCGCCGGCAGGTGTGCTTCGCGCTCTACGCCGCGTCGCGCGCACTGACCGACGTCTACCGGCCGATCCTCGACGAGGTCGGGTTGACCTACCCGCAGTACCTGGTGCTGCTGGTGCTCTGGGAGCGTCCCGACGACGCCCCCACGGTGTCCGAGTTGGGCGCCGAGCTGCGGCTGGACTCCGGCACGCTCTCCCCGCTGCTCAAGCGGCTGGAGGGGGCGGGCCTGGTGGTGCGGCGGCGGTCGGCCCGCGACGAGCGGCGGGTCGAGGTGGGCCTCACCGAGCAGGGCCGGGCGCTGCGCGAGCAGCTCTGCGACGTCCCGCTGCGGATCGCTCAGGCCACCGGGCTGGGCCTCGGCGAGTTGGTGGCGCTGCGCGACACCCTCACCCGGGTCACCGACACCATCCACCGACAGAAGGAGCAGTGAGCACCATGCAGGTTCTCTACACCGCGTCCGCTACCGCCACCGGCGACGGCCGGGACGGCCACGTCGAGACCTCCGACGGCACTGTCGCGCTCGACCTGGCCGTGCCGAAGGAGATGGGCGGCGCCGGCGGTGCGGCCAATCCCGAGCAGCTCTTCGCCGCCGGCTACGCGGCCTGCTTCCACAGCGCGCTGCGGGTGGTGGCCCGCCGGGCCAAGGCCGACGTGACCGGTTCCGTGGTCGCCGCCGAGGTGGGCATCGGCCCGAACGGCAGCGGCGGCTTCGGGCTCACCGTGCAGCTCGTCGTCGACCTTCCCGCCGCGTCCCGCGAGGTGGCCGAGCAGCTCGTCGAGCAGGCGCACCAGGTCTGCCCGTACTCCAACGCCACCCGTGGCAACGTCGACGTCACGCTGACCGTCCGCGAGACCCTGCCCGCGTGACACCGCGGCACCAGGCCCCCACCCGCGGACGAGAGGACAACCATCCAGTGACCGGCAACCGCGAGATCCACCTGGCCAGCCGCCCCCAGGGCTGGCCCACCGAAGACACCTTCCGGCTCGTCGAGACCGACGTCCCGACGCCCGGACCGGGCCAGATCGTGGTCCGCAACCAGTTCATGTCGGTCGACCCGTACATGCGCGGACGGATGAACGACGTCAAGTCGTACGTGCCGCCGTACGCGCTCGACGCGCCGCTCGACGGGGCCGCGATCGGCGAGGTGGTGGCCAGCGAGGCGGCGGACATCGCCGTCGGGACCACCGTCCAGCACGGGCTCGGCTGGCGGGAGTACGCGCTGCTCGACGCGACCGCCGCCCGTCAGGTCGACCCGGGCGTCGCCCCAGTCAGCGCGTACCTGAGCGTGCTCGGCATGACCGGGCTGACCGCGTACGCCGGGCTGCTGGAGGTGGCCGCGATGAAGCCCGGCGAGACGGTCTTCGTCTCCGCCGCGGCCGGCGCGGTCGGCAGCCTGGTCGGCCAGATCGCCAAGCTCAAGGGCGCCGGCCGGGTGATCGGCAGCGCCGGCTCGCCGGCCAAGGTCGAGCGGCTGCGGGCGCTGGGCTTCGACGCCGCCTTCGACTACCACGACGGGCCGGTCCGTGAGTCGTTGCGGGCGGCCGCCCCGGACGGCGTCGACGTCTACTTCGACAACGTCGGCGGCGACCACCTGGAAGCCGCGATCTCGGCCATGAACCTGCACGGCCGAGCCGCGATCTGCGGCATGATCTCCCAGTACAACGCCACCGAGCCGTCGCCCGCGCCGCGCAACCTGGCGCTGGTCATCGGCAAGCGGCTCACCCTGCGCGGCTTCCTGGTCAACGACCACCACGACGTCCGGCCGGCGTTCGTGCGCGACGTCGCGGGCTGGC
Source organism: Micromonospora parva (assembly GCF_040649675.1). Taxonomy (NCBI): domain Bacteria; kingdom Bacillati; phylum Actinomycetota; class Actinomycetes; order Micromonosporales; family Micromonosporaceae; genus Micromonospora; species Micromonospora parva. The sequence goes on along the minus strand of NZ_JBEZFX010000004.1, from coordinate 111,713 downwards.
TGCGCGACGGCACGCTGTCCTACGACGAGACGATCGTGGACGGCATCGAGAACGCCCCGGCCGCGTTCCTCGGCCTGCTGCGCGGCGACAACCTCGGCAAGATGCTCGTCAAGGTGTGACCGAGGCCTCGTTCACGGCGGTCGACCCGATCGGGTCGACCGCCGTGCCGCGGGCGGAGGATAGGCTCGCGGCATGACGCTGGCGGTACGGGTGATCCCCTGTCTGGACGTGGACGCCGGGCGGGTGGTCAAGGGGGTCAACTTCCTCGACCTGCGGGACGCCGGCGACCCGGTGGAGCTGGCCGCCGCGTACGACCGGGCCGGCGCTGACGAGTTGACGTTCCTCGACGTCACCGCGTCCTCCAGCGACCGCGGCACCATGCTCGACGTGGTGCGCCGCACCGCCGAGTCGGTGTTCATCCCGCTGACCGTCGGCGGTGGGGTCCGGCAGGTCGCCGACGTGGACACGTTGCTGCGCGCCGGGGCGGACAAGGTCGGCGTCAACACCGCCGCCATCGCCCGGCCGGAGCTGATCGCCGAGATCGCCGACCGGTTCGGCCGGCAGGTGCTCGTGCTCTCCCTCGACGTGCGTCGGTCGTCGACCGGTGCCACGCCCAGCGGCTTCGAGGTCACCACGCACGGGGGTCGACGCGGCACCGGCATCGACGCCGTGTGGTGGGCACACCGGAGCGCCGAGTTGGGCGCGGGGGAGATCCTGCTCAACTCGATGGACGCCGACGGCACCAAGGCGGGCTTCGACCTGGAGCTGATCGCCGCGGTGCGGGCGGTGGTGGACGTGCCGGTGGTGGCCAGCGGGGGTGCCGGTGAGGTGGCCCACTTCCCGCCCGCTATCGGCGCCGGCGCGGACGCGGTGCTCGCGGCCAGCGTCTTCCACTTCGGCGAGCTGACCGTCGCCGAGGTCAAGGACGCGCTGCGCCTCGACGGCCACCCGGTGCGCTGAGCCGCTCAGCGCTCACCGGAGTGCCCCTCCGGTGACCGACGCGGGGTGGGGATCGAACGGACCGCGTACTCCTGGACAGCCGCCGCGTGGTCGGCCTCGTCCAGGATCCAGTCGGCGCTGCCGGGCGCGTGCCGGCGGGTCAACACACCCTGCACGGTGTCCACCATGGTCGCCACACCCGCGCGCGGGCGGGTACGCCAGAGCGTCTCACCCTCGGCGGTGATCCGGAACCAGCCGTCGGCGACGCTGACCAGCCCGGCGCCGACCAGCCGCTGGACCGCGGCCTCCACCTCGTGCCGCTGCGGGATCGCGTGGTTGAGGTGGTCGGCGGTGGAGAGCACGTCGGCCAGGCGAACGCCCTCCGGTCGTCGGCTTGTCGCCGACCGACGGTGCCGTCCGGCGCCGCTCGCGATGACGAGCGACACGAAGATCCAGGCGTCCGTCCAGCGCCAACCGTTCTCCCCCATGCAGAGATGATGACGGCGCGCGTCGCGGAAGGGAACACCCACCCGCCAACCGGTGTGCAGCACCACCACCACGTACCGGTTCGCGGACGGTCGGTGAGGTTTCAGCCGGCGGGGGTGACCGGCGCGGGACTGCCCGGTGGCGGTGCGGGGCTGTCGGGTGTGCCGCCCTCCGGCACGGCGCTCTCGGGTGCCGGAGCTTCCGGCACGGCGAACAGCGGGATGAAGAACTGGGCCAACGGACCGATGGCCAACGCGTACGCGACGGTGCCCACCCCGACCGTGCCGCCGAGCAGCCAGCCCAGCGCCAGCACGGTGACCTCGATGACGGTGCGCACCAGCCGGACCGACCGGCCGGGCCGGCGGGCCACGTACCCGGTCATCAGGCCGTCGCGCGGGCCGGGGCCCAACTGGGCGCCGAGGTACAGAGCGGTGGCGGCGCCGTTGGCGACGATCCCGCTGATCAGCATCGCGATCCGGACACTGCGCGGGCCACCCTCCGGCAGCAGGGCCACCGTGGCGTCCACCACCAGGCCGATCACCACGACGTTGCTGACCGTGCCGAGGCCGGGCCGCTGCCGCAGCGGGATCCAGAGCAGCAGGACCAGCGCGCCGACGCCGATGGTGACCGTCCCGAAGGAGAGCCGGGTCAGCTCGGAGAGCCCCTGGTGGAACACGTCCCACGGGTCGAGGCCCAGGTCGGAGCGGATCATCAGGGCCATGCTGACGCCGTAGAGCGTGAGCCCGAGGTAGAGCTGGACCAGCCGTCGAACCGGCCGGTGCCGCAGATTGCCAAGCAGTGCCATGCATGCCACCCTAGGTGCCAATCCTCATCGAGGAAGAAGCCAATATCCGAGGAGTGGCCATGACCGGGCAGGTACGCGGTGTCCAATTGGCCCGTCTGCTCGGGCAGTGGCATGCGCTCCCGGGTCGGCGACGCAGCCCCGACTACGCCGCGCTGGCCGGCTCGGTGCGCGGGCTGCTCGCCGACGGCCGTCTGCCGCTGGGCGTCCGCCTCCCGGCCGAACGGGAACTGGCCGAGGCGCTGCGGATCAGCCGGACCACCGTCACCGCTGCCTACCGGCAGCTACGCGAGAGCGGGCACCTGGCCAGCCGCCGAGGCGCCGGCAGCTGGACGATGCTGCCCGGCAACCACCGGGTGGCCAGCACCGGGCTGTGGACCCCGCTGGACGACCGGGAGATGCTCGACCTCGGCGTCGCGGCGCTGGCCGCCCCGCCGCAGCTGCTGTCGGCCGCCCGGGCCGCCGCCGAGGACCTGCCCCGCTACCTGAGCGGGGCCGGCTACCACCCGACCGGCATCATCGAGCTGCGTGAGGCCGTGGCCGACGCGTACAGCGCCCGGGGTCTGCCCACCTCGGCCGACCAGATCATGGTCACCAGCGGCACCCAGCACGCACTGGACCTGGTGCTGCGGCTCGCCCTCGCCCCGGGCGGCACCGTGCTGGTCGAGTCCCCGACCTACCCCAACGCCCTCGCCGCGCTGGCCGGCCGGCGGGCCCGGATCACCACCCACGGTCTGGCCGCCGACGCCGGCTGGGAGCCCGACCTGCTGCTGGGCAGTCTGCGGCAGACCCGGCCGAAGCTGGCGTACCTGATTCCGGAGTTCCAGAACCCGACCGGGCACCTGATGCCCGCCGCGCTGCGCGAGCGCGTGGTCGCCGCCGCGCACGCGGTCGGCACCGACCTGGTCATCGACGAGTCGTTCGTGGACCTGTCGATGGACGGCACCGAGCCGCCACCCCCGGTCGCCACCTACGACCGGCACAGTCGGGTGATCAGCATCGGGGGGATGAGCAAGCCCTACTGGGGTGGCCTGCGGATCGGCTGGGTGCGGGCGTCCGCGCCGCAGGTGCAGCGACTGGCCGCCGTGCGGGTCGGAGTCGACATGGCCAGCCCGGTGCTGGACCAACTGGTCGCGGTGCACCTGCTCGCCGACGCCGAGGCCATCGTCGCCGACCGCCGCGTCCAGTTGGCCGTGCAGCGTGATGCCCTGCTCGGCGCGCTGGCGCACCAACTGCCCGAGTGGCGGGTCACCGTGCCACGCGGTGGCGTGACGCTGTGGGCCGAGTTGGACGGCCCGGTCTCCAGCGCGCTGGCCCGCGCCGCGGAGGAGGTCGGCGTACGACTCGCGCCCGGCCCCCGGTTCGGCCTGGACGGCACCCTGGAGCGCTTCCTGCGGCTGCCGTTCACCCTGCCCGCAGCGGACCTCGTGGAGGCCGTCGGGCGGATCGCGGCGATCCGCTACGACCTGGACCGTGCCGCCCGTCAGCGGTGGCGCGAGCCGGCCGTCATCGCCTGAGCCGGCACCGAACACACCAGGGGCATCCGCCGGCACCGTTATGCCGGGAATATGTCATCCGACCTGGTCCGGCTGCCACACTCTCCTGGTGGTCGAGGGCGCGGGAGTGCGTGGGGTCCAGCGGAGCGCGCCTGGCTCCCGGGCGACCCGCCTCGAACTCTTCTACGACCTGATCTTCGTCTTCGCCTTTCTGAACGTCACCACCGTCACCGCCGGCAATCCGACGGTTGCCGGGCTGATCCGGTGCCTGGTGGTGCTGGCGCTGCTCTGGTGGTGCTGGACGGGATTCGCCGTGTTGGGCAACCTGGTCCGTACCGACCAGGGCATCGTCCCGCTGGTCGGCTTCGCCACCATGGCCGCCGCCTTCGTGCTGGCGCTGAGCCTGCCGAAGGCGTTCACCGACCGCCCCGGTGGGCTGCCCGGCCCGCTGGTCTTCGCGGCCGGCTATTTCCTGGTCCGGGTCGGCGAGACGTCCATCTTCCTGTGGCTGGGCCGTCGGGACCGGGGCGTGCGTCGACGCTGGCGGATGCTCGCCCTGCCGGTGGTGCTCGCCACGTCGCTCATCGTCGTGGCCGCCCTGGTGCCGCAGCGGCTCTTCGACGGCACCGCCGAGGGGGTGTTCCGGCTGGCGCTGTGGCTCGCCGCCCTGGCCGTCGAGTACGGGGCCGGGCTGGCGCTGCGCGGCACCGGGTGGACGGTGCTCTCCGCCGGGCACTGGGCGGAGCGGCACAGCCAGATCGTCCTGATCGCCCTCGGCGAGGCCATCATCGCGCTCGGGTTCGCTCCCGGCGGCAGCGCCGGCCTGCCGCTGACCTGGCCGGCGCTGATCGCCGCAGTGCTCGGCATCGCGGTGGCCGCAGCGCTGTGGTGGGCCTACTTCGACACCCTGGCGCTCGGCATGGAACAGACTCTGCACCGGACCCGCGACCCCGTCGCCCGCGCCGCCCTGGCCCGCGACGCCTACACCTACCTGCACCTGCCGGTCATCGCCGGCGTCATCCTGTTCGCGCTCGGACTCAAGGGGCTGATCAACGACGAAGCCGACGTCAGCACGCCGAACTGGGGGGTTCCGCTGCCGGGCTTCGACCTGCTCGCGCTCTACGGCGGGGTCGCGCTCTATCTGCTCGCGCTCATCGTGCTCGGCCGGAAAATGCTCGCCGCCCCCCGCTGGCCCACGATCGGCGGAATCCTGCTGCTGCTCGTGCTGGTGCCGGTGGCCGGGTCGTTGCCCGAGCTGTCCGCGTTGACCATGCTGGCCGTGGCCGCCTGGCTGGCAGTGGGGGCGCAGACGATCGTCGACGCCCAGCGTCGACGCGGGGTCCGCGAGGTGGCGCTGGCGGAGCAGCTCGCCGTGGAGGAGGACCAGACGAGGTGGCGGGGCCACCACCTGTGAGGGCCCCGTGCCGGCCGGGAGCCGGGCACGGGGCCCTCGACGGCGTCAGAGCTCGGCGAGGGTGCCGGCGTACATCTTGTCGATCTCGGCGGCGAAGTTGCTCTCCACGCCCCGCCGCTTGATCTTCAAGGACGGGGTGATCTCGCCGTCTTCGATCGTCAAATCGCGCGGCAGGATCGCCACCTTCTTGATCGTCTCCCAGCGGTTGAGCTTGGCGTTGAGCTGGGCGACGTACTCCTCGACCATCGTCTGGGCCTCCGCCGAGGCGACGATCTCGGAGTAGCTGCGCCCTTCGAGGGGGCCGCCGGCGGCCCAGCCGCGGATCGCGTCCGGGTCCAGGGTGACCAGCATCGTGCAGAAGTTGCGGGCCTGACCGACGACGACCGCCTGCGAGGTGTACGGGCAGATGGCCTTGAACATCCCCTCGATGTGCGACGGCGCGATGTACTTGCCGCCCGAGGTCTTGACCAGGTCCTTCTTACGATCGGTGATGCGCAGGTAACCCTGTTCGTCGAGGGTGCCGATGTCACCGGTGCGGAAGAAGCCGTCCTCGGTGAACGCGGCGGCGGTCTCCTCCGGCAGGTTGTGGTAGCCGCGCATCACCGGCCGACCACGGACCAGGATCTCCCCGTCGGTGTCGATCTTGCACTCGAGGTCGCCCATCGCCCGGCCCACGGTGCCGATCCGCAGCCCGGCCGGGGGGTTGACGAAGTTGCCCGCGCTGGTCTCGGTCAGGCCGTAGCCCTCGGAGATCGGCAGGTTCGCGGCGGCGAAGAAGGTGGCGATCTCCGGGCTGAGGGGCGCGGCGCCGGACACCAGCACCCGCATCCGGCCGCCCAGGCGGGCCTGGAGCTTGCTGAACACCAGCTTCTCGGCCAACCCGTAGCGCAGCTTCAGCCCGGCCGGCACCGGCTTGCCGGCCTGCTCAAGGGTGACCTTCTCCTTGCCGATGCCGACCGCCCAGCCGAAGATCTTCGCCTTCGCGCCGCCGGCACCCTGCGCGGTGGTCACCGCCTTGTTGTAGACCTTCTCGAACACCCGGGGAGCGCCGCACATCAGCGTCGGACGGATGACCGAGAGCAGGTCGACCAGCTTGTCCACCCGGCCGTCGACGTAGGTGGGCAGGCCGACGTGGATGGCGCCGCAGAGCAGGGTCTTGCCGAACGAGTGAGCCAGCGGCAGCCACAGGTACTGCAGGTCGTCGTCGCGTAGCAGCCCCACGTCCGCCTGCGCCACCGCCTCCCAGCACCAGCCGCCGTGCAGCAGCTCGACGCCCTTGGGCTGCCCGGTGGTGCCGGAGGTGTAGATCAGGGTGGCCAGGTGGTCCGGGCCGATGCCGGCCACCAGCATGTCGATCAGATCCGGTTCGGCGGCCAGCGCCTGGGCGCCGCGCTCCTCCAGCTCGGCGAGCGTCAGCTGCGCGATCGCCGCGGTCGGGTCGGCGGCACCGTCGAGGAGCACCACGTGGGTGAGCGCGGGCAGGGTCGCCCCGGCGATCTTCGCCGCCTGGGCCGGGTTCTCCGCGAACAGCACCTTGGAACCGGAGTCGGCGATGATGTACGTCGCGTCGGTCGGCTCGGTGGTCGGGTAGACGGTGGTGGTCGCGCCGCCGGCGCACATGATGCCGAGGTCGGCGATCACCCACTCCAGCCGGGTGTTGGCGAGGATCGCGACCGGGTCCTCCTGGCCGACGCCCAGGCCGTGCAGGCCGGCGGCGACCGCCTTGGCGCGCTGACCGACCTGCGCCCAGGTCAGCCAGACGGGCCCCGAGTCGTCGGGGTTCGGGGATGCGAACGCGTTTCGGTCGGGGGTGGCCGCCACGCGCTTGAGAAACATGTCCGGGATGGAGCGGTACGGTACATCGAGAGCCATCGCTGTAGCCGCCTTCGGGGGTGGTGGCGTGACGGTCGTCACGTCATGATGGTTACCGAAGAGTATTGCCTGTCGCCATGCATCGGCTAGCCCTGGTGATCGTCCGGCCGTCCCATCCCACCAACCGGTACGGTCGATCAGGCGTACCGGGCAGCCACCACTGACCAGTCGTAGGTGGCCCGGACCCAGTTGCGCCGGACCACCAACGCGTCGCGCAGCCGGTCGTCGCCGGTGGCGCGGAGCGCCTCCTCCGCGTCCAGGTACGTCGCCAAACCCTGGTTGAACCGGTGCGCCGCGCTCCGCAGCGCGGTCGGCTCGTCCGCCTCGCTGTCCTGGGCGATCACCGTGACCAGGTTGTGCGCGTCCGGGTCGGCCTGACTCTCCTTGCCGTACGAGAAGAGGTCGTTGCACCAGCAGACCAGGTCCACCGCCAGTAGGTCGAGGGTGGCCAGGCCCGGGTCGGCGCGTTGGGTCGGCCCGGAGGGTCGCCTCGACGCCAGGTCGGTCAGGGTGAGGCAGGGGTGCACACCGCCGATGTGCCGGCGCAGTTGGACGTACTCCGCCATCTCGGGCACGCGCCGACGTTCCCGGTTGCCCGCCTCCCAGAGCAGCGCCAACAGATACTCCCGCATCTGGCTGACGAACCGCAGGAGCAGCCCGGCGTGATCGTGCAGCCGGGTCCGGCGGCAGAGGTCGTGCAGCGCGTCACCCAGGGGCCCGACGGCGGGCGGTGCCACGTCCGGGTCACCGCACCGGTCGAGCACGTCGAGCAGGGTGCTGATCGCCGGTCCCAACCGCGCCGGGTCGGCGCCGAGGCCGTCCTCGTCGCAGGCGTCATCCATCACGAAGAGCCAGCTGATCAGGTCGGTGAGCAGCCGAAGCCCCTCCACCGAGCCGTCCGGGCAGGCGCGGCCGGCCAGGCCGGCGGCGTCGGCCCGTTCCAGCCGGTACACACGTTGGCCGGAATCGACCAGCCCGAACGTGCGTGCCCACTCGATGCTCTCACTCGCCACTTGGTCCGTGGCACCATGGCGCCCCGTGGGGAACGGCGGTTCCCGCAGCGCCGAAATCGCGAAGTCCCGCACAGTGTGCCCCCACTCCGTGCCGCCCGGCGCGGCGCGGCGCGGTGAAGCGTACGGGAGGGCGTATCAGCGTGCTTCGCTGGGTGTGGGGAATCCGACAGCTATTCAGTGACCGTTTCCGTACAGACGGTCACATTCCCAGGCTGGCGTCGCGCAGTCGTCCCGCCACCTCCGTCGAGCCGTTCAGTTGGACCCGGGCCACCCGTTGCCGGCCGGACAGGAACAGCACCAACTCCCCCGGGGAGCCCACCAGGCGCAGCGGCTCACCGCCGCGACCGACGGAGATCTCACCGTGACCGGGCGCCTGCACGAGGAGGTCCGCCGGAAAACGGCGCAGGGCCAGCCGGGCCATCGGGGCCACGCGTTTCCAGAGCGCGCTCTGCAAACCGGTGGGCAGATCGCGCGGCTGCCACCCGGAGCCGGCCCGTCGGACGTCCTCGTGGTGGATGAAGAACTCCATCGTGTTGGCCAGTTCGTCGGTCAGCGGATTGCTGACCGGGCTCCACAGCGGCGGGCGCCGTACCTGCGCCACCAGTTCGGGGTACCCCTGTGCGGCGAGGCGCTGCCGGACCCGCTCGGCGTATCCGCGCAGCGGCGGCAGCAGGATCCCACCCGCCGCGTCCGGACGGCGCTCCCGCAGCACCAGATGAGCGGCGAGGTCACGGGTCGCCCAGCCCTCGTTGATCGTCGGGGCGTCCGGCCCGAGGGCCAGCAGAAGATCGGCCAGCGCCTCGCGCTCGGCTCGGGCGTACCGCGGCATGGCCCGATCGTAGGCCCGGTGGCCCGTCGGCGCGCGCCGACGGACGCCGGTCGCCGCCCGCGGACACCGTCGTCCGGTACGTGACGGTCGACATATCCGGTCAGGGTCGGCGGTGCTGGCCCTGACCGGTAAGGATGAGGGAGATAATTACGGCTTACGGCGGGGGAGAGCGTGGCGAGCAAGACAAGTCGGGACGTTCTCAGTCGAGGGCTGGGGGTTCTGCGACAGGCGATCCGTGAGCAGCCGCGGATCTTCTCGGTGGCGGTCGTCGGCAGCGTGCTCTTCGGCGGGATGATCATCGTCAGCGCCCGGGTCGTCGGGTCGGTCGTCGGTGAGGTGGCGCTTCCGGCCATCGAACGCGGCGAGGTGGGCGCCGGCACCCTGGCGCTGGCCGCGACCGCGTTGTTCGGGATCAGCGTGCTGCGGGTCGCGGGCATCTTCGGCCGCCGCCTCGGCGCCGGCTACATGCAGTACCGCCTCCAGGCCTCCTACCGCCGCCGGGTCACCCGTCGGTACCTGGAGCTGCCGCTGTCCTGGCACCACCGCAACTCCACCGGCACCCTGCTGTCCAACGCCAACTCCGACGTGGAGGCGGCCTGGTACCCGATCGCGCCACTGCCGTTCGCCGTCGGCACGTTGGTGATGCTGGTCGGCGCCATCGTGTCGCTCTTCGCCACCGACTGGGCGCTCGCCCTGGTCGGCCTCGCGGTCTTCCCCGCGCTGTTCGCGCTCAACGTCATCTACTCCCGCCGGATGGCACCCCGGCAGGCCCGGGCGCAGCGGCTGCGTGCCGAGGTCAGCGGCATCGCCCACGAGAGCTTCGACGGGGCCCTGGTGGTCAAGACGATGGGTCGCGAGGCCCAGGAGACCGCCCGGTTCGCGGGCCGAGCCGGTGAGCTGCGCGATTCGTTGATCGCGGTCGGTCGGCTGCGCGGCATCTTCGACCCGCTGTTGGAGACCCTGCCCAGCCTCGGCACCCTCGCCGTGCTGGTGGTCGGGGCGTTCCGGCTGCGCCAGGGCGCGATCAGCGTGACCGAGCTGGTCAGCGTGGCCTTCCTCTTCACCGTGCTGGCGTTTCCGGTGCGGGCCATCGGTTGGGTGCTGGCCGAGCTGCCGCGCAGCGTCGCCGGCTGGGACCGGGTCCGCCGGGTGCTCGACGCCACCGGCGAGATGCCGTACGGGCAGCGGGTGCTCGACCCGAACGAGACCGCGCCGGCCACCCTCACCTTCCACGACGTGCACTACTCCTACCCGCCCGCCGAAGCGCACCCGCCCGGCGCGCAGGTCCTCGGCGAGGTCGGCTTCACGGTGCCGTCCGGTCGGACGGTGGCCCTGGTCGGGCCCACCGGCGCCGGCAAGTCCACCATCGCCTCGCTGGCGGTGCGGCTCGTCGACCCGGACTCCGGCACGGTGAGCCTGGACGGCGTGGACGTGCGCGAGCTGACCTCCGCCTCGCTGGCCGGCACGGTGGCCCTGGTCGCCCAGGTGCCGTTCATCTTCGACGACACGGTCCGCGCCAACATCGCCCTCGACCGGCCCGGCGTCGACGACGAGGTGGTCTGGGCGGCGCTGCGGCTGGCCGAGGCGGACGGGTTCGTCGCCGCGCTGCCCGACGGTCTGGACACCATGGTCGGCGAGCGGGGCACCTCGCTCTCCGGCGGTCAGCGCCAACGGCTCACCCTGGCCCGCGCGCTGGCCGGCCGACCGCGCCTGTTGGTGCTCGACGACGCGACGAGCGCTGTCGATCCCCGAGTGGAGGCGGCCATCCTGGCGGGGCTGCGGTCGTCGACCGCGGCGGCGGGCGTTCCGGCCGCGTCGATCCTGGTGGTGGCGTACCGGCGGGCCACCATCGCGCTCGCCGACGAGGTCATCTACGTGGAGCAGGGACGGGTGGTCGCCCGGGGCACCCACAGCGAGTTGTTGGCCACCGTGCCCGGGTACGTCGACCTGGTCACCGCCTACGAGCAGGCCGAGGTCGAGCGCGCGCAGGAGAGTTCGTACGGCGACGACGTGGCGCCGCTGCCGTCGGGCCTGGAAATCGAGGTGGACCGGTGAGCGCGAGGAGTGCAGCGAAGCGGAGCCCCGCAGTCGCGAACGGAAGGCGGGCCCGGTGAGCGCGAGGAGTGCAGCGAAGCGGAGCCCCGCAGTCGCGAACGGAAGGCGGGCCCGGTGAGCGCGAGGAGTGCAGCGAAGCGGAGCCCCG
>NZ_JBEZFX010000004.1:0-100560 GCF_040649675.1 Micromonospora parva | reverse complement strand
GCAGTCGCGAACGAAAGGCGTGACCCGGTGAGTGTCGAGGAGCGCGGGCAGCGGGAGGAGACGACCTGGCAGACCCTGCGTCGGGGCCTGGCGCTCTCGCCGGAGCTACGGATCGGTCTGGCCGGCACGTTGGGCCTGGCGTTGGTCTACATGGTCGGTCGGGTCGCCGTGCCGGTGGCGGTGCAGCAGGGCATCGACCGGGGCCTCGTCGGCGGTCTGAACCTGACCGTGGTCTGGACGGTGGTGGCGATCACCGCGGCGATCCTGACGATCACCACGATCTGCGGCTACCTGATGATGCGCCGGCTGTTCACGGTCAGCGAGACGGCGTTGGCCAATGTCCGGACGCGGGCGTTCCGGCACGTGCACGACCTGTCGATGTTGCACCAGCAGTCGGAGCGGCGGGGTTCGTTGGTCTCGCGGGTGACCAGCGACGTCGACCAGATCACCCAGTTCCTCCAGTGGGGCGGGGTGATCCTGCTGGTCAACCTGGGTCAGCTGGTGGTCACCACCGCCGTCATGCTGGCGTACTCCTGGCAGTTGACCCTTGTCGTGTTGGCCGCGTTCCTGCCGGCGGTGTTCGTCATCCGGCAGTTGCAACGCCGCCTCGGCTCGGCGTACGCGACGGTGCGCCAGCGCACCGGGACGCTGCTCGGCGCGATCGGCGAGAGCGTGGTGGGCGCGCCGGTGATCCGGGCGTACGGGATCGCCGGGCGTACGGAGCGGCGGCTGGACGAGGCGATCGACAAGCAGCGGCTGGCGCAGCAGCGGGCGATCCGGATCAGCATCGTGGGCAGCTCGGTCGGGGAGTTGGCGGCGGGGCTGGCGCTGGCCGGCGTGGTGGTGCTGGGTGTGGTGTTGGGGGTGGACGGCACGCTGTCGATCGGCCAGCTGACCGCGTTCCTCTTTCTGGTGACGCTCTTCATCCAGCCGGTGCAGATCGCCACCGAGGTGCTCAACGAGGCGCAGAACGCGATTGCCGGCTGGCGTCGGGTGTTGGACGTGCTGGACGTCGCCCCGGACGTGGCCGACCCGGGGGAGCAGGGGCGGGAGTTGCCGGGCGGGCCGCTGGACATCCGGTTCACCGGGGTGCGGTTCGCCTATCCGGGTGGGCCGCCGGTGTTGCACGACATCGAGCTGGAGATCGCGGCGAAGAGTCGGGTGGCGGTGGTCGGTGAGACCGGCAGCGGCAAGACCACGTTCGCCAAGCTGCTGACCCGGCTGATGGACCCGTCGGCCGGGGCGGTGCTGCTGTCCGGGGTGCCGTTGACGGATGTCCGGTTCGATTCGCTGCGCTCGCGCGTGGTGATGGTGCCGCAGGACGGGTTCCTGTTCGACGCGACAGTGGGGGACAACGTCCGTTTCGCTCGGCCGGAGTTGACCGACGAGCAGCTGAGCACCGCTTTCACCGAGCTGGGTCTGTCGGACTGGCTGGAGGGTCTGCCGGCGGGCCTGGACACTCCCGTCGGGGAGCGCGGCGAGGCGCTCAGCGTCGGCGAGCGTCAGCTTGTCGCGTTGGCCCGCGCGTACGTGGCTGACCCGGATCTGCTCGTGCTCGACGAGGCGACCAGCGCGGTGGACCCGGCGACGGAGGTGCGGTTGCAGCGCACGCTGGACGCGGTCACCCGGGGCCGGACCACCCTCGCGATCGCGCACCGGCTCTCCACGGCGCAGGCCGCCGACGAGGTGATCGTGGTGGACCGGGGTCGGGTGGTGCAGCGCGGCCCGCACGACGAGCTGGTCCGCGACGCCGACTCGGTGTACGGGCTGCTCTACGCCTCCTGGTTGGAGCAGACCCGGTGAGGTGCTGCGGTGTGGTGGACGCCGACGGTCGGGTGCTCTAGGCTCCGGGTTAGGTAAGCCTAACCTTCTAAGGAGGTCGCGCCCATGCGGCCCAACTCCGCCGAGATCGTCCGTACCCTCGTCGCCGGCCGCCTGCCCGGTCTGGTGCACCTGGCCCACCGGCCGGGCCCGCACCACGCCCGGCACGTCACCGACTCGGACGGGCGGGTGCTGTTGCTGGTGCCGGTGGCCAGTCACCTGGCCGCCGCCCTGCAACCGGCGCCCGGCAGCGGTGACGTCGCGGTGGTGCTCGACGTGCTCGACCTGCCGCCCGCCGCCGGTGCGCCCGGCCTGGGGCGGGCCTGGGTGTCCGGCTGGGCGGCCGAGCTGCGCGGCGACGAGGCCCGCCAGGGCGCTGTCGACTTCGCCGCGGTCGAGCCGACCGGGGACCTGCTCGACCTGGGCACCCGGTTCCGGTTGTTCCGCTTCGAGGTGGTCGAGGTCCGTTGGGAGCGGGCCGGCGTCGTGCACCGGATCGACCCGGTGGCGTACGCCGAGGCCGAGCCGGACCCGGTGCACCCGGTCGAGGCCCGTCTGCTCGCCGACCTCGCCGAGTGCCACGGCGCCCAGGTGACCGAGTACCTGTGCCAGCAGCTCGGGTTGACCGGGCAGACCCCGGACGGACCTCCCCGGGTGGTGCGCATCGACCGCTACGGGCTGCTGGTCGCCCTCGGTCGACCCGGTGCCCGACGTCGGGTCCGGCTGACCTTCCCGAACCCGCTGGCCGACCCAGCCGACCTCCCCCGTCTGCTCCCCCCACTGCGACTCACTGCCGCCACCCACCCACCCCACTAACCCCCCCCAGGCCCCGGCCCTCCGCCGCGCCGATCTTGCACTTTCGGTTGCCGATATGCGGGTTGCATCCCTTATGTCGGCGCAGAAAGAGCAAGATCGCGGGAGGGGGTTGGGGTCGAGGGGGCTAGGTGGGCAGCGGGCCGGTGAGGTAACGCTGGATCGTGGGGCCGACCATGACCGCCAGGGTTTCCGGGTCGGCCGAGGCGACCGGCTCAAGGCGTACCACGTGCCGCATCATGGCCAGGCCGATCATCTGGCTGGCCACCAGGGAGCCCCGCAGCGGCAGCTCGGCCGGATCGACGTCGAGGTTTTCGAGTACCCGGCGCAGCACCTGGGTGGTGACGAATTCCCGCAGCAGTCGAGCCGTCCACTCGTTGCTCACCGCGGAACGCAGCAGTGCCTGCGCGGCGCTGCCGGCCGGGGAGTCCCAGACGCCGAGGAACGTACGCACCATCCGCTCGCCGACGGCGTCCCGGTCACCGGCGAGCACTTTCGGCACCAGCTGACCGGGGTCGACCGGAAAGTTCATCGCGGCCAGGAAGAGCTGGTCCTTGCTGCCGAAGTAGTGGTGCACCAGCGCGGGATCGACCTCAGCCGTGCCGGCGATGGCCCGGATCGAGGCGGCGTCGAAGCCCCGTTCGGCGAACGCCGCCCGCGCCGCGTCGAGGATCGCCTCCCGGGTGCCCGGTTTGCCGGGTCGCCGGCCGGTTCGCCGCGTCATCGCCGCCCTTCGTTCGTCCGCCTGGGGCCGTGGTGGGCCGGCCCGGTCAACGCCGGGGTCAGCAGCCGTGCCGGCCGCCGCCCCCGGCGTCGGCGGTCAGCCGCTGCGTCGGCGCAGGGTCGCCGCCGCGAGCACCAGCGCCAGCACCACCGCGCCGAGCACCACCGCGACATCCCGCCACATCCGGCCGGTCGGGTCGGCGTGGGCACCGACCTCCTGCAAAGCCTCGATGGCGTACGACAGGGGGAAGGCGTCACTGAGCGCCTGGAGCCAGCCGGCCATCTGGTCGCGGGCCACGAACAGCCCGCAGAGCAGCAGTTGGGGGATCACCACGACCGGCAGGAACTGTACTGCCTGGAACTCGGTGCGCGCGAAGGCACTGCACAGCAGCCCGAGGGCGACGCCGAGCACCGCGTCGAGCACGGCGATCCCGATCACCAGCCCGATGCTGCCGGCGGTCTCCAGACCGAAGATCCAGTACGCCACGGCGGCGGCGACGGCGGCCTGCACGGCGGCGGCCAGCCCGAACGCGATGCCATACCCGAAGAGCAGGTCGAGCTTGCCCAGCGGGGTGGTGAGCAGCCGCTCCAGCGTGCCCGAGGTGCGTTCGCGCAGCATGGCGATGCTGGTCACCAGAAACATGATCACGAAGGGGAAGATGCCGAGCATCACCAGCGCGATCCGGTCGAAGGTACTCGGCTGACCGGGCGGGGTCGGCTGGTCGGCGTACATGAAGTAGACCAGGGTGAGCAGGACGGCCGGCACCACCACGAGCAGCGCGATGGTCCGCCGGTCGTGCCGGAGCTGACGAAGGATGCGGCCGGTGGTGGCGGCGAGGATTCGCGGGCTCATGCTGTCTCCCGTGCGGCGGTCGCGTCGGTGCTGGTGGAGGCGGCCTCGCCGGCCCGGATGAGCCGCAGGAACGCCTCGTCGAGGTCGTCCACACCGGCGGCGGCGCGGATCGCGGCCGGGCTGTCGTCGGCGATCAACCGCCCCTGACGGATCAGCAGCAGGCGGTCGCACCGGGCCGCCTCGTCCATCACGTGGCTGGACACCAGCAGGGTGGTGCCGGCGGCGGCCATCGCGTGGAACCGGGCCCACAGGTCGGCGCGCAGCACCGGATCCTGACCGACGGTCGGCTCGTCGAGGATGACCAGCTCCGGCTCCCCGACCAGGGCGCACGCCAACGAGGCTCGGCTGCGTTGACCGCCGGAGAGGGTGCCGACCAGCTGACCGGCCGCCTCGGCCAGCCCGACATCGCTGATCGCCCGATCGGCCTCGGCGCGCCCACGCCCGTACAGGGTCGCGAAGTAGCGGGCGTTCTCCCGGACGGTCAGGTCGGCGTAGACGCTCGGCGCCTGGGTCAGGTAGCCCACCCGGTGTCGCAGCGCGGGAGTGCCCGCCGGTTGGCCGAGCACGGTGACCGTCCCGCTGGCGACCACCTGCACCCCGACCACCGCGCGCATGAAGGTGGTCTTGCCGCTGCCACTGGGGCCGAGCAGCCCGGTGACCGCGCCGCGCGGCACCCGGCAGCTGATGCCGTCCAGCACCCGCCGCCCACCCCGGTCGACGACCAGGTCCCGGACGGCTATCGCATCGTCCATCGCACACCTCCACAAACTCATCACCTGTTGAACTCAACGCTAGATGAAATACCGCGCCCCACGCAACGGCCCGGAATCGACAACTGGGCGCCGACCGTTGCGCCCAGTGCGAGAACGGGCAGTAAGCTCCGGACCGGACACGAAGTCCGCCAACGGGCATTGCGCACCGATCGGACGTGCGGCACGATGGCGCCGTGGGTCACGCTCCGTTACCGGATAGCGGTTTTCTCGAGGATTGGGCCGCGCGGTTGCGGCAGGCCGCCGAGCGGCCGGTCGTCGGCATCCTGTTGCGCGGCAGCCACGCCCGCCGCGCCGCCACCGCGCACAGCGACGTCGACCTGGACGTGCTGGTCGGCGGCGCCCCATACGCGGCCCGCCGGGCCTACCTGGCCGAGTCCGCAGGCCAGCTCACCCACGTCTCGGTGGCCGCCCGTGACGTCCGGTCCTGGGTGCACCGCCTCGGCGAACCGGCCGACTGGGCGTTCGGGCTACCGGTCACCGCGCCGGCGCGGCTGCTCTGGGCCGACCCGCACTGGCGGCCCCGGATCGACCTGCCAGTGCTGTGTCAGCCCGCCGAGCCGCCCCGGCTGGAAGAGATGATCGCCACGCTGGGTAAGGCCGCCGCCGCCCGCGCGGCCAACGACCGCCTCGGGGTCCGGCTCGCCGTCGCCGACCTGGCGCGGCTCTGTCCCTCGGTGCTCCGCCCGGCCAACCCGTCCGTGCGGGTCCACTCCCGCCGGGCGGCCTTCGCGGCGGCCCTGGAACTGCCGGTGACCCCACCGGGCTACCGGTCGGACATGCTGCTCTGCCTCGGGCTGCGCCCGGGCGCTACCGGGCAGCTCTGGGCCGCCGCCGTCCGGTTGGTCGCCGGCACCCTGCCGTTGATCCGGCCGTACGCCGAGGAGATCGCCGACACGGCTGGCGCGGACCTGGCCGCCGCCCTGGTCGACGGCCGGTTGGACCGCTACGTCGCCCAGTTGGCGCGGCCGGCGGGGCCCGCGCCGCAGCCCTCGTCCCCGCCGCAGACCCGGCCCTCGGGGCCCTCGCCTCAGCCCTGGCGGGAGCGGTCGGCGGTGCCCGCGCCGCGTGCGGGAGAATTGCTCACTGTGCCCGTACCTGACCCGCCGGTGACCGGCGTACCCAGCGACCCGAACGAGCTGGCCGCGCCCGCGCCGGCGCGCCCCTCCCGGCTCGACCCGGCCATCGCGGCCCAGCTGCGCCGCACCGCCGACGGTCTGGTCGCCGCCGTGGTGCGCGCGCACGACTCCGGTGAGGTGCTGATGGTCGCCTGGATGGACGACGAGGCGTTGCACCGCACCCTGACCACCGGCCGGGCCACCTACTGGTCGCGCAGCCGACGCGAATACTGGGTCAAGGGCGCCACCTCAGGGCACCACCAGTACGTGCGGTCGGTCGCCCTGGACTGCGACGGGGACGCGCTGCTGGTGAGCGTGGACCAGGTCGGCGCGGCCTGCCACACCGGCCACCGGACCTGCTTCTTCACCGAGCTGCCCGTCACCGGGACGGAGGCGCACTCATGACCGACGGCTCGCTCAGCCCTGACCTGGCCACTTTCACCGCGTTGGCCGCCGAGTGGCGGGTGGTGCCGGTGACCCGGCGGCTGCTGGCCGACGCGGAGACCCCGGTCGGCGTCTACCGCAAGCTGGCCGGTGGGCCGGGCACGTTCCTGTTGGAATCGGCTGAGCAGGGCGTCGGTTCGGCCGGGATGGCCTGGTCGCGGTACTCGTTCATCGGGGTACGCAGCAGCGCCACCCTGATCGAACGCGACGGCGTGGCGACCTGGCTCGGCCAGCCGCCGAGCGGGCTGCCCACCGAGGGTGACCCGGTGCGGATGTTGCGGGAGACGGTCGCGGCGCTGGCCGGGCCGGTCGGGGACCCGTCCGACGGTCTGCCGCCGTTGACCGGGGGCATGGTCGGCTACCTCGGCTACGACCTGATCCGGCGGTTCGAGCGGTTGCCCGAGCTGACCGAGGACGACCTGGGCGTTCCGATGGTGGGCATGATGCTCGCCACCGACCTGGTGGTGCTCGACCACTACGACGGCTCGGCGATCCTGGTCGCCAACGCGGTGCTGCCGCCGTTGGACGCCCCGGACCGCGCCCCGCAGGTCGCCGCCGCCTACCACCACGCGGTGGGCCGGTTGGACGCCATGACCACGGCGTTGTCCCGGCCCATCCCGCCGATGATCTCCACCGTCGAGCGTCCGCCGGCCGGAGAGGTGCTCTGCCGTACGCCGGAGGGCGGCTACCCGAAGGCGGTGGAGGCGGCCAAGGAGGCGATCCGGGCCGGTGAGTGCTTCCAGATCGTGCTCTCCCAGCGTTTCGAGCGGACGACCCACGCCGACCCGCTGGACGTCTACCGGGTGCTGCGCACCAGCAACCCCAGCCCGTACATGTACCTGTTGCGCTTCGACGGGTTCGACATCGTCGGCTCGTCTCCGGAGGCGCACCTGAAGGTCACCGGCGGCGCGGACGGGCGGCGCCGGGCGTTGCTGCACCCGATCGCCGGCACCCGGCCACGAGGTGGCACCCCCGCCGCCGACGCGGCGCTCGCCGCCGAGCTGCTCGCGGACCCGAAGGAACGGGCCGAGCACGTGATGCTGGTCGACCTCGGCCGCAACGATCTGGGGCGGGTCTGCCAGCCCGGCAGCGTGGAGGTGCCCGAGTTCGCGACCATCGAGCGGTACAGCCACGTCATGCACATCGTCTCCACCGTCACCGGCACGTTGCGTGACGACCAGAGCGCCTTCGACGCGTTGGCGGCGACCTTCCCGGCCGGCACGCTCTCCGGGGCACCCAAGGTGCGCGCCATGGAGATCATCGAGGAGTTGGAGCCGGTTCGTCGTGGTCTCTACGGCGGCACCGTCGGCTATTTCGGCTTCGGCGGCGACCTGGACATGGCGATCGCCATCCGGACCGCGCTGATCCGCGACGGCCGCGCCTACGTGCAGGCCGGGGCGGGTGTGGTCGCCGACTCGGACCCGGCCGCCGAGGATCAGGAGACGCGGAACAAGGCAGCGGCCGTGCTGGCCGCGATCGCGGCCGCCGAGACCCTCCGGCCCGCTCGGTGAGCGCGAGGAGTGCAGCGCAGCGGAGCCCCGCAGTCGCGAACGAAAGGCAGACTCAGTGAGTGGGGAGCGGGCCGTCGTGGGCCGGCGGGCGTTGACGTACGCCGTGCTGCTCTGCCTGGCCGGCGCGGGCCTGGCGCTGTGGGCGGCCACGCGGAGTTGGTCGGTCGAGTTGTCGGTACGTCCGGCGCCGCTGCCGCCGGTGCGCGACACGCGCAGCGGTGCGAGTCTGCTGCCCTGGCTGCCGGCGTTGGCGCTGGTGACCCTGGCCGGGGGTGGTGCGGTGCTGGCCACCCGGGGCCGCCTGCGGCGGGCACTGGGTGTGCTGCTCGGCGTGCTCGGCCTGGCCGTGGTGGCCGGCGGCGGGTACGGGCTGGTGGCCGACGTGGGCGGCGCGGTGAGCCGGCAGTGGCCGGCGCTCTGCCTGCTGGGCGGTCTGCTGGCCGCGGTGGGCGGCTGGTGGACGGCGTTGCGGGGCGGTGAGTGGCCGGCGATGGGCGCCCGGTACGAACGTCCGGCGCGGACCACTGCGCAGGCGGCGTCGGCGCAGGGTGACCCGGCCGGGTCGTCGACCCCGTTGGCGGGGCGGCGGACCACCGAGGCGTGGGACGCGCTGGACCGGGGCGAGGATCCGACGGCCGACTGACGCGGTGGGCGCGGCGGTCGGCGGCTGTCAGCCGACCGGCTGGCGCTCCCACTCGGCGCGGCGACTCGCGGCGCGGGCGGCGGTCAGTTCGGCGACCAGGCGGTTGAGTTCCGCGCGCTGGTCGGCGCGGGCCCGGTCGGCGCAGACCGCCTCCCAGGCGTTGCCCCGTGCCGTCCGCATCCGTGCCTCGCCCACCACGGCCCGTTCCACGGTGTGCACGACCCCGACGGCGAGTGACGCGACCGTCCGCGAGATGGTGGTCAGTCCGATGGTCGGGTGCGGTTCGGAAATGCTCATGGTCACCTCGCACGAGGAGTTGTGGCGTGGGGCAGGCGCGCCATCGAGTCTGCCCGAGGACGATGCTGGCCCGTCGACGTTTCGCCGGGGTGACCGCCCGGTCAACTGTCCCGCCTCGGTCGTGACCTGGGACCGGCCGTTCGGCCTTGAGCTTGCTCACAGCATCGATCGATATCGTTGCCGTCGGGCGGCGGGCGGCAACTGGTGGCATGATCGATGGATCGGCCCGGTCCGACTGCGGCCGTCAGGCTCCCTACCGCGTGACGGTGGTCGATACCGGAGGTGGCGCTGCGTGACAACCCATTCACGGCAGGTCGGCCATTATGCCGCAGCCCTTTTCGTGAGCAGCGCCATACCCCCGGCGTCCGGCGTCGGTCGGCTGCCCCTAGCATCGGCCCATGACGCCCGGAGAGGGGAGTCCGTTCGTGACTGCTGAGCATGCGCACGCGGAGGGGGACGAGGCCGGCCAGGCAGCGTCCGTAAGCGTGCTCGACGAGATTCTGGCCGGCGTGCGTGAAGACGTCGCCCGACGCCAGGAGCAGGTTCCGCTGGAGCGGATCCGTGAACTGGCTGCGGCGGCGCCGCCGCCCATGGACGCGTACGCGGCGCTGCGTAAGCCCGGCGTGGCCGTGATCGCCGAGGTGAAGCGTTCGTCGCCGTCCAAGGGCCGGCTGGCCGAGATCGCCGATCCGGCCGATCTCGCCGTCGACTACGCGGCCGGTGGGGCGCGGGCGATCAGCGTGCTGACCGAGGGGCGCTGGTTCGGCGGTTCGTTGGACGACCTGGCGGCGGTCCGTGCCGCGGTCACCGTGCCGGTGCTGCGCAAGGACTTCGTGGTCTCCAGCTATCAGATCCACGAGGCCCGCGCGCACGGCGCCGACCTGGTCCTGCTGATCGTCGCCGCACTCGAGCAGAACGTCCTGATGGGTCTGCTGGAGCGGATCGAGTCGCTGGGCATGACCGCTCTGGTCGAGGTGCACGACGAGGAGGAGGCCGACCGCGCGCTGGAGGCCGGCGCGCAGGTGATCGGGGTCAACGCCCGTGACCTGCGTACCCTGGAGGTTGACCGGTCGGTGTTCGAGCGGATCGCGCCCGGTCTGCCCAGCAGCGTCGTCAAGATCGCCGAATCCGGCGTTCGTGGCCCGCACGACCTGATCCGGTACGCCTCCGCGGGCGCCGACGCGGTCCTCGTGGGCGAGGGCCTGGTCACTCAGAAGAGCCCCCGCGAGGCGGTCGCCGAGTTGGTCAACGCCGGCAACCACCCGGCAACGCCCCGGCCGGTGCGCTGACCCCGCGCCGACCTGACGTACCACCGAGAGGATTCCCGATGAGCGCCGACGCGCTGGCCCCGGTGGCCGGCCCGCAGCCCGACTCCGCCGGTCACTTCGGCCGCTTCGGCGGCCGGTTCGTTCCCGAGGCCCTGGTGGCCGCGTTGGACGAGCTCGACGGGGCGTGGCGTACGGCGATGGCGGACGAGTCCTTCCGGGCCGAGTTCGGCGCGCTGCTGCGCGACTACGCCGGCACACCGTCGCTGCTCTACGAGGCCCGGCGGTTCTCGGCGAAGGTCGGCGCGCGGGTGCTGCTCAAGCGCGAGGACCTCAACCACACGGGCGCGCACAAGGTGCGCAACGTGCTCGGCCAGGCGCTGCTCACCAAGCGGATGGGCAAGACCCGGGTGATCGCGGAGACCGGTGCCGGTCAGCACGGTGTCGCCACCGCGACCGCCGCCGCCCTGTTCGACCTCGAGTGCGTGGTCTACATGGGCGAGGTCGACACCGAGCGGCAGGCGCTCAACGTGGCCCGGATGCGGATGCTCGGCGCGACGGTCGTTCCGGTCACCAATGGTTCGCGCACCCTCAAGGACGCGATGAACGAGGCGATGCGCGACTGGGTGGCCAACGTCGACGAGACGCACTACCTGATCGGCACCGCCGCGGGCCCGCACCCGTTCCCGGCGATGGTGCGCGACTTCGTCCGGGGTATCGGTGACGAGGCCCGCCAGCAGTGCCTGGACCTCACCGGTGGGCTGCCGGACGCCGTCACCGCCTGCGTCGGCGGCGGCTCCAACGCGCTCGGCATCTTCCACGCGTTCGTGGGTGATCAGGCGGTGCGGCTGTACGGCTTCGAAGCCGGCGGCGACGGGGTGGCCACCGGCCGGCACGCGGCGAGCATCACCGGCGGGTCCGCCGGGGTGCTGCACGGCACCCGCACCTTCGTGCTGCAGGACGCCGACGGGCAGACCCTGGAGTCGCATTCGATCTCCGCCGGCCTGGACTACCCCGGTGTCGGGCCGGAGCACGCGTGGCTGCACGACACCGGCCGGGCGAGCTACCTGCCGGTCACCGACGACGAGGCGATGGCCGCCTTCGAGCTCCTCTGCCGCACCGAGGGCATCATCCCGGCGATCGAGAGCGCCCACGCGCTCGCCGGCACCGTCGCGCTGGCCCCGAAGCTCGCCGCCGAGCTGGGCCGGGAGCCCACCATCGTGGTCAACCTGTCCGGGCGGGGCGACAAGGACGTGCACACCGCCGGCGACTACTTCGGCATCCTCGACAAGGAGCGGTGAGATGAGCCGGATCGGGGTGGCCTTCGACAAGGCCCGCGCCGACGGACGGGCACTGCTGGTCGGCTGCATGCCGGCCGGGTTCCCGACCGTCGAGGGCAGCATCGCCGCGATGACCGCCATGGTCGAGGCCGGCGTTGACGTCATCGAGGTGGAGATCCCCTACTCCGACCCGGTGATGGACGGTCCGGTGATCCAGCGGGCCAGTGACATCGCGCTGGCCGGGGGCGTACGCACCGCGGACACGATGCGCATCATCGAGGCGGTGGCGGCGACCGGTGCCCCGGTGGTCACCATGACCTACTGGAACCCGGTCGAGCGGTACGGCGTGGACGTCTTCGCCCGTGACCTCGCCTCGGCCGGCGGCACCGGCCTGATCACCCCGGACCTCATCCCCGACGAGGCCGACGAGTGGCTGGCCGCCTCGGACGCGCACGGTTTGGACCGCACGTTCCTGATCTCGCCGTCGTCCACTGACGCCCGGCTGGCGATGACGGTGCGGCACTGCCGCGGCTTCGTCTACGCGACCGCCGTGATGGGGGTGACCGGTGCGCGGGCGCGTACCTCCGACGCCGCCCCGACGCTGGTGTCGCGGGCCCGCGCGGTGACCGACCTGCCGGTCGGTGTCGGCCTTGGTGTGGGCACCGGCGCGCAGGCCGGCACCGTCGCCGGTTACGCCGACGGGGTGATCGTGGGCAGCGCGTTGATCCGGTGCCTGCTCGACGCGCCCACCGAGGCGGAGGGGCTGGCCGCCCTGCGTACCCTCAGCGCCGAGCTGGCCGAGGGCGTCCGTAACCCCACCCGCTGAGCCCGCCCTCGACGACCCCTCGCCGCTCGCGGCGGCCGTCCGCGCCGCGTGGGGGCATTTTGCCTGTCGCTCATTCGCATGAGGCGGCGGCGAAGGTGTCTGCGGGCACGCGACGAAGCTCGGAACGGTTGCTGCTTGTCAGGGGTGCAGGGACGGGTTCGCGGCCTCGCCGCGTTGCTCCGGCGGCTGCCCCGCCCCCGGATGCCCGTCCTGGCCGGTGCCGGGCCGCTGCCCGTCCTGGCTGGTCCCGGGCGACTGCCTGTCCTGGCTGGTCCGCGGCGGCTGCGTGCCCTGGTCGGCTGGCGGCCGGCCCTCCTCGGCGGGCCGAGCCGCCGGGAGTGACGCGGGGTCGGCGGTGTCGGGTGCCCAGGGGACGTCGCGGAGCACCCCGGAGCGGCCGGCGGTCGCGTCGGTGACGGCGGCCCGGGTGAGTGGGGTGACCACCGCGGGCAGCGCGTCGGGGGAGTGCCAGGACAACCGGCAGCCCGGCGGTGGGTCGCAGGCGGGTCGGACCCCGGCCGCGCGGGCCCGGAACACGTGCGCGAGGACGTCCGGCAGCGGCCCGGCGCGTCCGGCGGCGGCCACCCCGGCCGGGCCGGCAAGGTGGTAGACGCCGACCAGGTCGACCAGTTCGATGTCCCAGCCGGTCTCCGCGCGGATGTCCCGGAGGGCGGCCCGCACCGGGCCCTCGGCCGGACGCAGCCGCCCGCCGGGCAACGCGTAGCGGCGGGTGCCCCGGCCCTGCTGGCAGAGCAGCACCCGACCGGTGTCGTCGGTGACGACCGCGGCGACCGCCCAGGTGAGCGCGCTCATGGACAAAGAGCCTACGACGGTGCAAACCAGAAGTCATCGGGATGCGCGCTCCCGCCGCCCGGGGTGCCGCTGCGGGGGTGTGCAGCGGTAGCGTGTGCACCCGTGACCCTCGCCTCGCTCTCTCCCCAGGCGGCCCTGCCCAGTCCCAGCACCGCGGTCTGGCAGCTCGGGCCGGTGCCGATCCGGGCCTACGCGCTCTGCATCATCGCCGGCATCGTGCTGGCCTGCTGGGTGACGGAGCGTCGGCTGCGGCAACGCGGCGTCGCGCCCGGCGCGGTGCTCGACATCGCCGTCTGGGCGGTGCCCGCGGGCATCATCGGCGCCCGGATCTACCACGTGATCACCTCACCCGAGAAGTACTTCGGCGCCGGTGGGGACCCGATGAAGGCGTTCGCCATCTGGGAGGGCGGTCTCGGCATCTGGGGTGCTGTCGCCGGTGGGGCGGTCGGCGCGTGGATCGCCGCCCGGCAACTCGGCATTCCGTTCAGCGTGGTGGCCGACGCGCTGGCCCCCGGGCTGCCGCTGGCCCAGGCGGTCGGCCGGGTCGGCAACTGGTTCAACAACGAACTCTTCGGTGCCCGGACCACACTGCCGTGGGGTCTGGAGATCCATCGGATGGACCCGGACAACCCGGGCCACGCGCTGCGTGACGACGCCGGGCAGCCCATCCTCGAACCGGGCCTCTACCAGCCCACCTTCCTCTACGAGGCGCTGTGGAACCTCGGCGTGGTGGCCCTGGTGCTCGTCCTCGACCGCCGGCTCAAGCTGGGCCGGGGCCGGGCGTTCGCGCTCTACGTGATGGGTTACACCGCCGGCCGGTTCTGGATCGAGCTGATGCGCACCGACGAGGCCAACCAGATCCTCGGCGTACGCCTCAACGTCTGGACCGCCGCCCTGGTCTTCCTCGGTGCCCTGATCTACTTCGTCCGGGTGCGCGGCCCTCGGGACTACCTGATCCCGCTGGGCGCGGCGACGACGACCCCGCCCCCCACCTCCGACCTCTCCCAGGTCGACCTCTCCGAGCGGGAGACCCCCGCGCGGGCCGCCGCGCCGGAGGGTTACCGGGTGGTGAGCGAGGAGCAGTACGCCGCCTGGCGGGACACCGGCGTCGTACCGCCGACGAGCGCCGACGACTCCCGGCCGGACGACGGCGAGCCGTCCGGCGACACGGTTCCCGCCGACGTCGCGTCGCGCGACGACGAGCCGACGGACGAGCCGTCCGCAGAGCGCACCGAGCGGGCCGACGCCACTGGCGCGCGTCCCGCCGACCGGGACAGCTGAGCGGAGGCGGCACCGATGCGAAGCGCGGTGGTGGTCGGCGCAGGGGTCGGTGGCCTCGCGGTGGCCGGCGCGCTGGCCCGTTCCGGCTGGCAGGTCACAGTGTTGGAACGCGCCGAACGGGTTCGCCCCGAGCCGACCGCCGTGGTGCTCTGGCCCAACGGTGTCCGCGCGCTGCAGGCCCTCGGTCTCGGCGCCGGGCTGGCCGCCATCGCCACCCCGTTGCCCGACGGTGGCGTCCGTCGCCCGGACGGGCACTGGCTGGTGCAGCCCCGGCCGATCCCGGCCGACCGGATGCCGGTGGTGGTGCACCGGGAGGACCTGCACGACGCGTTGATCGCCGGCCTCGGTGACCGGGTCGAGCTGCGGACCGGGGTGACGGTGCGCCACGTCCGTGTCGAGCCGGGCGAGCGACCGGGCGTCAGCGACGGGCGGCACACCATCGAGGCCGATCTGGTGGTCGCCGCCGACGGCACGGACAGCGGCATCCGCCGCCAACTCGCACCCGAGTCCCGGGTGGTCAGCTCCGGGTGCGCCGCCTGGCGGGCCGTCATCCCCTGGTACCAGGCCCCTCGACTCCCCGACGACCAGCCGTTGGCCGGTGAGATTCTCGGCGCGGGTTACCGGTTCGTGGCCGCGTCGCTGGGTGAGCGCGGTTCCTCGGGCGGGTCCAGCCGTGGCGGCATCTACTGGGTGGCCACCGCCGCCGGCGCGCCACGCCCGGAACCACCGGAGACCCAGCTCGCCCTGCTGCGCCGCTGGTACGCGGACTGGCCGGCGCCGGTCGGCGCGCTCCTCGAGGCCACCAACCCGGCCGACCTGGTCCAGCAGGAAGTTCGCGAGCTGCGCCCGCTGCCCCGGGCGTACGGCTTTCCGGTCGGTCCAGGTGGGGTGGTGCTGCTCGGCGACGCGGCGCACGCCATGCCGCCGCACCTCGGGCAGGGCGCCTGCCTCGCGTTCGAGGACGCCGCCACCCTCTCCTCGCTGCTGCGGGAGGCGCGGCTGCCCGACGCCGTCGTGGCGTACGACCGGGTGCGCCGTCCCCGGGCCGCGACGGTGGTCCGGCAGACCCGGCGGATGTCGGCGGTGCTGCAGACCCGGGGCCGGCTGGCGCTGCGCGCCCGGGACGCCGCCCTCGGCACGATCAACTCGCGGTTGCTCTCCAGCGCCGCCGCCTCCGCCGCGCAGTGGCGGCCACCGACCTGACCTCGGTCGCCGGGCAGGGCAGGCGGGCGCGGCGGGTCAGGAGATGAGGGCGGCGGGTTCGGCGATGCAGGCGGTGCCGATGCGGCGGAAGCCGACCCGCAGGTAGACCCGCGCGATCTCCTCGCTGCCGGCGGAGAGGAAGACCAGGTCGGTGCCGGCGGCCAGCAGTTCCCGGGCCAGGGTGGCGGTGAGCGCGGCACCCAGCCCGCGTCGCCGGGCGGACGGCAGGGTGGCCACCCCGGCGATCTCCGCGACGTCGTCCACCCGCATCGCCATGCCGCTGGCCAGCGCGCCCTCGGTCGGCGTGCCGGCCAGCGCGGAGATCCGCCGGCCGTCGGCGATCCGGGCGCGCTCCTCGTCGAGCGCGGCCAGTTCGAGTTCGGTGACGGCGGCGTCGCGCTCGGCCGGGCCGGCCTCACCGCGCGCGGTGCCGGCGGCGGCGAACGACACCGCTGCCACCGCACGCCGGGCGGCGACATCGGCGGCGAAGCCGGGGGAGTCCGCCGCCAGCACCCGCACCGCCGCGTCGGACAGCGTCGCCGGGTCGGGCAGCGCGCTGGGGTCGAGCACCATCAGCGGCGCCTCCAGCACGTTCAGCCCCGCCGAGCGGGCCACCGCCAGCAGCTCGGGCGTCGTCTCGTGCACCCACTCGAAGGCTTCCGGCAGACCCAGCTTCCGCTGGCGCTCGCGGACCGACGTCACGTCGGCGAGCGACGGCGGCTCGGTGGCGTCGATGCGCGGGCGGGCGTAGAACGGCCACCCGGCGCCATCGCGGACGAACAGCACCAGCCCACCATGCTCCTCCGCACCGGCGGCGTCGCGGGGCACCGCGTCGTAGAAGCGTTCCAACCGGTCGAAGACGTGCTTGTGTAGCGGATCCACCGCGCGAGACTACACGTCCCAGCCAGTGGACGGTGTGATCAATCTCGGGTGGCCGTGCGACCCCGGCCCTAACGTAGACTCAATAGACCCACGGGCCGACGTCGTCCCCATCATGATCCAACCTGAGTGACGACAGGAGGCCCGGTGGCTCAGCCGTACGCGGACACAGCACAGCCGCACCCGCACAGCCCGCAGGCGTCCCCGACGCCCCACCCCCGTCCGGCCGCCCAGGGCCTCTACGACCCAGCGCAGGAGCACGATGCCTGCGGCGTGGCCTTCGTGGCGGACCTGCACGGCCGGCGTTCCCACTCGGTCGTCGCCAACGGGCTCGGCGCGCTCTGTCGGCTGGACCACCGGGGCGCCCGCGGCGCGGAACCGAACACCGGCGACGGCGCCGGCATCATGATCCAGGTGCCCGACGCGTTCCTGCGCGCGGTGGCCGACGTCGCGCTTCCCCCGGCGGGCGAGTACGCCACCGGGCTGGTGTTCCTTCCCGACGACGATGCCGCCGAGGCGCGTGCCCGGCGGGTGGTCGAGAAGTACGCGCTGGTCGAGGGCGCCGATCTGCTCGGCTGGCGGGACGTGCCGACCGACGCGGGTGACCTGGGCGAGACCGCCCTGGCGGCGATGCCCCGGGTCCGGCAGATCTTCCTGGCCGCGCACCGGCTGACCGACGCGCCCGGCGGGCCGGCCGGCTCCCCGCTGCGCGGCATCGAGCTGGACCGGGTGGCGTTCTGTCTGCGCAAGCAGGCCGAACGGGAGACCGCCGAGCGGGGCGTTCCGGCGTACTTCCCGTCGCTGTCCAGCCGCACCATGGTCTACAAGGGCATGCTCACGCCGGACCAGTTGCCGGCGTTCTATCCCGACCTGCGCGACGAGCGGGTGGAGAGCGCCATCGCGCTGGTGCACTCCCGCTTCTCCACCAACACCTTCCCGTCCTGGCCGCTGGCGCACCCGTACCGGTTCATCGCCCACAACGGCGAGATCAACACGATCCGGGGCAACCGCAACTGGATGCAGGCCCGTGAGGCGCTGCTGCGCTCGCCGAACGTGCCGGGCAACATCCGGCGGATCTTCCCGGTCTGCACGCCCGCCGCCTCCGACTCGGCGAACTTCGACGAGGTCCTGGAGCTGCTGCACCTGGCCGGGCGGAGCCTGCCGCACGCGGTGCTCATGATGATTCCGGAGGCCTGGGAGAACGACCCCGGGATGGACCCGGCCAAGCGTGCCTTCTACCGCTTCCACGCCAGCCTGATGGAGCCGTGGGACGGTCCGGCCTCGGTGGCGTTCACCGACGGCGAGATCGTCGGCGCGGTGCTGGACCGCAACGGGCTGCGCCCGGGGCGCTGGTGGCAGACCGACGACGGGCTCGTGGTGCTCGGCTCAGAGGCGGGCGTCCTCGACCTCGACCCGGCCCACGTGGTCGCGAAGGGGCGGCTCCAGCCGGGCCGGATGTTCCTGGTCGACACCGTGGCCGGGCGGATCGTGCACGACGAGGAGATCAAATCCGAGTTGGCCGCCGCCGAGCCGTACGGCGAGTGGCTGCACGCCGGGCTGATCGAGCTGAACGACCTGCCGGCCCGCGAGCACACCGTCTACACGCACGACTCGGTGCGCCGCCGGCAGCAGACCTTCGGCTACACCGAGGAGGAGCTGAAGATCCTGCTCGCGCCGATGGCCCGCACCGGCGCCGAGCCGCTCGGCTCGATGGGTACGGACACCCCGATCGCGCCGCTGTCGACCCGGCCGCGGCTGCTCTACGACTACTTCCACCAGCTCTTCGCCCAGGTCACCAACCCGCCGCTGGACGCCATCCGCGAGGAGCTGGTGACCAGCCTGGCGTCGACCATCGGGCCGGAGGGCAACCTGCTCGACCCGGGCGCGGCGAGCTGTCGGCAGATCGTGCTCCCGCATCCGATCATCGACAACGACGAGCTGGCGAAGATCCTCTCCATCGACGAGGACGGCGACCTGCCCGGCTTCAAGGCGGTGCGGGTCTCCGGGCTCTACCGGATCAGGGAGGGGGCCGCCGGGATCAAGGCACGGCTGACCGAGATCTGCCGGCACGTCTCCGAGGCGATCGAGGACGGCGTGCGCATCCTGGTGCTCTCCGACCGGGACTCCAACGCCGACCTGGCACCGATCCCGTCGCTGCTGCTCACCGCCGCCGTGCACCAGCACCTGGTGCGGGAGCAGACACGTACGCAGGCGGCGCTGATCGTCGAGTCCGGCGACTGCCGGGAGGTGCACCACGCGGCGGTGCTGATCGGCTACGGCGCGGCGGCGGTCAACCCGTACCTGGCGTTCGAGTCGGTGGAGGATCTGATCTCCACCGGCGCGCTGGCCGGCATCGAGCCCGTCGCCGCGGTGCGCAACTACGCCAAGGCGCTCGGCAAGGGCGTCCTGAAGATCATGTCCAAGATGGGCATCTCGACGGTCTCCTCGTACTGCGGGGCGCAGGTCTTCGAGGCGGTCGGCCTGGACACCCGGCTGGTCGAGCGTTACTTCCGGGGCACCCCCAGCCGCATCGGCGGGGTGGGTCTCGCGGGCGTGCACACCGAGGTGGCCGCCCGGCACGCGCTGGCCTGGCCGCCGGCCGGCGCGGCGGTCTCCGACCGGCTGGAGGTCGGCGGCGAGTACCAGTGGCGCCGCGAGGGTGAGCTGCACCTGTTCAACCCGGAGACGGTCTTCCTGCTCCAGCACGCCACCCGCAGCCGGCAGTACGACGTGTTCCGCCAGTACACGGCGAAAGTCGACGCGCTCGCCGCGCAGGCCGGTTCGCTGCGCGGGCTGTTCACCCTGCGTACCGGGGTCCGCCCGGCGGTGCCTATCGAGGAGGTCGAGCCGGCCTCCGAGATCGTCAAGCGGTTCGCCACCGGCGCCATGTCGTACGGGTCGATCTCCGCCGAGGCGCACGAGACGCTGGCCATCGCCATGAACCGGCTCGGCGGCAAGTCCAACACCGGTGAGGGCGGCGAGGACGTCGAGCGGCTGCACGACCCGGCCCGCCGTTCGGCGGTCAAGCAGATCGCCAGCGGCCGGTTCGGCGTGACCAGCGAATACCTGGTCAACGCCGACGACCTCCAGATCAAGATGGCGCAGGGCGCCAAGCCCGGCGAGGGTGGCCAACTGCCCGGCAACAAGGTCTGGCCGTGGATCGCGCGGACCCGGCACGCCACGCCTGGCGTTGGCCTGATCTCCCCGCCGCCGCACCACGACATCTACTCGATCGAGGACCTGGCGCAGCTCGTCCACGACCTGAAGTGCGTCAACCCGGCCGCCCGGGTGCACGTCAAGCTGGTCAGCGAGGTGGGTGTCGGCACGGTCGCTGCCGGCGTGGCCAAGTTGAAGGCCGACGTCATCCTCATCTCCGGGCACGACGGCGGCACGGGCGCGTCTCCGCTGAACTCGCTCAAGCACGCCGGCACCCCGTGGGAGCTGGGGCTGGCCGAGGCCCAGCAGACGCTGCTGCTCAACAAGCTGCGTGACCGGGTCACCGTGCAGGTCGACGGTCAGCTCAAGACCGGCCGGGACGTGCTGATCGCGGCGCTGCTCGGCGCGGAGGAGTTCGGCTTCGCGACCGCGCCGCTGATCGTCGAGGGCTGCGTGATGATGCGGGTGTGTCACCTGGACACCTGCCCGGTCGGCATCGCCACGCAGAACCCGGTGCTGCGGGAGCGGTTCACCGGTAAGCCGGAGTTCGTGGAGAACTTCTTCCTCTTCCTCGCCGAGGAGGTCCGGGGGTACCTGGCCGAGCTGGGCTTCCGGTCCATCGAGGAGGCGATCGGGCAGTCCGAGCTGCTCGACGTCGCCCCGGCGGTGACGCACTGGAAGGCGCACGGACTGGACCTGGCACCCGTCCTGCACCTGCCCGAACTGCCGGCCGGCGCGGCCCGGCGCGGGGTCCGGGCGCAGGACCACGGCCTGGAGCACGCCCTCGACAACGAGCTGATCGCGCTGGCCCGCCCGGCGCTGTCCGAGGGCGCGCCGGTGCGGGTCGAGGTGGCGGTACGCAACGAGCACCGCAGCGTCGGCGCGATGCTCGGCGGGGAGGTGACCCGCCGTTTCGGGGGTGCCGGCCTGCCCGAGGACACCATCGAGTTCGTGCTGCACGGCACGGCCGGGCAGTCGTTCGGCGCGTTCCTGCCGCGCGGGGTGACCCTGCGGCTGCACGGCGACGCCAACGACTACGTGGGCAAGGGCCTCTCCGGCGGTCGCCTCATCGTCCGTCCGGACGCCGCCGCGCCGTTCCTCGACGCGGACGCCGCGCCCGGCCAGCGCGCGGAGGACCAGATCATCGCCGGCAACACCATCCTGTACGGGGCCACCGCGGGCGAGGTCTTCCTGCGCGGCCGGGTGGGGGAGCGGTTCGCGGTGCGCAACTCCGGCGCGGTCGCCGTCGTCGAGGGTGTCGGCGACCACGGCTGCGAGTACATGACCGGTGGCACGGTGGTGGTGCTCGGCGCGACCGGCCGGAACTTCGCGGCCGGCATGTCCGGTGGCACGGCGTTCGTGCACCACCTGGACCGGGCCCGCGTCAACGCGGAGCTCGTCGACCTGATGCCGCTGGGCGAGCAGGAGCAGTCGCTGCTGCACGAGCTGGTCCAACGGCACGTGGCCGAGACCGGGTCGGCGGTCGCCGAGGAACTGCTCAAGCGGTGGCCGGAGGCGGTCGCCGAGTTCACCGCCGTGGTGCCCCGCGACTACCGCCGGGTGCTGGAGATCATGCGGGCCGCCGAAGCCGCCGGCCGCGACGTCGACGACGCGGTCATGACAGAACTGACCGCACCCGCTGTGCCGGCGATGCCGGTGCCGCCCGCCCCGCGGGTGGCTGCCCAGGAGGTGGCACGTGCCTGACCCGAACGGTTTCCTGCGCTACGACCGGCGACTGCCGGCCCGCCGCCCGGTGCCGGTGCGGATCAGCGACTGGCGGGAGGTCTACCCGCCGGCCGGCGAGGACCTCATCCGCGAGCAGGCCACCCGGTGCATGGACTGCGGCATCCCGTTCTGTCACGACGGCTGCCCGCTGGGCAACCGCATCCCGGACTGGAACGACCTGGTGCGCACCGGCAACTGGGACGCCGCTGTGGAGTCGCTGCACGCCACCAACAACTTCCCGGAGTTCACCGGCCGGCTCTGCCCGGCGCCCTGCGAGGCGGCCTGCGTGCTCGGCATCTCCGGCGGTCAACCGGTGACCATCAAGCAGGTCGAGGTGGAGATCGCCGACGCCGCCGCCGCGCGTGGGTTCACCCCCCGCGCCGTGCCGGCGCCGTCGGGCCGGTCGGTCGCCGTCGTCGGCTCCGGGCCCGCCGGCCTCGCCGCCGCCCAGCAGTTGGCCCGCGCCGGTCACGCGGTGACGGTGTACGAGCGCGACGACGCGATCGGTGGTCTGCTCCGGTACGGCATCCCCGACTTCAAGTTGGAGAAGCGGCACATCGACGCCCGGTTGGCGCAGCTCACCGCCGAGGGGGTGCGCTTCCGTACGGGCGTGAACGTCGGGGTGGACGTCACCGCCGAGCAGTTGCGTGCCGAGCACGACGCGGTGCTGCTGGCGTGTGGGGCGTTGCAGGGCCGGGATACCCCGGAGACCCGCGGGCGGGCGCTTCGGGGCGTACACCAGGCGATGGCGCACCTGGTCGCGGCGAATCGCGCGGTCGCCACCGCGACCACCGACCAGCCGGGCGTCGCCGTGACCGGCGAGGGTCGGCCGGGTCGGGCGGTGTTGCCGGACGGCACCCCGATCGACGCGGCCGGCAAGCACGTGGTGATCATCGGTGGTGGGGACACGGCGGCCGACTGCCTCGGGGTGGCGCACCGCCAGGGCGCCGCGGGCGTGCACCAGCTCGACCTGTACCCGCAGCCGCCGCAGGAGCGCGACGAGGCACGGGACCCGTGGCCGACCTGGCCGTGGGTGCTGCGCAGCTACCCGGCGCACGAGGAGGGCGGCGAGCGGGTCTTCGCCGTGGCGGTGCAGGAGTTCGTGGACGACGGCACCGGTCAGGTGCGGGCGGTGCGGATCGCCGAGGTGACGGTGGAGAAGCGCGACGGCCGGCGGATCGTCACGGTGGTGCCGGGCTCCGAGCGGGAGTTGCCGGCCGATCTGGTGCTGTTGGCGATCGGCTTCGAGGGCACCGAGCAGCAGCCGCTGCTGACCCAGTTCGGCGTGGCCCGCAACCCGCGGGGCGCCGTCGACGCCCGCGACGACTGGCAGACCGCCGCCGACGGGGTGTTCGTGGCCGGTGACATGCACCGGGGCGCTTCGCTGATCGTCTGGGCGATCGCCGAGGGGCGGGCGGCGGCCGCCGCCATCCACGGCTATCTGGGTGGTGTCGGTGCCTTGCCGGCCCCGGTGGGCCCGGACGCGCAGGCTCTCGCCGCTCGCTGAGCTGCGGGCGCCCGGCCGGTGCGGCAGGTCCGCTGCCGCACCGGCCGGGTATTCCCGCTGGTGAAGCCGCTCACAAAAGTGGGTAAAAGGGTATAAGCCGGCAAGACTTGTCGGCTGCCGAACCGCGCCGCGATCGGTGTGAATGCTCGTGCTGCCGATCGCTGGAGGGTCGTCGTGGCCAGAGGTGCCACCTTCGCCGCGCTGCGCCACCGCAACTACCGGATCTGGGCGCTCGCCGGCTTCGTCTCCGTCGTCGGCACCTGGATGCAGGTCCTCGGGGTCAACTGGTACGTGCTGAAGGAGACCGGCTCGGCGACGTCAATGGGCTTCGCCGTGCTGCTCCAGGCGGCGCCCACGTTGCTGCTCAGCGTCTGGGGTGGCGTGCTGGCCGACCGGCTGCCCGCCCGCCCGTTGCTGATCGCCGCCCAGGGCGCCCACGCGGCGCTCGCCGCCGGACTGGCGGCGGTCGCCCTGACCGGGGTCGGCGGCCTGCCACTGATCTTCGCGATCTCGCTGGCCACCGGTGCCGTCTCGGCCGTCGAAGGCCCGGTGATGGGGCGCTGGGCGGCAAGCCTCGTCGACCGGGAGACGCTGGGCAACGCCCTGGCGCTCGGTTCGCTCACCAACTCCGCCGGCCGCATCCTCGGCATGAGCCTCGGTGCCGTGGTGGTGGCCGCCGTCGGCCCCGCCCTGCTGTTCGGCATCAACGCGGCCAGCTTCATCGCCGTGGTGGTGGCGCTGTTCGCCGTACGCCAGGGAGCCGTGTCCGCACTCGCGGTGCCCGACGCCGGGCCGAACCGGGGCGGTGTCCGCGCCGGGTTCACCTACCTGCGGGGGCAGCCGGTGCTGCTCCTCGCGCTCGCCCTGTCGTTCGTGCTCGGCAGCCTGGGCCGCAACTACCAGGTGACGATGGCCGCGATGAGCGACGGCCCGCTGCACGCCGGCGCCTCCGGGTACGGCCTGCTGTCGACGGTGTTCGCTGTCGGCACGGTGGTGGGCGCGCTCGTCGCGGCCCGACGGCGATCGCTGGGCTACCGGACGCTTGTCGTCGCCGGCCTGCTCGCCAGCGGGTTGCAGATCGTCGCCGGTCTCGCACCGGGCACCTGGAGCTTCGCCGCGGTGATCCTGCCGATCGCCGCCGCCGCGGTGGTCATCGACACCACCGTCGGCACCCGCGCTCAACTCGACACCGACAGCGCGATGCGGGGGCGGGTGCTCGCCGCCCTGGCGGTCACCGGCTCGGTCTCCGCCGCGGTCGGCGCCCCGCTGCTGGGCTGGCTCGCCGAACACGCCGGGCCCCGTCAGACGCTTGTCCTCGCCGGATCGGCCGCCGCGATCGCCACGGTGGCGGCGAGCGTCGCGCTGGACCGGCAGCGCGCCCGCACGGCTACCCTCGCACTGGTCGTGCCGCGGCCCCGCCATCCGGTACGCCGGGCGGCGTTTCGGGCCGCCCGCATCGTGCGGCCCACCGGGGCGGTCTGTGTGATCGCGCCCGCCGACGCCGGTGCTGTCGCGTCGAACAGGACCCAGCTCAGGGAGCTGGCCACCGCCGGCCCGGCGCCGACATCGCGGTGAGCGCGGCGTCCACCCCACGCCGAGATCCGCGCAACAACAGGAACGTGGCGCCTCCCTGAAGTTGCGCGGATCTTCAGCAGTGGTCGAACCTTCAGTGCGACATCAGGTCGTGGGCCTCGCGGATCTTGGCCCAGGACTTCGGCTCGGTCGGCGCGGCGGCCTTGCGGGCGACGCTGGCCACGTCGGGGCGGCCGGCGGTGAACAGCCAGGTGGTGAACAGGTCGTCCAGGTCCAGACCGGAGATCCGTTCGGCCAGCGCCTGGAACTGCTCGATGGTGGCGTTGCCGTACCGGTGCTCGGCGGTCCACGCCGGCAGGATCTCGAAGAACGCGTCGTCGCCGACGGCCAACCGCAGCTGGTGCAGGGTCATCGCGCCCCGGTCGTAGACGGCGTTGTCGAAGACCCGGGCGGCACCCGGGTCACCGGGCAGCACCTGCCAGAACTCGTCGTCGGCCGGGTAGCTGGCGTAGGTGAAGTCGAAGACCTCCTGGGCGGTGCCCTCGCCCTGCTCCTCCGACCACAGCCACTCGGCGTACGAGGCGAAGCCCTCGTTGAGCCAGATGTTGCGCCACTCGGCCACCGAGACCGAGTCACCGAACCACTGGTGGGCGTTCTCGTGGGCCACCACGTAGGTGTTGGCGCCGCGTCGCCAGAAACCCGGCCCGTACACCGGTCGGGTCTGCGTCTCCAACGCGAAGCTGATGCCGTCCACCGGCCCGGCCACGCCGCCCTGCGCCTCGAACGGGTACGGGCCGAAGATCCCGCTCTCCCAGTCGACGATCTCGGCGGTCCGCTCGATGCTGGCCCGCGCGGCCGGCCCGAGCGCGCCCAACGAGGTGCTGTACGCGTTGATCACCGGCTGGCCGCCCGGTGTGGTGTCGGTGACGATGTCGTACTGGCCGATGGCCATGAAGGCCAGGTAGGTGGCGGTGGGGGTGGTGGTCCGCCAGATCCACCGGGTGCGGTTGCCGGCCTCGGCCGCCGGGGGCCTCGGCTGCACGCCGTTGCTGATCACCTCGACGCCGGTGGGCACCGACACCGAGATGTCGTAGGTGGCCTTGTCCAGTGGGTGGTCGTTGCTCGGGAACCACCACCACGCCGACTCGGGCTCGTTGACGGCGAGCGCGCCGTCGTCGGTGCGCGTCCAGCCGGTGTAGCCGCCGACCAGCGTCTCCGACGGCACGCCGGAGTAGCGCACCACGATGGTGAGCTGCTGACCCCGGGTCACCGTGCGGGCCGGGGTGACCACCAGCTCGTGCGCCCCCGCGGTGCTGGTGGTCGCCGCCCAGCCGTTGACCCGGACCGACTCGACGTCGAGCAGGAAGTCCAGATTGAACGTCGAGAGGTCCTCAGTGGCGGTGGCGAGGATGGTGGTGGTGCCGGTGAGCAGGTCGGTGGCCGGGTCGTAGCGCAGCCGGACGTCGTAGTGCTCGACGTCGTAGCCGCCGTTGCCGTAGTCGGGGAAGTAGCTGTCGCCCAGGCCGGGCGCGCCGGGTTGCGGCGCGGCGGTGACGACCGGCCGGCCCCAGCCCGTCGGGGCCGCCTGGCCGGGGGTGCCGGCGAGCATGGTGCCGGCGGTGGTGAGGGTCAGGGCGGCGGTGGCCGCCGTGAGTGCTCGTCGCACGGGGTGGACTCCCTCCATCGGGGTGTTCGCCTCGTCAACCTAATCGACAACTGTGAACGTCGCCGACCCGCCGCGCGGCGTGGTCGCGCTATTCCATTGATGTCGATGTTTCGATAGCATTACCGCCTGGTAACAACCGTTCCGCCCCTGGCCACGCGCGCGGTCGCAGGATCCCACCACCCCCGTTCTGTGGAGGTCCGTCATGCCCCACCGTCCGCTGGCCCGCGCGCTGGCCGCGTTGGTCGCCGTCCTCACCGCCGCTCTGGGCGCCGTGCTCGTGCCCGGCACCGCGCAGGCCGCCGCCGTCAACTACGTCGCGCTCGGCGACTCGTACTCCTCCGGCGTCGGCGCCGGTCCGTACGATCTGTCCGGCTGCCTGCGCAGTCAGAAGTCGTACGCCCCGCTCTGGGCGGCCGCCCACGGCGTGACCACCTTCAGCTTCCCGGCCTGCGGCGGCGCTGTCACCGCCGACGTGCTCAACAACCAGGTGGGCGCCCTCAGCGCCAGCACCACCCTGGTCACCATCACCATCGGCGGCAACGACGCGGGCTTCGTCAACGTCATCACCAGCTGCCGGTTCGGCAGCACCTCGTCCTGCACCAACGCCGTCAACACGGCGAAGACCTTCGCCACGACGACGCTGCCCGCCCGACTGGACGCGACCTACGCC
This sequence comes from Micromonospora parva, assembly GCF_040649675.1. NCBI lineage: Bacteria > Bacillati > Actinomycetota > Actinomycetes > Micromonosporales > Micromonosporaceae > Micromonospora > Micromonospora parva. The sequence continues at coordinate 73,763 of NZ_JBEZFX010000004.1, read as the reverse complement.
GCCATCCGCAACCGGGCTCCCAACGCACGCCTGATCGTCCTCGGCTACCCACGCCTGTTCGAGACGAACTCCTGCGGTTGGCTCGCGATGAGCACCTACAAGCGCACCATCCTCAACGAGGCCGCCGACGTGCTCGCCTCGGTCACGTCTGCCCGGGCCACAGCGGCCGGAGCCACCTTCGCCGACACCCGGTCCTCCTTCTCCGGGCACGGCGTCTGCGCCGGCGACCCGTGGATCAACGACGTCTCCGGGATCATCGAGGCCTACCACCCGGACGCCGACGGCTACCGCTACGGGTACCTGCCGGCGCTGAACGCGGTCACCGGCTGACGATTCCGCGCCACCGGATCCAACGCGGATCCGTCCTCGTACCCCCGCACCGGCCGGCGGCCGAGTGTCCCCTGTGGGCGCTCGGCCGTCGGCCGGCGTCGCGTCTGTACCCGATGCGTCACACTGAGTGGGATCGGAGGTGACGCGTGCGGCGCTCGGAGTTGCCCAAGCGGGAGTTGATCAGCCAACGGCAGTCGACAGCGGCCCGGGAGCGACTGCCGCCCGGCGGGTTGGAGCTCTTCGCGCTGCTCGCCCGGCTGCTGCGGCGGCCCCGTCGCGGTGACCGCCGGCTGCCGTTGCTGTGGCTGGTCCGCTCCGACACCGCGGAACTGATGGTGCCGCTGCGCCGGTTTTTCGGCCAGGGCCCCCGACGGCGGGTCCCGCACGCCGTGCTGGACGCTGACGTGCCGCCCGGTGCCGGGGACGTGCCGGCGCTGCTGCGCGAGCTGCACCGGCAGCTCTCCCTGGAGGCCTTCGGCGCCGCCCGACTGCGCTTCCGGCACTATCCACTCGCCGACTGGCTCATGCAGCAGAGCTTCACCCTCGGCGTCGACGCCGACGACAGCCGCGCGGCTCTGGTCCGCCGGCTGCGCGACCGCAGGGGCCCGCGTACGCCGGAGGCGTTGCCCTCCGGCGGTGACGCGGTCAGCATCGTCTCGCAGGTGCTGCTCTGGCTGGTCCGTCGCGCCGTGCCGGGGGTGGTCTTCCGGGCTGCCGTCTCCGGTCGGGTGCCGGTGCTCGGCCGGCACTACAACTGGTTCATGCGCCAGCAGTACCTGGCGCCCCGGCAGTCGGTCACCTTCCTCGGCTTCGCCGAGCGCCTCACCGCCGGCTGGCGCGACGGGGAGCAACCCGACCAGGTCAACAAGCTGCTGCTGCACGCCTTCCTGGAGGACCTGCGGCAGGCGTACCGGCGTCGGCCGTGGCGCCCGTCGGACTGGCGGCGCACCGCGTACCCGGCGCTGCTGATCGATCACGTCGCCCCCGGCAACGTCGGCGGGGAACTGGTCCGCCTGATCGGCGACGTCCGCACCGAGACCGGGCGCAACGACCCGCTGCTGATCGTCGCGTCCGGTGGGCAACCCCCACCGGACCTGCCCGAACCGCACCCGCTGACCGAGGCCGAGGAGGCGTACGACGAGTGGGCCGAGGCGCTGCCGGAGATGCGACGGCTGCGCCGCCCGGCCACCTGGCTGGTGGCGCTGCGCCCCGACGAGACCGACACCGGCCCACCGGCGCGGGGCGGAGTGCGGCCGTTCTCCGCGCCCGACCCGCCGTGGTGGTCGCGGCGCTTTCTGCCGGCGGCGCTCTGTCTGGTGCTGGTGGCGGCGCTCGGCCTGTGGGTGGCCAGCCGGTGGGGGCCGGGCTGTCACCCCTCGCTCACCGGTCAGGTCTCCGTCGAGGTGGCCCCCAGCGGTGAGTGTGTCGGCTACAGCGACAGCGCCGCACAGGTGTTCAACAACGACCCCGGCCAGGACCGGCTGCGCACCGTCCAACGGCGCATCTTCGCGCAGAACCGGGCCGCCGAGGAGGTCTGGCAGCGCAGCGACCGACGTCGGCCCTTCCTCACCCTGGTCTACCTCGGCACCCTGACCGGAAACCTGACCCGCGCGGACGAGGAGTCGTACGTCTCCGAGCGTGAGGAACTCGAAGGGATGGCCACCGCCCAGTACGCGTTGCTGAAGGAGTCGGCCGGCGCCGACGGCGCGGCGCTGCTGCGGATCGTGGTGGCCAACGCCGGCCGACAGATGATCTACGCCGACCGGGCCGTGGCGATGCTGGCCGGGCTGGCCCGCGACGACCCCACGGTGCTCGGGGTGGTCGGGCTGGTGGAGAGTCGCACCAGCACCGCCCGCGCGCTGCGCGAGCTGAACCAGGCCGGGCTGCCGGCGCTGGCGCCCACTCTCTCCGCCGACAGGATGGACGCCAACTCCCGCCTCTACCTGCAGATCTCCGCGCCGAACACCGATCAGGTGAAGCTGGTCGACGCGTACGCCACCCAGGTGCTCAAGGTCAACGACGCGCACGTCTTCTACACCACCCTGGAGGGCAGTTCGCTCACCGAGGACCTCTACGTGGGCACCCTCGTCGACGGGCTCCGACAACGGTTCGGCCCCCGGATCACCCGCCTCGACGAGTGGCACACCGGGCAGCGGCTGATTGACGAGTGCGGCTACACCGGGCTGCTCTTCTACGCCGGTCGGTGGTCGGAGTTCGACGGTTTCCTGCGGGCGCTGCGCGAATGCGGCGGCAACCCGCCCCGACATCTCGTCGCCGACGACTCGGCCAACCGGTACATGGCCAACCCCGGGCTGCGCGCCGCCGCACCCGGCAACCTGCCCGTCACGTACGTCTCGAAGGCGGCCCTGGCCACCTGCGCCGCGCTGCGGGCCGCCCAGGACCGGCGCGACGACGCGCGGGCCAGTTTCCTGTCCCGGATCCAGGCCGACGACCTGCTCGACCCGCCGCGCTGCCGGCCGGGCGCCGAGGTGCAGGTCGGCGAGCGGGTCAGCCTCGCCTACGACGCGGCGATGATGCTGATCCGGGCGGTGGAGAGCCTCGCCGCCCGGCTGCACCACGCCGACCCCCGGCAACGCTGGGAGCCGAGCGCCGTCAACCCGGTGGCGGTGCACGCCGAGGTGCTGCGGCAGAACGCCGGTCAGGGCTATCCGGGGGTGGCCGGGCTGATCCGGTTCACGGCCGACTCGGGGGAGCCGGTCGACAAGCGACTGGCCCTGATGCGGGTGGAGCAGGTGCCCGATGTGGCGAGGGCGCCGGTGGAGGTGTTCCGCTGCGGGGTGGCCGACGTGCCCGGCCCGGCGGTGTGCGGCCCGGCCTGACCGACACGTCCTCGCAGGACTGTCCGGGCGCCGCCGGTGTCCGTTAGGGTTCCTGGGACCAGGCGGCCGTGGCGTTGGGGGCAGAGGGTGGGCAGGCTCGCGTCGGCGTACGGGCAGGCGGTCAACTCCCACCGGGCGGCCCGGGCGCACCTGGACACCGTCCGCGGTGTCCTCGGGGCGGCACCGACCGTCGCACCGGTCGACGACGACGTGGTGGCCCGCCTCGCCCGCCTCGGCGGTGCGCTGGCCAACCCCGCCCCGGGTGCCACCCCGCTGACGGACCAGCCGGCAGCGGTGCGGATCGGTGCGGCGTCCACAGCGGACGGCGGCTTCCCGGTGCTGGTCCCGCTCGGCGGCGGCCACCACCTGGCGCTGGACGCCGACGCCCGGGAGCCGCAGGTCGCCGGGCTGCTGCGGGCGCTGGTGCTGCGGCTGGTCGCCACCGCGCCACCCGGTCAGGTCCGCGTCGTCGGCATCGACACCGCCACGCTCGGCGCCACCTTCGGCCCGCTACGACCGCTGCTCGACGCCGGGGTGCTCGACCCGCCGGCCACCAGCGAGGCCGAGGTGGCCGCGTTGCTGGACGCCGCCGAGAAACACGCCCGTGCCGCGCAGCACGGTGCGGCGACCGCCCGCCGCCTGCTGCTGGTCGTCGCCACCGCCGCGCCGCCGCCGCGCGAGCTGGCCCGGCTCGCCGCGCTCACCCACGCCGGCCCGGCCGCCGCCGTGTGCGTGCTGCTCGCCGGCCACCCGTCCCGGCAGCCCGGCGAGACCCCGCCGCCGCTGGGTGGCACCACGGCGGTGCGGCTCAACCAGGGGTACGCACACGTCGGCGACCCGCCCGGCGCGCCGTTCAGCGCCGACGGCAGCGGCCTCGCCGCCCGCGTCCTGCTCGACGGCGACCCGCCGCCCGCCTCGGTCCGCGCGCTCGCCGAGCACCTCGGCACCGCCACCCGTCGCGCCGACGCGTTGCCCTTCACCGACCTGCTGCCCGAACGGCGCTGGGCCGAGTCCGCCAGCACCGGTCTGCGTACGGTGATCGGCCGGGCCGGCGACGGGTCGACGGCGGCCTTCGCCACCGCGCTGACGCTCGCCTTCGACGACGCCACCCCGCACTGGCTGGTCGGTGGGCGCACCGGTGCCGGCAAGACCGTCTTCCTCCTCGACGTCCTCTACGGGTTGGCCGCCCGCTACTCGCCGGCCGAGTTGCAGCTCTACCTGCTCGACTTCAAGGAGGGCGTGAGCTTCACCGAGTTCGTGCCCACCGGTCGGGACCCGTCCTGGCTGCCGCACGCCCGTGCCGTCGGCATCGAGTCCGACCGCGAGTACGGTCTCGCGGTGCTGCGCGAGCTGCGCCGGGAAGCCCAGCGCCGGGCCACCGCGCTCAAACGGCACGGCGTCACCAAGCTCGCCGACCTGCCCCGGGACAATCCGCTGCCGCGCATCGTGACCGTCATCGACGAGTTCCACGTGCTGCTCGCCGGCAACGACGCGCTGGCCCGCGAGGCGGTCGACCTGCTGGAGGAGTTGGCCCGCAAGGGCCGCTCGTACGGCATCCACCTGGTGCTGGCCAGCCAGAGCATGACCGGCATCGAAGCCCTCTACGGCCGGGCCGAGGCGATCTTCGGGCAGTTCGCGTTGCGGGTGGCGCTGCCCGGCGGTGGCGGGGTGCTCGACCAGCTCAACGACGCCGCCGCGGCCCTGCCGGTCGGCTCCGCCGTGGTCAACACCGCCGCCGGCGCGGTCGGCGCCGACACCGTGCTGCGCTTCCCGGACGCGCACGCCGCCGCGGCCGACCTCGCCGCGTTGCGCCACGAGCTGTGGCAGGCCCGCCCGCCGGGCTCGCGCGCACCGGCGGTCTTCAAGGGGTACGAAGCCGCGCGGATCGAGGACGACAGCACCTTCGCGGGGCTGCGCCCCGGTGGTCGACGCCCGATGGCCCTGGTCGGCCGAACCGTCGACGTGCACGGCACCACCGCACTGTTCCTCATGGACACCACCCCCGGCCGGCACCTCGCCGTGGTGGGCACCGCACCGACCGGCGCGGACGTGCTGCGCGCCGCGACGCTCAGCCTGGCCCGCCAGCACACCCCCGGCGACGCCCGGTTCCAGCTGGCCTGCCTGGTCACCGCCGCCGACCCGGTCGCCGACGACACCGAGGCCGCGCTGCGGGCCGCCGGCCACCCGGTGCAGCGCCTGGACGCGACCGGGCTGCGCGACCGGATCGCCGCGCTGGCCGCCGAGCCCACCGGCCGCGAATACCTGGTGGTGTTCGGGATGGACGCCGCCGCGCCCGTCCTCGGCGCCACCGACCCCGACACGTTCCGCTCCGGGCTGGACGACCTGCGTACCGTGCTGCGTCAGGGCCCCGGGCAGGGGGTGCACCTGCTCGGCTGGTGGCGGGGGCTGCGCCGGCTCGCCGACGACCTCGGCGGCACCCAGAACCGCGACGACGTCGCCTGCCTGGTCGCGCTCAACGTGCCCGGCGCCGAGCTGGCAGTGCACCTCGGCGCACACGACCTGACCTACACGCCCCGCGCCGACCGGGCGCTGCTGATCGACCGGCACGACCAGCGCATCCGGTTGATAGTCCCGTTCGTCGGCGACGGGCACGAGCCGGACGGGGAGCGGTGACAGTGTCCTTCGAGGAGTACGCGGCGCTGGCCCGGCAGCTCTCTGAGCAGCGCCGCGCCGGTGAACAACACGCCGCCACCGAGTCCGCGCGCCGTCGTGACCTGCACGCCGCCGTCGACTCCCTCGAGCAGCGGCTGACCGCCCAGGGGCAGCGCCTCGACCAGCTCGGCCGGGCGATCGGCGTCGACCAGCCATCCCCGACCGCTGGCCCGGGGGCCGGGGCGTCGGGCGACGCCGCCACCTGGCCCGGCCCGCCGTCCGGCCCCGGATCGGCGTCCGCTGCCGGCTCGGTGCCACCGTCCGGCTCCGGTTCGGCGTCCGCCACGGGGTTCGGCCCCGCCACCGCACCCGGAACCGGGGGCGGGGAATCCGCCGGCGCAGCCGGCGCCCCGGGGCGGGCGGGGGTCGAGGCGTACCCCGAGCTGCCGGCGGGCGAGGCGCGGCTGGCGCTGCCGACGGCGGTGACCCCGGCGGGCGGTGGGGTGCCGGCGCAACGCGCGGCCGCTGCCGACCCGGCGGTGGAGTTGGAACTGGCCCGGCGGATGGCCGACGAGGCCGACCGGCACGGGCACCAGGCGGAGCTGCTGGCCCAGCGGCCGGTGCTGCTGCCGACGTGGTCGCCGCTGGCCCGGGCGGTCGCCGTCTACGCCGGCTGCGGCGCGGCGGCCGGGGTGCTCATGCTGATGCTGGTGCTCGCCTCCGGCGTCGGTCTGGTCGACGGGTTCACCCTCGGCGCGTGGATCTGCGCGGGGCTGCCGGCGGTGGCGTTCTTCGGCGGGTACCTGGTGCTGGGCCGGTGGGGACGACCCGCGATGGTCGTCGGCACCCCGCCGCGCTATCTGCCGCTGGGGTTCCTGATCTGTTTCCTGCTGGTGCCGGTGGCCTACTGCGCCTATCTGCTGCTGGTGCGCGGCCTGCGCTGATCGGTGTGCGCGCCCCGAGCGCTATCGGTGTGCATTCCGCTTGCCGAGGATCTGGGTCGTTCCACCTCGGGGGGTCGTGAGCGGTAGGCCGAGGGGTTGGTCGCGGTGCCGAGTCAGCTAGATGACTGAAGCGCATCCATTCGTTGGGCATGACCGATGGTGGAGACGGTGTCCGCGTCTGCCGGTAGCCGCCCCCGAGCCGAGAAATGAAGTGCAAATGTCTCGGATCTGGCGCGCCGGCAGAAATTGCGTCCCAGGGCTCTGGTCAAATGGAGGTAGTTCGGTGTTCGGTTCGACGGGTACGAATGCGTTACGGATTGGGATGGCCGGGGTCATCGCTCTTGCGCTGCTCGCGCTCGTCGGTGTGCTGGCCTTCTGCGACAGCGAGCCCGACCAGAAGCGGACGAGCGACCCGACGCCCTCCGCGGCCGGTTGCGCCGGCGTGCTGGACGACAGCACCCAGGAATGCCTCGGCCCGGTCACCGACAGTGCCACGCTCGACCCCGCGATCCGGGACGTCGCCGAGAAGATCCTCGTCAGCAATCGAGAGGTCGGTGCCCAGGCCCGACGGTACGTCCGGGTGGTGCTGCTGACGCCGTTGAGCATCGCCCCGAAACCCGCAGCCTCGGCCATGTCCCTCGAACCGATCACATTCAGTTTGCAGGGCGCCTACGTGGCCTTGCGCCGGGCAAACACCTCGTCGGCCTTCGGCGACCAGAACGCACCCGCCGTGCAGTTGCTCCTGGTCAACCAGGGCAGCAGGCAACCGGCCCTCGACGCGCTCGTTCCGGCGATTGTGGCGCTGGGCGACGCTGAGCATCCGGTGGTGGCCGTCGTGGGCCTCGGCTCCAGCTTCACGGGTACCGAAGGGGTCGCGTCGGCGTTGTCCCAGCGGGGCATCCCCATGGTCGGGGCGGTCACCTCCGCGACCAGCCTGAACGCAGAGCGATACTCGACGTTCCACAGTGTGTCGCCGAGCAACGACGACTACGCGATGTCGCTGAAGGACCTGCTGGACAAAAACCCGGACACGCTGCCCCGCAACGGAATCGTCGTCTACGACCAGAACAAGGACCCCTATCCGTTGACGCTGACCGAGGCCTTCACCAGTGTGCTGAAGGGCTACCTCAAAGCGCCGCCGCAGGCCTTCGCCGGCGGCACGGTCGGCAATCCAGCTATGCCGAACGTCTTCAGCCCGGTGGTGACGAACCTGTGCAACGCGGTGGCCGACGACGCCATCAAACTGCAAATGGTGTTCTACGCCGGCCGGGTCGCCGACTTTCCGAGCCTGGCCGCCGCACTGCGGGAGCGGACCTGCCGCAGTCACCCACTGACCATCATGGTCGGTGCCACCGGATTTCAGCTCTCACCGCAGCAGGTGAATCTCCTCGACGAGGCCAACGTCTCGGTGATCTGGGCCTCCTCGGCGGACGCGCCGGCCTGGATCGGCAGGCGACCCGGTACGCCGGCGGGCTTCGCGGACTTCCTCAAGGCATACCACGTCGACGAGAAGTTCCCGTCCGACAATCTGAACGACGGCTACGCGGTGATGTACCACGACGCCGTCGCGAGCGCTGTGAAAGCGATCCGGATGGCCACCGGGAGAGACAACCTGCCCGGAGCCGCCGACGTGCAAACCCAGTTCAGCAACCTCACGCTGGCCCACAAGGTCGCCGGGGCGTCCGGCACCCTGTCGTTCGGTGGCCGGGCGAACGGCGACGGGCGGGCCACCGGCAAGGTCGTGATGTACCGGCAACTCGGCAAGACCGGCCCCCGACTGCCGGCCAACGTCCCGCCGTACCTCACGCCGTGACGCCGCCCACCGGCCGGCCGTCGCCGCCGTCCGGCACCAACCAGTGTCGGCTGCGGGGATCCTCGTAGGTGTCGATCCACTCGTTGGGTCGCCACATCCGTACGGCACGCATCCGGATCCAGGGCTGCAGCCCCAGCATGGTCAGCGCCAGCCCCAGCTCCACCGTCGCCAACAGGACCGCCGCGGTGCCGCCGACCGGGCCCAGCAAGCCGCTGGGTCGGGCCAGATCCCAGCCGACCGCGACGAGCGCCGCCACCGAGAGCAGGGTCAGCGTCGCGCCCGTCGCCCGCTCGGCCCGGTGGCGGTCGACCCGGTGCGCCCGGAAGACCGGAACGACGACCGAGGCGGTCCGGTGCCGCCAGTCCGCCTCAAGGCTGGCCCAGCGGCCCGGGTCGGTGGCCTTGGCTTCCAGGAAACGGTTGACGTCCGGTGCCTCCGCGGTGACCTCCCTGGCCCAGCACAGCAGGGTCACCAGGTTCGATTGTCGGTCCAGTCCGCGCCGGAACGGATACACCTGCTGACGCAGCAGCGCGGTCGCGAACCTCGGCTGCGCGGCCGGTTGACGCTGCAACGTGTGGAAGCAGGCCGGGTCGGTGGCGAGCCGGAGCAGTCGGTCGACCAGCGGTACGAGGGAGGGGTCGTCGGTGCCCGCGCCCTCGGCGGTGCGTAGGCACCGCCACAACGGCTCGACGAATCGTGGATCATCAGGCACGACGCCCACCAACCGGGCGACCATCAAGCGGCTGATGGAACTCTCCCCCAACCGTTCCACCAGCATCGTCACCACCTCGAGCAGCGTCTCGTGGGTGCCGCCGAGCGCGTCCGCCGCGTCCGCCTCGCCGGCGACGTTCGTCAGCCAGGTGAAGGCCAGGTCGCGCGCGGTGTCGCGGATCGCCGCGCGGGGCGAGGCCGTGGCGCTCAGCACCGCTGCCAGCGCCGGGAGCATCACCGCGGGCCTCGGGTCGCGCAGCGGTTTGGCCATCCGCTCCAGGACGGCGAATCCGACCGGGTTGAGGCAGTCCGCCCCGGCCAGGCAAGCGCAGGCGAGGGCCGGGTCAAGGTCGGCCAGGTCCTCGATGAAGCCGGTGACCACGGCCTGGTCCGCCGTGGCGGTGTAGAAGAGCACCACTCGACGCCACTCGCGCTCCGTCGCCCGCTCACGTAGCAGTCGTAGGCCGTCGTCGCGTTGGCGTAGCAGTTCGGCGGCGACCAGGTGCTCCTGCAACGAACGGTGCACGAACTCGTACTGCTCGTCGGCGACACGGCTGAGCAGCCCAGACCGATGGATGATCTCGCCGACGAACTCCTCGGCGCGGCCGTTGAGGTTCTGCCGTAGTCGATCTCCCGTCGCCGACACGAAGTCGACGAGCGTCAACCGGTCGAACGGTCCGAACCCGGGCGGGCCGATCGCCGCCCGCAACGCGAACTCCCGCAGAACTCGCAGCTTGTCGGCCTGATCGAACTCGTTCGCACCGCTGGTGAGGTCATCGGCCCGGAAACTGTGCCGGCCGAGCATCTCGTCGATCATCTCGTCGTACAGCCGCGCCGTCGAGTGCGCGATGGCGGGGAACTTCCGCCCCGCGTAGAGGCCGACCGACATCGAGAGGACCAGCGGGTTGCGGTGCATGCCCAGCGTGCCCGATGCGTGTAGCTGCCGCATGAAGCGCTGCGGTCCGTCCACCTCCGGGAACCGGTCCGGGAAGGCCCGCAGGTAGGCGAGTATCTCGGTGTCCCGCAGTGGTGCCAGCACATAGCTGCGGTGCGCACCGAACGGCTGGGGCTGCCAGTCGTCGGCGATCCGCAGGAACGTGAGTCGCCGGCAGGTGATCACGATGCGGGCGTTGGTGGTCGGCAGCTCCGGGGTGTGGTCGGTGAGGAAGCGGTACACCTCGTCCCGGACGGCCGCGTAGACGGTTGGCGTCACCTCGTCCAACCCGTCGAGCAGCACCACGCAGCGCCGCTGCTGCAACACCTGGGCGAAGAGCTGGTGGGCCTCCTCCCTGGTCAGCGCCAACCCCTTCTGCGACCGCAACATCGCAAGGATGTAGTCGGTCAGGGTGACCGGTTGTCCGACGCCGCGGAGCAGCCGTACCGGCACCAGGAACGGCACCTCACGGTTCCGCCCGTCCCCACTGTGACCGTCGACGCCGCCGAGGGCCGCGATCCCGAACGCTTTCAGTGTGGTCGTCTTGCCGGACCCGGCGTCACCCAGAAGGACGACGTGGCTGTCCCGGTCGGCGATCCGTTCGCCGGCGTCGGCTGCCCGGTCCGGCTGCCCATCCTCGGTGACGAACAGCGGCACCAGGGTCCGTTCGAGTCGTAGCGTCTCCGGCGCAGCCAGGTACGGGTTGTACACCCGGTGCTCGGTGATGAACCATCGGCGGTACCGCTCCTCGGGCGCCCCGCGCCGCAGTTGGCGCATCCGGAGCTTCGCCCAGCTTGAGACCACCACGATGGCCAGCAGGGTGCTCAGCAGCAGTTCACCCCGGTCCAGCCAGTCCCACATCCGCAACCACTCCAGCGCCATGTCCACACCGTCGATCGTGCGCCACCGCTGCTACCTGGCGTCGCGGCCGAGGCTCGACTCGCCGAACGACCCGCGTGGTCCGGTCGACGGTGCGGGCGTGCCCGGCCACGCCTCCCGGCCGTCGCCTCCACTGTGCCTACACCGGTGCCGTAGTCTCGCGCCCCGAGCGCTGTCGGTTCCGATGGGGAGACCGGGGCTGGAATGTCCAGCCTCGGCATCTCATGAGCGGCTGTCGAAAGGTTGGTCGGGCAATTGCAGGGTCTGGTGTCCACTCACGGGGATCCGGTGTCGGTGCGGGAGAGCACGACCGTTTCGCCACCTGAAGCCGATGCTGCCGCATCGAGGACGACGCCCGGCTCAGACCAGGAGCGGGCGCTGTCGGTCGTCGCCGCGTCGCAGCAGGCCGGCCTCGGCGCGGTGGTTGCGGGCTTCGGGTTGATCGGCGTCGGCGCTGTCGCCGGCTGGCTGATCTGGCGTAGCGGCGCATCCGCGGCGAAGATCCAGCCCGAGGACACCACCGGCGTGTTCCTCACCCTGTTGGTCTTCGCCGCGGCTGTCGAACGGATCCTCGAACCGTTCTCGCGGTGGCTGCCGGGACGCGCCGCCGAGGCCGCGTTGTCCCAGACGATGACCGACGCGAACAGCCGGATCGACGGCCCCACCGAGGCCGACCGTGCGGCGATCGCCGTGGCCACGGCCAAGGTCGCCCGGGCGAAGGCGAACCGCACCATCGTCGCGTGGGGTCTCGCGAGCGGGTTGGCCACCGTGGCGTCCAGCGCCGGCGGGTTCTACGTGCTGCACGCGGTCGCCGGTGCCGACTGGAACGGGGTGGCGGTCTGGGTCGATGCCGTGGTGACCGGTGTGATGGTCGGCAGCGGCACCAAGCCGCTGCACGATCTGATCACCCGGGCCCAGAACGGCCCGCCGTCGCCGTAGCCCGCCTCGGCCTGGCCTGCCGGCTGGTGTTGCTGCAGATCTTGGACAGTTTCCGTCAGGACGTGACGGAAACTGTCCAAGATCTCGTGTCCACACCTGGAGAGGCGGGAACGAGCGCCCGATCGCGTGGGGTGCCCGGATCTCGTAGGCTCCCAGGTGGTCTCCGCGGTGGAGCTGGTGGTCGAGCACGGGGAGGTGCGCGTGAGCGCGGCACAGATCATCGCGAGGCTGGCGGCGGCGGCGCAGAAGCTGGACGAGGCGAAGGCCAAGACCGCAGCGGCGGCACAGGACGCGGCCGAGGCGCGGGCGCTGGTCGCCGGTGCCCTTGAGGGCGTTGCCGCTGGTCCGCTGGTTGGCATGATCGACTCGTACCGTCAGGCGCTGGCACAGGCCGCCCAGGGTGGCGACCCGGCCAAGCAGCACGTCCAGGAGACGATCGCCAAGGTCCGGGCGCTCGGCAACTGACCACCTGCGAGGGCAGCGCAACCGTGCTCAGCGGGTGATGCGGAACGTCTGCTCGAAGGTCGGGTAGTCGCAGACGTCCTGGTTGCAGAGTTCGAAACCACCGCTGATCAGCGCGACGCCCTTGTGCAGGACCAGCCCGTCGGGCTGCGCCCACGCCCTCCCGGTCACTGCTTGCGGCTCGCCCGTGCAGCTGTTGAGGGGTGCCCAGCCACCCGCGTAGGCGACTCTGTCGCCCGACCGCTGCCGGACGATCAGCTCGGTGGCGCCGGACAGGCCGGCTGGGCAGGTCACCGTGAGGGTGATGTCCACGGCGACGCCGCGTGCGACAAGGGCCGCGGAGGTGACTTCGACGCTGCTGGCCGCGCTCGCCGGGGTTGGCGCGAGCGCGAGGGAGAGGGTCAGCCCGAGTAGTGCGATGGCGGTGATGATGCGGCGCACGATGGTCCTCCTTGCCGGAGTGGGTGCCTACCTGCGGTCACCCTAGCCTGCCCCGGCAGTTACGGATATCAATCGATGCGGTCGATGACGATGACCGGGATCTCGCGGTCGGTCTCCTTCGCGTAGCGGGCGTACGTCGGGAAGACCTTCGTCATCACCGGCCACAGCCGGACGCGCTCCTCGCCGGTCGCGGTCCGGGCCCGCCCGGCGATCCGCTCCGCCCCGACCTGGATCTCCACTGTCGGGTCGGCGGTCAGGTTCAGGTACCAGGCGGGGTGTCTGGCCGCGCCGCCGTTGGACGCCACCAGCACGTAGTTGTCACCGTCGCGCCCGTACATCAGGGCGGTGCGGCGCAGTGTGCCCGATCGGCGTCCGCGGGTGGTGAGCAGCAGCGAGGGTACGCCGTGGAAGGTGCCCCCGTCCGCGCCGTCGGTCTGCACGTAGCGCCGGATGTGGCTGGCGACCCAGCCGACCGGGCTGTCCTCGACCGTTTCGTGCTGCTCGTGGGTGGTCACGGCATCGCCTCCATCGTCGAGCCCGGACGGTCGAGCGGGGTGTCGATCATACGCGGCGGGGGAGGGTCAGCCGCGTGAGCGCGGCAGGCAGCACTTCTTGTACTTGCTGCCGGACCCGCACCAGCAGGTGTCGTTGCGGCCGGGCGGCCAGGCTGTCACGCCGGCCTCGTCGAGGCTGTCGGCGTACTCGTCGAGGGTTTCCTCGCTGGTGGGGTCGCTGCCGGCGGTCTGGGCGAACGCCGCCAGTCCGTCGACGGTGCCGACGACCACGCCCAGGTCGGCGCCGCCCATGCCGGAGGCGTCCACGAGGGCGCGTTCGATCTGGGCGCGGTGCTCGTCCCAGGTGGCGGGGTAGCTGTCGACGAGGGTGGGCCAGCGCAGCAGCAGCGCGGTGAACTCCGCCTGCGGCCAGAACAGCAGTGTCGCCGGGCCGTCGTCGAGGGCGTCGAGGGCGTGGGTGCTCGCGGCGCGCAGCCGGTCGGCGAGGTTGTCGTACTCGTCGTGCGGTAGGCCCGCCTCTTCGCGCAGGTCGTGCCGTTGCTGGGCCAGGCCGTAGATCATGGCGGCGGCCTCGTCCTGGGCGTCCTCGGACGCGTGCTGCTGGGTGCGGGTCCGCTCCAGGATGGCGTCCAGCGCCCCGGTGAGCCACTCCAGTGCCAGTTCGCCGTGGCCGGACTCGGCCAGCTCGTCGATCAGGTACATGGACTTGGGGTCCGTCTCCAGCAGCGGGCGCAGGGCGGTCAGCTCGGTCAGGCCCTCGTCCGAGCGGCCGAGGCGCAGCAGCAGGCCGCCGCGCACCGCTCGGGCGTACGCGTTGTCGTCCGGCTGTTCGGCGACCGCACGGGTGGCCAGGGCGAGCGCGTCGGCCAGGTCACCGGCCTGCTCCAGGATGTCAGCGGCGACCAGCAGGGCGTACCCGGTCTCGTCGGGGTCCGCCACCCGACCCTCGTCGACGGCGCCCACCAGTTCGGCGACGAGCGCGGCCGGGTCCGGGCTCTCGGAGCCCAGGGCGGCGATCTCTTCGATGCGGTCGGCGGTCAGCAACTCGGACATGGGCGCATCCTGAAAGACGACGGTCGGTGGGCGGGGGAGCGGCCAGCGTACTCCGGGACATGGCGCAGCCCGGGCGGCGAACCGCCCGGGCTGCGCCACGGTCCGTCAGCGGGTCGCCGGCATGGTGGCGAACTCGCCGGCTAGCTCCGACTCGACGATCGTCGTGGCGGACGGCCGGCGACCGGCCGACGCCCGCCGGGCGGACGGGACGGCGAGGGCCGCGAGCGCGGCGGCCAGGGCGATCGCGGTGAGGACCAGAAACCCCATCGTGAAGCCGGCCTCCCGGGGAAGGCCGTTGGCCTGCGGGTGGGCGGTGATCACGCCGCTGACCACGGCGGCGCCGATCGCCCCGCCGATGGTGCGGATGTTGGCGTTCATGCCGGTGGCCACGCCGGTCTGGCTGGCCGGCACGCTGGCGACGATCAGGTTGGCCATCGACGCGAAGGCCAGGCCGATGCCGAGGCCGACCAGGCCACCGGCGATGGCGACCTCCCAGCGGGTGTCGTGTGCGGCGGCGAGCATCGCGGCGGCGACCACGTTGAACGCGGCGCCGGTGGCGAGTTGCGCCTTGGCGCTGAACACGGCCTGGAGCCGGCCGGCGACGAGGCCGGCGACGAACATCGCGACGAGCATCGGCAGCATGAGCAGACCGGCCTGGCTGATGCTGGCGCCGAAGCCGTAGCCGGCGGCGGTCGGGGTCTGCACGAACTGGGGCAGGAACGCGTACACGGAGAACATCGACGCGCCGTAGAGTAGGGCGACCAGGTTGGTGGTCCAGACGCCGGGCAGGCGCATCATCCGCATGTCGATGAGCGGGTTGGCCGAGCGCACCTCGGCGACCAGCCACCCGGCCAGCAACACCACGGCGAGGGCCAGCAGGCCGAGCACCCGGGCGGAGGTCCAGCCCCAGGCCGCGCCCTGGCTGATCGGCAGCAGCAGCGCGACCAGCCAGCCGGAGAGCAGCACTGTGGCGCGCCAGTCGATGCGTCCGGGGGTGCGGACCGGCGACTCGGGCACGAACAGGTGCGCGGCCACGGCGGTCAGCCCGACCACGACCATCGGGATCCAGAACAGCCAGCGGTAGTCCAGCGTGCTGACGATCGGGCCGGCGAGCACGATGCCCAGGCCACCGCCGACGGCGACGATCGCCGAGATGGCGGCCACGGCGGTGGAGACCCGGGCGGCCGGGAACTCGTCGCGGATGATGCCGAACGACAGCGGGAAGACAGCTCCGCCGATGCCCTGGACGACCCGGGCGATGATGAGCACGCCGATGTTCGGCGCGATGGCGGCCAGTAGGCAGCCGAGGGCGAGGGCGGCGAGCGAGACGACCAGCATCCGCTCCTTGCCGACCATGTCGCCGACGCGTCCGAGGATCGGCGTGAAGATCGACGCGCTGAGCAGGTAGGCGGTCAGGACCCAGGTCACTGTGTTCTGGGAGGTGTGCAGGTCCTGCTGGATGGTCGGCAGCACGGGGGTGATCAGCGATTGGAGCATCGCGAAGAACCCGGCGCCGGCCGCGAGCACGGTGAAGGTGAGCCGACGCGAGCCGCGTCGGGAGGTCACTGCCACGAGAGATAACTCCCTGATTACGTACGGGATGGAGGCGTGTGGCCCGTCGTCTGTGACGGGTCGTTTGTCGGGGTCCGGGCGATCGGGGTGGCCAGGCGGCGATCGGGCGGGTCCCGAGGTAAGCTAACCGGAGGCAGGCCTCCGGGATTCCGGAGGGGTGCCTCCACTAAGTTAGTGGAGGGTTGCCTCCGGATGCAACCAGGGTGAGGTGACGCACGTCATGACCAGCGCGGGGCAGGTGCCCGAGGTCTTCGCCCAGCGGCCCAAGCGGGCCGACGCGCGGCGCAACTACGACGCCCTGATCACGGCGGCGCGCGAGGCGTTCGCCGAGAACGGGGCCGCCGCCTCGCTGGAGGACGTGGCCCGCCGGGCCGGGGTGGGCATCGGCACGCTCTACCGCAACTTCCCGACCCGCCGGCACCTGTTCGAGGCCGTCTACGTCGAGGAGGTCCGGGAGCTGTGCCACTCCGCCGAGGGCCTGGCCGAGCTGCCGCCCTGGGACGCGCTCGTCGCCTGGCTGCACCGCTTCGTCGCGTACGTCGCCACCAAGCGGGCGCTCGCCGAGCAGTTGCTGCACGACTCGGAGATCTTCGCCAGCTGCCGCACCGAGATCTTCTCCGCCGGTGAGCCGCTGATGCGTCGCGCGCAGGCCGCCGGCGTGGTTCGTGACGACATCGGCTTCGACGACGTGGTGCGGTTGATCAGTGGCCTCACCATGGCCCAGTTCCCGTCGCCCGAGCAGCGCGACCGGGTGCTCGGCGTGGCCCTGGACGGCCTGCGCCCGCCGGCCGCCCCGCGCTGAGAGCCAGCCGCGCCCCGGTCGGCCGGGTCGCGTCGACGGCTCAGGCGGCCGGTCAGCGGTCGACCAGCAGCAGCCACTCGTCGTCGAGGCGTTCCACTGTGGTGTCGGCCGGCCAGCGGTGACCGGGGTCGGCCACCGCCCGGGCCTGCTCGACCTGCGGCGGCCGGCTGAACCGTGTGTCGCGGAAGCTGGCCATCCGGTGGAACCGGGCCCGGCCGAAGTTCGCGGCGTCGAGGAAGTGCGCCCGGTCGAACAGCGCCTCCGCGCCGAACACCGTCCAGCGGAACAGCGCCATGTTCGTGAAGCGGACCGAGTGGAAGCCGGCCGCCCCGCCGAACTCGGTGTGCTCCATCGACACCGCGCCGTCGAAGACGGCCTCCCGGAACGAGGTGGCGTCCTCGAAGCGGGTCGCGTCGAAGCTGGTCGGTTGGCCGAAGGTCACCCGACGACATGAGGTCGGGCCGGCGAAGCGGGACCGTCGGCAGGACAGACCGTCGGTGAACGCGGCCCCGTCGAAGGTGGCCAGACCGCTGACGCGAACGCCGTCCAGCATCACCTCGCCGTCGGCCGCGAGGTTGTCGAAGAGCACGTCGTCGAAGGTCGCCGCCCCGAGCAGCAGCCGGCCCCGCGTCGTCGCGCCGGCGAAGGTGGTCGTGCCGGTGAACACCGCCTCGGTGAAGTTCGCGTCGACGAGCGTGCAGCCGGCGGCGTCGAAGTCGACAAGCTCGGCGCCGGCCAGGTCGAGCGTCACCTCCGGCCAGAAGGCGTCGTCGTCGGCGGCGCGCAGGTGCCGGGTGAGCACGCGCTGCGCGCTGCGCCGGACCTCCGTCTCGCGCGGCTCGCCGTTTGGCGCCGGCATCCGCAGGTACGCGCAGAGCACCGCCGCGATCGTCGGGCGCTGCCCCGGATTGTCCTGACCGAGGCGCTCCAGCGCGTGCAGGCCACCGAGGCGTACCGCCGCGCTGTCGTTGCCGAGCAGCTCCACCGCCCGGGTGTAGAGCTCGGTCAGCCGACGCTCCGCCGCGTCGTGCTCGGCCGCCCCGGACTGCCGATCCTGGTGGCGCTGCGCGGCCTCGGCCACCGCCTCGGCGTGCGCCTGCACCCGGTCCCGGTGCACCTGGTCGCGGGCGGCGACGCTCTCCTGGTGCCGCTGCGCGCGTTCGGTGATCCACTGGCGGCGGGCGGCGAGCAGCAGCGCGAGCCCTCCGCCGGTGCCGGCGACGACGGTCAGGCCGGTCCGGATCGCGTCGATGCGCAGCGTGGCACGGGTGTCGGGTTGGCTGGCCCGGTCGGCCTCGGTGAGCAGCAGGTCCAGCACCAGCCAGCCCAGGACGACGGCGGCCAGCAGGCCGACCAGGACCAGCCACCACGGCATCACCCGCAGCTCGCGCTCGGTGGGTTCGTCGACAGCCACGGCCACAGCATGCCAGTGAGCGTCCGAGGTCCGATATGGAGCGTGGCGGTATGACCGTTTACACCCCCGGCGGAACAACGGGTTACCGGCGCGTAACAAGTCATTGACGTTTCCAAATTGTTGCGGGCATCATCGTCGCACGGTCGACCGGACACCCCCACCCACCTGCCCGGTTCGCCGGGCGCCTCCCCCCGGAGGTGCAGCGATGCTGCTCCGAAAGACCGCCCTCGTGCTGGCCCTCGCCACCGCCGCGCTGCTCGCGTCCACCGCCACGGCGACCGCGGCGCCCGCCGACCCGGCCCCCACCCCCTTCGCCGCCGCCGCGGCGGCCAACCCCGTCATCGTGGTCGGCGGGCTCAGCGGCGTCGCCGTCGCGTACGAGCCGATCGCCGGCCGGCTGCGCGCCGACGGCTACCGCACCTTCATCTACCAACTTCCCGGACTGGGCCTCGGTGACATCCCCACCTCGGCCCGCGCGTTCGCCACCTACGTCAACCAGGTACGCGCCAGCACCGGCGCGGCGACCGTCGACCTCGTCGCCCACTCCGAAGGGGGCCTGGTCAGCCGGTACTACCTCAAGCGGCTCGGTGGCACCGCCGCCGTCGGCCGGTACGTCAGCCTGGGCACACCCCAGTACGGCACGTACGTCGCCAACATCGTGGCGTTCCTGGGGCTGGGCACCTGCGCCGGAGTGGTGGCCTGTCAGCAGATGACCATCGGCTCGGCGTTCCTCGCCGACCTCAACGCCGGCGACGACACCCCGGGCGCGGTGCGCTACACCACCATCCGCACCCTGCAGGACGAACTGGTCCGGCCGACCGGCAACGCCGCCGTCAACGACGGTGCGACGAACGTGCTGATCCAGGCGTACTGCCCGCTGCGGGTGGTGGGGCACCTCGGCCTGGTGCTCGACGGCACGGCGTACACCATCGTGCGCGGCGCCCTGGTCGACGGCCCGGTGCGACCCAACTGCCTGGCGCTCTGACCCGCCCGTGCGGGTGGTCCCGCCGGGACCACCCGCACCCACGCGGACTGGCAAGTGTCGGTTGCCCGACGTTCCCGGAAAAGGGTGTGGCAGACATCAGACGTGCCCGATAGCCTGCTGCGACTGTCCACTGGCGACGGAGGACGGGTGACCCTCCCGAAGGAGCAGCGCGCATGACCGAGCCGCACACCGTGCCGCCGGAGAACACCCCGCCGACAGTGCCGCAGCTCGACGTCCGGGCCGCCGAGCCGCCAGCGGCCGACCCGCCGTCGTCGGTCGGCGGGTTCGCCGACCGACCACCGGGTTATCCCAGCGCGCTGGTCTGGTTGCGGGCCGGGATCCTGCGGGACTGGCGCGGTGTGCTGGGCGCCTTCGCCGCCACCTGGTTCTACCTGCCGATCGGGCTGCTGCTGGCGTTCTGGGGCGGCCTCAGCCTCGGCGTCGTCGGCCTCTTCGCCGGCGGCATCGGGGCTGACGACCAGGTGCCGCAGGTGCTGCGCGACGCGCCGCTGATCGGCTCCCTGCTGGAAACGTTCATGAGCCGCTCCGCCGGAGTGCTCGGCGGCGTCGTCGGCTTCGCCGTCGGTTTCGTGGGCGGCTTCATCTCCGTGCTGGTGCTGCCCTGGGTCGGTGCCGAAGGACCGCTCCCCGTGATCGCCGGCCTGCTCGGCACCGTCGCCGCGGCGGCGCTGATCGGGGTCCTCTACACGCTCTACCGCGTGCTGCTGGAACCGCGACTACTGGTCGTCTCCGGTGCCCGCCAGCCCAGCCGCCGCGAGGCGGCGCGGCTGCGGCCCGTGCTGGACGACTGTGCCCGACGACTCGGCCTGCCCAGCGTGCCACGGTTGCTGATGGAGGACGACCCGGTCCTGAGCAACGCCCGCACCTACGCCCGGCACGTGGTGGTCACCACCGCCGTGCTGACCGAACCGGACGACGAGATCGCCGCGCTGTTCAGTCACGAGTTGGTGCACTGGCGTACCGGGGACGAGATCACCAGCGCCTTCGTCCGTGGTGTCGGTCTGCCGCTCACCCTCGCGCACGCCCTGCCGACCTGGCTGATGCGGACGTTCCCGCACCCGGCCACCAACTTCGTGGTCTTCCTGTTCTTCTGGCCGGTGCTGCTCATCATGCGGTACGTGGTGCTGCCGCTGCACGCCCGCGACGTCCGGGCCGCGGAGTACCGGGCCGACCTCGGCGCCGTGCTCACCGGGCACGTCGACGGGATGCGGCGCATCCTGGAGCGCCGGCTGTCCTTCGAGTCCGGCCGCAGCGGCTGGGACGAGGCGGTCTGCGCCACCCACCCGCCGCACGAACTCCGGCTCGACGCGCTGGAACGGGCCTCGGTGGCCGGCGCGTCCGCCGGTGCGGACGCCGCCGCGGACGTCACCGTCGAGCGGCTGTTCGGGCACACCGGCGCGGTCGGCACCCGCCGCACCTGGCTGCTGGTCGGCGTCCTCGTGCTGGTGGCCTGCGTCGGCACCGGCGGGCTCGGGGTGGTGCAGTGGGCGTTCTTCCGCCCCCAGGCGACTGTCGACGGCTACTTCGCCGCGCTCGCCGACCGGGACAGCGACGCCGCACTCGACCTCCTGGCCGACGGGAGCAGCGCCCCCGACCGCGAGCTGCTCGCCCAGCTGCTGCGCGGCGAGGGCTACCAACCACCGACCGACGTCGAGATCAGTTCGCTGGAGCGTGACGACGACAGCGCCACGGCCACCGTGACGTACCGGCTGGGCGGTGAGCGGCAGACCGCGACACTCGGCCTGCGTCGCGACGAGCAAACCACTGCCGGGATGTTCCACGGCTGGCGGGTGAGCGGAGGCCTGACCTCGCTCGGTGTCGCGATCGGCGGCCCCGGGGTACGACTCAACGGCGTCGAACTGCCCGGCGGCACCGACGGCCCGGCGCTGGCGCTGCTGCCCGGCGGCTACACCGCGACCGGGCCGTCCAGCGCGCTCAGCGAGACGCCCACCGAGACCTTGGCGGTCGGTCCGGGGCAGGACACGGCCACTCTGCAACTGGCCCCGGTGCTCAAGCCGGCGGCGGTCGAGGCCGTCGACGCCCGGGTGCGCGCCTGGTTGGACGAGTGCGCCAAGCAGACGGTCCCCGCGCCACCGGGCTGCCCGTTCCGCTACTACGGCGGGTCCGCGCAGAAGGTCACCTGGAAGATCCTGGAGTACCCGAAGCTCGCCATCGAGTTGACCGGCCCGGCCAGCGCCGAGGTCACCACCCCGAGCGAGACCCGGGGTCAGGTGCAGGTCAGCGGGACCAACACCTACTTCGGGGGCGACTCACCGTTCACCGACGACGACCCGTTCTCCGTCTCCGGTGTCGTCACCGCGGACGGGGAGGGTGTCACCTTCCGCCCCGCCACCAACTGACCGGGAGAGCCCGTGACCGACAGCAACACCGCCGCCCGGCTGCCCGTACGGCTGACCATCAACCCCCGGCAGCGACAGCAGCCGTCGGTCGACCTGCTGACCTGGATCCACCGCCGGCCGGAGTACCGGCCGGTGGTCCGCCAGGCCGGCGGCGGCGGGGGCCGGCCGGGCTTCAGCGACGCGGTGATCATCGCGGTGCTGGCCCAGGGCCTGCTGCCGGGTCTGTTCAACCTGCTGCAGTCCTGGGTGGACCAGCAGCGCACCGAGGCCAGCATCCGGATCCAGTCCGGCGACACCGAGGTGGAGTTGCAGGTGAGCGGGCGCACCGACTCGGCGCGCCTGCTGGCCCAGGCGACCGAGGCGCTGCGGGCGGCCCGGGAGCCCGGTACGGACGCCGCCGACTGAGTCGACGGCGTCCGGGGGAGCGGTCAGCTCGCCTTGGCGAGCGCCTCGAACTCGTCGTCGGTGAGCCGCACGTCGGCGGCGCCCACGTTCTCCTCAAGGTGCGCCACCGAGGACGTACCGGGGATCGGCAGCATCACCGGTGAGCGGCGCAGCAGCCAGGCCAGCGCGAGCTGCGCGGGCGACGCGCCGTGCGCGGTGGAGATGGCGTCCAGTGGGCCGCCCGGGCGGGCCAGCTCACCGGTGGCGATCGGGAACCACGGGATGAACGCGAGGTCGTTGCGCTCGCAGTACTCCAGCACGTCCTCGGCGCTGCGGTTGGCCAGGTTGTACAGGTTCTGCACCGACACGATGTCGGTGATCGCCCGGGACTCCTCGATCTGCGCGACGCTCACCTCGGACAGCCCGATGTGCTGGATCTTGCCTTCCTCCCGCAGCAGGGCCAGCTCACCGAGCTGATCGGCGAGCGGCACCTTCGGGTCGATCCGGTGCAGCTGGTACAGCGGGATGCTGTCCAGGCCGAGGTGGCGCAGGCTCAGCTCGCACTGCTGGCGCAGGTACTCGGGGCGGCCCAGCGCCCGCCAGTCGCCGGGGCCGGAGCGGCTCAACCCGGCCTTCGTCGCGATGACCAGGTCATCGGCGTACGGGTGCAGGGCCTCCCGGATCAGCAGCTCCGAGACGAACGGCCCGTACGAGTCGGCGGTGTCGATGAACGTCACGCCCAGCTCGATCGCCCGGCGCAGCACCCGGACCGCCTCGGCCGGGTCCTTCGGGTCACCCCAGACACCCGGACCGGTGATCTGCATGGCCCCGTAGCCGAGCCGGTTGACGGTGACGTCGCCACCGATCCGGTACGTGCCGGACGCCTTCGCGGGTTGCTCACTGATATTTGTTGCCATTGCCCGATCCCCAATCGTCTCGTCGTGGCGGGCGTGGACAGCGCGGGCGTGAAGAGCCCACCCGCCACCGATGGATCATCCCCCGGAACTCCGCTGCCATGCCGCCGGTCGGTCGAGTGTGGGCGCGGACACGCCGTGGGCGCGCCGAGCCGAGTTGCCGGGAAGCACCCGGTACGACCGGGGTGTCCGTGCGACGCTGGCCGGAGCCGGTGCGTTTCCGGCGCGACGGCGGAGGGAGCACCCATGGGAGTGCCGCAGGTCAACTTCGCGCTCGACACGTACGAGTGCATCGTGATCTATCCCGGCGCGGCCGGGCGGGCCCTGCCCGCCGAGACGGTGCAGCGGTTGCAGGCCGAGCACACCGAGCACATGCAGGCGTTGCAGCGACGCGGCATCATCCTGGTCGCCGGCTCAGTGGACGGGCCGGCCCGCGAGCCGGATCCGCCGATCGGGTTCGGGCTGGCCCGCACCGGCAGCGTCGACGACGTCCGCAGCGTGCTGGAGGCCGACCCCGCGGTGCAGGCCGGGCTCTACCGGGTGGAAGTGCTGACCTTCCTCTGCCCGGCGGGTTCCCTGGAGTTTCCGCTGGTCAAAGCGGGGAGCTGAGCAGCCGTCCATCGGTGGCTGTCGTGATGGCGACGGCGCTCGCCCGCCTGCCGGTGCTACGGTCGCGCCCTGCGCGGGCCGCCGCCGGGGCGTACCCGGTGTCGTGGGTCGGCCCCGGTCGAGGAGTCGCCATGACCTCCGCCGCCACCGGTGATGTCGCATCCGCCGCCGCCCGACTACGTGCCCTGCTCGGCGACCGGCTGCACGAGCCGGGCGATCCCGGTTACGCCGCCACCACCCAACTCTGGAACGGTGCGGTGGCGCGGACGCCCGCGCTGGTCGCCCACTGCCGGGAGGCCGACGAGGTGGCCGAGGCGGTCCGCGTCGCCGCCCGCTGCCACCTGCCCGTCTCGGTCCGCTCCGGCGGGCACGACTGGGCCGGCCGGGCCCTGCGCGACGGTGCCCTGGTGCTCGACCTGACCGGGCTGCGCGCCGTCCGGGTCGACCCGGACGCGCCCACGGTGACCATCGGCGGCGGCGCCACGGCGGCCGAGCTGCTCGCCGCCGCCCGCCCGTACGACCTGGTGGTGCCGACCGGCGTGGTCGACGCCGTGGGGATGGCCGGGCTCACCCTCGCCGGCGGGTACGGCCCGCTGTGTGGTCGGTTCGGTCTGTCCCTGGACAGTCTGCTCGGCGCGCAGGTGGTTCTCGCCGACGGCCGCCGGGTCACCGCCGACCCGCGCCACGACGCCGAGCTGTACTGGGCGCTGCGCGGCGGCGGCGGGAACCTCGGCATCGTCACCGAGCTGCGGTTCCGCGCGCACCGGCTGCGCGGGGTGCTGGCCGGCATGATCATGTTCGCGCTGTCCGAGGCCCCGGCCGTCCTGCGCGGCTATGGCGCGCTGGTCGCCGAGGCGCCGGACGAACTGACAGTGATGGCCGGCTTCCTGCCCGGCCCGGCCGGCGAGCCGGTGATCTTCGTCTGCCCGTTCTACAGCGGCCCGGACCTGGACGCCGGGCTGCCGTGGATGGACCGGCTGCGCGCGCTGGGCACCCCGCTGGTCGACCAGATCGGCCCGATGCCGTACGCGGACGCGCTGCGGATGTTCGACGGCGGAATGGTCGACGGCAACCACTACCTGCTGCGGACCCGATGGCTGCCCGCGCTCACCGACAGCACCGTGGGCACGCTCGTCGACGCGGCCCGGCAGGTCACCTCGCCATTCTCCGCGCTGGCAGTGCACCACTTCCACGGCGCGGCCACCCGGGTCCGACCCGCCGACACAGCGTTCGGACTGCGTGCCGACCACCTGATGACCGAGATCATCGCGGTGTGGGCGCCCGGCGAGCCGGCCGGCCCGCACCAGGAGTGGGCCGAGCGGACCTCCGCGGCGCTCGCCCCGCAGGCCCTGCCCGGTGGTTACCCCAACCTGCTCGCCCCGCAGGAGACCGACCGGGTCCGGCTCGCCTACGGCGCGAACTGGGCGCGGCTGCGCCACGCCAAGCGCCGCTACGACCCCCGTGACCTGCTGCACGCGGTGCCGACCCTGCCGCCCTCGGTGCACCCGGAATGAGCCGCCGCCTGCCGCCGTCGGGGCGTCCGCAGTGAGCCGCCGCCGGGAGCACCCCGACAGCGCACGCCACCGGAGGCGTACGATTCCCGGCGCGCGGTCGCTGATGCCCGTCGCCACAACGTTCCCGGTGCGGTTCCGCCCGCCGGCCCGACGCGCGCCGCGCGTCGTTGGACACATGTTCCGCTGCCTGCAAGGGGTCGGACCCCAGTCCGACCTGAAGGAGAGACTAGCCTGATGGGCGTGACACGCCGCGCGAAGATCGTCTGCACTCTTGGTCCCGCCACCTCGTCCCCGGAGCGCATCCGGGGTCTCGTCGAGGCCGGCATGAACGTGGCGAGGCTGAACTTCAGTCACGGCAGCCACGCCGACCACGAGGCGGTCTATCGACTGGTCCGGGAGGCGTCGGAGGCAGCGGGTAAGCCGGTCGCCGTCCTCGCCGACCTGCAGGGCCCCAAGATCCGGCTCGGTCGGTTCGCCGACGGCCCGCACGAGTGGCGCACCGGTGACTCGGTCGTCATCACCGGCGACGACATCATCGGCACCAAGGAGCGGGTCTCCTGCACCTACCGCAAGCTGCCGCAGGAGGTGAAGCCCGGTGACCGGCTGCTGATCGACGACGGTCGGGTCGCCGTCGAGGTCACCGACGTCACCGGCAACGACATCCGCTGCCTCGTCACCGAGGGCGGCCCGGTCTCCAACAACAAGGGCGTGTCGCTGCCCAACGTGGCGGTCAGCGTGCCCGCCATGTCGGAGAAGGACGCCGAGGACCTGCGCTTCTCCCTGGGTCTCGGTGTCGACCTGGTGGCGCTCTCCTTCGTCCGCTCCGCCGAGGACATCAAGCTCGTGCACGGCATCATGGCCGAGGAGGGCGTGTTCCGGCCGGTGCTGGCCAAGGTCGAGAAGCCGGAGGCGGTGGAGCACCTGGAGGCCATCGTGCTGGCCTTCGACGGCGTCATGGTCGCCCGTGGTGACCTCGGTGTCGAGATGCCGCTGGACGAGGTCCCGCTGGTGCAGAAGCGCGCCGTGCAGCTGTGCCGGGAGAACGCCAAGCCCGTCATCGTGGCCACCCAGATGCTCGACTCGATGATCGAGAACTCCCGCCCCACCCGGGCGGAGGCGTCCGACGTCGCCAACGCGGTGCTCGACGGCGCGGACGCGGTGATGCTCTCCGGCGAGACCAGCGTCGGCAAGTACCCGGTGCTCACCGTCAGCACCATGGCCAAGATCGTGACGACCACCGAGGCTGGTTCGATCGGGGTGCCGCGGTTGCAGCACGACCCGCGTACCCACGGTGGCGCCCTCACCGTCGCCGCCTCGTCGATCGCCCGGGCCATCAACGCCAAGGCGCTCGTCGCCTTCTCGCAGACCGGTGACACCGTGCGCCGGCTGTCCCGGCTGCACTGCGACCTGCCGCTGCTGGCCTTCACGCCGGTCCCCGAGGTGCGCGACCAGCTCGCCCTCACCTGGGGCGTGGAGACCTTCCTGATGCCGTTCGTGCAGCACACCGACGACATGTTCCGCCAGGTCGACCAGGCGCTGCTCGGCCTCGACCGGGCCAACCCCGGCGACTACGTGGTGATCGTGGCGGGTAGCCCTCCCGGCACCCCCGGCTCGACCAACACGCTGCGCGTACACCAGCTCGGCTCGCTGGTCGACGCCGCGTCGGCGCGGGCGCTGCAGTGAGCGACGGTCGGGTCGCGGTCGGCCAGGCGGCGGTGGACCAGCTGCTGGAGGTGCTGGACCTCGATCCGACCGGGGAGATGACCTTCCGGGGGATGAGCCCCCCGGTCGGCCCACAACGGGTGTACGGCGGCCAGGTTGCCGGCCAGGCCCTGGTCGCCGCCGGCCGCACCGTCGACCCGGAGCGGTTCGTGCACTCGCTGCACGGCTACTTCGTCCGCCCCGGCGACCCGGTCGAGCCGATCGAGTACCAGGTGGAGAACATCCGCGACGGGCGGTCCTTCTCGGTCCGCCGGGCCGTCGCCCTGCAGCACGACAAGCCGATCTTCTTCATGTCGGCGTCGTTCCAGCGGGCCGAGGAGGGCCTGGACCACCAGGTCACGGCCCCGCTGGACGTCCCGATGCCGCAGGACGTGCCGACGATGAGCGACCGGCTCTCCCGCTACCCGGAGCGGCTGGGCATCTGGGGTCAGATCCCGCGTCCGATCGACGTGCGTTACGTGGGTGAGCCCGGCTGGGTCCGCCCCGGCGACCGGCCCGCCGACCCGCACCAGCGCGTCTGGATGCGCATCGACGGCAAACTGCCCGACGACCCGCTGCTGCACGCCTGCGCGCTCACCTACGCCTCGGACCTCACCCTGCTGGACTCGGTGCTCTCCGCGCACGGCGAGGTGTGGGGGCCGGGCGGGTTGGTCGGCGCGAGCCTGGACCACGCGCTGTGGTTCCACCGGCCGTTCCGGGCCGACGAGTGGTTCCTCTACGACTGTTTGAGCCCGTCCGCGTCCGGCGCGCGCGGGCTGGCCACCGGCCGGATGTTCACCACTGACGGCCGGCAGATCGCCAGCGCCGTCCAGGAGGGTCTGCTGCGCCGCGTCGGCGCCTGACGCGTCCACCCATCCCCGCCAGGCTCCTGGCGGGGATGCGACGGGTCAGGCCTGGTAGATGGCCTCTCCGGCGATCTCGATCTGCACCGTCTTGCCGACCAGCACCCCGCCGCTCTCCAGGACGACGTTCCAGAGCAGGCCGTAGTCCTCGCGGTTGATGCTCGCCGTCGCGCTGAATCCGAAGATGTTCTGCCCGTACGGATCACGACGAGCGCCGCCGAAATTCACCTCCAGGTCGACGGCCCGGGTGATTCCCTTCACGGTCAGCTCACCGGTGAGGACGAATCGTCCGGGAATACCGTCGGACTGCGGCGGAACAATGTGACTCCGGCCTCGTCCGCCCAGTCGGTGGTTGCGCAGGCGCGCCCACTGGAATATGGGGTCCTCGTTGCCCTGCCATGTGATACCGGTGCTTCGATATTCGAGGGTGGGAAAGCGCTCCACGTCGAGGAAATCGGCACTCTTCAGATGCGTGTCCCGATCGACGCTCCCGGTGGTGATGCTCGCCGACATGATGGTGGCCGTCACCGAGGAGAGCAGCGGGTCATCGGCGACGGTGATCTGCGCCGTGGCCTCGGCGAACTCGCCGCGTACCGGGCTGACCATCATGTGCCGGGACAGGAAACCGATCCGCTTGTGCGCCTGATCGAGAAGATAGGTGCCGGCGACCGGGATGGTCATGCCATCCCAGGTGCGGGTCGCGATATCGGTCATCGTGTTGCCTTCCCCCCGAGCGGACCCGGGTGTTTATCAATATGTTGCTGGCGGCCGGGTAAAGGGCCGGACATTCGTCTTCACGCCCAGCATAGGGACGCTCCGGACCGGCATTTCGGCCGCCACCGCACGGTGGATCATGACGGGCCGCACCGGTCAGTTCCGGCGGCGCGCGTCGGGTGCCGGCGGCGGCACTTTTCATCGATGCGTGGCCGATCGGCCGAGGGTCGCCCGCCTGCCCGGTTGACCAGGGACTAACCTTGCCGGCATGCGCCTCTCCGCCCGGGTCGACTATGCCCTCCGCGCGGCCGCCGAGCTTGCCGCGACGGCCAGCGGTCCCGGGCGCGGCCGACCGGTCACGGCCGACCAGATCGCCCGTGCCCAGGAGATTCCGCCGAAGTTCCTGGAGAGCATCCTGCTGCAGCTGCGCCGGGGCGGCATCGTGCACGCCCAGCGCGGCCCGGAGGGCGGCTACTGGCTGGCCCGCCCCGCCGAGGAGATCTCCCTCGCCGAGGTGATCCGGGTGATCGACGGCCCCCTCGCCCACGTCCGCGGGCAGCGCCCCGAGCAGCTCGGCTACCACGGCCCGGCCCGCGCCCTCCAGGAGGTCTGGATCGCGCTGCGGGCGAGCGAGCGGGAGATCCTGGAACTGGTGAGCGTCGCCGACGTCGCAGCGGGCGCGCTACCCGCGCGGGTCACCGAGCTGGCCGCCGACCCGCGCGCCTGGATCTGATCGCCGGCCCACCACCCGGATCGGCGTCACCCGGGCGCTGACCCGGCGCGTCCCATCCACCGATCGGGGGCTTGACCCTGGCTGCCCCATCCCGCATTGTCGACCAAGTCGATAGGAGATGCCGAAAAGTCAGGGGGCGCTCGTGCGCAAGCTGTTGGTCCTTGCTCTGGTCGGGCTCGTCGCGCAACTGATCGATGGTTCGCTCGGCATGGCGTACGGCTTGACCTCCTCCACGCTGCTGCTGGTCGCCGGGGTCGCCCCGGCCGCCGCCTCGGCCTCGGTGCACCTGGCCGAGATCGGCACCACGCTCGCCGCCGGCGTCGCGCACTGGCGGTTCGGCAACGTCGACTGGCGGGTCGTGACCCGCATCGCGCTGCCCGGCGCGATCGGCGCCTTCGCCGGCGCCACAGTGCTCAGCTCGATCTCCACCGAGGCCGCCGCGCCGTGGATGGCCGGCATCCTCTTCACGCTCGGCGCGTACCTTCTGGTCCGCTTCGCCCGCCCGCTGCGCACCGACCGGGTCGGCGGACGGCTCCGCGGTCGTTTCCTCGGCCCCCTGGGCCTGGTCGCCGGTTTCGTCGACGCGACCGGCGGCGGCGGGTGGGGCCCGGTGGCCACCCCGGCGCTGCTGGTCTCCGGCCGGATGGAACCCCGCAAGGTGATCGGCTCGGTGGACACCGCCGAGTTCGTCGTGGCCGGCGCGGCCAGCATCGGCTTCCTGATCGGGTTGGGCTCGGAGGGGTTCCTGCTGCCCACCGTCGCCGCGCTGCTCATCGGCGGGCTCATCGCCGCCCCGCTGGCCGCCTGGCTGGTGCGTATCGTGCCCGCCCAACTGCTCGGCGCCGCGGTCGGCGGGGTGATCGTGCTGACCAACGCCCGCACCCTGCTCCGCTCCGCCGAACTGGGCGGCCCCGCCCGCCCCGCCGTGTACGCGCTCCTGGCCGCCGGCTGGCTGGCCGCCCTGGTGCTGGCCGTGCGCGCCCTGCGCCGCACCCGCCGCGCCCACGCCGAAGCCACGCCCGCTCTCGCCGCGACCGCTCCCACCGCGACCGCTCCCGCCGGGGAGTCTGCCGCTGGTGCCGCGACGTCCCGCGCCGCCGCTGCCGGCGAGGTCCCGGCCGATCTCGCCGCGACGGGTACCCCCACCGCACGTTGACCCCCCCCCGCCGTCCGCGCCCCCGGCCCTCCGCACCTCGGCCCCGCCGTCCTGCCCGGCCTCGCCGCACCGCTACGCCCCCCCGCACGCTGACCCCGTGCCGCCCCGCCCTGCCGCCCGCCGCCCCGCCCCCGCGCCCCCCGCGCCGCAAGATCGCGCAAGATCCTGGATGTAGTGGCATCCGGGGGTTTCGTGGCCACTACATCCAGGATCGAGCGTGACCTTGCGGGGGTGGGCGCCCCGAACCCCGCCCCGGTCGGTCGCTGCTCGTCGTCGAAAACCGCGCAAGGTCGGGGGAGGGGCGTGGATCGGCGGTGCGGCGTGGGGTTAGGGGGTGGGCAGTGTGTCGGCGGTCCTGGAGAGCAGGGCCCAGGCCGCGTCGATGTGCGCCTCGGTGGTCTGCGGTGCGCCGACCGCCAGCCGCAGCGTGTACCGGCCGGCGACCCGGGTGTGCGTCAGGTGCACCTGTCCGGTGGCGTTCGCCGAGGCCAGCAACGCCGCGTTGGTGTCGTCGTCGGCGCGCAGCCGGAAGCAGACCAGTGAGAACGGGTGCGCGGCGGCCACCTCGAACCGGTCGTCGGCGCGGACCCGCTCGGCGAACCGCTCGGCCAGCGCCACCCCGGAGCGGATGTGCGCCCGCAGCCCCTCGACGCCGTACCAGCGCAGCACGAACCACAGCTTGAGGGCTCGGAACCGTCGGCCCAGCGGCACCTGCCAGTCCCGGTAGTCGATCACCGCACCGGACTCGGAGGCCGCGTTGCGCAGGAATTCCGGCAGTACGGTCAGCGCCTCGATCAGCGCCGCCCGGTCGGCCACCCAGAACGCGTCGCAGTCGAAGCCGGTGAGCAGCCACTTGTGCGGGTCGAAGCAGTAGGAGTCGGCGTACTCCAGGCCGGCGTGCGACCACCGCAGCTCGGGGCAGACGGCGGCGGCGCCCGCGTACGCGGCGTCCACGTGCAGCCAGATGCCGTACTCGGCGCAGATGGTTCCGATCTCGGGCAGCGGGTCGATGGCGGTGGTGGAGGTGGTGCCGATGGTCGCCACCACGATGGTCGGTACGTCACCGGCGGCAAGGTCGGCCTCGATCGCGGTCCGGAGCGCGCCCGGCAGCATCGCCTGGGTGTCCGGGTCCACGGCGATCGACCGGACGCCGTCGTCGCCCAGCCCGGCGAGCCGTGCGGCCTTCTCGATGGACGAGTGCCCGTGCACGGAGGTGTAGGCGCGGTAGCGCCGGTCGATGCCGGCGTGACGCCACCGGCCGTCGCTGGCCCGGTGCAGCGCGGCCAGGGTGGCCACCAGCGTCGCCGACGAGGCCGAGTCCTGGATGACCCCACCGCCGGTGCCGGTCGAGTGGAACCGTTGTGGCAGGTCCATCAGGTGGGCCAGCCAGTCCATCATCACCGTCTCCAGTTCGGTGCAGGCCGGGCTGGTGGTCCAGAGCATGCCCTGGACGCCGAGCCCGGCGCTGACCAGGTCGCCGAGCACGCTCGGGCCGGAGGTGTTGGCCGGGAAGTAGCCGAAGAAGCTCGGGTGCTGCCAGTGGGTCAGCCCCGGTACGACGATCGAGTCCAGGTCGGCGAGGACCGCCTCGACCGGTTCGCCGCCGGCGGTGGGCGGGGCGCCGGGCAGGGCGGCGGCCACGGTGCCCGGGGGAGCGGTCGGTGTGACCGGTCGTTGCTCCACTGTCGCCCAGTAGTCGGCGATCCAGTCGACGACGGCGTGCCCGGCGCGACGGAATTCGGCGGGGTCCATGTGATGAGGGTTCACCGGCACGAGTTGACCAGGCATCGATCGTCCGGGCAAGACCGGAAGCTCAATCCAGAGCGAGCGACAGGCGTCGATGTTGCGTGTCGGAAAGCGCTTGCCCTACGATCGCGGTGAGTCGGATCCGTGAGTTCCAGGGCGTTTCACCCCCGATCAGATCGCCGTCCGCCGCCGTCGCGGTGGGGTTGGTCCACCGTGCTTCCCCGGGCAGGGCCGGTGTGCCGCAGCGATCACCACCGGATCCCGGAGGCAGTGCATGCACCCGTCCAGACATCGGCTGATCCTGCTCGCCGCCACCACGGCGGCCACCGTCGTGGCCGGCACCCTCGGCACGGTCGTCGCCTCGGCCGCCGCCGTCGGCTGCCGGGTCGACTATCAAATCACCAACCAGTGGCAGGGCGGCTTCGGCGCCAACGTCACCGTCACCAACCTCGGTGACCCGGTCAGCGGGTGGGCCGTCACCTGGTCGTACCCGGCGGGCCAGCAGGTCACCCAGGCGTGGAACGCCACGGTCACCCAGTCCGGTGCCCAGGTCACCGCGCGCAACGTCGACCACAACGCCGCCATCGCCACCAACGGCGGCACCTCGTTCGGTTTCAACGGTTCCTGGACCGGCAGCAACCCGGTGCCGGGCAGCTTCGCGCTCAACGGCACCACCTGCACCGGCGCCCCACCCACCGGCGAGCCGACAACCCCGCCCCCGACCACCCCGCCACCCACCACGCCACCCCCGACCACGCCCCCGCCGGCGGCCGGGGTGGTGCAGATGGAGAACCTGGACCGAGGGTTGATCAGCGTCCGCTCCGGCGGCGGCAACCTGGTCTCCTGGCGGCTTCTCGGCACCGAGACCTCCGGGGTGGCGTTCAACCTCTACCGGGGATCCACCAGGGTCAACGCCAGCCCGATCACCGGCGCCACCAACTACCTCGACAGCGGCGCGGCGGCCGGGTCGGCGTACACGGTGCGGGCCGTGGTGGGCGGCGCCGAGCAGGCGGCGTCGGCACCGGCGTTGCAGTTCGGCGCGGGCTACCTGGACGTGCCGTTGCAGGTCCCGGCCGGGGGCAGCACCCCGAGCGGGGAGAGCTACACCTACAGCGCCAGCGACGCCTCCGTCGGTGACCTCAACGGCGACGGCAGCTACGAGATCGTGCTCAAGTGGGAGCCGTCGAACGCCAAGGACAACTCCCAGTCCGGCTACACCGGCAACGTCTACGTCGACGCGTACACACTCACCGGCACCCGGTTGTGGCGCATCGACCTGGGCCGCAACATCCGGGCCGGCGCCCACTACACCCAGTTCCAGGTGTACGACTACGACGGCGACGGCCGCGCCGAGGTGGCCATGAAGACCGCCGACGGCACCCGCTCCGGCACCGGTCAGCTCATCGGCTCGTCATCGGCGGACTACCGCAACTCCAGCGGCTACGTGCTGTCCGGCCCGGAGTACCTGACCATGTTCCACGGGCAGACCGGCGCGATCGCCTCCACCGTGAACTACGACCCGCCGCGCGGCACCGTGTCGTCCTGGGGTGACTCGTACGGCAACCGGGTGGACCGGTTCCTGGCCGGCACCGCGTACCTGGACGGGCAGCGCCCCTCGCTGATCATGGCCCGGGGTTACTACACCCGCGCGGTGATCGCGGCCTGGGACTTTCGCAACGGCACGCTGACCAAGCGCTGGACGTTCGACTCGAACTCCTCCGGCAACGGCGCCGCCGCCGGTCAGGGCAACCACCAACTCTCCGTCGCCGACGTCGACGCCGACGGCCGCCAGGAGATCGTGTACGGGGCCGCCACCATCGACGACAACGGCCGGCTGCTGCACTCCACCGGCAACGGCCACGGCGACGCGCTGCACGTCGGGGACCTCGACCCGGGCCGCGCCGGACTGGAGGTGTTCAAGGTCGACGAGGACGGCAGCAAGCCCAGTTCCTACTTCGCCGACGCCCGTACCGGTCAGGTCCTCTGGTCCACGCCGGCGTCCGGCGACAACGGCCGGGGTGTCTCCGCGGACATCTGGGCGGGCAGTCCTGGCGCGGAGTCGTGGTCGTCAGCGGTCGCCGGACTGGCCAACACCAGGGGGCAGAACGTCGGCCGCAAGCCGTCCTCGGCGAACTTCCTCGCCTGGTGGGACGGTGACCCGGTGCGGGAACTGCTGGACGGCACGAGGATCGACAAGTACGGCACCGGCGGCGAGACCCGGCTGCTCGACGGCAGCGGGGTGGCGTCCAACAACGGCACCAAGGCCACCCCGGCGCTCTCCGGCGACATCCTGGGCGACTGGCGCGAGGAGGTGATCTGGCGGACCACCGACAGCCGGGCGTTGCGCATCTACAGCACACCCACCCCGACCAGCACCCGGATCTACACCCTGATGCACGACCCGCAGTACCGGGTGGCCATCGCGTGGCAGAACACCGCCTACAACCAACCGCCGCACCCGGGGTTCTTCATCGGCAACGGAATGGGCACCCCACCGACGCCGGACATCCACCTACGGTGATGCGAGCTCTGGCGGTCCCGACCGGGGTCGCCTAGGGTGGCAGGCACCGGGCCGCAGCCGCGGAATCCGCTCAGCTCCGGCCCGGTGCGCCACACCGCGGCATTCCCAACCCGTCCCGACCGGGAATGCCGTACCACCACCGGCACCAACATTAGGCACCGTCCGGGTCGGCGGGGTGACGCTGACGTGAAGATCGTGTTTCACGCCCGCTGGCGCAGACCACCCGCCACCTGCTCGGCGATCAGCTCGTACGACCGCACCCGGTCCTGCACGTCGTAAACCAGCGTGGTCAGCATCAGCTCGTCCGCGCCGGTGCGCTCCTGCAACTCGGTCAGCTGCCGACGTACCGTCTCCGGCGA
The DNA here is from genome assembly GCF_040649675.1 of Micromonospora parva. NCBI lineage: Bacteria > Bacillati > Actinomycetota > Actinomycetes > Micromonosporales > Micromonosporaceae > Micromonospora > Micromonospora parva. The sequence continues at coordinate 38,921 of NZ_JBEZFX010000004.1, read as the reverse complement.
GCCCATCGCCTGACCGTCGCGGCGTTGCAGCACGAACTCCCGCTCGATCTCCGTGTACGGGTAGGCCGCCGCCTCGTCGGGCGTCGACAGCGGCTCGAGCCGCCCGGAGCGCAACTTCAGGAACGACAGGGCGCTCGGCCCGGCCAGCCATTCGGCCCGCTCGTCGGTGTCCGCGCACACCGCGTTGACCGCCACCATCGCGTACGGCTTGTCCAGCCACTGCGACGGCCGGAAGTGCTGCCGGTACAGGGCCAACGCCGGCAGGGTGTTCGCCGAGCTGAAGTGGTGTGCGAAGGAGAACGGCAGGCCGAGCAGGCCGGCGAGCTGGGCGCTGAAACCGCTGGAGCCCAGCAGCCACACGGCCGGCTGCTCACCGCGACCCGGGGTGGCGACGATCTGCCCCGGCTTCTCCCCGCTGAAATAGTTCATCAGGTCCGCAAGCTCCCGGGGGAAGTGCTCCGCCGACAGGCCCTCCATGGTGCGCCGCAACGCCAACGCGGTCATCTGGTCGGTGCCCGGCGCCCGGCCGATGCCCAGGTCGATCCGACCGGGGTGCAGCGCCTCCAGGGTGCCGAACTGCTCGGCCACCACCAGCGGCGCGTGGTTGGGCAACATCACCCCACCCGAGCCCAGCCGGATGGTCGAGGTGTTCGCCGCCAGGTGCGCCAGCAGCACCGCGGGCGCGGAGCTGGCGATCGCCGGCATGTTGTGGTGCTCGGCCACCCAGAACCGGTGGTAGCCCAACTCCTCGGTGCGGCGGGCCAGCTCGGTGGTGGCCTGCAGGGCCGCGCCAGCGGTGGCGCCCTTGGCGACCGGGGCAAGATCAAGAACAGACAACGGTACGGTGATCACAAGGTCAGCCAACCCGGCACCGACCGGCTTTGTTCCGACATCCGGGTTTTCGTCGGCCAGCTCACCCGCCGCTCAACCCATCCCGCGGGCCTGCTCGAAGATGAGACTGGTCTGGGTGTGCTGCACCACCGGGTCGACCGCCAGGTGGTCCAGGACGAAATCGCGCAACGCGTCGCCGGACGCCGCCCGCACGTGCAGCACGTAGTCCTCCGCACCGGCCACGTGGAACACCGACACCACCCCCGGCAGCCGCACCGACCGGGCCCGGAACGCGTCCACCGCCGCCCGCTCGTGCGCTGTCAACCGCACCGACACCAACGCCTGCAACGGCAGGCCGAGCGCCGCCGGATCCACCTCGGCGTGGAAACCACGGATCGCACCGCGCTCGCGTAACGCACGGGTGCGCGTCAGGCACGTCGACGGCGCCACCCCCACCCGCTCGGCGAGCGCGTTGTTCGGCAGCCGGCCGTCCGCCGCCAGCTCGGTCAGGATCGCGCGATCCACCTCGTCCAGGGCCGGGTACGGCCGCACATCATTCGGCTCGGGGGGCATCCCCGCATCCTTTGCCGAATTCTCTGCCGAAACAAGAGCTTTTCACAGAATAGTTTTCCGAACTATTGCCGTCATAGCATCAGATGTTCGACGCTACCGCCATGACACCGATGGACACCCGGGCCGTGCACGCCGGCCGCGACGACCTCCGCACCCTCGGCGTGCACGTACCGCCCATCGACCTGTCCACCACCAACCCACTGCCCTCGGTCGACGACGGCGGCAACGCCTACGAGCAGCTCGCCACCGGCGGCACCCTCCCCGCCGAAGGTGGCGCCGTCTACCAACGGCTCTGGAACCCCACCGTCGCCCGCTTCGAGAGCGCCCTCGCCGAACTGGAGGGCACCGCCCAGGCCGTCGCCTTCGCCAGCGGAATGGCCGCCCTCACCGCCACCCTGCTCGCCGCCGCCCGCGACGACCGCCGGCACGTCGTCGCCGTCCGACCCCTCTACGGCGGCACCGACCACATCCTCGCCACCGGCCTGCTCGGCACCACAGTCACCTGGGCCCACCCCGACGAGGTCGCCGCCGCCATCCGCCCCGACACCGCACTGATCATCGTCGAGACACCCGCCAACCCCACCCTCGACCTGGTCGACATCGCCGCCCTCGCCGCCGCGGCCGGCGACATCCCACTGCTGGTGGACAACACCGTCGCCACCCCCGTGCTGCAACAGCCCGCCCGCCACGGCGCCACCCTCGTCCTGCACAGCGCCACCAAGAGCATCGGCGGGCACGGCGACGTCCTCGCCGGCGTCGTCGCCTGCGACGACACCTGGGCCGTGCGCCTACGCCAGGTCCGCGCGGTCACCGGCGCGATCCTGCACCCCCTCGGCGGCTACCTGCTGCACCGTGGCCTGCAGACCCTGCCGTTGCGGGTCCGCGCCCAACAGGCCACCGCCGAGAAACTCGCCGGCTGGCTCGCCGACCACCCCGCCGTACACCGGGTGCACCACCCCTCGGTGCACGACCCGGCGGCGCTGGTCGGCCGGCAGATGGCCGGACCCGGCAGCCTGCTCGCCTTCGAGGTACGCGGCGGGGCGCCCGCCGCCGCGACCGTCGCCGGTGCCTGCCGGCTCATCACCCACGCGGTCTCGCTCGGCGGCGTGGACACCCTCATCCAGCACCCGGCCTCGCTCACCCACCGGCCGGTCGAGGGCGACGCCAAACCCGCCGCCGCCCTGCTGCGCCTCTCGGTCGGTCTGGAAGACCCCGAGGACCTGCGCGCCGACCTCGCGCACGCCCTGGACACGATCGCCTGACCGGTCAAGACTTCGGACCGACGTGGCGGTCCAGGGTGACGACCGCGGCGCGCCGGGCCACCGACAGCGAGTTGCGCCGGTTCATCCGCCAGGCGATGCCCAGCAGGTCGAGGCCCCACTGGCAGAGGCCCATGATGTCGGCCGACTCGTTGACGAACATGTAGCGCGGGTAGACGTACGCCTTGCCGCGCACGGTCACCCGGTTGGCGACCCGGCAGCCGTCGGAGTGGAATAGCCCTCTCAGAAAGTCGCCGGGGTGCTGTTCGATGATCGGCCGTTGCCAGTCGGCGAGGACGATCGGTCGCTCGTGCTTCTTGCCGGGACCGTGCTGCGGGAGCAGGCAGGGCCAGTGGAGGCCGTAACTCTGCACGCCCACGCAACCCTGCTTCTGGATCCGTTGCACCCTGGAGGCCAACACGGCTCGCATGGCCACGTCGCACGCCTCGATCAGCCCGGGCCAGGCATCGGAACAGTAGATGCGTAACACCGGAACACGCGCCGTCGTGACCAGGTGGCCGTCGCCCAGGTAGAGACCGAGCAGGTAGGCGTAGGCCCCGGGGTCGGTCGGATTGTCGACATCCGGCCGACATCGGAAGCAGCGCAGTTCCGTGCCACGCCGCACCGGTTCGGGTCGATCGACGCACCAGTGCCAGACGGTTGCGTACGGCAACGACAGCTTCCGAGCTACGGAATGAATGCTGTGTCCGCGAACGCGGAGCGCGCGGGCCTGTGCCCGCATCTGCGGTGGATGCACGTCCACATCGTCGAACAGGCGTATGACAAGAGTGCCGGGAGCGGGATTCGAACCCGCAAGCCCTTTCGGGCAGAAGTGTTTGAGACTTCCGTGTATGCCGTTCCACCATCCCGGCGGGTGGCGCCTACTGTACCCGACTACTCTCATGCGGGAGCATGGGTGGTAGCCGTGCAGTGATCGATGGTGGGGGTAGGGCTGGTGGCTGAGACGCCGACGGATGCCGAGCGCAGGCGCGTACTGATCGCCGAGGACGAGGCGCTGATCCGGCTGGACCTCGCCGAGATGCTGGTCGAAGAGGGTTACGAGGTGGTGGGGGAGGCCGGCGACGGTGAGACAGCCGTTCGCCTCGCCGAGGAGCTGAAGCCCGATCTCGTCATCCTGGACATCAAGATGCCGATCATGGACGGGCTGGCCGCCGCCGAGCGCATCGCCGGCGCCCGGATCGCCCCGGTGATCATTCTGACCGCGTTCAGCCAGCGTGATCTGGTGGAGCGGGCGCGGGCGGCGGGCGCGATGGCGTACCTGGTGAAGCCCTTCCAGAAGAGTGACCTGGTCCCGGCGGTGGAGATCGCGCTGTCGCGTTACTCGGAGGTCGCGGCCCTGGAGGCGGAGGTCGCGAACCTGACCGACCGCCTGGAGATCCGTAAGTCGGTGGAGCGGGCCAAGGGCGCGCTGATGACCACCTACGGGATGACCGAGCCGCAGGCGTTCAAGTGGATCCAGCGCACGGCCATGGACCACCGGATGACCATGAAAGAGGTCGCCGAGCGAATCCTCGCGGAGACCGCCGGTGGCGAGGTGTCGCAGCAGCCGACCGTCTGAGCGGTCCGGGCGACGCCGGGCCGTGCCGGGCCACCATGTGCGGGCTCTGCTGGTTAGCATCGACGGGTGTCCGTCCGACGGGTGATCGCGGTGTTCGGCCTCTTCGCGCTGCTGCTCGCCGGGTGCGACGGGCCGGCCGCTCCGAGCGGCGCGGGGTCGACGACGGCCCCGGCGCCGCCGCTGCGGCCGGGTTGGCAGCCGCTGACGTTGCCGGCGCCGCCGGGTGGCGAGGGCCGTCCGCTGGTGCGGGACGCGGCGTCGTGCGCGGGTCGGTGGTTCGTGGTCGGTGGTGTCGTGGACGCCGACGGTGGCACCCGCCCGGCGGCCTGGACCAGCGTGGACGGTACGACGTGGAGCGTGCTGCCGGTGCGTCCGGATTCCTTCTACGGCCGGCAGAACGTGTTCCTGTCGGCGGCCTGCCGGGACGGGCAGGTGGCGTTGATCGGCGCGAAGGTCGGCGGTGCGCACGGTTACCCGCGGGTGAGCACGTGGCGGCAGGTGGCCGACGGCGCTCTGGTCGAGGTGCAGGCGCCGTTCGAGACGTACGGCGGGCCGACGGCGGTGAACGTGTCCCGGCTGACGGCCGGCCCGCCGGGTTGGTTGATCGTCGGTAACCGGTCGGCGGGTGCGGCGTCCTGGGTGGCGTCGCCTGCCGCGGCGGAGTTCGCGCTGGTCGAGGGCGCACCGGAGCTGGCCAGTGACGCGGCGGGGGTGACCTGGGCGTTCGACGCGGTGGCGACGTCGTCGGGGTGGCTGGCGGTGGGTGGCCTGTTGCCGGCTGGCCGGATCGATCGTGACCCGGCGGTGTGGTCGTCGCCGGACGGGCGGTCGTGGCGGCGCACGGTGCTGCCGGGTGGGCCGGAGTACGAGGAGTTGCAGCGGGTGGTGCTGGTCGACGGCGTGCCGGTGGCGGTCGGGCTGCGCGGGGGGACGTTCGGCGCGTGGCGGCAGGAGGCGTCGGGCTGGGTGGCTGGCGGCGCGTTCGGGCGGCGGGATGGGGCCGGGGTGCCGGGGGTGGGCTCGCTGGTGTCGTCCGGCGGCAGTCTGTTCGCCGCGGTGACGGATGGGGCACGGCACTCGGTGTGGGTGTCGACCGACCGGGGTGGTTCGTGGCGGGAGGCGACGATGCCCCTCGATGTGCCGGCGGGCGTTGACCGGGACGTGACGCTGATGGCGGTGGGTGACCGGTGGTGGTTGGCGGCGGACGACGGCACCCGGGCCGGGCTGTGGTCGGCGACCGGCCTGGGCGCCTGATCGCCGCCGGTGCGGTGAGGGTTCACCCCGGCAGCTGACCCGAGCGGGCGTTTGCGCAGGTCAGTCGGCTTTTCGTCGGGTTCGCGCGGGCGGGGTGGGCGCTGCTGGACGTCGACCGGGCGTGGTTTTAAGGACCGTCCGGCGGATTCACCTGTTACGGACATCGACATGATTGCCCACGTCTTCGTAACGGTTTCGCAGACCCCGCCTTCAGGCCTTCCGGGACGGTATGTCGTGTCGGTACGCTCCGCCATCACGAGCCGTAACGCAGGGGGCGTCCCTGCGGGGTGGGTGGAATTGCGGGTCTGCTGCTGTCGCCGTCGCTTCGGGTCAGCCGCGTCCGCATCTCGAGGAGGTCAGGAAGCCGTGAGGCGAAGCTATGTACGGGCGCTGGGCACCGTAGCGCTCGCCGCGACCCTGGTGGTCGCGGCTGGTTGCCAGGATTCCGGTGGCGGCGACGGTGGGACCGCGTCGGGCGACTGCGGTGGCAAGATCGCGATCTTCGGCGCGTTCACGGGTGACAACGCGGGTCTGGTGATCCCGTCGCTGAACGGCGCGAAGCTCGCCGTGGAGCAGTTCAACACGGCGAACCCGGACTGCAAGGTCACCATGCAGGAGTTCGACACCCAGGGTGACCCCGCGGTGGCGACCCCGTTCGCGAACCAGATCGCTGGGGACAACTCGTTCCTCGGTGTCATCGGTGGTCACTTCTCCGGTGAGTCGGACGCGACGATGCCGATCTACCAGGCCGCGGGCCTGGCGATGGTCAGCCCGTCCGCGACCCGGACCGACCTGACCCAGAAGGGCAACACGTCCTTCTACCGCGTGGTCGGCAACGACGGCACGCAGGCCGGCGCGGTGGCGAGCTACCTGAAGACCCAGAACGCGCAGAAGGTCTTCATGGTCGACGACGCCAGCGCCTACGGCGCCGGCATCACCGACGAGCTGGGCAAGCAGCTCGGCCCGCTGGTCGTCAACAAGGACAAGATCCAGGAGCGGCAGACGCAGTTCGACGCCACCGTTTCCAAGATCAAGGCCGCTCAGGCGGACTTCGTCTTCTACGGCGGCTACACCCGTGAGGCCGCTCCGCTGGTGAAGCAGATGCGTGCCGCCGGTGTCCAGGCCAAGTTCGTCGGCCCGGACGGTCTCTACGACACCGCGTTCCCGAAGGGTGCCTCCGGTGGCGCCGAGGGCGCGATCATCACCTGCCCGTGCCTCCCGGCCGACAAGGCCGGCGGCACCTTCTCCGCTGACTACCAGAAGAAGTTCGGCATCCCGCCGGGCTCCTACGGTGCTGAGGGCTTCGACGGCGCCACCATCTACCTGGACGCCTTCAAGGCTGGCAAGAAGACCCGGGCGGACATCCTGGCGTTCGTGAAGTCGTACGACAAGCAGGGTGTGTCGAAGTACATCAAGTTCGACGCCAAGGGTGACGTTGACCCGACCAAGGTCGTCATCTGGGCCTACCAGATCAAGGGCGAGGCCATCGAGGCGCTGCAGGAGCTCAAGCTCAGCTGACGCCCCACGCAATGGAGTGCGGCCGGGGTGTCTCACCCCGGCCGCACTCGATTCAAGGAGACCCCCGGTGCATTTCGATGAACTGATCGGCCATCTCGGCCAGCACACGGTCGATGGCCTGTCCAAGGGCGCCATCTATGCCCTGATCGCCCTTGGCTACACCCTCGTCTACGGCGTCCTTCGCCTGATCAACTTCGCGCACTCCGAAGTGTTCATGGTCGGTACCTTCGCGGTGCTGATCCTGTGGAACCAACTCGGCGTGCAAAATAACCCGCCCATCGGCCAGGCGATCCTCTTCCTGGTGCTCGGTCTGATCGTCGCGGCGGTCGCCTCCGGCGGCACAGCCCTGGCGCTCGAGCGGGTCGCGTACCGGCCCCTGCGGCGCAAGAACGCGCCGCCGCTGATCTTCCTGATCACCGCGATCGGTCTGTCACTGGTCTTCGTGGAGCTCTTCGGGCAGGTGCTGCCGAAGCTGCTCGGTGGCGCGTTGCCGGATGTGTTCGGCCGGCCCCGGCAGATCATCGGTATGCCGACGATCATCCAGCAGGAGACCCTGTTCACCATCGGCAACACCGCGATCACGAACATCCAGCTGATCGTCTTCGTCGCGGCCGTGGCGATGATGGCGCTGCTGGACTGGTTCATCAACCGCACCCGCTACGGCCGGGGTGTGCGTGCGGTGGCCCAGAACCCGGAGACCGCCGCGCTGATGGGCGTCAACCAGGAGCGCGTGATCATGCTGATCTTCGTGCTCGGTGGCATCATGGCCGGTGCCGCCGCGCTGCTGTGGAGCATGCGGTTCGGCTTCACCCAGAACAGCATCGGCTTCGTGCTCGGTCTGAAGGCGTTCACCGCCGCGGTGCTCGGCGGCATCGGCAACCTGCGCGGTGCGCTGCTCGGTGGCCTCTTCCTCGGCATCGTCGAGGTCTACGGCGCGACGCTCTTCGCGTCCAACTGGGAGGACGTCATCGCCTTCGTGGTGCTGATCGTGGTGCTGATGTTCCGGCCCACCGGCCTGTTGGGTGAGTCGCTCGGGAGGGCCCGCGCATGATCGACAAGATTCGCTCCGCAGATCGCCGCCGGGTCGGTTTCCTGACCTCGATCGGCGACCGTTGGGGGGCCCTGCCGAAGTGGCAAAAGGCCATCGGCGTGGCCGCCCTGCTCGTCTTCGTCTACACCCTGCCGTACCTGGGCAAGCTGCCCGGTGGTCTGATGATCCCCGGTCTGAACAACCTCCGCACCGACTCGATCGCCGGCGGCAACAACTGGGCGGGCGTGCTCTTCGTCTGCGCCATCTACGTCCTGGTCGCGATCGGCCTGAACGTGGTGGTCGGCCTCGCCGGCCTGCTCGACCTCGGCTACATCGGATTCTTCGCGATCGGCGCCTACAGCGTGGCGCTGTTCGGTTCGGTGAACTCGCCGGTCGTCAAGTGGATCCAGCAGGAGTTCGACCTGCCGCCGACCTGGGCGGTGACCTGGGGGATCTGCCTCCTGCTCGCGATCGTGCTGACGATGATCTCCGGTGTGCTGCTGGGTTGGCCGACGCTTCGGTTGCGCGGTGACTACCTGGCCATCGTCACGCTCGGCTTCGGTGAGATCATCCGCATCGTGGCCCGCAACGCCACCGGGGTCACCAACGGTCCGGTCGGTATCTCGGCAATTCCGGGTCCGGAGGGTCCGCCGTCGGCGGACAACAAGGTCTTCGGTCTGATCGACGCGAAGCCCTGGTACTGGCTGGCGATCACCTTCGTCCTGCTGATGGTGATCCTGGTTCGTCGGCTGGAGCACAGCCGGGTCGGTCGCGCCTGGCTCGCGGTCCGCGAGGACGAGGACGCCGCCGCCGTGATGGGCGTGTACCCGTTCAAGTTCAAGCTGTGGGCGTTCGCGATGGGCGCGGCGCTCGGTGGCCTGTCCGGTTTCCTCTTCGGCAGCCGTAACGCGTTCATCGACCCGACCCAGTTCAACGCGAACCTCTCGATCCTCTTCGTCGCGATGGTCGTGGTCGGCGGTTCCGGCAACATGCTCGGTGTCTCGCTCGGCGCGGTGCTGCTGGCGTACCTGCCGGAACGGTTCCGGGACTTCGCCGACTACCGGTGGCTGGTCTTCGGTCTGGCCATGGTGCTGGTGATGATCCTGCGTCCGCAGGGTCTGATCCCGAGCCGGCGGCGAGCCCGCGAGTTGAAGGATCGCGCGGCGGAGGCAGAGGAGGCGCCCGCTCATGTCTGACCAGACCACCAGCACGTCCGCGCCGAAGATCCCGGCCCAGCCGGGGCCCCGGTCGGTACTGCTCGAAGTCGACGACGTCACGCTGCGCTTCGGTGGTGTGGTCGCCCTTGACAAGATCAATTTCCAGATCTACGAGGGCGAGATCCTCGGCCTCATCGGGCCGAACGGCGCCGGCAAGACCACCAGCTTCAACGTGATGACCGGGGTCTACAAGCCGACCTCCGGTGCGGTCCGGTTCCGCGGCCAGAAGGTGACCGGCCGCAAGCCGCATCAGATCAGCCAGTTGGGCATCTCCCGTACGTTCCAGAACATCCGTCTCTTCCCGGAGATGACGGCACTGGAGAACGTCATGGTCGGCACCGACTCCCGGCACAAGACCAGCGTGCCCGGAGCGCTCTTCCGGGTGCCCCGGAAGAAGCCGAAGCCGCACGAGTTGCCGCAGGTGACCGCCGAGGCGGGCATCCAGCGGACGTGGCAGGAGACGCGTCGCACGTTCGCCAAGACGTTCGGGTTGTCCCGGCACATCCTGGAGGAGCGGGCGGCCGAGGCCAAGGCGCTGGAGTTGCTGCGGTTCGTCGGCATCGCCGACCGGGCCAACGACGAGGCGCGCAACCTGCCGTACGGCTACCAGCGTCGGTTGGAGATCGCCCGCGCGCTCGCCACCGAGCCGAAGCTGATCTGCCTGGACGAGCCGGCCGCCGGCTTCAACCCGGCGGAGAAGGAGGAACTCCTCACCCTGATCCGCAAGATCCGGGACATGGGCCTGACCGTGCTGCTCATCGAGCACGACATGCGGCTGGTCATGGGTGTCACCGACCGGATCGTGGTGCTGGAGTTCGGCCGCAAGATCGCCGAGGGTGCGCCCGCGGAGGTCAGCCGCGATCCGAAGGTGATCGCCGCGTACCTGGGGGAGCCCGCCGATGACGCTGCTTGAGCTGGAGAACGTCGCCGTCGCGTACGGTCGGATCGAGGCGCTGCACGGGATCAGCCTCACCGTGAACGAGGGTGAGGTGGTGGCCCTGATCGGCGCGAACGGCGCCGGCAAGACCACCACCATGCGGGCCATCTCAGGAACCCGGTCGCTGGCCGCCGGGAAGATCACGTTCAACGGCGAGGACATCAGCAAGCTCCGGGCCGACCTGCGGGTGGTCCGGGGGCTGTGCCAGTCGCCGGAGGGACGGCAGATCTTCCCGGGTATGACGGTCATGGAGAACCTGGACATGGGGGCGTACACCCGGCGGGACTCCGCCGGCATCGCCGCCGACCTGGACCGGGTGCTGACCCTCTTCCCGCGGCTGGCCGAGCGCCGCAAGCAGGCCGGTGGCACCCTCTCCGGCGGTGAGCAGCAGATGCTCGCTGTCGGCCGGGCGCTGATGAGCCGACCGAAGCTGCTGCTGCTCGACGAGCCGTCGATGGGGCTGGCCCCGCTGGTGATCCGGCAGATCTTCGACATCATCACCGAGATCAACCAGCAGGGCACCACGATCCTGCTGGTGGAGCAGAACGCCCAGCAGGCGCTGTCGCGGGCACACCGCGGTTACGTGCTGGAGACCGGTCGGATCGTGAAGGAGGGGTCCGGTCAGGACCTGCTGCACGACCCGTCGGTCAAGGAGGCGTACCTCGGCGTGGCCTGAGCCACCCGAGCCGCCGGCCGGTCATCCCCTCGCGGGGTGGCCGGCCGTCGGCGTTCGGGTCGGCAGTCGTTGCGGCACCCCGTGCCGAAGGTCGGGGATGTCGGTGCGACGGACTAGAGTCGCTGCCGTGACAGCTACGACACCGCGCCTGCTTCTCGTCGACGGACATTCCATGGCATACCGGGCCTTCTTCGCCCTGCCCGTGGAAAACTTCTCCACCACGACGGGTCAGCCGACCAACGCGGTGTACGGCTTCACCTCGATGCTGATCAACGTGTTGCGCGACGAGCAGCCCACCCACATCGTGGTGGCCTTCGACGTCTCCCGCCGGTCCTTCCGCACCGACAAGTACGCGGAGTACAAGGCCGGCCGCAGCGAGACCCCGACCGACTTCAAGGGCCAGGTCAGCCTGGTCAAGGAGGTCCTGGCCGCGCTGCAGATCCCGGTGGTCGAGAAGGAGGGCTTCGAGGCCGACGACGTGATCGCCACGCTCGCCTGCCAGGCCCGCGACCAGGGCATGTCGGTGCTCATCAGCAGCGGTGACCGCGACGCGTTCCAACTGGTCGACGACCAGATCACCGTCCTCTACCCGCGCAAGGGCGTCTCCGACCTGGCCCGGATGGACCCGGCCGCGATCGAGGCGAAGTACGGCGTTCCGCCTCAGCAGTACCGGGATCTCGCCGCGCTGGTCGGCGAGACCAGCGACAACCTGCCCGGCATCCCGGGCGTCGGCCCGAAGACCGCCGCCAAGTGGATCACCACGTACGGCGGGGTGGAGGGCGTGATCGCCCGGGCCGACGAGATCAAGGGCAAGGCCGGCGACAGCCTGCGGGAGCGGCTCGCCGACGTGATCCGCAACTACGAGATCAACCGACTCGTCTCCGACCTGGAGCTGCCGCTGCTCCCCGAGGACACCCGCTGGACGGGTTGGGACCGCGAGGCGGTGCACCAGGTCTTCGACACCCTGGAGTTCCGCATCCTGCGCGACCGCCTCTACCAGTACCTGGAGGCGGTCGAGCCGGAGGCCGAGTCCGGCTTCGACCTGGCCGGTGAGGTGCTCACCGAGCCCGGCGCGCTGGCCGGGTGGCTGAGCACGCACGTCCCGACCGGCACCCCCGTCGGGTTGGCGGTCAAACTCGACACCGGCCCCAACCGCCGGCACACCGCCTCGATCACCGGTCTCGCGCTGGCCACCGCCGGCGGCGCGGCGGCCTGGATCGACCCGGCGCAGCTCGACCCGACCGACGAGGCCGCCCTGGCCGGCTGGTTGGCCGACGCGCAGCGCCCCAAGGTCCTGCACGACAGCAAGCCGGCAGTGCTGGCCTGCGCCGCGCACGGCTGGCAGCTCACCGGCATCGTCCGGGACACCCAGATCGCCGCGTACCTGGCCCGGCCCGACCAGCGGTCCTACGACCTGACCGACCTGGCGCTGCGCTACCTGCACCGGGAGCTGCGGGTGGACGTCCCGGAGTCCGGCCAGCTCACCCTCGACGGGCTCGGTGACGAAGGGGTCGTCGAGCAGAACCTGATGCTCCAGGCCCGTGCCACTCTCGACCTGGCCGACGCGATCGACGCCGAGCTGTCCCGCGACGGCGAGCAGTCCGCCCGGCTCATGGCGGGCGTGGAGCTGCCGTTGATGCGGGTGCTGGCCACCATGGAGAGCACCGGCATCGCCGCCGACACCGACTACCTCTCCGAGCTGGAGGCCCACTTCGCCGCCGAGGTGAAGGCCGCCGCGCAGGGCGCGTACGAGGCGGTGGGCCGGGAGTTCAACCTCGGCTCGCCCAAGCAGTTGCAGGAGATCCTCTTCACCGAGCTGGGCCTGCCCAAGACCAAGAAGATCAAGACGGGTTACACCACCGACGCCGACGCCCTGCAGTGGCTCTACGCGCAGCAGCCGCACCCGGTGCTGGCCCACCTGCTGCGCCACCGGGACGTGGCCAAGCTCAAGTCGACAGTCGACGGTCTGCTCAAGTCGGTCTCCGACGACGGCCGGATCCACACCACCTTCAACCAGACAGTGGCGGCCACCGGCCGGCTCTCCTCCACCGAGCCCAACCTGCAGAACATCCCGATCCGCACCGAGGAGGGCCGCCGCATCCGCCGGGCCTTCGTGGTGGGGGAGGGCTACGAGAGTCTGCTCACCGCCGACTACAGCCAGATCGAGATGCGCATCATGGCGCACCTCAGCTCGGACGACGCGCTGATTGACGCGTTCAACTCCGGCGCCGACTTCCACGCCGCCACCGCCTCGTCGGTCTTCGGGGTTCCGCTCGACGCTGTCACCCCCGACCAGCGCCGCAAGATCAAGGCCATGAACTACGGCCTGGCGTACGGGCTCAGCGCCTTCGGCCTGTCCCAACAGCTCAGCATCAGCACCGAAGAGGCGCGCGGGTTGATGGAGAACTACTTCGCCGGCTTCGGCGGGGTGCGCGACTACCTCCAGCAGGTGGTCGCCCGGGCCCGCCAGGACGGCTACACCTCCACCATCCTGGGCCGGCGCCGCTACCTGCCCGACCTGGTCAGCGACAACCGGCAGCGGCGTGACATCGCCGAGCGGATGGCGCTCAACGCCCCCATCCAGGGCTCCGCCGCCGACATCATCAAGGTGGCGATGCTGCACGTCGACACCGCGATCCGCGAGGCCGGGCTGCGCTCACGGATGCTCCTGCAGGTGCACGACGAGCTGGTCTTCGAGGTCGCGCCGGGTGAGCGGGAGGCCTTGGAGGCACTGGTCCGGCGGGAGATGGGCGAGGCGTACCCGTTGTCGGTGCCGCTGGAGGTGTCGGTCGGCCTGGGCCGGGACTGGAACAGCGCTGATCACTGATCGTCTGGTTGGTTCTTGCGGGTGTTGCGGTCTGGGTGGTTGCGGTGTGGGGGTTCCGGGGCAGCCCGACCCACTCCGGGCGGTCAGGCTTGATCCCTGCGTGGGTCGGGCTGCCCCGGAACCCCTGACCGGGTTGCCCTGGTCGCGGCACTGGGCGTGGGTGGGCACCGGATAGATCACGCGGAGCGCCCCCGGGCGCCTGCCCCCGCCCGCACCGCTCGTCCGCCTCGCATGGTCCGTTCTCGCGCGCCCCGCGCCCGCGCCCGCGCCCCGCGCCCGCGCCCGCGCCCGCGCCCCGCGCCCGCGCCCGCGCCCCGCGCCCGCGCCCCGCGCCCGCGCCCGCGCCCCGCGCCCGCGCCCCGCGCCCGCGCCCGCATCTCGGATCCCGACGACGAATGCCGCCGCGGGAGACACCGGGAGCCGGGGTTCGGGACGCCCACGACAGCCAAGATCGTGCTCGAACCAGGATGTAGTGGTGTGCGGTGGCGGGGAGGGCCCCTACATCATGGATCGAGCGCGATCTTGGCAGTCGACGGGGCGGTCGGCGGGACCGTGGTGCCCGTGCGGGCGGATACCGCACCTGCCGCAATGTCGTGCGCACCTTGTGTGGTGAGCCCGCGGGAGCGGTCCGTCTACTTCAGCGGGTCGTGGCCCCAGTTCATGAGAGACCAGCGCCACCTGGTGTCGCGGACGTCGCCGGAGGGGCGCTGCGCCATGTGTCGACGTACGTAACCGACCACCTTGCGCATGTGCTTGTAGTCGCCGTCGGACAGGTCGCCACGTTTGCGACGGAGCAGGTTGATGATCTTTCGGCCGGACTCGTGCCCGACGGACTCGCCTCCACCGGCGTGACCGCCCTTGTGCCAGCCAACCTGCTTCGACTCGTCCGTCTCCAGCCACGTGGACAGCTCGCCGGGCTTCATGTTCACCGCTTCGGTGAACTCCCGGTAGGTGTCCCGGCCGTCGTCACTTCTGCTCATGGCGCAGCGCCTCCGGTCGGTGGGCCACGTCGCGGCCCGTGCCGTCACTGCGGACCCGGTACTGCGGATCGTCGGGGGCCGCGTTCACCGCCCGCCCGCGAATCCGCGTCCGCTCGGTGATCGTGCCCCGCACCACGCCGTACGCGCGGCTGCCATGGGCCGACCAGGAGACACGGTCGCCCTGGTGGAATCTCTGTTCGGCCATGGCCCTCGGCTACCCGACCCGGTCGGGGCGAAACGACTACGGGGTGATCTCGGCGACCGGCAGCTTGATGTCGAACGGCTCGGCCAGCTCGATCACGTCGGCGCCGTCGGCGACCAGCTCGTACTGCCGCTCACCGCCCGGCCCCACCCGGTCGCCGATCCGGTACGCGTAGACGTGCACCGGGTCCTGCTCGATCCGCCAGTAGAACGGGATGCCGGCAGCGGCGTACTCCCCGGGCTTCGCGAACCTGTCGATCCGTCGCGTGCCGGGCGACACGATCTCCACGGCGAGCACGACGTCCGCCGGCCGCAGTGTGGACCGGTTGGACGGGATCTCGGCACGGCAGAGCAGCACGTCCGGCTGCCGGCTCGTGTTGCGGCTGAACGCGACACCGACTGCTTGGGCAGCACGAAGGTTCGCCGGGGCGTGCGAGCGCAGCCACAGCCACAGCAGGCTGCAGATGTCCTGATGGCCCAGGGTGGGGGAGGGTGTCACCTGGATAACTCCGTCGACGAGTTCGACGCGGGGGGCGTCGTCCGGCAGGGCGAGCAGGTCCTCCAGCGTGTAGTCGGCACGCTGCTGCCGCATCGGATCCGGACACCAGGGGCCAGGTGGTGTCGGGATGGGCTCGGCGCTCATGGAGTCGAGCCTACCGGCGATCGATGGATCGCAGGTCGGACCGCGGGTGCGACCCGCTCACCCGGCCGGCTTCTCGGTGACGAAGATGGCGGTGCCGGGGAAGAGCCGTCCGCGCAGCGGGCTCCACTGCCCCCAGATCTCCTCGTGTCCCTCGGGCCACTCCGGCTCCACCAGGTCGAGCAGCCGGAACCCGGCGCCCACCAGTTCCCGGATCCGGTCGCCGAGGGTGCGGTGCTGCTCGACGTAGGTGGCCACCCCGTTCTCGTCCTGCTCCACGTAGGGGGAGCGGTCGAAGTACGAGTGCACCGCCGTCAGCCCGCCCTCGCCGGGGTCGTCGAGGAAGATCCACCGCATCGGGTGGGTCACCGAGAACACCCACCGGCCGCCCGGGCGCAGCACCCGGTGCACCTCGGCGAGCAGTGCCGCCGAGTCGTCCACGAACGGGATCGCGCCGAACGCGGTGCAGGCGACGTCGAACGACTGGTCGGCGAACGGCAGGGCGAGCGCGTCGGCCTGCACCAGCGGTACGCGTACCCCGGTGCGGTCGGCGGCCGTGGCGGCGTGCCGCAACATGCCGGCGGACAGGTCGAAGGCGACCGGCCGGGCGCCCTGGGTGGCGAGCCAGCGGGCGGCGGCCGCGGCGCCGGCGCCCACCTCCAGCACCCGTCGCCCCGACACGTCGCCGAGCAGCCGCGCGTCGGCCTCGCGCAGGCCCTCGGGACACCAGACGAAGTCCACGTCGCCGAGGAACGCGCCGTGTTCGGCCTGGTAGTCGTCGGCGTCGGTGTCCCACCAGCCGCGGTTGGCGCGCCGCGCCTCGGCGTCACCCACCCGGCGCCGGGTAACCCGGCTGTCGTCATCCACGCGCCCACGCTAGGCCCCACCCGCTCGATTGGGTACGACGGCGCGTCGGAGATCTCGGTGACCGGCTCGCCGTCGGCGGCGGTGGCGCGCGCCGACCCGGCGACCCGAGTCGATCAGGCGCGGCGGCGACGAGGCGCACGGGGCTGCTGTGACGCAGGAGACAGCAGGGGTGTTTTCCGGGCGATTGTTCGGCTTTCGCAGGTCATCGTGTGGAGAGAACCCGGGAGGGCTTGCACGCTGTGGTAATGCGCACGGTAGGCTAGACGATGCGCTCGCGGATCGCGTTGCCTCGGCAGGGAGCAGGTGCGCGGTCGACGGAGCCACATCATGATCTCACTAGGCGATCGTTCGGTGTGCCCGGCGACGGATCCGCTGGCGCGAACAGGTCACTGCGACACACCAGCCTGCTGTGACAACCCACCGACCGGAGCAACCGCCCACATGACGAGCAGCATCGAGGCCCCCTCGAGCGCCACCCGGGTCACCCACGACGATCTCGGTTCCGAGGAGGCTTTCCTCGCCGCGATCGACGAGACCATCAAGTACTTCAACGACGGCGACATTGTCGAAGGCACCGTCGTCAAGGTCGATCGGGACGAGGTCCTGCTCGACATCGGCTACAAGACCGAGGGTGTCATCCCCTCTCGGGAGTTGTCGATCAAGCACGACGTGGACCCGGCCGAGGTTGTGACGGTTGGCGACCACATCGAGGCCCTGGTCCTCCAGAAGGAGGACAAGGAGGGTCGTCTGATCCTCTCCAAGAAGCGGGCGCAGTACGAGCGGGCCTGGGGCACGATCGAGAAGATCAAGGACGAGGACGGCGTCGTCCGCGGTTCGGTCATCGAGGTGGTCAAGGGCGGCCTCATCCTCGACATCGGGCTGCGCGGCTTCCTGCCCGCGTCCCTAGTCGAGATGCGTCGCGTGCGCGACCTGCAGCCGTACGTCGGGCGGGAGCTCGAGGCCAAGATCATCGAGCTGGACAAGAACCGCAACAACGTGGTCCTGTCCCGCCGGGCCTGGCTGGAGCAGACGCAGTCCGAGGTGCGCACCGAGTTCCTCAACAAGCTGCAGAAGGGCCAGGTCCGCAAGGGCGTCGTGTCCTCGATCGTCAACTTCGGCGCCTTCGTGGACCTGGGCGGCGTCGACGGTCTGGTGCACGTCTCCGAGCTGTCCTGGAAGCACATCGACCACCCGTCCGAGGTCGTCGAGGTGGGCCAGGAGGTCGAGGTCGAGGTCCTGGACGTCGACCTGGACCGCGAGCGGGTCTCGCTGTCGCTGAAGGCGACCCAGGAGGACCCGTGGCGGCAGTTCGCCCGCACCCACGCGATCCAGCAGATCGTGCCGGGTAAGGTCACCAAGCTGGTTCCGTTCGGTGCGTTCGTCCGCGTGGACGACGGCATCGAGGGCCTGGTCCACATCTCCGAGCTGGCCGAGCGCCACGTGGAGATCCCGGAGCAGGTCGTCCAGGTCGGCTCCGAGGTCATGGTCAAGGTCATCGACATCGACCTGGAGCGTCGCCGGATCTCGCTGTCGCTCAAGCAGGCCAACGAGGGCTTCGTCGAGGGCGAGGAGCACTTCGACCCGACCCTCTACGGCATGGCCGCGACGTACGACACCGAGGGCAACTACATCTACCCGGAGGGCTTCGACCCGGAGACGGGCGAGTGGCTCGAGGGGTACGACAAGCAGCGCGAGACCTGGGAGAACCAGTACGCCGAGGCTCGTCTGCGCTGGGAGGCCCACACCAAGCAGGTGCAGACCTCTCGGGCCGCCGACGCCGAGGCCGCTGCCAACCCGACTCCGGTCGTCCCGGCCGCTGCCGGTGGCGGCGGTGGCACCACCTCCTCGTCCAGCCCGGCCCCGAGCCGGCAGGCCGAGGAGCCGGCCGGCACGCTGGCCACCGACGAGGCGCTCGCCGCACTGCGGGAGAAGCTCGCCGGCGGTAAGTGACCCGCTGAACGACGACGGGCCCCGTCCCCGCGATCTCCGGATCGCTGGGGGCGGGGCCCTCGCCGTACCTGCCGCACACGAGCCGCGCCGGTCGGAGCGGTCGGCGGGTCGCCGGGTGGCGGGCGGGTTTGGCGGCGGGCTTGTGGATCCGGTTGACTGTTCGGGTGCTGAGGGTGGGGTTGACCGGCGGGATCGGGTCCGGCAAGAGCGCGGTGGCCGCGCGGCTCGTCGAGCGGGGCGCGGTGCTCATTGACGCCGACCGGGTGGCCCGGGAGGTGGTGGCGCCGGGTACGGACGGGCTGGCCGAGATCGTCGCCGCCTTCTCCGACGCGGTGCTGGACACCGACGGCGCGCTGGACCGGGCCGCCCTGGGAGCGGTGGTGTTCGCCGACGAGGCCGCCCGGCGTCGGCTGGAGGCGATCACCCACCCCCGGGTCCGGGCCCGCACCGCGGAGCTGACCGCCGCGGCGGCACCCGACGCGATCGTCGTCAACGACGTGCCGCTGCTGGTCGAGGTGGGTCTCGCGCCGACGTACCACCTGGTGGTCGTGGTGCAGACGGCCGTGCCGACCCGACTGGAGCGGCTGGCGCGCGACCGGGGGATGAATCGTGCGGAGGCCGAGCGGCGGATCGCCGCCCAGGCCGACGACGCCCGCCGCCGGGCGGTGGCCGACGTGGTGCTGACCAATGACGGCAGTCTGGCGGCGCTGCACGACGCCGTCGACGTGCTCTGGCGGCAACGGCTGGTGCCCTACGAGGACAACCTGCGCCAGCGGCGGGTGGTCCCGCCGGACCCGGCGGCGTCGGTCGGAGCCGACGCGAGCTGGTCGGAGCAGTACGAGCGGCTGGCCGCCCGGATCCAGCACGCGCTCGGCTCGGCCGCCCTGCGCATCGACCACATCGGCGCGACGGCGGTGCCCGGCCTCGCCGCGCAGAACGTCATCGACGTGCAGGTGGCGGTCGGGAGTCTCGCCGACGCCGACGGGCCGTTGGCCGACCGGCTGGCGAGCGCCGGGTTCCCGCGGGTGCCGGGGCAGTGGTGGGACGACCCGCGCCCGGCCGGCAGGGGGCGTTGGGAGAAGCGGCTGCACGGCAGTGCGGACCCGGCCCGCCCTGTTCGTCTGCACGTGCGGGTGGCGGATTCACCGGGCTGGCGGTACGCGTTGCTGATGCGGGACCACCTGCGTGCCGACCCGGATCAGCGGGCCGCGTACCTGCTGCTCAAGCGGGACCTGGTCGCGTCGGCGCCGGAGGCCGGCGATTCCGGCACGGCCCGGAACCCGTGGTTCGACGAGGAGTACCTGCGGGCCGAGCAGTGGGCCACGCAAACCGGCTGGCGGGCCTGAGGGCGCCGGTCAGCGGGTGCCGGGCCGAGGGGCCGAGGACCGGGGAGCTGCCGGTCGGGGGTTGGCGGGCCGGGGGTTGGCGGCCAGCCGGGGCACGACGGCGGGTTGGAGGTCCAGGTGTGCCCACGCGCCGACGTCGGTCCGCAACTCGAGTCGGCGCAGCGACCCGTCCCCGCGGTCGATCCAGTAGCGCAGCCGCGCGCCGGCCGGGCCCGCCTCGATGACGTCCACGGTCCGTCCGGCGGTGACATCGTCGCGTATGCGTACGGCCGCGCCCCGGTGCCCGACCGACCCGGCGGTCACCGCGGCGTCGACAAGCACGCTCAGGTCGTCCCCGCCGGGTCGGGTGACCCGCCAGGCCCCGGCCGGGGGCGGCAGCGGCGGCCGGGCCGGCGCCTCCGCGGTGCCGCCGCCGGCGGCGACCGCCGGCAGGTCGGCCCGGGCCAGACCGGTGGCGTCGCGTCGCAGCAGGGTCCGGCGATCCGGTACGCCAAGGTCGGCGACGGCGAGGTACGCGGTCCGCGCGGTCCAGCTCACCCAACCGGCGCCCCGCAGGTTCGTGTCAGTGCCGACCGGCGCGGTCAGCGTGAGCGTGGCACCGCCCTGGGCGCGGAGCCGGGCGGGCAGCCGGTCGAGCCGACGCTGTTCGGCGTCGGTCAGCACGCGGGGCAGACCGGGTCGGCCGCCGAGGGCGTCCACCGGTCGTAGTGTCGGCCGGTCCTCCCGGTTGAACACCACAGTGACCGGGCCGGTGCCGGGCAGCCGGGTCACCAGCTTGTGCAGCCGGGCGTCCTGGTCGAGCCAGTACCGGGTCTGTCCGTCCGGGGTCGGTGTCGCGGCGCGGGGGGTGCCGGGCGCCGTGCTGGCGGCCGGCGCGCCGGTGGCCAGTGGCGCCTGTATGACGTCCAGGGGGCCGGCCGGCGCGGTGTCCCGGGCGATCCAGCGCGCCTCGCTGGACGGTGCCGTCCGGGTCGGGTCGGGCCGATCGGCGGCGAGATCGAGGAGCAGGTCGAGCACCGGTGCCAGGTGCGCCCCGGGGGTCAGTCGGTGCAGCCGCCACCGATCCGCCGGTGGCATCAGTGGTGGTGCGGCGGGAGTGGGCACCGCCGCCGGGTCGGGCCTGATCACCAGCACCGGCCCGCTCTTCTGCAGCAGCCCGCGTTCGGCGCCGGCACCCGGCCCGCCCACGTCGAGGTAGAGCAGCGACCGGGACCAGTCCACCCAGCCCACCAGTTCGACGCGGGCGGCGTCGGTGCCGGCCGTCACGCGTACGCCGGCGCGCAGGTCCCGCAGGTTGGTGACCCGTACGGCGGCCAGTCGATCGCTCTCCGACACGGTCAGCGGCCGGGCTGGCTCGGGCGGGTCGGGTGCCCAGCTCAACAACCCGAGCACCAGGGCGGTCGCGGACGTCACCGCCGTCAGGCCGAGCAACAGCAGCACGGTACGCCGACGACGTCCGGCCGTGGCCGGGCCGGTGGTGTCGGTGGTGTCCGTGAGGTCGTCGGGGCCGGTGGTCTCGTGGTCCTCCGCGCGGGTCCGTGCGGCGGCGGCCCGGCCGCTGGCGCTCGGGCGGCGGGCGGTGGCCCGGCGGGCGCCGCCGGTGGTGCGGGCTGTCGTGGACGCGCCGCTGGCTGAGCCGCCGTCGCCGCTGCCCGGGGCGTTGCCGGTGCTCGGGTCGCCCGGCCGCGACGGGGTCGCGTGGGCGGTGTCGGGCGCCGGGGTCGGGGAGGTGTCCACGGAGATGAAACGGCCGGGGTGGCACCGAGGTGACGAGCAGGGGCGCTCGCGGCGGCCGGTCTGCGCCTCGAGCGCGACCACACGGGTGCGCACGCCGGACGAGCCGGGTGCTGCGACCGCAGTGCCGGGGGCGACCGGCCGTGATGTTGGCCTGGCCACCGGCCCGATCGGCCGCCGCGAGCGGCCTACAGGAAGAGGGTAGTCCCGGTGACATGGGCCACACAATGGGAATATTGAAGCCGATCACGTACCTGGCGTGACGGCCGAACATGTCGGACCTGCGGCGTACCGTTGACGGCATGGCGCTCGACATTCCCCGGCTCGACAGCCGCTTCCAGGTCGTCAGTGAGTTCCAGCCGGCCGGCGACCAACCGACCGCGATCGACGATCTTGAGCGTCGGGTTCGGCGCGGCGACCGCAACACCGTGCTGCTCGGCGCGACGGGCACCGGCAAGAGTGCCACCACGGCGTGGCTGATCGAACGGCTGCAACGCCCCACCCTGGTGCTCGCCCCGAACAAGACGCTCTGTGCGCAGTTGGCCAAGGAGTTCAGCGAGCTGCTGCCGCACAACGCCGTCGAATACTTCGTGTCGTACTACGACTACTACCAGCCCGAGGCCTACATCCCGCAGACCGACACCTACATCGAGAAGGACTCCTCGATCAACGAGGAGGTGGAGCGGCTGCGGCACTCGGCGACGATGTCGCTGCTCACCCGCCGCGACGTGATCGTGGTGGCGACCGTCTCGGCGATCTACGGGCTGGGCACCCCGGAGGAATACCTCGACCGGGCGGTGAAGGTGCAGGTCGGCCAGGATCTCGACCGCGACCAGTTGCTGCGCCGGCTGGTCGACATCCAGTACACCCGCAACGACATGGCCTTCCAGCGCGGCACCTTCCGGGTCCGCGGTGACACCCTGGAGATCATCCCGGCGTACGAGGAGCTGGCCGTGCGCATCGAGCTCTTCGGTGACGAGGTGGAGAAGCTCTACTACCTCAACCCGTTGACCGGTGACGTGGTCCGCGAGGTCGACCAGTTGGTGATCTTCCCGGCCACGCACTACGCGGCGGGCCCGGAACGGATGGAGCGGGCGATCCGCGACATCGAGGTCGAGCTGGCCGAGCGGCTGGCCGAGCTGGAGCGGCAGGGCAAGCTGCTGGAGGCGCAGCGGCTGCGGATGCGCACCACCTACGACATCGAGATGATGCGGCAGGTGGGTTTCTGCTCCGGCATCGAGAACTACTCGATGCACATGGACGGGCGGCTGCCCGGCAGCCCGCCGCACTGCCTGCTCGACTACTTCCCCGACGACTTCCTCACCGTGGTCGACGAGTCGCACGTGACCATCCCGCAGATCGGCGGCATGTACGAGGGCGACGCCTCGCGCAAGCGGATGCTCATCGACCACGGCTTCCGGCTGCCCAGCGCGGCCGACAACCGGCCGTTGCGCTTCGACGAGTTCCTGGAGCGGGTCGGGCAGATGGTCTTCCTCTCCGCGACCCCCGGCACCTGGGAGATGGAGCAGGCCCAGGGCGAGTTCGTCGAGCAGGTGATCCGACCGACCGGCCTGGTCGACCCGGAGGTCGTGATCAAGCCGACCAAGGGCCAGATCGACGACCTGATGCACGAGATCAAGCTGCGGACCGACCGGGACGAGCGGGTGCTTGTCACCACGCTGACCAAGAAGATGGCCGAGGACCTGTCCGACTACCTGCTGGAGAACGGCATCCGGGTGCGCTACCTGCACTCGGAGGTGGACACGCTGCGCCGGGTGGAGCTGCTGCGTGAGCTGCGCAAGGGCGACTACGACGTGCTGGTCGGCATCAACCTGCTCCGCGAGGGTCTGGACCTGCCCGAGGTGTCGCTGGTGGCGATTCTCGACGCTGACAAGGAGGGCTTCCTGCGCAGCGGCCGGTCGCTGATCCAGACCATCGGTCGAGCCGCCCGTAACGTCTCCGGTCAGGTGCACATGTACGCCGACAAGATCACCCCGTCGATGGCGGCGGCGATCGACGAGACCGATCGGCGGCGGGCCAAGCAGATCGCGCACAACGAGGCGCACGGCATCAGCCCGGAGCCGCTGCGCAAGAAGATCCACGACATCCTGGACGACATCTACCGCGAGGCGGAGGACACCGAGAACTCCCGGGTCGGGGGTGCGGTGCGGCAGCTCTCCCGAGGCAAGGCGCCGGTCAAGGAGACCCGCAGCCGGAGCCGCTCCGCTGCCGCCACCACCTCCCGGGAGGGGATGGCCCGCGCCGACCTCGCCCAGCTCATCCAGGAGCTCAACGACCAGATGTTGGCCGCCGCCCGCGAGCTGCAGTTCGAGTTGGCGGCCCGGATCCGCGACGAGGTCTCCGACCTGAAGAAGGAGCTGCGCGGCATGGACGCCGCCGGCGTGAGGTGACGGTCTCCCCGGTCGGCCACGCCCAGCGTTACGCCCGGGCCCGGCCGACCGGGGCAACGCGAAGGGCGGGCTCTGTTGACGGCGGTGACGCCGGTTGGCGAGATGGTCCTCGGGCTGCCCGAGGCGAGGCTGCGTCCGTTCGTCGACCGGTACGTGGGCTACCGGGAACGCGCTGACGTGCCACTGGTCCGCCGGGAGTCGGCGGGCGTCTTCGTGGTGCTGATCCTGGGTTGGGGTGCTCCGCTGGACGTGACCGACCCGCGCAGCGCCGAGCGCGGCGTCACCACCGTCGACTCGTTCGTGGCCGGCACCTTCGACGGTTGGTGCACCACGCGCACGGTGGGCGTGGGGGAGGGTGTCGAGTTGCTGCTCGCCCCGTTGACCGCCCGGCGGCTCCTCGGCCTGCCGCTGGGCGAGCTGACCAACCGGGCCGTCGGCGTGGAGCAGCTCCCGGGCCACTGGCTGGATCGGCTGCGCGACCGGCTCGCCGAGGCCCCGGGCTGGCCGGAGCGGTTCGCCCTGCTCGACCGGGTGCTCACCGCCCGACTGACGGCGTCCCCGCCGGTGGACCCGCGGCTCGCCTGGGCGTGGCGGTGGCTCGTCGCCAGCGGTGGGCGGGGGAGCGTCGGTGAGCTCGCCGACGAGCTGGGCTGGAGTCGGCGGCACCTCGCGTTCCGGTTCCGGCAGGACGTCGGGCTGCCACCCAAGATGGCCGCCCGGCTGCTGCGTTTCCAACAGGCGCACACCGTGTCGACCGAGATCGCGTCGAGCGGTCGGGCCGTCGACTGGGCCGCGGTGGCGGCGGCCTGCGGTTACTACGACCAGTCCCACCTGATCCGGGACTTCCACCAGTTCGCGGGGGCGACGCCGGCCGCGCTGCTCGCCGCCCGGTGACGACGCTCGACTGACCCCCTGCGCGCGGCGGCGACCCGCCGAGGTCGCATTCGTCCAATCCGGATTCGCGCCGCCGGACGCAGAATCGGGTCATGCGAACCATCTATCCGATCCTCCGTTACCCCGATCCCCGCGCCGCGATCGACTGGCTCGGCACCGCCTTCGGTTTCCAGGTGCACGCCGTGCACGAGGCACCCGATGGCACCGTCGCGCACGCCGAGCTGATCCTCGACACCGGCATGATCATGCTGGGTGGGCGGACCGACGCCGCGCCCCGCCCGGCGGACGACGACTGGTCGGTCTACGTGGCGGTGCCGGACGTCGACGCGCACTGCGCGCGGGCCCGGGCGGCCGGCGCCGAGATCATCCGTGAGCCGTTCGACACCGACTACGGCTCCCGTGACTACGCGGCGCGCGACCTGGCCGGCACCGTCTGGTCGTTTGGCACGTACCGGCCCTGAACCCCCCGCCGAGCCGGCCCGCAGCCCGCAGGGCACCCACCCCTCGACCGTGAACCGCCGCTGACCTGTGGAAACGATGCGGGTGAGCGGGCCCGGCCGGGCGGCGGCACCGAATGCGCCGATTGCGGTGTGCGAGCGAACTATTGCACTGGGTGATCGTCCTGCGTAGTCTCCCTCGGTGGGGAGGCCGGGATGCCGCTGCCAACAAGTCCTGTTATTCGACGTGCACGTCTCGGCGCAGAACTGCGCCAGCTTCGTCGGCGCGAGTCGCTGACCCTGGAGCAGGTCTGCGACCGGTTGGGTTGGGCCTCGACGTCAAAGCTGTCCCGCATCGAGCTGGGCCAGAGTCGCCCGGACCTTGCCGACGTGCTCGATCTGCTGGACGTCTACAAGGTGCCGACGCCCGCCCGGGAGGCGCTGATCGTCATCGCCCGGGACGCGGCGACCAGTCGGGGCTGGTGGAAGACGCTGGGCGAGATGAGCGAACGGCAGCGCACCTACGCCGAGTTGGAGGCGGGTGCCGCCGACATCGTCGAGTACCAGCCGTCGGTGGTGCCGGGGCTGCTGCAGACGCCCGCGTACGCCCGGGTGCTGGTCACGGCCAGCGCCCAGCTCACGCCGGAGGTCGATGTGGACGCCGAGGTGCGGGCTCGGGCGCTACGGCAGGAGGTGCTGCGGCGGGCCTATCCGCCGCGCTACACGGCGGTGCTCGCCGAGGCCGTCTGCGACCAGGGTGACCTGCCGGTGGCGGTCTGGCGGGAGCAGCTGCGGCATCTGGTCGCGGTGACCGGGCTGTCCCACGTCACGGTGCGACTGCTGCCGCGCGGGGTCGCCGGTGGCGGCCTGCATCCGCTGACACCGTATTCCTGCTACGCCTTCCCCGACCCGGCGGACCCGCGGACGGTGATGCTCGAGGCGCTGACCACCGACGTCCGGTTGGCCACCGCGCTCGACGTCGACCGCTACCAGCGGATGACCGAGGCGTTGCTGGCCGCGGCGCTGTCGCCGGAGGAGACCGTCACCGTGCTGGCCCGCCGCGTCGGCGAGTAACCGCCGACGGCGCGGCGCCGCGCGGCCACCGGGCCCGGCGCCCCCGAGCCCGTCGGGACCGGCGGCCGGCGCGTGCGTCCGGCACGATAACCACGGGGTACGACAGGCAGGCTCAGGCCGGCACGTCGAGGAAGTGCTCGACCACCGGCGGTCCCGCGAAGTGGGGGCCGATCAGCGCCCGCCACCGCTCGAACCGTTCGGTGGCCCGGAAGTTCTCCTCGTGCGCCTCGACCGAGTCCCATTCGACGAGCAGCACGAAGCGGGTCGGCGACTCGATTCCCCGGGTCATCCGCACGGACCGGCAGCCGGTCGCCCCGGCGAGCACCGGGTGCCCCTCGGCGTACGCGGCGGCGAACGCGTCCTCGTGTCCGGGCAGTACGTCGATCAACGCGACCTCAAGCACCATGTCGGACAGCCTCCCACGATGGTCGTTGCCGGTGCTGTCGCGGGGTCTGTTCCGGCGTCGGCGACGCCCCTAGGGTGGCCTGGTGATCATTGACTGGCTCACCGGCACCGCCTTTCGGGTGGCCGGTACGGGCACCACCTGGGCGGAGCTGCTGGGGTTCGCGACCGGTGTGCTCAACGTGTGGCTGGTGGCCCGGCAGAAGATCGCCAACTGGCCGATCGGCATCGCCAACGTGCTCCTGCTCATGCTGTTGTTCTGGACCGCAGGCCTGTACGCCGACGCGGGGCTCCAGGTCGTCTACGTCGCGCTCGGCTGTTACGGCTGGTGGCACTGGCTGGTCGGTGGCGAGCGGCGCACCCGGCTCACGGTGAGCCGGACGGGACGACGGGAGTGGTTGGCGCTGGCCGCCGCCGGGGTGCTGCTCACCGGCGTGCTCTGGGTGCTGGTGGACCGGGCCACCGACTCGACGGTGCCGCTGCCGGACGCGTTGACCACGGCGCTGTCCCTGCTGGCCACGTACGGGCAGACCCGCAAGCGGGTGGAGAGCTGGTGGCTCTGGATCGCCGCCGACCTGATCTACATCCCGTTGTACGCGTACAAGGGGCTGCACCTGACCGCCGTCCTCTACCTGGTCTTCCTCGCCCTGTGCGTGCTCGGGTTGCGGGCCTGGCGCGCCGACCTGCGTCGGGTCGACCGGCCGAGCGCGGTCCCGCCCGGTCCGGCCCCCGTCGCCGCGTGAGCGCCGAGACGTCCGGCCGGGCACCAGCGCCACGCTCGCCGGGGCACCCGGCCGCCCCGGAGTTCGGGCACGGGATGGTGGTGGGCAAGTTCTATCCACCGCACGCCGGGCACCACGCGCTGATCGCCGCGGCCGCCGCCCGTTGCGCCGAGGTCACCGTCGTGGTGGCACCCTCGCGTCGGGAGTCCATCCCGTTGCCGCTGCGCCTGGACTGGCTGCGGGAGGCGCATGCCGACACGCCGTGGGTCCGGTTCGTCGGCCGGTATGACGACCACCCGGTGGACTACGCCGATCCGGCCGTCTGGGACGCGCACTGCGCGGTGTTCCGCGAGGCCGTCGGGCCGGGGCCGGTGGACGCGGTCTTCTCCTCCGAGGCGTACGGCGCCGAGTTGGCGCGCCGGTTCGACGCCGTACCCGTGTCGGTGGATCCGGACCGGCGGACCGTACCGGTGTCCGGGACGGCCGTGCGCGCGGATCCGGCGCGTCACTGGCGGTGGCTGAGCGCGCCGGTGCGGGCGTGGTTCGTCCGGCGGGTGGTGGTGGTCGGGGCCGAGTCGACCGGCACCACGACGATGGCGGCGGCGCTGGCGGGGCACTACGGCACGTCCTGGGTGCCGGAGTACGGCAGGGAGTTGACCGCCCACAAGTTGGCCCGGTTGCGGGAGCGGACGCCGACGGCGACGGTCTTCGACGTCACGTGGGACCGGGACGACTTCCGCGCCGTGGTCCGCGCGCAGCAGGCGGCCGAGGACGCGGCGGCCCGGACGAGCGGGCCGCTGCTGGTCTGCGACACCGACGCGCGGGCGACGGCGGTGTGGGAGGAGCGTTACCTGGGCAGCGCGTCGGAGCAGGTGCGGGCGGCGGCCCGTCGGCCGGCGCTGTATCTGCTGACTGATCACCGGGGGGTGCCGTTCACCGATGACGGGCTGCGCGACGGCGAGCACCTGCGGGAGTGGATGACCGAGCGGTTCCGGGCCGAGCTGGCGGGGTGCGGGGTGCCGGTGGTGGAGCTGACCGGGTCGCCCGCCGAGCGGTTGGCCCGGGCGGTGCGGGCCTGCGACGACCTGCTCGCCGCGGGCTGGTCCCTCGCCGACCCGATCGCCGCACCCGACCTGCACTAGCCTCCTAGGAAGCCATGGACGGTGTGGCGTCGAACAGGGTGTTCGGAGCCACCGGCTGCCCGGGGTGTGATCACGGGCAGTGGTGGGCAACAATGGTCACCGAGGAGGGGAGTATTCCCCCGCAACGGAGTCGTCAGCACGGTCGATCGCCGGGTTCCACGGCGGCCGACCCGGCCCCGTAGGTCGCCGCCCTTCCCGGGCGGCGGCGGAAGAGACCTCCGACAGTCACCAGAGTGAGCGACAGCGGCACACCGGCCCCCGTGGGGGCGTACGGTGTGCCCGACGCCGCGTGTCTGCCGGAGGAATGAACGTTGGACGTGTCCGGATTGGTGTGGGCGGGGACGCTTGTCGCACTGACTGCGGTCCTGCTCGTCGACCTGTTGATCATCGGTCGGCGCCCGCACGAGCCGAGTGTGCGGGAGTCGAGCCTCTGGGTCGCCTTCTATGTGGGGCTCGCCCTGATCTTCGGAGCGGGTCTCTGGCTGACCTCCGGTGCCAGCGCGGCCGGCCAGTTCTACACCGGTTGGCTCACCGAGTACAGCCTCTCGGTGGACAACCTCTTCGTCTTCGTGATCATCATGGCCCGCTTCGGGGTGCCCCGGCAGTACCAGCAGAAGGTGCTGCTCGTCGGCATCGTGCTGGCGCTGGTGATGCGGGGCGGGTTCATCGCCGCGGGTGCCGCGCTGATCTCGCAGTTCTCCTGGGTCTTCTACATCTTCGGCGCGTTCCTGATCTACACGGCGGTGAACCTGGCCCGGCAGGGTGAGCCGGACGAGGACGAGTTCTCCGAGAACGTGCTGATCCGGTGGAGCCGTAAGGCGCTGCCGATCTCGAAGGACTACGACAGCGCGAAGCTCACCACCCGCGTGGACGGCCGGCGGCTGTTCACCCCGATGCTGATCGTGATGATCGCGATCGGCACCACCGACCTGATCTTCGCACTGGATTCGATCCCGGCGATCTTCGGCATCACCCAGGAGCCGTACCTGGTCTTCACCGCCAACGTCTTCGCGCTGATGGGCCTTCGTCAGCTCTACTTCCTGCTCGGTGGCCTGCTCGACCGGCTGATCTACCTGAGCTACGGCCTGGCCGTCGTGCTCGGCTTCATCGGGGTCAAGCTGGTGCTGGAGGCGTTGGCCGACAACAACCTGCCGTTCATCAACGGTGGTGAGCACGTCGGCTGGGCGCCGCACATCCCGATCTGGTTGTCACTGCTGGTCATCATCGGCACCCTGGGTGTCGCCACCGCCGCCAGCCTGATCAAGTCCTCGCGGGACCGGCGTCGCGAGTTGGCCGACGCCCGACGCTGACCGGTCACCGGCCGGGCGCGGGTCCGCGCCCGGCCGGTCGAAACACGCTCTAGACCCGGTGCGCGCCCACCAGCGTCGCGGTCCGGTCTTCCGGTAGGGGTTCCTCGATGACCCGCCGCCGCCGGTAGCAGGCGTGCAGCATCCGGCGTTGGCCGCCGTCGCCGGGCGTCGCGGTGACGATGCCGATGTGGTGGATCTTGCGGCCGGGTCGGGCGAAGAAGTAGAGGTCGCCGGGGCGTTCCGCGCCCAACGGCACCGGGGTGGTGGCGGCGGCCTGGTCGTCGGCGTCGCGGGGCAGCAGCACCCCGAACCGCCGCCAGGCCAGATGCACCAGCCCTGAGCAGTCGATGCCGTGCGCGGACAGGCCGCCCCAGATGTAGACCACGTCCAGCAGTCGCTGTGCCACCGCGAGCGCCTGCTCGGCGTTCGGCGGCGCGGCCGACGCCGCGACCAGGTGCTCGTCGGGCAGCCAGAGCGGCGTGGACCGGCCGGGGACGTGCACCGGCCGCCAGTCGTCGCGCACGGGGCCGGCCGGGACGAGGCGGGTGCCGACGACGACGCCGGGCAGCGCCACCGGCCCGTTCGGGGCGGTGTGCAGCCCGGTGACGGTGGCGTCCACCACCAGTGGGTCACCGGTGCCGGTGTGGGCTGGGTCGACTGTGGTCAGTTGGTCGGTGGGGAGCCAGCCCGGGTAGCCGCGGGGGTCCAGCTTGGCCGCTGGTTGTTCGACGGCGACGACCCGCGCCCAGCCGTCCGGGCGCAGCTCGCTGACGAGGACCCGCTCGCCGAGCAGGAGTTGGCTCAGCACGCAGTCGCCCACCTGCTGGTCGGTGTCGAGTCCGGAGACCCAGGTCAGGATGTCGGCGCCAGCGGTCAGCGCGGGGCGGTCGACCGGGCGGACCGCCTCGGGGGAGGTCCACAGCGTCGCCACGGCGACCCGGACGAGGGCCTCGCGGCCCGGTTGCAGCTGCACGTCAACTCCCAGATCGCGTCGGCTGTCCCGGGGAAACCCTATGAAAGAAACCGACCACCATCAACCGCGATGCTGCACTTTTGCTTCAGTCAGGCCGGAGATGCCCAGGCCAGGGGCGTCCGGCAGCACCACGCTCGCGCCGTCGTAGCGAATGCCACCCTGCACCGGTGACCAGGCCAGCCACCAGGCGGCGTCCAGGTCGGCGACCGCTGTGGTGCCGTACGCGGCCACCAGGCTCGCCGCCGCCCCGATGCCGACCTGGCTCTCCATCATCGAGCCCACCACCGTGCCGAGACCGTGCGCGGTGGCCAGCTCGAGCAGGGTGCGCGCCGGGTGCAACCCACCGCACTTGGCCAGCTTGACGTTGACCAGGTCGGCGGCGCGGCGGCGGATCACCTCCACCAGGTCACGGACCCCGAACACCGCCTCGTCGGCCAGGATCGGCACGGACACCCGGTCACTGACCCAGGCCAGCCCATCCAGGTCCCAGCGGACCACCGGCTGCTCGACCAGCTCCACGTCGAGCCCCGCGTCCTCGATGCCGCGGATCACCCGGACCGCCTCCCGGGGCGTCCAGCCCTGGTTGGCGTCCAACCGGATCCGGATGCTGGGGCCGACGGCCGCCCGTACCGCCCGCACCCGGTCCAGGTCACCGGCAGCGTCGGTGCCGACCTTCAGCTTGAGCACACCGAAGCCGTCACCCTGCCGCTGCCGCGCCGCGGCCGCCAGGTCCACCGCGTCGCCCGCCGCCAGCGTCACGTCCGTCGGGACCCGCAGCGAGGTGCCCCCGAGCAACCGCACCAGGGGTACGCCCAGCCGCCGCGCGGCGAGGTCGTGCAGGGCGACGTCGACAGCGGCCTTCGCCGCCTCGTTGCCGACCACCGCGCGCTGCACCTCGGCGCACCGGGTCACCAGGTCGTCCGGGTCACTGCCGATCAGCTGTGGGCCGAGCAACTCGCGGACGCACGCCTGTGCGCCGGCAACCGACGCGCCGGTGACCTGCCAGACCTGGGGCGCCTCGCCGAAGCCGGACCGGCCGTCGCTGTCGACGAGTTCGACGACCAGCGTGTCCACTGTGGTGGTACGGCGCAGGGCGGTGACGAACGGGGTGTGTAAGGGGGCGGAAACCCGGTGGGTGCGTACCGCCGAGATCGTCATGTGGGGCACTCTATATGCAGGTTCACGGCGGGAGGGGAGACCGGATGACCGGGCAGGGCTGGGAGTTGGTGGGTGCGCCGAACGCGCGTGACCTGGGCGGCCTCGTCGGCGCGGACGGGCGGCGGGTTCGGGTCGGCCAGTTGATCCGCACTCCGGCGCTGGGTCGGCTCACCGACGAGGACCTGCCGGTGCTGGCGAAGCTGGGGCCGGCGTGCGTGCTGGATCTGCGCGACACCACGGAGATCTCGGTCGCCCCGGCGGACCGGCTCGCCGGTGAGCCACGGGTGGTGCGGCTGCCGGTGCACGATGCGGAGCACCCGGTCTTCACGTACGTCTCGGCGGTGCTGCTCGGCCACGACCTGAACGCGTACGCGGAGCTGGCCCGGCAGGGCACGGCCGGGGCGATGGCGGCGATCTACCGCTGGTTCGTCACGGGTGAGTCGGCGCGGGTCGGTTTCGCCGAGGCGGTACGCCTGGCGGCGCGACCGGAGAACCTGCCGCTGGTCTACCACTGCTCGGCCGGCAAGGACCGCACCGGTTGGCTCACCGTCGTCCTGTTGACGGCGCTCGGGGTGGACGAGGCGGCGATCCGTGCCGACTACCTGCGCAACAACGAGCTGACCGACAGCCTGCGGGCGGTGATCGTCGAGGCGATGCGGCGGCGGAACCCCGAGCTGGACGTGGACGCGGTGCTGCCCGTGCTGGAGGTCCGCGCCGAGTACCTCGACGCCGGTTACGCCGAGGTGCGTCGGGTGCACGGCTCGTTCGACGCGTACCTGCGTGACGGGCTGGGGCTCACCGACTCCGACCTCACCGCGCTGCGGGCTCAGCTGCTGGAGTGACAGCTGAGCCGGGCGGTGTGCTGGCGCGGGCGACCCAACCGGTGACGATCAGTGCCTGGCCGGCGGCGTAGCTCGCCATGATCAGCACCGGCGCGCCGGGTAGTTGGGCCACCTCGGCCACCCCGGCGGCGATCAGCAGGTCGGAGCCGAGGAAGAGCGCGGCGCCGAGACCGACCCGCCAACCCTGGGTGGTGGCGGTGGTGGCCATGGCGGCCAGCGCGATCGCGTACCCGGCCACCGGTACGGCCAGCCCGACGTCGGTCAGGCCCGCCCACATCCAGGCCAGGGCGACGACGGTCAGCAGCGCGTACACCAGGGGGACGGCGACCAGCGGCGGCCGGCGCAGCGCGGTCGTGGCACCGTGGCTGGTGAAGGCCGCGAGGTAGCAGAGGTGCGTGCCGAGGAAGCAGGCCATGCCGGCGACGAACCAGCCGGTGCCGTCGATCATGAGGGCGATGTCGCCGCCGGTGGCGAAGGCCAACGCGGCGAGCAGCAGCCGGTCCGGTCGGGCTCCGCGTTCGGCGCTGGCCCGCCACAGGTACGCGGCCAGCAGCGGCATCAGCAGCGGCTTGGTGAGCAGGAGGGCCGTGCCGCCGCCGGTGGCGTTGGCCAGCAGGTTCGCTGCCGTCACGACGAGGAAGGCGATCAGCACGGTGCGACTGCGGGGCATCGGCGGCTCCGGGGTGGGGGGTGCGAGCAGCCTAGCCGCAGTCGGCGGGTGTCGGTGCCGGCGCGGTGGGTGCCGGGTCAGAGGTGGTGGCGGGCGGCCCAGACCTGCGCCGAGATGTGGGCGAGCAGCAGGCAGGCGTCATCCTCCACCTGGTCGTCGCCGTCGGCCAGGTCCGTGGTGGTGCAGACGGTGATCACGTACGGCGGTGCGTCGTCGGGCAGGACCACGCCGGCGCCGTGGCGGACGCCGCGTACCCAACCGTTCTTGTGCGCGATGCGGGTGCCCTCGGGCAGGCCGGCGGCGAGGTCCTCGCGGTGTTCCTGGGCGAGCAGGACGTCCAGCATGGTGGCGCACGCGGCCGGGGAGGCGAGTGGGCCGGGGGTGGTGGCGCCGGTGGCCAGCGCGCCGAGCAGGGCGGCCAGGTCGGCGGCGGTGACCGTGTTGGTGATGCCGGCGTCGCGGGCGGCGAAGTCCTCGATGCCGCGTCCGGTGACGCTGGTGCGGGCGCCGGCGAGCGCCCAGACCTTGGCGACCGCGGGCAGCCCGACGTGCCCGAGCACGAGGTTGGTGGCGAGGTTGCTGGAGCGCACGATCATCCGGTCGGCCAGCCAGCGTAGCGACGCGGTGGCGCCGATGCGGTCCCAGACCGCGTCGTCATTGTCGTAGGGCTGGGCGCAGGCGAACCGGGGTGCGCCGGGCTGGGCGGAGTCGAAGTCGTTGACGACCGGGACCGGGGCGTCCAGGTCCAGGGTGCCGGCTTCGGCGGCCCGGTGCAGTGCGGCGAGCACCGCCACCTTCATGGTGCTCGCGGCGTAGTGGGCGGCGTTCGCGTGGCGGGTCCAGGTCGGCGGGGCGTCGAGGCGCCCCACGTACGCGGAGACGGTGCCGGGCACCCGGTCCAGGTGGGCGTCGAGATCATCCCAGGTCATGCCGGTGACCGTAGCGGATCACGGGTGGGCGGACTCGCGTACCCGTCGGGGGAAAAAGCACCGGGCGCGCCGGCCGCAAGCGGCCGACACGCCCGGTGTCGGGTGCGGATGGGTCAGCTGGCGTGCTTGCGGCGGGCGGCGGCGCGGCCCCGCTGCTGCTGGTCGAGCACCACCTTGCGGATGCGCACGGCGGTCGGGGTGACCTCGACGC
Organism: Micromonospora parva; assembly: GCF_040649675.1. Classification (NCBI taxonomy): domain Bacteria; kingdom Bacillati; phylum Actinomycetota; class Actinomycetes; order Micromonosporales; family Micromonosporaceae; genus Micromonospora; species Micromonospora parva. Next base: position 4,327 of record NZ_JBEZFX010000004.1, on the reverse strand, counting down.
ACTCGTCCTCGCGGCAGAACTCCAGGGCCTGCTCCAGGGAGAGCTTGCGCGGCGGGATCAGCTTCTCCGTCTCGTCGGAGGTGGACGCCCGCATGTTGGTGAGCTTCTTCTCCTTGGTGATGTTGACGTCCATGTCGTCGGAGCGGGAGTTCTCCCCGACGATCATGCCCTCGTACACCTCGGTGGTGGGCTCGACGAACAGCTGGCCGCGCTCCTGCAGGTTGATCATCGCGAAGGCGGTGACGGCGCCGGCCCGGTCGGCGACGAGCGAACCGTTGTTGCGGGTACGCAGCTCGCCGAACCACGGCTCGTAGGACTCGAAGACGTGGTGCAGGATGCCGGTGCCCCGGGTGTCGGTGAGGAACTCGGTGCGGAAGCCGATCAGGCCGCGCGCCGGAACCAGCCACTCCATCCGGATCCAGCCGGTGCCGTGGTTGACCAGCTGCTCCATCCGGCCCTTGCGGGTGGCGAGGAGCTGGGTGATCGCGCCGAGGTATTCCTCCGGGGCGTCGATGGTCAGGCGCTCGACCGGCTCGCAGGTCTTGCCGTCGATCTCCTTGGTGACCACCTGCGGCTTGCCGACGGTCAGCTCGTAGCTCTCCCGGCGCATCTGCTCGACCAGGATGGCCAGCGCCAGCTCGCCGCGGCCCTGCACCTCCCAGGCGTCCGGTCGCTCGGTGGGCAGGACCCGCAGCGACACGTTGCCGATCAGTTCCTTGTCCAGGCGGTCCTTGACCATCCGGGCGGTGACCTTGGAGCCCTTGACCCGGCCGACCAGCGGCGAGGTGTTGGTGCCGATGGTCATCGAGATGGCCGGCTCGTCGACGGTGATCAGCGGCAGCGCGACCGGGTTCTCGACGTCGGCCAGCGTCTCACCGATCATGATCTCCGGGATGCCGGCGACGGCGATGATGTCACCCGGCCCGGCGGTCTCGGCCGGCTTGCGCTCCAGGCCCTCGGTCATCAGCATCTCGGAGATGCGGACCCGCTGGGTGCTGCCGTCGGTGCGGCACCAGGCCACCGTCTGGCCCTTGCTGATGGTGCCCTGGCGGACCCGGCACAGCGCCAGTCGGCCGAGGAAGGGCGACGCGTCGAGGTTGGTGACGTGCGCCTGCAGCGGGGCGCCGTCCTCGTACGCGGGAGCCGGGATGGTGTCCAGCAGGGTGCGGAACAGCGGCTCCAGGGAGTCGCTGTCGTCGGGCACCGAGCCGTCGGCCGGCTGGGTCAGCGAGGCGATGCCGTCGCGGGCGCACGCGTAGACGATCGGGAAGTCGATCTGCTCCTCGTCGGCGTCCAGATCGAGGAAGAGCTCGTAGGTGTCGTCCACGACCTCCTTGATCCGGGCGTCCGGACGGTCCACCTTGTTGATCACGAGGATGATCGGCATCCGGGCCCGCAGGGCCTTGCGCAGCACGAAACGGGTCTGCGGCAGCGGGCCCTCGCTGGCGTCGACGAGCAGCACCACACCGTCGACCATGGTCAGGCCGCGCTCCACCTCGCCACCGAAGTCGGCGTGGCCGGGGGTGTCGATGATGTTGATGGTGACCGGATCGGAGCCGTCCGCCGGCAGGTACCGCACGCCGGTGTTCTTGGCCAGGATCGTGATGCCCTTTTCCCGCTCCAGGTCCCCGGAGTCCATCACCCGCTCGGTGTTCTCGCCGCGTGCGCCGTACGCGCCGGCCTGCCGCAACATGGCATCGACCAGGGTGGTCTTGCCGTGGTCGACGTGAGCGATGATGGCGACGTTGCGGAGGTCGGTGCGAAGCTGCATACCCTCTATCCTTCCGCCTGCGCTCGCGCAGGCTGCGTCGGGGTCACCCCCAGGTGCCCCTGATCTATGGTGAAACCGCTGTGCCGGTGGTTCCCCCGGCTGGCATGCTGACTCCCGTGTCCCGGGGGCCTGAGTGCACGACCTGCTGACCTGGGTGCAGGGTCTGCCCACCCTGTGGATCTACCTGGTCGCCGCGCTGATCGTGGCGGGCGAGACCGCGGTGATCTTCGGCCTGCTCGTGCCGGGTGAGGCTACCCTGCTGCTGGTCGGCTTCCTCACCTACAACGGTACCTTGCGGCTCGGGCCGGCGTTGCTCGCGATGATCGTCGCGGCGGTCCTCGGCGATGGGCTGGCCTTTCGCGCCGGACGGCGGTACGGCCCCCGACTGCGCGCCGGACTGGGGCACCGGGTCGGACCCGGCCGGTGGGCCCGCGCCGACGCCATGCTCGCCCGCCTCGGTGGGCGGGGGGTGTTCGCCGCCCGGTGGGTGGCTTTCGCCCGCACCCTGGTGCCTCGGCTGGCCGGTGCGGCCGGCATGCCGTACCGGCGGTTCGTCCTGTGGAACCTGGCCGGGGTGGTGACCTGGGTGGGTGGCTCGGTGCTGCTCGGCCATCTCGCCGGTGAGTCGTACGACACGGTCTCCCGGCTGCTCGGCCGGGCCACCGGGGTGGCGTTCCTGCTGCTGGCCGGTCTGCTGGGCGTGGTGCTCGTCGGCCGGTGGCTGGGTCGTAACCCCGATCCGGTGCGTGCGCTGCTGTCCCGGGCGGGCGGGTTGCCCCCGGTGCGGTGGCTCACCGCCCGCTACGGGGTGCTGTTCTTCCTGGTGGCGATGCGGATCGGCCCGGCCTGGACACTGCTGCTCAATCTGGCTGCCGGCCTGCTGCTGCTCTTCGCCGCCGGGCTCGCCATCGCCGGTCTGCTCGCGGTGGCGGTCCGCAACTCCGGGCTTGCCGCACTGGATGGCGCCATCGCCGGGTGGTTCGCCGCCCGACGTACCCCGGACGCCGCCGAGGCCACGCTGATCGTGGTGTCGGTGGTGCGCGGGTCGGTGCTGATCCTCTTGGTGGCGCTGGTGGCGGCGGGACTGGCGTGGCGCAACCGGCCCTGGCGGGCGGATCTGCTCAGCGTGGTCGGCACTGTCGGCGCGTTCGTGCCGCTGGTGGTGCTGGCCGTGGTGGCCGAGCTGACCGGCCCGGACGGGGGCGCCCCGGGCGGCGGGGAGGTGGCTCCGCTGTCGACCCAGAGCGCCGTGGTCGCGGCGAGCTTCTGCACCCTGGCCTGGCTGGTGTCGCGCAGCGCCCGGTGGCCGGTGGCCGTGGCCGCCTGGACGGCCGCTGCGGCCGGGGTGCTGGGGATCGGCGGCGCGCGGCTCTACCTCGGCCTGGACACGGCGAGCGGGGCCGCGGCGGCGGTGCTGCTCGGGGTGCTCTGGACCGTGGTGTTCGTGGTCGCCTGGGCGACCCGGGACCGGGCGGTGGGGGAGCGACCGCCGCCGGTTGACCAGCCCCGGTCGCCGTCGCAGGGGCACCGCCGCCCGGTCGAGCCTTGTTAGGGTGCGGCGACGGTCACACCGGGGGAGGCAACGGGATGGTTCGACAGACACATCGGCTGGTCGGCGCGGCGCTCGCCGGGCTGTTGCTGAGCGCGTTGGTGGGCTGTGCCGGCAACGAGCAGAGCCCCGAGTCCCTTGCCGCGCCGGTCGCCGTCAGCGACGAGCCGACCGACGCCCCGTCCGACGAGGTCAGCGCGGAGCCGAGCCCGTCGGTGAGCGCGGTGGAGTCGATGGGCGCCGCGCCGAGTCGCAGCCCTACCCCGACCCCGAAGCCGTCGAAGAAGCCGACCCGTACGGCGCCGAAGCCGCGTCCGGTGGCGAAGCCGCCCACCGAGACCGAGGTGCCGCCGGCGCCACCGAAGCCGGCACCGACGTCCTGCAAGCCGACCTACAAGGGCACCCAGGCGTCGCGGTCCGAGGTGAAGGCGGCGCTGACCGACGCGGCCAACCGCACCTACTGGCCGGTCTCGGCGCCGGACATCAAGGTCCCGCTCACCCTGCTCAAGGCCACCGCGTGGCAGGAGAGCGGCTGGCAGTCCAACATCTACGCCTGCGACGGTGGGGTCGGGCTGATGCAGGTGATGCCGGACACCGCGAGCTGGATGAACCAGCGGTTCGAGAAGAGCTACAAGATCGACGCCTACCGGGACAACGCCTACCTCGGCGCCACCTATCTGGCCTGGGCGACGAAGTACATCGGCGACATGTACTTCGAGTCCGACTTCCGCCTCGACCCGGCGCTGTGCACCAGCGAGCTGAACTCCTGCCTGCTCAACGCGGTCATCGCCGCCTACAACTTCGGGCACGGTGCGGTGGCGCAGGAGGGCAAGCCACTGGCCATCCCCAACCCGTCGTACGTGCGCAACGTGCGGGCGTTGATGAACGAGTGTGTCTGCCTGACGTACTGACGGCGTCGGGGCCGTGCCGGATCCGGCACAGGAGTCGAGCACCGCCTCCACCGCCGGCAGGTCGACGTCGGGTGCCAGCGCGCGAACCCGGTCGGC